>CALISD010000039.1 GCA_938041955.1 uncultured Granulosicoccaceae bacterium | reverse complement strand
CGGTCGCTGACGCCACATCGCGTTACTATTCCCGCCACACTCAATGAAAAGGGTTTCGGAATGCATGGGTAGGCGATGCAAGTCTTCTAATGACAACGCACTTGGTCGCCCTACTAAACCATGTATAGCAAGTTCCCACTGATCAGCATTAATTTCCGGTACACCATTATGGTGGCGTTCGAAGTGCAAGCCGTTGGGTGTGATACTGCCATGCAACTGGTGATGTGGGGTCCATGCCACACCTTCGCCAGGCACTGCAGGATGATTCGATATCCAGCGGATAGGATGCTCACCTGTTTCTGGCGGAACACCATAATTGGTAAATTCCCCACCGGCTGAAAGCCAGCTATCGGGCTTGTTTACAAAAGAAGCACCGGCGGCCATTCTCATCGGCAGAAACATTGACCCGCCGACAGCAGTGCCGGCAATAAAGTTTCTGCGTGAAAGCAGCCCGCCACCCGCCACAACAGCCTCTGCCGCAGCAACACCCCGTTTGTTTTTATCTAGGTCTGTCATTTTGCTTTGCTTTGTATTAACAGCAATTTATCTATCGCATCTTTAATCAATTCGGGTTGATCAATATGGATGTGATGGCCACTGTTATCTGCAATTCTTTGTTCCGCGTCATCGCTAAGAGACAAAAATTCTGTCTGCAGTTCGTGCCAGATTCTATTTTTATTACCCGTCGCATTGTCGTCAGCGTACGGATCCAGACCTCGACTGATAACAAACACCGGAAAATCAAATACCTGACGATTTGCTTTTATATAGGTGCACGAATCGCGAAACGACGCGATCTCGGCATGCAGCGCCGTATAGGTTTTGCGCATGCGGGAAAACGCGAGAATTTTGCGTCGAATATCATCACGTAAGCCGGCCGGTAATTCAGGCGCAGCTACCACAAAGTTTTCCGAGGTAGGTAACATCGACACATTGCTTTCACCAGCCAAACGGCTGAACTGATCTTCATGCGATGCATCGACCAGTATTAAACCAATCACACTGTCTGGCATGGTTGACGCTAACTGACGCATGATCAACCCACCGTATGAGTGCCCAACCAATATTACTTTTTTATCAACCTTCAGTTCGCCAAGTAACTGCCTGGCTTCATACGCCAGCTTCACCACATGACGCGGGTTACTCCCCGGGTCGCTCCACGCATAACCTGCGCGATCGTATAGACATGTTCGTACCTTACTTTTCAGGCTTTCTGTAATTGGTAACCATTCAAGTGAAGAACCACCCAAACCCGGCTCAAAAAGAACGGTGACTTCACCATCGCCTTCATACAGCGAATGAAGCCGGTGCCTTCCTAACGAGTACAAGTCACCGGGTGGTTGCTTGATAAAACCAAAATCGAGAGGCATGTCATTCGATTTCTCCTCTGCCGCTGCACCTGATAAAAAAAGTGATCCTCCAGCGGCTGCCATACGAGACAAATAATAGCGTCTGGCAATAAGTTCATCGTCAACTGGCAACAGAGGTTGGTTGTCGGTTGAAGCCTTATTTAATTCATCATCCAGCTTTTTCATAGACACACACCGTGGCAAACAATTGTTGCGGCATCACACACCAGTTACTACGGTAGATACTGGGCCAAATCCCGCAGAATGTCTCCCATCACTGTTTCAAGGTCTACCGGCGCTTCGCATAAAAGACGAATGGCACTCTCACGTCGATCAAATATTCTTTGCTGCCATGCCGTAGTTTCTCGTATCTCGGAAACCCTTTTAAGCGAGTCGGCGTCCGTCTTACCCTCTAGAGCAACCAGCTCATTTAAATGCGACTGTACCTGCTGAGACATAACAATTTGTTGCCGGGTAAATTTACGAATACCTTTGAAGTAGTCACTGCGTCGCTGGTTGAATCTGTAGACAACCCCATCTGCCACTTTGTTATAGACATCAATTCGTTGGTCTTCAGGAACCGATTCGGCAAATGTCTGTATACGATCTCGAGCTGCATCACTGAGTGACTCGAGATCACCCAGCTCATTGACCACTTTTTTAACCTCTTTGTCTTTGAGCCAGCTGCCAATAGCATCCTCTTCAATCGGTTCAGGCCATACTACTGCTATGGCCACCTCAGGCACATACCCTTGTATACACGGCCATTCAATATCTACGTCGGTGTTCGCCACCACCATTGCCGGGGAAAAGCCCGCCAACGCAACAAGGCATGCCAAAGCGCCTGTTCTTATTCGAGAAAACAAATAAACTGACTTTGTTATAAAGTTCATTGGAACTCCTTATAGTTCTAAGCGGCAGCGCCACCCTTGCGGGGCAGAAAACCTCGTAACGGATCGTAACCCCAAATGGCAACCGCTAAAAAGAACAAGGTACACAAAAGCGTAATCAGCCCGGCCTGCCAATTAAATTCCAGGTACAGTGCAAAACGTACAAATTCAACAGCATGAGTAAACGGATTCAGATTGGCGATCCAATACAACATCTCACTTGAATCACGAACCCGCCACAATGGATAAAGCGCGGAGGATGCAAAAAACATCGGAAAAATAACAAAGTTCATAACACCCGCAAAATTCTCAAGCTGGGTAACAAAGGACGACAACATTAATCCGAGTGCACCCAGCATCAGGCCGGAGAGTATCAGTGCGGGTATCACCATAAAGTATCCCGCCACCGGGGGCCGCACTTCCCAGAACCATGCGATGAGCAAAAACACATACACTTGAAGCAACGCAACACCAACCCCTGCCAACAACTTGGATAGCAATAAAAACCAGCGCGGCAGTGGCGACACCAACAGCAATCGCATACTGCCCATTTCCCGGTCATATACCATTGAAAGTGAACTCTGCATTCCATTAAACAACATGATCATGCCAAGTAAACCAGGGGTTATATATTCTTCATAAAGCACATAAGTTTGGTATGGCGGGATGATCGACACCCCGAGTACAGAGCGAAATCCAGCCGCAAAAATAAACAGCCACACAAGTGGCCTGACCAGAGCCGCAAAAAAACGCGCGCGCTGATTTAAGAAACGTAGACTCTCGCGCGCCAGAATCCCTCTAAAACAACTTGCGGCGTGATTGATGTTCATAGGATTTTCGCGTCGGCTTGTTTACTTGTCAGATGGCTGTAGAGTTCTGCGATACTGTTTTTGCCGTGCGTCTCTAGCAGATCTTCAGATCCACCTTCAAACAATATTTTGCCGTGATGCAGAATATAAACGTAATCTGCATCCTCAACTTCATCCATTAGGTGGGTGGCCCAAAGCACCCCCAAACTACGCTCTTTACATAGCGCTTTGACGTTGCTTACAAATTCCATTCGATTGGCATGATCAAGCCCGACGGTCGGCTCATCCAGCAACAAAAAGCGCGGATCGTGTAACGTTGCACGTGCCAATTCGACGCGCCTTTGCTGGCCGCCACTTAGCTGGGTCACTTTGCGCTTATGCAAGTCGGACAGACCGTAGCCTGCTAATGCAATATCAATTCGTTTGTGAGCGTCTGCCGCCGAAATGCCGTGCAGATTGCAAAAGTAACGCAGGTTCTGCCTGACCGTCAGATCGCGATCAAGCGTCGGACGCTGGAACACAACCCCGATGGAGCCCAGTGCCCGTTGCGTATTTTTACGCAGATCAAAGCCGCCAATACTAATCTCACCACCATGGGCTGCATAAAGACCGGTGATGATAGAAAATAGTGTTGTCTTGCCTGCCCCGTTCTGGCCCAACAATGCAACAAATTTTCCATTCGGCACGTTGATTTCAACGTTATCAAGTACGGGCTTTCGTCCAAAGCTGAAGTTGATGTTTCGAGCGCTGAGGCTCGCGTTGGTATCGGTAGTCAAAGCCCTGCCCTGGCACTATAACAGCGCTGAATAGTTTCAATATTGCGGAGCAAGTTGCAGATCGCTGTTATCCCTGTTTATCGGGGCTGATGGCTAAACCCCACGGAAACCGACCCACCTTAACTGATTTTATAACACGTTGCTTTTTCAAATCGATAACTGACACGTCACCCGATACCCCGTTGGTAGTGAACAAGCGATCCTGCTCTGGTGAAAACTCAAGGTTCCAAACACGCTGACCCACCAACAGGTACTTTTCAACTTCATAGGTTTCCATATTCACAATTGCCACACGTGCTGCCGGACCTAAGGCGATGTAGGCAAGGTTTGACCCGTCAGTTGACAACTTGATACCGACCGGCTGAATCGATTCAGGTGCCAGACCCCGCACTTCAAAACCTATTTTATGCTTAATCTCCTTGCTATCGGCGTCGATGATACTGACCGTTCCACCAATCTCTGAAGACACCCACACCTCAGCCCCGTCGCCGGTAAATTGCGCCACGCGCGGTCGCGTATCAACCAGTACATTCGCTTCAATCTTCAGCGTATCAGTATTGATAAAGTGGGCCATATTGGTCGTTTCAGAAGTATTCACCAGCCACTTACCATCCGGACTTACGCCAATGCCTTCGGGTTCAATTCCGACAGGAATTTCTACATCTTTGGTTCGCTCATCAATATTTACTACAGTGACAAGGTTGTCGTCTTCGTTCGCAATGTAAAGTTTAGTCCCCTCCGGGTTCAAACTCATCAGTTCAGGATCAGGACCTGACGGCAATGTATGCGTCACCTTCAACGTGTTGAGATCGAGCACTTCAACATGATCCTCATCACTGGTACACATATACAACACAGAGCTATCATGCGATAACACGATACCACGTGGTCTTTCACCTACTGTTACTGTGTCGGTTACTTTTAATGTATCGCCATCTATGATTGAGATTGTGTTGTCTTTTTCATTTGAAACATAAATGTTGTAGGCACTTGCATTAGTTGCAAGCAGCAAAGACACAGCGCCAACAAAACAAACTCGGTAACTTGGTCTTTTCATTTACGTTCCTTTATTTAAATTCGCTACTTAAACACTTTACAGGTTGACTCAGGCTCATCAAAACCCAGTGTATCTAACTC
>CALISD010000038.1 GCA_938041955.1 uncultured Granulosicoccaceae bacterium | reverse complement strand
AGTTCTGAACCCCATCACCTTGATTCGCGATTCATGTGATTTTTCGCTATCCTTACGACTCAATTCAGAATACCAGGGTGGTCGCAGAAGTAGATTGACGTCAGGTAACATGACGACTACTGCGATGACAGTAACCTCATGCCAGTAACATAACAAGTGTTGACTCTTCCACTCTTTCCTCTCTCGGGAATTGTTTTGCCAGGGGGGCGGCTACCGCTGCGAATTTTCGAACCGCGATACATAGATATGGTTCGGGACTGCTTAAAGCAACAGTCCGGCTTTGGCGTCTGCCTGATTGATGAAAATAACGAAGCAGATCCATTAGCCAGAGCGTATCCGTATGGCACTGTTGTTAAAATCATTGATTGGGATTCTGATGCGAGCGGCTTACTTGTTATTGTTACGCATGGGCTGCAAAAATTTCGAACAATCAGTACCGCGTTAAACACTGACAGGCTGCTAATGGGTGAGGTAGAGCTGTTGCCATTGGTGCAAAAAACAACTATACCCACAAGGTATTCTGATTTGGTTGAGCTACTGCGACGGGCGTTGCTTAGTGTAGAAACACTGGTCGAGGATGATATCGAAACTGATTTCACGGATTCAGTGTGGGTCAGCAATCGATTGTTGGAAACGCTACCTATGCCTCCTGAGGTGAGATATGAATTAATGGTTATGGATGATCCCATACAGCAGCTGGATGGACTGCGGGAGTTCACTAAAAACTGGCGTCCATAACGCCTGATTCAAATAGCGGGTCTTTTTGGAATTCCGGGGGACACTGTGCGTAGGGTTGCAACTCACTAAGTCTGATATTGTTTTTTTCATCACCCATGTCAATCACTTCCCACACTTGTTTTTCCTTGAAAAAAAAAGACAATGGGAATCCGCCGGTTTTAGCCAATCCCACTGCCCTCTCTTTAGCATCGTAGAAGCCGACCCATGATGAGATACTAATCGCCTCCACCATTTCAGTATGAGTAAACACATAAACTGTTGAGCTCCGTCTAACAGGCACAGAACGTGTCAATGTACGTGTCCTTCATTCAGAGGGCTCAGTTTTCCATCTCCCTTTTTCTTCGACGTACATTTTTCGCATAGAAAGCCGGTTCCCTTTCTTCATCAATTCCTGGTGAGATAATGGTACGTTCGTAGTCCAGCCAATCAGAATCCTCGAGCATTGCTACATCGTCAACATAGGCAAAGTTGGATAGCAAAGAGTCTTTGTAATGGTCCCGGTAGATCGGTTGCACCTGGATGAACGGTTTATCTGATCGAAAATTTATGGGCACATCTGTTTTAGTCAGCCGGATATTAGTGAACAAAGGGCCAAACCATCGATCAGTTTCTATCAGACCTTCATAATTTTCAAACCCTTCTGATCGTGGCATGTTGGCTGGAGAGCGAACCAGAAGGCTCCAGTTTTTTTTCGTTCGCGCAAACAATCCGCTCCAGACATTAATAATGCCCGGCTCATCACATGCTGCTATGAGTGGCGGAATATGATTTACGATATGAGGAGGGCATGCAGCATTGAAAGTGCTGTAAGCTTCTGGCAGTTGCACAGAGTTCAAGTTGTACCAGGTATCTGAGGTATCTAATTTCCAGAGCGTATCGGTGCCATCCCACATCAAACTGAAATCCACAGGTGGAAACAGATGCCAGCCAAACGAGGATGCCGCACATATCGGTTCACAATATTGAGCGGCTCGCGCCGGCAGCGTTCCACCGACAGCACGATGGCACCGCCGAGGGGGCCGTGCGGAAGGGAGAATTTTGTGGAACTTAACCAGAAAATCCTCATTACTTGCAGTCGGCATAAATTCTCCCTACCGCTTACGACTGTTATTTAGGGGAGCGCTTGGGCCGAAATGATGAGCTTCTAGCGCCCAGGCGCATCGAAACAGTATTTACGTATGCAGTGGGCGTTGTGCCGATTTTGATCGCTAATTTCCCATTCTCTGTGGCGGTGTTTCTTTCGCTACTGACTGTATTCGAGTTTTTCATGATTGTTCCTTTAGTGAGTGAGGAACCGAAGCTAACAGGTAGTAATGAAATCAGTAAAGGGAATTCATAATTCACGCTATGGAGTAATTAATTCACGATAAATTCCGCCGCCATATCTACTCATTGGATTGGAAAACTCGCACGCCACCCAGCACCTGAAGAATCACAATACTTATGAATGTATAAACAGTCACTTACGCTACATCTAATTCAACCTGACTCAAGGCCTTGCTGAGAATAGACGCAGCTGCGCGACTCGGAACAGGAAAGTCATCTTGTAGCAACGCACTGACTTCAAATATCGGATCTTGAGTTTTTATTATTTGAAATACTTCTGCAGCTCTCTCTCGATTCCCAATATTTGCATGTGCTGCTGAGAGGTAGCGGAGTGTTGGCGCAAATACATTTTTTTGATTGGGCCGATGAATAGAAATGGCCTTCTCGCCATGTATTACCGCGGCGCTATAATTTCCCATTACCGTGTCAATCATACAAAGGGAGGTGGCAAAGCAGAAGCGATAAGGATTAAACAAAGATCTCTGAAACACCTGCAATGCGACCTCGCGCGCCTTTTTTAAATTTCCTTTGTAGAAATTCAGCAGTGCGTAACTATCTAATGCGAGTATTAAATCCGGATCTATTAGCAGCGCACGTTCTAGTAAAGTCTCAGCTTTGTAAAAATCGCGAAAAACAAAAGAGTAGACATGTGCCACCAGCGACAATGTGAGTGGGTTGTTTCCGTCTTTGGCAATCGCCTTTTCCATTAGGTAGCATGTTTTAGCTTTGTATTCGTTCTCGTATTGTCCCTTTAGATCTTCAAAGCGAAAAGCCATGAGGTATGCATACCATGCGTAATAGACCCCTTTACCTTCTATTTCAATCGCCTTAGACAACGCCTTTTCAGCCTCGTCCAGACCAGTACTTGATGTTGAAAATATTTTGTCAATTGCACCGACCACAAGTTTCGCTGCAATGTGTCGTTCCGGGTCACCAAACACACCAGGGTTTGACAATACACCTGCGATTTGATCTGTAAACTGTATGGTGAGTTTAGGTATTACTTCACTAACTTCTTCCCTTGCGGAAATCGTGTATACGATACTCCACAATATTTTCTTGCTTGACGCACATGTCATCGACAGCGACAGGATAATCGAACCATTCAGACTATTACATCGTACCAACAGCATTGAATCTTGTTCTACTGCATTATCGTTCGTGCTGTTCGCGTTGGTTACTCCTGAGTAGTCGTATATATTAATAAAACCGAGATTAGACAACGACATTGCCAGTCGCGACATTAGCGTATTTCCGACTATCTGGGCATCCAGTTCGCCACCTCCCGTAACAAGAGGCAGGAAGCCTATATTTATACTGGAATTCTTTTGTACCAGCGGCGCGTCTACAACCAAATAGCGGTCTCCTACCTCCGCTCGCATCGCTGTCAACCATCGGTTGAATTCTCTATCACGAACCTTCATTCGATACAGAAACTGACCACCCTCATGCGAACGGCACAGTGTTGTGTCATGCAGATCTATAGTCGTCTGCGTCATGTCAATAGAGAGTCCATAACGCGTGACAATAAGTATGTTTTTATAGACACCTAGACCGTTCTTTAATTTTTTAATGGCATGTCTTAGGCTATCTTGAGCTTGTTTCGTACCACGGTCACTCCATAGTTTTTTTTGCAACCACTCTCTCGTGCAAATTTCGCCGTTAGCGACAGCTACCAGGGATAACAGGGCTCTGATTTTTTGCCCGCTTGGAGTCAGGTCTTCCCGTTGAGGCCCGATTACTCTCATTGATCCAAAAAGTCTAATAGTCACAGCCATTCCGAACTCCTCGAATAAAGTATTGTCAGCTTGAAATTATCGGCTACTTTCAAGCTGGTTGTCGAAAAAAATAATAGACAGCTATTTTCCAAAAAATACTTCCTTTACGATTAACAATCTCCGCATTGTTAATCCGTTACGACACAGCTCCGCTTACTCTGCTTCCACTCACTTAAGTCAGATACCTGATTTGATTCTCGCCTGGTTCCATCGTCCGCTGGTGTTGAGCTTTATCGTTAGTGCGACACAAGCGAGGTTTCTGTAATATTCTCTTTATTACGGTTGAAAAGTCATACAGTTCCATTGGCTGTTCCCGTGCCGGCGATTTCCCTCGACATTAAGACGCCCGACTGTGCATTTTCCAGTAACTGAAAAGATGAATTAACAGGGCATTCGGCTTGTGAGATAAACACTACGTCGAATCGCTCCACGAAAAGAGTGAATGGATTAGCCCATCGATCACAACAAAACGATCAACAAATCGAACATTGGTAAAGCTTGTACCGTCTAACCACACTCCGCTGAGCGTGCCATAACAATAAATTACAGTTTCAACTCCGGCCTGGCTTTGATCAAAACGCTCAACCGTCTTGTCAACCGACTGATAGCGGTTGTTTAACCACTCTACAAGTTGGGGTAAAGCAGTGAACTCATTGCCACCGGGATACGTCATACTAAATTCCTGATCGAGACAAGCTTGCGCTCTATTCAGATCACTGGTTTCCAGTGACTTCAAGAACTGCTGGACGGTGTCTTGTGCATCAGGTGATTCCGGTGCGCCAACCGCTTGTGTTGATGTGGCCGCCATCGCGCTGGGTGGTAATTTGTTAATGTGCCGTAGCATCGACACAAATTCTGCCAACTTCTCTTGTTGATACTCGTTCACATTTATCGTCGAATAGTCTAAAAATCCCTTGCTTGTGCTTAACCCGATACGCCCTTCCTTCATATTCTTTTCAATAATTGCAGGTGCGGCATAGCGCTCACTGTTCATCGCGTTGGTCATGTAGCGACTCGCGTAGTACAGAATATCACCGCCGCCCCAGTCGATAAATTCAAGCAAGCCCAGTATTGCAAAGCGAAACCCGAATCCATACTTTGTGGCTTTATCAATATCTTCAACCGTTGCCACACCCTCTTCTACCATTCGTGCGGCTTCGTTCATTGCTAGTGCTTGTATTCGCGGAACAATATAACCCGGACTGGCGGAGCACACTACAGGCACCTTTCCCATGGTTTCCAGCAGTGTGTTCAAGCGTGTTACGTTAGCAGGGTCAGTGTCACGGCCCGGAGATACTTCAACAAGTGGAACCAGATACGCAGGGTTTAACCAGTGCGCATTTAAAAAACGACCCGGTCGTAATACAAACTGTTGCAGGTCGTCAGATAAGATAGTCGAAGTGGTTGAGGCTATTATCGCCGACGACTGAGCGAACCTGGAAACCAACTTGAGAGCTGCCTCTTTTGCATCAAGTGTTTCAGGAACGGCTTCGAAAATTATATCGGCATCAGTTAATCCGGCAGCACAATTGTGCTTTGCAAAAAAGCTGACCTTAGCCTCTGTGCTTTTAATGTTATTTGCGTCTAACAGTCCAATACTGCTTAGCATGTTCAAGGTTGAATGGATTTCTGCCGATGCCGATTTGTGCAACACCTCGTATTCAGCTGCAGAGCGTTCCTTTACATCGATTATCCGTACTTCATAACCAGCTAAAGCAAATGTTATGGCAATCCCTCGCCCCATTCTGCCTGCACCAATAGAGGCGATGATGTCGCGGCCACGGCTGTCTGGTTTGTGCACGCTAGAATCCATCTTTGAACAGGGTTTGTAAATCCTTCTGCGTCATATCGTTTAGTGCCAGTGACGTAAGCGAGCGCCCGTCGTGTCGGAAGTCAGCATCACAAACTGCAGACCCTATCGCCAGTAATCCAGTCGCGGTAGGCGCTGGTACATCAGCCCAGTCTGCGATGGAGACCAGCAGTGCCAAACCGATCTGGACATCCTCACGCATATAGCGGTGCTCCTGCAAAATCAGTCGCTCCCGCCAATCGCCCGAATCAACTAATTTATCGTGGGCCAAATTGCCGTACATCCACTCATCCGCTGCATTGTCATAGTGATCAGATAACGGAAAGTGCGGTGACTGGTAACCCAATGACTCCCGTATAGCAATACGCTCATTGTCCAGCCGTGTCGTCACCCGACGAACTGAAGCCTGTGTGCCTTCGTTGTGTATATCCCAGTGATCAAAATGCTCAATGGGCCCGGCGTTCATTAGAATAAGCGGCGGATGTATGATCGGGCCTGCATTCATCAATGCACCGGAAAGTCCGTCTTGTGCATCCTCCACTGACGGATACGCCTGTCTGATTACCGTAAGTGCGTGCTCCTTTTCGCGTAGTGGAAATACCCCGGTTGGTAATCGAGTAGCACGAGTGGTAATGGCTATTTCAAATTCGCCGTGCTTGCGTGTCAAATACGGGAGTGTGCCGGCTTCCGCAAAGCTAACATTGGCTTCATTACCGGCATCAAAGACAATTTTCGCCATAATGTAGCTACCCAGACTTCCGGGCGGTAAAAACACCACCTGGCCATCAACCAGATGCGGTGCCAACAGGTTCGCTATGTCTTCCTGGGCATTTGCAGGGGTTGGACATACGATCAAAGAGGCATCTGCAATAGCTTCTGATATGTCAGAGCTAACCAGAGACAGAGCAACTTCGCGCTCACTCTTAAAATCTTTTAACGTAAGTGTGTTTTGGTTTCTTTGTAGTGCTTCCACGCCCTTCACGTCGCGTCGCCATAACTGAACCTCATGGCCCTGATCCGCTAAATCAGCCGCTGCTGCATAGGAACCGTTGCCTCCGCCTAGTATTGCTATTTTCATCAGATTGTTCGCACTCTATAAATAGATGATCTGTATTGGTGGGCACTAAGCCGACGATCCGCCGATTGTTACAAGCCTTTGGGATGCGTCATGAATTCCTCCAGTATCTCTGGCGGTGGTTTTACAAAATCAGATACTCTGCTGGTGCTTAATCCCGTCGTAGCTTTAAGCTTGACCGCCATCTCTGCCATCTTAACGACAATAGGAATACCGTTAATCACGGGTGCACCATTAACTACGTGCTGTTGTATTTGAGAAAACAGCAGCATGGGGATTCCGCCACCGGGAATCAGAACGTCTACGCCAGCATCCACCAGCGGCCTGGCCTGGCCTGCAAATAGATCCACTACCGTCTGTAGTTTTTCATCATCACCAAATGCCTCCATGATCTGCCCCGGTTGAAAAGTCATTGCGTGCACGCCGGTGACACGTTCAGATAATCCATACTTGGTTATCTGGTGGTGGAACCAGGATATATAACGCGGGTTTATTGTGACAATGCCTGAACGTTGTCCCAGTTGGCAGGCGTGCAGCATAGAAGACTCCCCTAGCCCGACCACCGGTATATCAACTACCGAGCGTGCTTCATATAAGCCTGCGTCCTGAAAATGGCCCACTACAAAAGCGTCATAGCCCTCACGTTCGGCCTTCACCGCATTGCAGATCACTTCTCTGGCGCATCTGAACTCTACGATCGGGTGTGCGTAGGAATCGTGCGGCGTGATGCCTTTAATATCAACGGTGGTACCCGGGTCAATAACATGGTCCAGATGCTTACCCAGAAAGTCCCAGTAGGATTGACCGTGTTCTGCGTCAACATAGCTTTGATACCAGATCTTCATTTTTATCTACCTAGATTAGCCTGGCTCTGATCGCCTAAGGTTCTTTATCGCAGACGATACAATAAGCACAAAGCGCATGCACCTGATGGATGCTCCTGATGCTTATACCCCCTGCAAACTCCAGCGACTTGGTTAGTTCCTATTTACCCAAACTCGGTAACCACAACGCGATACCTGGCCAGATGATCATCAGTGCAACGAGTAGTATTGAACAGCCAATAAACGGAAGCGCCGCCAGGTAGATATCCCGCATGGTGGTGTCTGGTGGCGATACGCCTTTCATCACGAATAGCAGTAAACCAAAAGGTGGCGTGGTAAAGCTGATCTCAAGAGCCATCAGGGTAATGACTGCAAACCAGATCAAATTAAAATCCAGCGTCTGGGCCAATGGGAAAAAGATCGGTACGGTGAGCAGCATCATGGACAGTTGATCCATGAACATGCCCAACACTAAAAGAATGCCAAACATGATGAGTAACATCACAATAGGTGCTAGCTCAAAACCGGTCGCCCAGTTGATCAACCCCGAACTTGCCCCTGAGAAAGCGAGCAACGAGGAAAACGTGGCGGAGCCGAATATGATTAGCAGTGCCATCACCGTAACGCGCAGTGCACCATCCACTGACGCGATGATGTTTTTGATCGTTAACTTGCGATAAAGCGCTGCCAGAATCAATACACCCAGGCAACCAAAGGCGGCGGATTCCGACGGCGTAGACCAGCCGTTGAGGATAAGTAAAATGACGATGATCACCACCGACATCATCGGCAGTACATCCAGTAGAAACAGTTTACCTCGCTGCGCCCAGCTCACCCGCTCTACTTCATAAGCCGGTGCTGCATCGGGGTCAATCATGCACATTATCAGAATTAAGATGACGTAAAAGCCAGCCAACATTAAACCGGGAATAATGCCCGCGATCAACAGTTCGCCCACATCCAGGTTGGCGAGTGTGGCCAATAGTACAGCAAGCGCAGACGGTGGAATTAACATCGCCAGACCGCCGGTACCTAATATGGGCCCTATAGACATGTGTTTCTTGTAGCCCCGGGCCTGCATCTCGGGCACCATCAATGAGCCCAGCAAGGCAGTCGAGCCCATTGATGAGCCTGATAACGTCGCAAAGGCGGTGCCGCCTGCAACGGTTACGAACGACAAGCGGCCGGGAATACGGCCCATCAACTTATCAACCGCGCTGAACATGCGTTGAGCGAGGCCTGTAAAAAAGAATATTTCACCCATCAGAAGAAACATGGGAACCGGCATCAAATTGAACGTTGTTACTGTCGGTACGGCATTGTTTGCCAGTTGCCCGATACCCCGTGACATTTGAGTGAAGAGATCACCGTTACCCCCCATGAAGTAGGTGGCACCGATCATGTTAGCGGCAAGAAATGCGAGCGCCACCGGCACGCCCAGGAACATAAAAAACAATATCAAGCCGAGCAGGAAGCCGAGCGCTGCGTACCATTCCATCAGAGGGTTCGCTTCATTCGTGAACGCCTGCTTCGCCGGTGTGTAGTGTCTCGTGGCCAAACACGAATCGTAAAAACTGCACTGCCATCAGTGAAAAGCAGATAGGCATAGAAACCAGTAACATCCACTTTGGCATATCCAATGAGCGCATATCATAATCAGCTCGATTAAATGCTTTTAGTGTTGCCTCGCCGGTGTACCACACCAGTGTCAGGCAGATCAGCACACAGATGAGCGTGACCATGCGCGAAAAGCCAGGTGCCAGGCGTTTTGGAATAATAGCCGTAAGTAATTCAATGTAGACGTGCCCTTTGTGCCTGACCAACCAGGGAGATGCCGCCATGACTATGTATAGAAGTCCGTATTCGGAAAAAGTAAAGACGTGCGAAGAGCCGGAAAACCCCAGAGACCGTGCGGTCGCTTGAAACACGATGGCAAACATGATCGCCACCAGATATATACCGGCAAAAATTGCCAGAGCATTACAGAGTTTGTCGATCAAGCGCATAGATTAGAATCTAACAAGGCGAGAGGAGTATATAGATGTGCAGTCCGTATTAATCATGGTTAGTGCGAAGGATCGACGTCCGTGACAATTCCATGATCTAACGCAGTTCGGGGTAGTAGAAACTGCAGTAAGCTGTTCATTAGATCAGCAATCGATGAACAGCTTACTGGTCAGGTACACTCAAAAGTGAATTAACTACTCACCAAAATAGAGCTTGCGCAAGGCGTCATAGTCGTTGTCGCCGCCCATCTTCTCAAGCCGCTCTTTCATACGGCCCCATGAGGCGTCATCTGCCATCTTAAGATAAGCGGCTGATGCTTCAGGTGACATTGAGACAAATTCCATTCCGCGCTTTGTTAATTCAGCGGCATCAGCCTCTTTGTCCTTTTGACGGTCCGCCCATGATTTGGCTTCCCAGTCAACAACGGTATCCTGGATTATTTTCTGTGATTCCGGAGTCAGGGAGTCCCAGCTGTCTTTATTGAAGATCACGCCGATATCGGTGTTATAAAACTCAGGGTCAATTCTGTACTTCATGAATTTGTCCCATTTAAGATCCATGAGTCCGATCGATGTCCAGGCGGCAGCATCCACTACGCCTTTTTCAAGCCCTGCATAAACTTCAGTGGCAGGCATTGACGCAGTGGTTGCATTCATTGCTTCAAAAAAAGCATGGTAAATTGGATTGTCACGCAACTTCACACCGGTGAGATCAAGCACGCCGTTGTCATCAAATTTAAAAGGCTTTGAGTTGTAGATGTGGAATTTAATACCACCATCTATCCAGCCCAGATGGCGAACGTTAAAACGCTTTTGATGCGCCGCATCCATTAATTCAGCACCGCCGTTTTCACGGACCTCCATGGGCGTCATTTTAGAAGCGACCATCGCGTCAATTTCAGGTACTGACGCACCGTAGAAACTACCCGGTGTGTGCACCATATCTACAACGCCGTCTCGAACCGCATTGGGTTGTTCGAACATGGCAATTGCTTCAGGGCCGCCTTTTACGGTTATTTCAACAACGCCTTCGCCGCGCTTGTTGATATCTTCGACCATCGCTAAAAATGTTTTGGTGTAGACCAGAAAGCCCGGGAATGCGTGTACGGCAGATACTTTGTCTACTGCGTGAGCAACACCTGTTGAAGCCGCCATTACGCAAATAGACGCTGCCAGTGCGACGCGCTTAAAGTTGTTCTGTAGTTTTCTCAAATTTCCTCTCCGGTAAGGTTCTAGATACACATCGGGTGGATCGTAGGAACGCCAAGTATTATATGCATTTTCATATAAAGTCAACAATTGGTGAGTCAGCCTTGACTCGTGTACCAAATCTACCTTAAACCGGCAGTAATTGCTTGCGCATAGCGACGTAAAAGAAGGCTGAAAAGGCATCCCGACAGGTGCATCCAGTGTGTTATCAGCACACGGGACCTATAGGAGGCATAGCTGAAAGCGCATCCACGGTACGTCATTCTGGTTGATGGGCTTCTGCTTGTGCCTCCCACGGTTTACGGCCTGGTGATGGGGGATTGGGAGATAGCATAGTCGGACGCTTACAGGGTGATGACGTGCTTGACTTTGATCCCTCGCTTACGCTCCGGGTTTCCTGACCCCGGTTGTCTTCCGACATAGAAACACCCTTGGAAATTGTACTCAGATACTCGGGTGTTGTTTAGTGACCAGCTAAACTAAAATGATGTTCTCCCTATTAAGTCGAGACCGCTAAAATGAAAACGTACGATCTGATTGTGATCGGTGGCGGGCGCGCCTCTAATCTTGCTGTGGCAGTTGCTGCCACCGGAAAATCCGTTGCCCTCATTGAACGTGACAAACTGGGCGGCTCTTGTCCCAATCGCGGCTGTGTTCCGTCAAAACTGTTGATCGGCTTTGCAGAAGTTGCTCGCAAAGTGCAGGAGGCGTCCGGGCACTTTATCAACGCCGAGATCAAGTCAATGGACGTCGAGCGCATGATTCGCGACACCAACGAGTGGTCGAGCCATGTTGATGCGCGCTACCAGTCCAGACACCCGGAGACACTCGACTTGTATCGTGGCTATGGTGCCTTTGTTTCAGATCACGTCGTCGAGGTGAACGGTGAACAGTTAACTGCCGCAGACATCGTCATTGCCACCGGGAGCCGACCCCGGCCCGGCCCGTTTCGAGACTTGCCCATCTGGACCAGCGATGACTTGTTCCCGCTGAACGGCGAAGTCCCAAAGTCGATCACTATAGTCGGTGGCGGGTTTATCGCCGTCGAGCTCGCCAACTTCTTTGATGCGGTTGGTGTGAAGACCACGGTAATGGTGATTGACGATCGGTTGTTGCCCGCAGAAGATGACGATATCGCTGTTATCTTTAAACAGCAGTTCACTCAGAACGTTGATACTCGCTTCAACACCGCAATTGAGTCGGCCAGTCACGACGGCAAACAATTCACCTTGCAGCTCAACACCGGTGAAACGCACCAGACCGAGGCGCTTCTCTACGCCATTGGTCGTCAGTTGAACATAGACACCATTGGTTTAGAAAATACCGGTATTACTCTCGATGAGCGTGGTGCAATGGCACGCGATGATTACCTGCAAACGTCGGTGGCCGGTGTCTACGCCATTGGCGATGCAGCTACACGTTACCAACTTCAGCACATTGCCTCGTTCGAAACCAAATTCGTGCAACGTCGCATCCTCGAAGGCAATACAGCACGGATCGACTACGGCGCCATTTCACACGCGGTATTCTCTAACCCCGAAGTCGCCGCCACCGGCATGACAGAAACCGAAGCCAAAGCCAGCGGTCGACGGTATGTAGCAGTTATCGAGGATTGGGCCCTCAGTGCCAGAGCCATGTCCACCCGTCTCAGCTACCCGCGTACCAAACTCATTGTCGATGCATCGACCTTTGAGGTGCTCGGCTGCCATCTGATCGGCCCTGAATCGTCCACCATGATTCATGAAATCATGATGCTGATGCATTTGGACAATGACATTCGAAAGATCACGCAGTTGATTCATATCCACCCCGCACTCCCCGAGGCCTTAGTAGTCGCGGCGCGTGCGGCCATCGCAGCCATAGAGCACATCAAGCAAGAATAGGTTGTAACGTAGGCGGTATAAGCGCAAATAGGCCGGGCAAGAAACTAAAGGCCATGCCGCGAAGTTGCAGGCCGAAAGAAAACAACCCTCGTAAAACGAACTGGAAATCTCCGTGGCACGCCACAGAGAATTTTCAGTTTGCGTCAGAATCCCATTAAGGTGACCAGCCCACCAGTGGCAGGCTAAATCATCAACGATCCAACACTGGCCCCACCACACACATAAAGCGTTTGCCCGGTAACAAAACTGTTTTCAGGATTACAGAAAAACAAAAACGCGTTAGTCACATCCTGAACCGTACCAAGCCGACCAACAGGAATTCGCTTAGCCAAAGCCTCTTGTTGCGGGCTGTCTTTTTCAATAATGCCCCAGAAGTTATCGGTCAATATAGGCCCCGGTGCGACAACGTTAACAGTGATTCCATGTTGCGCAAGTTCAAGCGCCCAGGTACGGGCCATGCCGATCATGCCTGCCTTACTGGCGCTATACGCAGTACGAGTCGGTGCGCCAAGCGCTGCACGCGATGCATTAAACATCACGCGTCCGAACTGACGCTTTTTCATATTTGGCAAGCTCGCTTGCAGCAACGTTAACGCAGAGCCAAGGTGCAACTGTGCAAGACCGGTGATATCTTCAGGTTTGGCTTCTTCAATCAGGTTGGGCCAGATTAGTCCCGCATTGTGCACAAGGTGTGTGACATCGAATCTGGTTTTTATCTCATCAGCCGCCGCTGTGACCGCAACCGGATCAAGCAGATCAGCCTCCACCGAATGAAGATTTGGATGCGCCTTATCAGGGGCGGTTCGCGCAACCGATACCACCGTGTAGCCCTGCACAAGAAGACGGTCCGCCAGATCAGCCCCTATCCCCTGGGTTGCCCCTGTTATTACTGCTGTGTAGTCAGTCATCTGTTCACCATTGCCAACACCCGAAGCGGGCTGCCAGTGCCATTTTTAATTTTCAACGGAGCAGCCATTAAGATCGCGCCCGTCGGTGGTAGCTGGTCAAGGTTGGCAAGGCACTGCAAGCCATATTTGCCTGCACCGTGTAAGAAGTAGTGCGCCGGGTACGGCGGTACGTAATGCGCACCCTGCCCGGCATCCGTTCCCACCGTCTCGGTTCCAAAACCGCGGATATTGCGTTCGTCGATCAAAAAGCGAATACCGTCCGGTGTCGGCCCCGGTGAGTGCGGTCCGTCTTCACGCATGTTGAGATACGGTTCACCGGATCGCTTCGACCAATCGGTTCGCATTAGGACCCAGGAATCTTCAGGGATTTTACCGTGTTCTGCTTCCCAGGCTCGAATGACGTCCGGTGTCAGTTCGTAATCATCATCTGCTGCTGCACCCGCAGAACAATCAATCACCACTAACGCCCCTACAAAAGCTTCAACTGGTATTTCATCAACTGATCCGTTGGGTACATCGCGTCCGGAGATCCAGTGCGACGGCGCATCAAAGTGCGTTCCGGTATGTTCTGACATCGAGATGTTATGCCACTTCCATGCAGGACCGCGATGATCATAGGCGCTGACTTCCTCCATGCGAAAGCGTGCACACTGGCCAAACTCCGGTGGCAGAATAATCACTGGAAAATCAGGGTCAAGGGTGTGAGTTAAGTCAACAATTCTTACCGCACCGGTGGCGATGTCAGACGTTAATGATTCGAGACTGTTCATGCGCCGTCTCCACCGTTGGTCATTTCGCGTTCCAGCACTTTTGGATCACGTCGCCAGCGATCACGGACGTCTTTTGCAATGTCTCCACACCAAACGTCCTCCAGGCCACGTTGGAGACCGTCTACCAGTGAGCGCGCAATAGCAGGCGGCAATACTTTGGGCGGCGGCAGCGGTTGATACCACGCATCATCGGTTGGACCGACAAAGATATTCATCACTCTAAGGCCTGCACCACGAAATTCACCGCGCAACGATTGGCTAAGTGAATAAGCCGCCGCATTTGAAGCTGAAAAACAGCCGTAGTCCGGTGTATTGGATAATGCGTTTACTGACAAAATATTTACCCATGCAACGGCGGAATTTACCCCGTCAGTGGTGCGTGCACACATACCGGGACCAAACGCCTGAGCAAGCCGCATCATGCCTAAATAATTAACTTCCATTTCTTCTTTGGCAAAGCCGGTATCACCTCTGTCCAGTACGCCCCCAGGACGCATAAAGCGGGCATTGTTAATTAAAATATCCGTCTTGCCGCCTATCTCACCGGCGAGTTTTTTAACAGACGCTGTGTCGGTGACATCCAGCGGCAGCACCTCAACCTTATCAATTGCTGCAAGTGCATCGCGATTAGGATGAGGACGCCAGCTTTCAGACTCACCGATAAAAACAGTAGATGCTCCCGCCTCTATCAACGCATTGGCGACGGTGGGGGTGTTCGGGTTCCACGCGTCAGTGATGAGAATTCGCCGATGCCTGGGATCAGCAGACAGCGCACGAAGCTGCGGATCGTCTTCCATATGAGTGGTCCTTATTGTAGGTATTGCCAGCAACACGCCTTGCCCTGAAGCATCCAGCCGGTTGAGCATGGTGACCGCACTGTTTTTTTCGCAGTCGTTGTGGATATGACACAACACCACAGGTCCTGCGTCTAATTTAACCGATCCCATTCGCCATGGGGCACGCTCCCGGAAGTACAGCTTGGTTGATGTTTGTATCACGGTGTCGGCCAACAGCTGCCCGGTTGCAGCAATGTCCTGCCAAAGTAGATCAGTACCGATGCAACTTGAGCACGCATCTCGTGGAGGGTATTGCACCGCGTTGCAATCAGCGCACACCTGCAGTGCAAAGCGTCCTTCCGCAGCGGCAGCGCTCAGGCCAAGAGAAGCTCGCGAGCGTGCTTCAGGCGGTCGGGTCGGGCTTGTGGTTCGTTTCTGTGGGTCTTTTCTTGGTGGCAGCGGCAGTTCGTCTGTCATGCCCGCGCTCCGGTTTTAAGGATAGACGCGCTGCTACAAACGCCACGATCGTAATTGATCATACCAAAGCCAGACACCAGTGCGGTGGCAGCATCCTTCACTTGTGTTGCTCCAGCAGTTCCCGTGACTTGTCGAATCGCTTCTACCATACCGATGAAACCACCGGCGGCTCCCGCCTGTCCTGCAGAGAGTTGGCCGCCGGATGTGTTATGCGGGAAGTCACCGTTTATGGTTAAGTCATGTGATCTAACAAATTCAGGCGCCTCACCTTTGGCACAAAAACCGAGATCTTCTATTTGCATCATTGAAATGACCGGGTAGTCGTCATAGGTTTGTAAAAGGTCTATATCGGTAGGCGCACACTCTGCCATTGCATAGAGCTCATCAACATCCATTGTCCAGCCGCCACGCAACTGTATGTCATCTTCTGCATGGGCGTTATGACGTTCAATGGCTGAGCCGATAGTGGCGTAGGCTACATTGCGGCGCTGTGCTTGTTCTTCAGACATGACCAAAAAACATTCGGAACCGGCACACGGCATAACGCAATCGAAAAGTGCTATCGGGTCAGCTATTGGCCTTGCGTTGATGTAGTCATCCAGAGTCAGTGGTTTTTTCATTAGCGCGTTGGGGTTGCGAAGTGCATTGTCACGCTGTGCAACGCACAGGCGACCAAAGTCTTCACGCGTAGCACCGTAGGTTTGCATATAGCGATCAGTAAGCAAGGCAAAGTTGGCATTCGGACCACCGTATCCGTAAGGGTATGATGCGTCCATAGCAAAACGTGAAAAGCTGGATAACATGTTGCGAAAGCTGTCTATTTGATTGGTATCTCCGGCGACACAGGCAACAATATTCGCATCACCCGCTTGTATGGCACGTGCGGCTCTTCGTAAAGCCACAGATGCACTGGCGCCACCCATAGGGATATTATCAAGCCATCGCGGGCACAAGCCAAGGTGCTGAGTTAAGCCCACAGCTGTATCTGGTGCCAGTGTAAAACTTGCAACAGAAAAGCCATCTATCTCGGTGGGAGCAACACCTGCAGCATCCAGTGAGCCGCGTAACGCTTTGGCAATCCACCAATGCGCCGTATCGATAGAGTATCTTTGATACGGCATGGTGAAAGGCGCGGCTATTGCCACGCCTTCATAATTCAAACGTTGTTTCATAAAACGCTCTGCCGCTTCTTAAGGTGGGCTGTTGCCACTGTTTGTGGATCATCCAGCAAACCAACAGCAAGATCCTTAAGTGCTGCACGTTGAATTTTTTGCGTCGCTGTTAGAGGAAGCTCGTCAACAAAAGCGATATAACCTGGCGCTTTGTAATAAGCCATTTGTTCAAGACACCAGGCGGTGATTGCAGATGCTTTATCTGCACTCGGATCTTCAACTTTAAGACAGGCAAACACCTCATCACCACGCAGTTTATCAGGCACCGCAGCCACTGCTGCCGCCAATACCTGCGGGTGACGCATGAGAATAGATTCAACCTCTACCGCTGAAATATTTTCACCAGATCGACGGATAACATTCTTTTTACGATCAACAAAAAAATAGTTGCCCTGTGCGTCTTTTCGAACAATGTCGCCTGTATGAAACCAGTGGTCAGCCCATGCATCGGATGTTGCTTCGGCGTCTTTGTAATACTCAGAGAAAAAACCGTAACGCGGGTCTTCCCCGGCTCGGCGCACCAGCAATTCGCCCTGCGATGCCTCTTTGCCCTCGTCATCTACCAGTTTGCATTCGATTGACGCGTCGGGCTTTCCAATACTCGCCTGCGCTACCAATCGATCTTCTGTGGACGCGGCAATAACGGCCCCTGCCCCTGTTTCGGTCATGGCCCAGGCTTCCACCAACGGGAATCCAAAGCGCTGTTCAAAAGCGACTTGTAGTTTTGGGTCAACACCGGCGCCAAAACCAAAGCGAACACTGTGATCATTATCAGATGCTGAAGCGTCGAAGCCCATCAGCATCGTTGGCATGACGCCAAGGTAGTGCAGGCAAGTGGCCTTAGAGTCCTTCACATCAGCCCACCAACTACGAGGGTGAAAGCGATCAAGCGTGGTTAAGCAACCGCCGACCGTGATCATCGCCATAAACGAATAGGCCATCGCATTCATGTGAAAGATCGGCAGCGGCGTGATCATCCGTTCGCCATTGTGGTTAAGTGTTGCAATGCCACCAACCTCTGCATACCAGCGACCGGCTAACAGGAAATAGCCGTTGGATAAAACACACCCCTTGGGGTTGCCAGTGGTGCCTGATGTATAGAGTATGGCAGCCTCTCGTTCTGTGCCGCTGTGCTCGCGCGCAACAACTGCATTAGCGCGTGGCTTTGGCAGATCACCTGCAGGTGAAACCACCACAAGTTCAATGCCCGCCGTTTGTGCGGCGCTTGATAATTCAGCGTGGCGTGTATCAATAGCAATAACTAAAGCAGGCTCGGAATGGCCAATCAAATACTCCAGTTCAGCCAGGCGTAAGTCCGGATTAACGGGTACAACTGACGCGCCAATTTTGTTCAGTGCTAGCCAGGTGATAAAAAATACCGGGCGATTTTCCAACAGCAGCGCTACCCGCATGCCGCCATAGCCTGCTTGCGCAAAAGAAGCGGCTAGAGCGTCAACCTTTGACAGTGCCGTACCATAGCTAATTTCCCCCGCCTCTATTGAATACACTTCAGCGGTGGTTGGCATAATGTTGAGGACGGGGCGCGCCGGATATTTCTCTGCGGTGGCCGCGAAGGCCTCATAGACGCTGGAAACCTCTGCATCGATCATGGCAGTAACTGGATGCTGCCAAAGGCTGCATCAGAGTTTAAAAGGTCTACGCGTTTATTGGCGATACGAAGCTTGTCATCTACGACACGCAGTTCATGCGTTGCGGTGAGCGCCAGCAAAAACTGATCATCCATTCTTGTTTCAACATAATGCATTGAGGTCACTGTTTTAATGTTGTTGTCGCTTATCTCGTCGATAAACGGGCGCTGTATTACGTGGTTGCAGCGGCTTTTTGGCTTCTGACTGAATGTACGAGCGCCGGTCAATCGCTCCACTCGCAGACGCAGCATGAAATAATCTTCATACATCAGTGAAGTCACCAGAAGCGGGTCGGTTTGCTGATAGTCTAACGGCATCCAGTAATATCCGTCTTCCAGCCAGAGAGCTAGCCACTCTTCATAACGCTGCTCATCCAGCAGTCGTGCTTCTGCATAGATGAAGTCGATAATTTGATCGTTTGAAATCTTCATGCTGTAGCGTCCATCGATACAGTGATGAATTTAACCCAGGCGTCAAACTGATTGCGCATTTGCCGTTCGGTGGTGCCGTTCTCCACCGCCTCGGTGGAATAATCTTCCACGTCAGTCATCAGTCTTTGAATGTTCACCCATTCCAGCCCGTCTGACATTAATCCTTCCTGCGCACGCTCATACATCTCCAGATCATCATGGCCCACAATAGAAGTGGGTGCGTTGATCATGCGGTTATACATCGCCGTACGAGCCAGCAGTTCATCCGGTGCATCGACAAGACGATAGATATAACTCTCTACCATGGTTTTGTTCGGCCCCATTGGAATAAAATTACGTAACTGCTGAATTGGCCCTTTAACCATAATGTTAGGAAAATAGACGGTGTTATGTCGGTTCTCATCAAGAATTTCTTTGGCACGCTCTTCACCGTAACTCTCGGTCATGGCTTCAAAATAACCAGGGATCGCCGAATAGTCTGAATGGATCGAATGGTTCACTCCAGTGTGTCCATGGCCGTTAGGCCAGGTACGTATCCCCATCTCTTCAAAAAATTCATACGGAGACATAAACGGTGCAATAATCTGCATAGCAGCAGGACGTGGTTCCGGGCTGCCCATCTCCTCCCAGATGCTAATCGCCGTACCGGCAGAGCTTTCGTGAGCCACCATCGGGTGGCAGGTATCAGTCTGGTTTTCGACCAGCATTTTCCAGTTGCATTTATGCAGGTAGCGAAGCGGCGGACCTGCCACCTCCAGGCGCCCTGCCGGTGAACGATCTGCCATATTGTCAATTGAGCTTAGGCTATCGCCAAAGAACTCGTCAAAACCAATACCCTCATCCGCCAGCCGTGCAAATACAAACCCGCGATGCGCATGCACCGCCCCTACGGGTTTGATACCTTTTACATTTTCAGTGTTTTTAAGTGGTGTATCGACATAGCCCTTCTTAAGCGGAATGGCCAACAGGCAACCGTCGGTTTTAAATGACCATGCATGATACGGACAGCGAAAAAACTTACCGGTATTGCCCTCACGGTCAATGGCTATTTTGGTGCCTTTATGAGGGCAACGATTATGCAGTACTTTGATCTCACCATCAGAGTGACGCACTTGTATAACGGGTTGATCACCGATATGCGTGGTGTAGTAGTCACCTTTGTTTGGCGTTTGGCTTTCATGGCCAACAAACACCCAGGCGTTTACAAATAGATGTTGCATCTCCAGCTGGTATACCGCGTCACTGGTATAGACGTCACGATGAACCTGATCACCCTTAAAAAGCGCTGAAACATCAGATGCTGTAGGCTTATTTGATTGCATATTTGCTCCTGTGTAACTGCCCGTTAACGAATTTTCAGTTCTTTAAAGGTCTATGACAAGCCGTGCTGATTTAGCCCGACTGACACAGATTTGCATAACAGATCCTGAAGCGCGTTCCGCGTCTGACAGAACAACATCACGATGATCCGGTATGCCACTAATAACATCACATTGGCAAATGCCACAGTCGCCACGCTGGCAATCATACATAACATCAACCCCCGCCGCTTCCAGTGCTTCAATTATGGTTTGGTCTGCTTCAACTTTCACCACCTGCCCTGTGCTGCTGACTTCCACCTCAAAAGCTGTATCGCCGTCCCGGCTTTCTGCGATTGTAAATAATTCAATGTGAATGGCTTGTTCACTGATACCAGCCTCCACAGCAGCGTTGCGAGCGGCATCTATCATGCCGCGAGGTCCGCACAGATAAACCAATGTATCGAGTGCCAGCGAGCTCATTAATTGGCCGAGTTCCAGAGGCTTCCTGTTATCTTCATAGAAGGAGACAGCATTGTTAAATTCCGACTTTAAAGTTTCGGTAAACCCCATACGAGAAACGTCACGACCGGTGTAATGCAACTGAAAAGGCCGTTCCTGTTTTTGCAGGTGAGTTGCCATTGAAATCATCGGCGTAATTCCAATGCCACCCGCCAGCAACAACACAGGTTTATCGCCGTCAATCAACGGGAAGTTATTTTGAGGCTCTGTTGCTTCAATTGCCTCACCCACACGCAACGCGTGCATCGCTCGCGATCCCCCGTCACCAGTCACCTCATGCTGAACCGCAACCGTGTAGAGGTCAGACTCTGTTGGCCAGTCGATCAAAGAATACGAACGTTTACCCACACTTCCCAAATCGAATTCCAGATGCGCTCCTGCCGTGTAGTCAGGCAAAGCGACATCAGTTGCCGGCCGAAATGTCATCACGCGGATAAGATCAGTCGCCGCTTCTACTTGTTCCAGTATTAGTTTCAATGTGGAATCTCCTAAGTTATGATTATATGTATTTTCATATAGTTTGCACAATTTTTTCTGCTGACGTTGAGGCTGCAAACGCGAAGGTATGGAGCGAAGAAACATCAAAGAGGGCTATCAATGACTGGCAATAAGACAAAGACAGCAACTGGCTCACCCACAGGTTTCGTATCGTCTTACTTACTGTATCTGCTGGCTGCTGCAAGCGAGGCCGCCAGTCAGCAGTTTCATCTCCGGGTACGTGAGATGGGATTGCGGATACCTGAATGGCGAGTGATGGCCTGTCTACATGATCAGGACGGATTAATGATCACCCAGCTGGCACACTACGCACTGATGGAACAGTCACGTATTACTCGAATTATTGATCAAATGGTCACTCGCAGGCTGGTCGAGCGGCGTAACGACACCGTCGATGGTCGTCGCGTTCGCATATACCTTACCGATGAAGGGCAGGCATTGAGCAGCGAATTGGTAGCAGCGGCTAAAGCGCATGAATTGACAATACTGGGAGGCCTGTCCGATGAAGAGGCGGAAAACATAAAGCCTGCACTTCAGGCCTTGCTGAGTAGTCTGGAGGACTCTGCTGTTGTAGGTTGAAGCCTTGGATATAACGACTGCTTCCGGGCGTGGGTATTAGATATGGCTTGCTACAAACTGCCGAGGCTGTCATCGCTGCAAATACCGTTCGCTGAATTCACAAGGCGCTTAATTGTGTATGGCTTTGCCTATGGCCTTGGACGGAACGAAGTCGCAATCTCCTGGTAGTCAATTTCGGGCTACGACATCAATGATGATACCTTCAGTCCTGATACCGTCGACGTAAAATGATGGAATAAACAGCATCCCGGTTTCGCGAGGCTGTAACTCCACACGCATATGAAAGTCTTGTGTGTTGGCTGCACGCTTAACTTGTGTCTCAATGATCCTGAAGTCCTGTAATAAACTCGACGTACTCGGCACTGAAGACACCGCCGAGCCACTGACATGCAGCACAATTGACTCTCCTTCCATAATGGATGATCTTTCTACTTTCGTATTTAAAGACGGCGCTTTTTGTCGAGAGCCTTGCACTACCTGACGGGCCAAGCCACCTTCAGCACCCGATCCGGTGTTATTAACGCTGGTAAACAGAAGCCACGAGCCGACAGCGATAGCAATTCCAGATGCTGCTAAAATAACAGGCCTGACGGTTCTCTTGCGTTGCACCGGTGGGCGTTTCCGCCTTCGCTTCCGGCGAGTGGAGGACCCTGATGCATTTACAGAGGGCTCTCCTGTTGTATTCCGATCTGTGTCTGCTATTTCCGCGAGCGTTACATCGAATTTTCCCATTAGCGCTTTCATGCGTCGGGTGGCGATAGCCGCCTCGACCGGCGAGCTTGTATCCCGAGACATCGCCAAGAGTTTTCTCAGGCGCTCAATTAGCTTGGCTCTGTCCATTTCCCTTACTTTACTTAATGAGTATTAAAGGATAACACGCTACCCTTTCAAGGATGGATGTGAGCATCTATTGCACTCTGGCTCAAGGCACGCTTTGCAAGAACGCAGAAAAGCAGTACCGGCATTCATAGGCTTTTTACAACAACCTGTCGTTCATTTATCAGTCCATGACTGATCCCAAACAGCCCACTTTTTTGTGTGCCGCAATGCCAGACTTGTTCCAGATTACTGATGCGTCGGGTTTCACCGGGCCGGAACTTTTTTACGATCATGTGTGCATTTTAACTGGCTGGGTCCAGTACACTGTATGGTCGCCCTGGAAATAGTTGAAATAGCGCTATGACAATCGAACTCTGGCTCGCATTTGCCGCGGCATCAATAGTCTTACTTCTCATCCCGGGGCCGACAATTCTGACTGTTATCAGCTACTCCGTAGCGCATGGAAAAAAGGCGAATATTCCGCTGGTGCTCGCTGTGGCGCTAGGTGACTCAACGGCGTTAGCGCTGTCTCTTTTAGGTCTGGGTGCACTGCTAGCCGCTTCAGCTTTTTGGTTTACTGCAATCAAGTGGATTGGTGGACTCTACCTGATATATCTTGGTGTAAAGCTCCTGCTAGCGGGCATTACGACAACAGTTTCGAACGCGGCTGAATTACCCGGATCGAAGTGGAAATTGTTTGTGAACACCTGGCTGGTAACCGCGCTTAATCCCAAAGGCATAATTTTCTTTGTCGCTTTTCTTCCACAGTTTCTGAATACCGCCGAACCAGTAGCACCACAGCTTTGGATTCTCGCATGTACGTTCGTACTTCTGGCAACCATCAATGCCACAATGTATGCAGTATTTGCAGGGACTGCCAGACGCATTTTGCGCTCACCGAAAGCTCATAAGCGTTTCAACCTGGCGGGTGGTTCAATGCTGACAGTTGCAGGTATCTGGGCTTTATCCGCAAAGCGGCAGGTTGCTTAGATAAAAAGCTTTTAATGACAACTTACAATCTTAAAAATAACAGAATCGGATAAGCGAGCGTACCTGCTGGCCGACAGTTACTGTTAGATTAAGACTATCCTGCAACAAGCTTTGCTTATCGCGCCCAGTGTACGTTATAGTCATACGTATCAATAGGTTAGGAGCCATAGACAATTTCTGTACTCGTCCCCAATAGCACCACGTTTTAGCGTGTATTTGATTGACAATATTTTAATCCGGGTATTGAACCCTAACGTAGTTTTGAGTGTCCTAATACCAATGAACGCCCACGGCCGTGGCAAGCAGCACCGGGAGTTTATTGGCTTCCCGCCTTTAACAACTCTCGGCATACATCAACTATAATCGTGCTGTGGCTTCGTTTCTCATTGATAAAAGCTCAAACTCCCCCGGGACACATCAGAACTTAATGAATACTCATTTTTTGCTCACGGTTGTTTTTGTAGCGGGTGTGAGCGCAGGTTGGTTGGGCAAAACCTGGGTCGGGTCTGTGTCTTCAGAATTGGCTGACAAAGTGTCCGATACTAATCCTGGCGCCGCCGCTCGCGGTGACAATGAAACTAATGATATCTCCCCTGCCTTAAATTTCAACATTAGCGATTCGAACAATGCCTCTGTTAAAAATATAGCATTTACCGATGAATCCCCCGCTATAGCACAACAATACTCATCCCCGGGAAAAGCCGCGGTTGGTATTTTCTCCAGATTACTAAATGACCGGCTCTATGATGAAGCAATGTTGTTATATGAGGAGACGGTCCGACTGGATCAAAAGACAGCTGTCAAACTGAAAAGTACTTTAGTGGATCACCTAAGTAATCTGTCGACAATTCGCAATAACACTGACTTCTCTGAACTGATAGAAAGGTATCTTTCTATTTACTACGATGATATCGATGTCTTACTGCTCCTGGCGGAATTCAATCAGAAGAATGGCAGTTACCTGGAGGCAGTGGATGTGTACCTGCTTGCAAAAACCTACGTGTATACAGACATTGACGAAAACAATCTGCTAATTCATTTTAATGAGTTCGTAAAAGAAATTGATAGTGTTTATACGATTCAAAAAGACTGGTTTTCTCTAGTTAATTTTTATTCGCATATTAATGCGTCAGGTTTGATGACATCGTCTTATCAATACAGACAAGCACTTGCTTACCTTGGTTTTGGAGATAAGGCTGCTGCCACAGACCATTTTAAACAGCTGGTAGATGATAGTTTAGTGGGAGAGCAGGCATCACTCGCGCTAAGCAGACTATCAGGTAATGCTCATGAGGCTCTAACCACCGACAATGCGATACACGAGATCTCAGAGAAGATCGCTTTGCAACAAAGGGGATCTCAGTACCTGATCGATCTAACTGTAGGTCGTGAAGATACTGTCAAATTGCTGATTGATACAGGTGCCTCTATGACCACACTGTCACAGGCATCCTTTTATTCTTTACGTTCCAGCGCTGACGCTGTGGTACAAGAAAAAAGAATGTTCCGCACAGCCAATGGTGTTGTACAAGGGACTGTTTATTTAGCACCGGAAATAATGATAGGTCCCTATTTACTCAAAGACACAAAAATCGCAGTGCTTGATTTTGATATGGCGACGGGAATCGATGGTCTTTTAGGAATGAATATATTAACGCAATTCCACTTCCAGATTGATCAGGAAAACAAAAACCTTGTTTTAACTGGTAAAAACAAATCACAGGGCCTGTCGCCGTAAAAGCGAACATTTGACCAAACTCCAATGGTCAACGGTGCCAACTCGAACAACAGCTAACCGTGGTTTTTTCCGTAGGTTTTCTGAGCCAGGCTTAGCGAAGATAAACGAATATTATCGGCAATTTATCGAAGATGGTATATGCATAATTGTCCCTCCGTCACCACTGCGATCCTGACCGATTTCGACAAAAACAACAGCAGTTTGTTTTAGCACCGGACAATTAGGGGTCTGGCATGTGCTTTTGTATGATTCGAATAATCCGAAACGTCTCCGCAGTCTCGATTTGTGAAGAATGTGATAACGAGCGCATGGTTTGTGAAATACCAAACACCAGCGTGGTCTAAAAAAGTAATATAAAATAGAATAATCGCCGAAAGTTAACGTCGCAAACACGGCCTTTCAGGACAATTAATGAAAAACCCATTGGATCCAACGCTCGCAACCATTCATGCATTGGTCGCCGAAGGCACTTACAGCTACGAGCAATTAATGTTGGATACGTTAAGTACAATCCGGCGGTATAATCCGACGATAAATGCGATCGTCGCTCTGCAAGATGAATCAACACTAATTGCGAAGGCACAGCAGGCTGATCGCGCACCGGTGTCGGGTACCTTGCATGGCATACCAATGGCCGTGAAAGACCTGGTGAACGTCAAAGGCATCGTTAGTGCGTTTGGTTCCCCCATATTGCGTGATAACGTCCCCGACGACGACGATCTAATTGCAGAACGATTGCGTGATGCAGGCGCAATTATCATAGGTAAAACCAACACACCGGAATACGGGTTTGGGTCACAAACGTATAACTCGGTGTATGGCGCTACCGGAAATCCTTATGACGTTAAGAAAACCTGCGGCGGATCAAGTGGTGGTGCAGCAGCGGCGCTGGCCTCGGGCATGGTAGTAGTTGCAGACGGATCGGACATGATGGGTTCACTACGCAACCCGGCAGCCTTTTGCAATGTGTATGGCTTTAGACCGACTTATGGATTGGTGCCTGGTGAACCTAAGGGGGACACATTCCTGCACCAGCTGGCGACACTCGGCCCAATGGCAAGAACCATTGAAGATCTTGCCACTTTATTAGATGTAATTGCAGGCCCGGACGATCGGCATCCGCACTCTGTTCATAATATTCCTGACTTTACAAAGTCCATTGCAAGCGCTCCGGGCAGGCCCCAACGCATCGGTTGGCTCGGCGACTGGGGTGGTGCACTTCCCATGGAGCCCGGTGTACTTGAAGTTTGCGAACAAGCACTTAAGGTATTTGAAAAAGCGGGGCATACGATAGACGCGGTGCCAGCCCCGTATGATAGTGAGCAGCTATGGAAATCGTGGACCACTCTGCGTTCATTCGCGATTGCGTCCAATTTGAGCGAAACCTATGAAAACGAAGAAGAGCGTTCACAACTTAAACCCGAAGCGATATTTGAGATCGAGAGCGGCTTGAGTTTAAGCGGTACAGAGATAGCCAACGCCAGTCTTATCCGTTCTAACTGGTTTGTAAAAGCTGCAAAGCTTTTCGAACACTATGACGTACTAGTTTTACCCAGTTGCCAGGTGTTCCCATTCGATAAGTCTACGCATTGGCCGACTCACGTTAATGAAAAGCCGATGAGTAGCTACCACCGGTGGATGGAAGTAGTCATTCCAGCGTCCCTTATTGGCCTGCCCGCCTTGAATGTTCCAGCCGGATTCTCTTCCGCGGGATTACCGATGGGTATGCAGCTAATGGGTGCACGTAACAGCGATAGCGCATTACTGCAACTAGGCAGTCAATACCACGATGCTACGCGATGGCCACAAAAGCGACCGCCATACGATGTAACAGCATAATCCTGGATCACTGAATCACCTAAGTCTGCCCTGTTGTGCAGTATGCAACGGTATATGGTCATATACTAAGTAAACTCAAAACGAATACAACAAGTGCCAATGAAAGAATCAGCCGCTGACTACAACATTATGGGTGAGGAACACTGGGTCGACAAGAACGGCGTAAAGCTGTTTCTATGGGAAAAATACGTTGACAACCCGGACACAAAGCGTGGCACTGTTCTTTTTGTTCATGGGTCTTCGATGGCATCGCAGGCTACTTTTGATTTACAGGTTCCAGGGCGCCCGTTCAGTTCTGTGATGGACTGGTTTGCAGCGCTTGGGTTCGATACCTGGTGCGTCGATCTGGAGGGGTATGGTCGTTCTGATAAAGACCGTGAGATCAATTGTGACACGGCCAACGGAGCTTCAGATCTTGCGGTGGCTTCCGCCTATATACAGTCACTGCGTAACAATGAAAAATTCCTTGTTTATGGCATTGCTGGTGGTGCGCTTCGCGCTGCAATGTTTGCAGAGAATCACCCGGACCGAATTTCACGCCTCGCACTTGATGCGTTTGTCTGGACAGGTGTCGGCAGCCCAACACTCGCGGAGCGGCAAAAGAAATTGCCGCAGTTTATGAGTTCAAACCGCCGGGCTTTTGACCGAGACGGTGTCTATAGCTTGTTGAATCGCGACCAGCCGGGTACTGCTGATGATATTGTTATTGAAGCGCTTAGCAAGGCCGTTACAGAATTGGATGATTCAATGCCCAATGGCACGTTCATCGATATGTGTTCCAAATTACCTCTCATCAAACCAGAAAAGATACTCTGCCCTACCATTATCATGCGCGGAGAGTTTGACGGCATAGCCCATATTGATGATTTGATCAAATTCTTTGCGGCACTGCCAAATAACGATAAACAGTTTAGCGTGATGGCCGGAGTTTCCCACGCCAGTTTTCAACAGAAGAATTACCTGCTGGTCTATACCATTTTGTATGATTTTTTCAGCCGACCAGAGCCATTGTATAAAATAACGTAAGCGGTCTTAATTGTTGCTAATTGCCCTCAATAAATTCGAACCTTCACCACTACAAAATCCTTGTGCCGTATTTGCTGACAGTGGCTTCATCTAAAGTCAATCCCAGACCGGGTGCATCATTCAAGGCCATCCAGCCATCAGTTATTTTCGGTGGGTTCTCAAAAAGCTCTGCCTGCAATGGATCTCGTTCGGGGTCTGTAAACGCTTCCACATAACAGCCTGCGGGTGTGGACGCTACTAACTGTGCGTGAATGAAGCAATCATGGTGCGGTGTCACTTCCACATGGTGGAGTTCGCACATGGCTGCCATTTTGCGCCCTTCGGTAAAACCACCGAACATGGTGACATCGAACTGAAGTATGGAAATAGCCTGCTCTTCCAGCATAGCGCGACAGCCATACATAGTGTGTTCACTTTCACCGGCTGACAGTGGGATAGTCGTGCGTTGCGACAACAGCTTCAATTGCCGTCTATCATCTTCCCAGCGCAACGGTTCTTCCAACCAGCGGGGTTTAAGAGGCTCTAGTAGCGGAATCGCCCGGGTTGCTGTGCTCAAATCCCAGGCTCGATTAACATCAACCATCAGTTCTTTGTCAAAACCGATAACATCACGAATCACTTCAAGGCGTGCGATATCGTCTTGCAAAGATAAACCACCCACCTTTGCCTTATAGCCAAGATGACCTTCGGCCTTGAGCTTCTCCATTTCTTCCCTCAGTTCCTGGAGGTCTTTTCCATCCCGGTAGTAGGCGCAAGTGACATAGCACGGTACTTTGTCACGATAACCACCGAACAACTGATACAACGGCAGATTGGCCATTTTCCCAATAATGTCCCAACAGGCAACATCGATGGCAGACGATATTCGTATCAGCGCCTCGCGCCCCCAGCCGCGCTCAGTAGAGTGACGATTAGAAGTCAACGCAAACAGTGTTTTGTACAAGCGCTCTGGTGCCAGCGCGTTTGCACCCACAATCAAGTCGGCTATACCGCTTTTAAACACATCAACCATCGGCTGCGCATCAGTGTAACTGGTGGCCAGACCAAACCCTTCCACCCCGTCGTCGGTAGTGAGTCGCACGAGAATTTCATTGGCGGTTGGAACGATAAAATGACTGACCCAATGAGGGCGATCAATTTCCGGTCCGCGAAGTAGATATACTTCAAGTGAGCGTATCTTTGCCTTCATTGCCTGTCACTCAAGTTTCATCGATGCAAAGTGCATCTACTGTGTCATTGTATTGTTTGTTAGCTTGATTTGACGAGGGGGACTTGATCCTCTCGCTAACGCATCGGGTGTCCCGGTTCCACTCAGCTACAGGCAATTGATGTGCAGGCCTATACGCCTACAAATCATTGTACCGTTGGGGGCATACGACCAGAGCGCATCCACGATACGCTTTTTATTAGTCAACCAACAACACCGGCATCGAACAATAACTGCACGTCTGTCTTCGAATAACCGATTTCGAGCAATACCTCCGAACTATGCTGGCCGAGCAATGGTGCAGCGCGTTTAATGCCGCCAGGGGTGCCATGAAACTTGACTGGAGCGCCCAGCGTTTTGACCGTCCCTGCTACCGGGTGATCGACTTCTGTCACCATCTCTCTGGCTAATGCCTGTTCATCTGTATGCATTTGCATGACGTCCAGTATCGGGCCTGCAGGGATACCGGCATCGTTCAGCAACTTAACCCAGGCATCGGTCGAACGCGTAGTAAAGACAGTTTCAAGTTCCTTAATCAGTATGACTCTATTTTTCATACGATCAGCGTTGCTCAAAAACCGTTCATCTTCAGCCAGATACTCGCTGCCGATCACCTTAAGCATACCCAGCCAGTTGGATTGATTTGCTGCACCGACATTGACCCAGCCATCGCTGGTTGCAATGGATTGATAAGGTGCGTTAAGCGGATGAGCCGAGCCCATCGGTTGCGGTGCCACACCCGTGGCAAATGCAATGGCCGATTGCCAGAATGTGTGGGTAATACCTGCTTCAAACAACGACGTATCAACACGTTGGCCCAGACCTGTCTGCAGCTTTGATGCGTAGGCAGCACTGACGCCCATAGCGGCCAGAATACCTGCTGTTATATCAGTCACCGGCGGGCCGACTTTCACCGGCGGCCGATCAGGTGCTTCACCAGTGACGGACATCAGCCCTGACATGCCCTGAGCGATAAGATCAAAACCGCCGCGTTCACGATAGGGTCCGGTGCGGCCAAAGCCTGAGATCTCACAGTAAATCAATCCCGGATTTATGCTCTTAAGAGTTTCATAATCCAGACCCAGGCGTTGCATGGTGTCGTGCCGGTAGTTTTCGATCAGTACATCGGCATCTTCCAACAGACGAAGCAAAATGGCTTTTCCCTCTTCGTTTTTTAAATCAAGTGCTATGCCTCGCTTGTTGCGATTCATCATCATAAAGGCAGCTGATTCGCCCTCAATGTCTGGTGGAAGAAAGCGCCGACTGTCATCACCGGTGCCGATTTTTTCAACCTTGATAACATTAGCACCCATATCAGCCAGCATGAGCCCACAGACCGGGCCTGCCATAATATGTGCAAGTTCTATTACACGCATGCCCTTGAGTGGGCCTGACTTATTACCTTGAGACATTACTTCTAACACCCCTTCCAGTTCGGTTTTCGCTTAGCCAGAAATGCATCCATACCTTCGCGAAAATCGCCACTGGTATAACACTTCACAATCAAGTCGTCGCCTTCGACATTAGCGGCTGCTTGTCGTAATCGACGCAGCCCCTCTTTTGATGCTGCGATCGTTAATGGCGCATGGCCACGCATAAGTTCACACAGCTCGTGCGCACGGGCTAAAGGGTCTGAGACTGATTCATTCACCAGATTAATTGCCAAGGCTTCATCTATTTTGATGAGTCGGGAGGTCAACAATATCTCTCTCGTTCGGGCCGCGCCCAATAACTCAACCAGTCTCGACAGATTACCTACTGACAAACAGTTACCCAGCGTTCTGGCTATTGGAAATCCGAACTTGATGTCATCACTGGCAACACGGATATCACAGCAAGCTGCAATCGCTGCGCCGCCACCGGTGCAGGCGCCACGAATGGCGGCAATTGTTGGTACGGGTACGGATTCGAGAACCCCCAGTACCCGGTCTATGGTTCGCTCATAACCAAGTGCGTCTTCAGCGCTTGAAAAATCTCTGAAACGTGAAATATCAGTACCTGCTGCAAATGCCTTGTCACCCGAGCCTGTGATAATTAGAGATTTGATTCCCAGTGATTTGTCGATGATGGTGTTGCAAATACCTGCCAGTGATTCATACATCTCAAACGTGAGAGCATTACGTTGCAGCGGTCGATTGAACACTATGACTCCGGTATCACCTTCTCGATGGAACAGCAGCTCCTCGTCCAATCGGTTTCTCCTTATATATTGGTTACTAATGCAAAAAATATTTCAGACACACACTGTGTCCGGCGGCTCACACACGAATACTGCGGCATTGATCAACGATAGAAGTACTCGACCAGAAACATGGGTACCACTGGGACGTAGGTACACAGCATCAGCACCAGGAACAATACGCCGACAAAGTAGATATTCACTTTTGAAACATCCCAGATGTTCGCCTTGGCGATAGAACAGGATGTGATGAGCACAGAAGCCACCGGCGGCGTTTGCTGTCCGATGGCAAGATTCAGGGTTACGATCAGACCAAAGTGCACAGGGTCAATACCGACGAGTTCAATTAACGGTACGACGATAGGGACAACCAGAATAATGGCCGCAACCGAATGCAGAAAGAAACCAATGACGAGAAAAAAGACGTTCAGTATCATTAAAATAACGTACTTGTTGTCGGTTAGTTCCATCATTGACTGAGCCAGCTCCTGTGGCACCTGGGCGCGGGTTAAAAACCCCCCCATCAATACAGACGCTGCCACCAGCAACATCACTACAGCGGTTTGAATGCCGCCTTCAATCATCGCCACACGCAAGCGCTTAAAGTTAACCTCGCGGTAGTACATGCTTAATCCGATTGCTGCGACCACCGCCAGACCAGCCGCTTCGGTAGCGGTCACGAATCCGCCAAAAATACCACCAAGGATAATGACCGGTAGCAGGAAAGTAGGCAGCGCATCAATAAAAGTTTCTTTCACCTTTTTGGTGTCGAACGCATCTTCTGTTGGCAGGTCGTATTTGCGCGCAAAACCATACGCCACACTCATGAGACCGGCGGCACCCAAAAGACCTGGAACCAGTCCGGCTACAAAGAGTTGCTCAACACTGGCGTTCGCCGAGACGCCATAAACAATCATCGGTATAGAGGGCGGTATAATGATCGCCAATGATGCCGACGAAGACGTTATCGCTGCAGCTAACGGCGCGGAGTAGCCCCGTTTTTTCATCTGCGGAATCATGACCGAGCCAAGGGCTGCAACATCTGCCACTGCCGAGCCGGATATTTCTGCGAAAAATAGCGACACTCCGATATTAACCATGCCCAAACCACCACGCACAAAACCGATCAGGGCGGCAACAAAATTGATCAGGCGATCAGTAATGCCACCAGCGTTCATGATGGCACCGGCCAACACAAACATGGGAATGGCAATGAGTGAAAACTTGGTGGAGCCGTCGTACATGTCCAACGCCACCGTGACCAGTGAACCGGGACCTTCGGTCGCCAGTAAACCGACTACCGCTGCCACTGCGAGTGCCACAGCGATGGGCACATTGATAAAAATGAGCAATAATAAAACCAGAAATATGCCGAAGACCATCATGAGCGTTTCAACTCTTCAGCAGCGATTTCCGCCTCTATTTCCAGATGTTCCGCTGACTGGCCGGCAGCTACCATTTTTAAGTACGCTGGTGCCGCCAGTAATTCGCAGATAATAAACAGGGCTGCACCAATAGGAATAACAGACTGCGTGAATTGCACCGGCACCCAACGCAGGCTAACCAGATTGTCGCCTTCAAGTACCATCAATACTTCCCATCCTGCCCAGGCAAGCAAAGCAAAAAATGCGATAAACACCAACTCTGCGAACACAGCCAAATACCATCGGTACGGCATTGCAATGGATAACAGTACCGAGTCAAAGCCAATATGCTTGCGCTTAATCACTGCAAGCGCACCGCCGTAATAAGTAATCCAAGCCAGTAGCACACTGGCAATTTCGTCGTACCACGACAAAGAAGCATCAAGCTTGCGGTAGACAACAGCAATCACAACAATTGCCGTCAGCCCCACCATTAAAAGCATCAAAATTACTTCGAGCAAAGCTTCAAGTGATCGCGAAATACGATTCAATTGAATTCTCCTGAGTTAGAGAAGGAAGAGTGCCTCTTCCATAGATTGAGTGAATCACTACGATCATGAGGCAAAAAAATCTCTTGTCGGGTGCAGACAGGCATACTGTCTGCACCGACAAGAGTGGTGCTTTCTCTTGGTGATTTACTTTGCTAGTGCCTGAACCTGACTTATCAATTCAGCCCCGCCTTTAACGCTTGATGCAAATTCCTCGTACACTGGCTTGGACGCCTCAACAAACGCTGCCTTGTCAGCTTCATTGACAGTAATTCCGCCGTCAATCAGGTTCTGTAGTAACTCGGTTTCCAGGTTGGCTGCCATTTCGTATACCGCTTCCTGTGATTCAGCCGCGGCCGCCATTAAGTCCGCCTGAATATCTTCGGGCAACTTGGCAAAGTGTTTGGCAGAGACAAGAACGTAGGCCGGTGTGTATACATGGCCGGTGATTGAAAGATACTTTTGCACTTCCTGAAACTTTGCAGACCAGATTTGCGCGTACGGGTTTTCCTGACCGTCGATAACATCTGTTTTCAGCGCAGTGAATACTTCAGAGAATGCCATGGGTGTGGGATTCGCACCGTAAAGCTGGAACATTTTTACACGCCATTCACCTTTGGGGGTTCGCAGCTTTATGCCTTGCAGATCAGCCGGCACGTTTACCGGGCGAGTGTTGTTGGTTATGTGTCGAAAACCATTCTCGTAGTAGCTTAATATTTTATAGCCTTTAGATTCTGCGGCAGCATTAAAGACACTGTCTCCAATTTCTGCCTGCACCGCTTTCATGTGTTCACGGGATTGAATGATGTATGGCATTTCAAATACACCAAATTCATCAGCTACCGACGACATGACAGATGAAGGCAACGAGAACGTGATTTGTCCGAGCTTAAGCTTTTGCAGCAGTTCTTTATCTTTGCCTAGCTGCGAAGAACCGAAGGCCTGAACTTCAGCCCGGTCACCCAGTTTCGCGTTAGCGTTCTTTACAAACTCATTGACAGAGGCTTCGAACAGGGAACCCGGATTACCCACATGGCCAAATTTCAATATCAATTTATCAGCGCTTGCCGTGCTTGCGCCAAGTGCCAGTGCTGTTCCGAACAGTACGGAAACTAGTGTCTTTTTCATGATTACTTTCCTCTCCAAGTGCTTAACGACATGTGCTTAACAATCCGCTTTCGCGGTACGTATTGCATTCAATCTACCCTACTTCTCACAACAATTGCGCGGCAGTCCTCTATTGTAAATAAGTCATGCCGCTTTCAATTTTTCCTGACGAATCGATTTTAAGTAATTCAGTGCAGCTTGCGCACCGCCTGTCTGGTGTGGCACATCCGCCAAATGCAAACCGATTTCGATACCAGATAAAGTGCCCATTAAAGTGACGTCGTTTATGTCTCCCAGGTGCCCGATGCGAAATACCTTGCCCTGCACCTTCGACAAACCGTTGCCCAGCGACGTATTGCATTCAGCAAGAATGACAGACCGTAGATGATCCGCGTCAGAGCCCTCTGGTACCCGAACCGCTGTTAAAACCGGCGAATGCTCGTTTTCAACCTGACACTGCACTTCAAAGCCCCACGCCTCTACTGCCTGCCGCGTTGCAGCTGCGTGTCTTTTGTGGCGTGCAAACACATTGTCGAGCCCCTCTTCATTTAGCATATCAATGGCTTCAGCCAAACCGAACAGCATATTGGTCGATGGGGTATAAGGAAAATAACCTCGTTTGTTGGCTTCGATCATTTCTGACCAATCCCAATAAGCTTTTGAAAGGGACGAGTTTTTATGAGCATCCAGTGCCTTTTCGCTGACTGCGTTAAAGGATAAACCGGGTGGCAACATCAGGCCTTTTTGTGAGCCGGATATAGCGACATCAACGCCCCATTGGTCGAATCGAAAATCTGCCGATGCCAGTCCCGAAATGGTGTCGACCATTAACAGTGCCGGATGCTTTGCAGCATCTATCGCCTGGCGCACAGCATCAATTCGCGAAGTGCTGCCTGTTGAGGTTTCATTGTGGACCACACAGACGGCTTTAATAGTGTGTGTTTTATCTGCCAGTAGCGCTTGTTCGATTAGTTGCGGGTCAGCGCCGCGGCGCCAGTCGGTTTCAATAAGCTGCGGTTGCAGCCCGAGCTTGAGGGCGAGGTTTTGCCACAGAAACGCAAAGTGCCCGGTTTCAACCATCAGCAGTTTGTCACCCTGATTAAGCGTGTTCACCAGTGCAGCTTCCCACGCTCCCGTGCCGGACGATGGATAGATAATGACCGGTTGAGTGGTTTTGAATATTCCCTGTATTCCGCTAAGTACACGGTTACCGAGGTCTGCGAAACCCGGTCCGCGGTGGTCGATGACTGGCATGTCGATCGCACGTAGTATGCGATCAGGCACTGGACTGGGGCCAGGTATCTGTAGGAAATGACGACCAGCTGTACGCATGCCAATGACTCCGCGGGAGTTGCTAATTATGAATTTTGAATTCATTATTAAACAAATTGAAAAAGAATTGCAATGGAAATAAATCAACACCCCGAGCTGGTGCGACGTCTAAAAAGAGAGTTGGCGGGTGATGTGTACGCTGATCAATTCACTCGCGGCCGATACGCCACTGATGCCTCCATCTATCAAATGATGCCTGCGGGTGTGGTCATTCCACGTTCGGTTGCAGACGTACAAACCACAGTGCAAATTGCACGTGAGTACGGTATGCCGCTAACGCCACGTGGCGGCGGAACCTCGCAGTGCGGTCAAACGGTCAACTCCGGTTTGATCATTGATAACTCACGCTACCTGAACAACCTGATCGAACTCGATGTCGAGAACCGTCGCTGTGTCGTTCAGCCGGGGATAGTTCTGGATGAATTAAACCGCCACCTGAAGCCCCATGGACTGTGGTTTCCCGTCGATGTCTCTACTGCATCAAGAGCTACGATCGGTGGCATGACTGCCAACAACTCCTGTGGCCAGCGATCAATTTATTACGGCACCATGCGTCACAACGTGCATGCGATTAACGCAATTGTACCCAGCGGTGAGCAATGGCGTTTTGATGAAGTTCCTGCCTCTCTGGAAGGTTTGGCGGGTGAACAACGCACACTGGCTGAAGATTTACTGGCGCTGGGTGCTCGAGAAGCTGACAACATAAAGCAAAGATTCCCCCATGTGTTGCGACGCGTGGGTGGCTATAACGTTGATGCGCTTGTACCAACCGACAGTAAGAACTCAAAACACAACCTTGCGCATCTGTTGGTAGGTTCTGAAGGCACCCTTGCCTACTCTACCGATATCGAATTAAAACTCTGGCCGCTTCCCGGGCAACGTGTCGTCGGCGTTTGCCATTTCCCGAGTTTCTATCAAGCAATGGATGCCGCGCAACATCTGGTCGAACTCGGACCGCATGCGGTTGAGCTTGTCGACAGCACCATGATCGCGCTGGCCCGCGATATAGAGTTGTATAAAACCTCTGTCGCGGAATTTGTTCGTGGCGAGCCGGCCGCTGTGCTGTTGGTTGAATTCGCATTCGAAACGCAAGAGGAAAACCTCAAACACTTATCTTTGCTTCATGAACGTATGGCTGATCTGGGTTTTACCTGGAATGGCTCTGGCGATAAGCACGGTGGCGTTGTCGATGCGATTGATCCTGCGATGCAATCCCGAATTGGCGAAGTAAGAAAGGCCGGCTTAAACATCATGATGTCGATGAAATCGGAAGGCAAGCCGGTATCCTTTGTTGAAGACTGCGCTGTAGAGTTACCCGACCTGGCAGAATTTACCGCCGGTCTTACCGAGGTTTTCAATAAGCACGGCACGCCGGGCACCTGGTATGCGCACGCCTCTGTCGGATGCCTGCATGTCAGGCCGGTGCTGAACATGAAGCTTGAAAAAGACGCCAACACCATGCGGGAGATTGCCGAAGAAGCGTTCGATCTGGTGCTTAAATATAAAGGATCGCACTCCGGAGAGCATGGTGACGGGATATCCCGATCCGAATTTCATGGCAAGATGTTTGGCGCACAAATGGTCAGCTGCTTTGAAAGCGTGAAACAAAGGTTTGATCCATTAAACCTGTTTAACCCGGGTAAGATCGTCAACGCTCCACGTATGAATGATCGCGAGCTATTTCGCTACAAGCCTGATTATAAAATAATGCCAATCAAACAGCAGCTGGACTGGTCCGAATGGCCTGGTGCCAGTGGCGGGCTGCAGGGCGCTATTGAAATGTGCAACAACAATGGCGCCTGCCGCAAAATTAAAGGTGGTGTGATGTGCCCGTCTTACCGGGTTACCCGAAGCGAAAAAGATGTTACTCGCGGCAGAGCCAACACACTGCGTTTGGCGATGTCCGGTCAATTAGGTTCTGACGCCATGAGCTCCGATGCCATGAACGATACCATGAAGCTTTGCGTATCCTGTAAAGCCTGCAAGCGTGAGTGCCCGACCGGCGTGGACATGGCAAAAATGAAGCTGGAAGTACAGGCGGCACGCGCAGCAGTCCATGGTTATCGGTTCCATGACCGGCTGATTGCACACCTGCCCCGCTATGCGCCGTTTGCTTCCAGGCTGCATGGCATAATGAACCTACGAAACAAATACTCATGGATTGCAAAGCTGACTCAGTCGCTAACAGGCTTTGCGGCTCACAGATCACTACCTCACTGGGCTGCCTCCCCCTTTACTGACGGGCAATCAAGCAACTCTGGTGAACGCGATGTGGTGTTACTGGCCGACACCTTCAACACCTGGTTTGAACCCAACAACCTGCGTGCCGCAAAAAAAGTGTTGGCAGCGGCAGGTTATCGAGTCAACATCGCACAAGTGCCTGGCCAGCGAAAACTATGTTGCGGCCGAACTTATCTGGCTACTGGCATGATCGACAAGGCCCGCGTTGAAGCACAAAGAATGGTCGATGCGTTGCTACCTTGGGCAGAAAAAGGCGTACCTATTGTGGGCCTTGAGCCGAGCTGTTTGCTCACACTACGTGATGAATACAAGGTACTTATACCCGGCCCCGCTACCGACACAGTGGCAGAAAATACACTGCTACTGGAAGAACTGATACTACAAGATCATGCCTCCGGCAATTTACACTGGACGCTTAATGCACCGGCAGAAAAAGCCATGCTTCATGGTCACTGTCATCAGAAAGCACTTGGCGTTTTCTCCTCCGTGCAAAAAACCCTGTCACTCATTCCGGGCTTAGAAGTTGAAGTCATAGAGTCCGCCTGTTGCGGCATGGCAGGGTCGTTCGGTCTTGCCACAGATACCGCCGAAGTATCCATGCAAATGGCAGAGCTGGATCTTCTGCCTGCAGTGCGCAGTGCGGAGGCAGAAACATTAATCGTCGCGGATGGCACTTCCTGCCGCCATCAGATTGAACAAGGAACCGCCCGACCGGCAGTGCATGTTGCCGAGGTGCTGGCACTGTCGCTTGATACCCCGCCAGTTGCCAACGAGGCAGTCACTCAATGAATATTTACAGGAGAACCTCATGAGCTCACTTGATCGCGTTGCCTCCATTAACCGGCCATCGTTGCATGAAGAGCTAACTGATCGATTGCGGACTATGATTGTTGAAGGCCTGCTGGAGGCAAATGCCAAAGTACCTGAGCGTGAGTTGTGCGAAAAACTGGGTGTATCACGCACACCGATGCGTGAAGCATTAAAAGTACTGGCAGCAGACGGGCTGCTCACCCTTGAGCCAAACAAAGGTGCCCGGGTTCGCGCCATTACGCTGGAAGACCTGGAAGAAGTCTTTCCTCTGATGGGTGCACTCGAGGCGGTGGCAGGAGAGTTGGCTTGTAAAAATATAAGCGATGACCAACTGGCAGAGTTAAAACGCACTCACGAGACCATGCTTGGGCACTTTAAAAACTCGGAACTGCAGGAATACTTCAGTCACAACCAGCGCATTCACGAAATCATTATGCAGGCGGCGGGCAATCAGACACTTGCCACAATGTATCGTTCACTTGCCGTGCGTGTTCGTCGCGCAAGATACGTTGCCAATATGAGTACAGAGCGCTGGCAACAGGCAGTCGACGAGCACGACGAGATGATAGTGGCACTTGATAAGCGTGATGGACAACTGCTCGGTACTATTTTGAAGCGTCATCTAGAAAACAAATTTGCGACTGTACGGCAATGGCTTGAGCAGCAAGTAGAGTTATAGATCGATCTTATCGGATAATAGTGTAGACGGTAGCTAACCTCGGAATCATCAGTCATAGAAGATCCACGTAACCCGTCTCATGAGCAAGGCAGACACGCACGCGAACAGATCAACAGCATAGACGCTGATCCTTGCTCACGCTGCGGGCTACCCTGGATCGATGCACGACTACCTTCTACTACCGACCATACTTCGTACACCTGCAAGAGCCTGAAAAGGAAAACACAATCACCAGCCATAGAAGATCGAGGTAACCCGCCGCGTGAGCAAGGCCAGACAACGCACCTCCATCAGATCAACAGCGTAAACGCTGATCCTTGCTCACGCTGCGGGCTACCCTGGATCGATGCACGACTACCTTCTACTACCGACCTTACTTCGTACACCCGGAAGAGCCTGAAAAGGAAAGCACAATCACCAGCCATGTAAGATCAAGGCAACCCGGCGCGTGAGCAAGGCCAGACAACGCCCGTCCAGCAGATCAACAGCGTAAACGCTGATCCTTGCTCACGCTGCGGGCTACCCTAGGTCGACGCACGACTGCCTTCTACTTCCGACCATACTAAGTACACCCGCAAGAGCCTGAAAAGGAAAACACAATCACCAGCCATGTAAGATCAAGGTAACCCGCCGCGTGAGCAAGGCCGGACAACACTCGTCCAGCAGATCAACAGCGCAAGCGCTGACCCTTAACTCACGGCCTGTGAGTAGATTTTATTTGGCGTTATTAGCTTGCGCCCATGGGCTTCCCGCTGCCAAAAACAAACGGTCGATATGAACAGGCATCGAAAGCAGCAGGAACGAAAGTGTCTTGCCATGTCCGTCCAGGTTCAGCGCGGTATTGACCCCACCCTCCAGAACGTCATCAATGACAAAATTAAAGGCGCTTAATCTTGGAAGATCATACCGTCTCACAGCGGTAGTCCCTCGATGCTGAAAAAATTCCAACACCCGCGCTTCAGTCAACTGTTTGGCTAACACCGGCATCGCGTCCTTGTGATAAGGAATGATACTGATATTCAAACGATTGCCTTTATCTCCCGCACGGCCGTGTGCAACCTCATGTAACGGGACCTCAATCATTTGCCTTGCTCCAAAAAGACAGCTTTTGCCGGCACATCGCTTCTAGGCACAAGACAAGATCGTGTAGCCACTCTTCGGGTAGTGTTCCAGCGCGCACCACCGGTTCCTGCAGGGCCGCAGCAAAGCATTGCAAGTGCTTCTCGAGCGGCCTGATCTACGTCTTCCTGATTGCTTCCTGCAGCGGCAATGCGTACGCGAATTTCTGTTGGTTCATTTTCACCGAACTCACGGGTTAGATCACCGGCATCATTATCATGCACAGCGCCAAGGCCGATGAGATCGACGCGGCTGCGCACTGGAAGCTCTCGGATTTTCAGGCGCTCACGCAATGTGTCTGCCATCGCAATCGCCCGTGCGCGACAGTTTGGTCCAGCGACGCTCACCTCACCCTCACCTAGCCAGCCACCCTCATGACTGATGGTAACTTTTAGCTGTTCGGGTCGAGGCAAGCCACGCACACCCGATACTCGAACCCGGTCTGGAGCCTCTTGCGTCAGTTCAATATTACTCATGTCGATGGTGACGTCCGGTGTGATGTAGCAGGCCGGGTCATGCACTTCGTATAAAAGTTGTTCCGTCACACTGGCAACGCTGACCGAGCCTCCCGTGCCGTCTGCTTTGGTGACAAGTAAGCCCCCGTCCGCATCTATTTCAGCAATAGGAAAGCCTATGTTTGCCGGGTCAGGAATGTCTTTGTAGCCGGGATCAAAAAAGACCCCGCCTGCCAATTGCGCACCGCATTCCAGCAAGTGCCCGGCAACCGAACCGACGGCTAATCGATTCCAGTCTTCGTGTGACCAGCCAAAATGCCAGATCAATGGAGCCAACGCTAATGATGGGTCACCCGTGCGGCCGGTGACAACGATATCTGCCCCGGCACTCAATGCTTCTACCATAGGCTGAGCGTCCAGATAGGCATTGGCCGCTATGATCTCTCCGCCAAAGGTATCGATACCCATGTCTGCCTCAAACACCGGATACTGTTCCAGGTTGAGTCCACGAACATCATCCCCCTCAACAATACCGATACGCGGCGGCTTTAGGCCAAGCTTTAAAGCAAGGGCCAAAATGCACTGTGCAGCACCGGACGGGTTGGCGCCGCCGAAGTTGCCGATGATCGGGATACGATGTTCAAGACACAATGCCAATACCGGGCTCAACAGCCGTTCGAGCATTGGTTCGTAGCCAGCACTGGCGTCTTTTTTAAACGCCAGCTGAGCCAACGCTACCGTTCTCTCTCCGAGTACTTCGAAGAATAGTGCTGAGGGTAATCCACGTGAGATCAATGTTTGCACCACAGGCAACGC
>CALISD010000037.1 GCA_938041955.1 uncultured Granulosicoccaceae bacterium | reverse complement strand
ACAACCAAAAGAAGACTACATGTTCTGGTTAGTAGCTACACCCGTTTTATGGATAATTGTCGTCGCGCCTCTGACAATACTTTTCTCATGGTGGACACAGACAGATACGTCAAACGCAATCACCTGGAGCTTTCTTGCGGCCCCACTCATAAGTCTATGGATATTTTTTTCATTCCGAACGGCCAACTTATTAGTCAAGTGGCCTGCCACACAGCTGATCGGCATCACAACGCTGCTGATGAACGTAGTGGCTGTGTGCTCTGCACTGCTGTTCATTTTTCCGAAAAGTACCGTGGCGTTCATAGCCACAGCGCTCTGGGTTGCATTGGCATGTCACGCCATTGCAGCCGCACATCGTATACATAACACCAGTCTCAATATCGCCAGCAATAAAATTAATCGTCCCTACCGGCTGATTCACCTTAGTGATATACACGCGGGCAGCCGACGCGCAGAATTTGTAGACAAGGTGGTAAAGCAAACAATGAAGCATCAGCCTGACATAGTATTGATCACTGGCGATCTGCTTGATTCAAGTGCTGTCAACACTCAATATTTAGCACCACTAAGCCAACTGACCTGCCCGGTCATGCTTTGTCTCGGTAATCACGAACGCTATGTGAATCTGCAAAAAGCCATTGACTCTATTGAAGCCAATAACGTAAGAGTGCTGCGTAACGAGGCAATCACTTTCGGTGATATTGAAATCATTGGAATTGACGATGCAGACAGCGCCAATGAAGTAGCCACCCAACTACCATCAATTAAGAGATCCGATAGCAAGTTTCAAATCCTCATGTATCACCGACCGCAAGGCTTTGAAGTGGCCGCCAGCAGCGGGATCGACCTAATGCTATCCGGCCATACTCATGCCGGTCAGGTATGGCCATTCGGTGTTTTGGTAAAGCGCCAGTTTCCGCGAATGAAAGGAGAATTCCGTATTGGTGATTCCACCTTATACGTATCGCAGGGCACAGGCACATGGGGACCTATAATGCGCCTCGGCACCATCAGTGAAATGACGCTTATTGAACTCACTTCATCACGCGTCGAGCTTCCAAAAACACAAGCGGATCTATAAGCATCTAAACCTATTGCAACAGCAAACACCGGAATGTAGATGCACAACCCATTTATTGGGCATGCGACCAATAGAAGTGAAGGCGGTGTCTATAAATAAACCTGAAACCGAAGAGAAGTTAATTAATCAGCTCTGACCTGAATTGCAATTCGCCACGCTTGCTAAATTGCACTACTCGCGACCCTTCAACCCGCTTTGCCCACTTTTTAGAAAAACAGTGTTCAAGAAGTGCCGCGCCATATGCACCTGCAAGGTGGTGACGCCTAACACTCCAATCCAAACACACCCGGCACAACGGGCGACGACTACTTGCGGGCAGATTAGGTGTTATTTCGAGGCCATTGAAAAATTTCCTACCAGAGGAAGTCAACTGCAACTCACTATCGTCTTTAGCCAAAAGTATCAATTGACGCTTCTGAAGGGAATCAAATAACTCCACCCCCATCTCACCTGCCAGATGGTCGTAGCACACTCGCGCTTTGCGAAGCTGCGCATCTTTAGGCCCGGGAATTACCCGCCTGGAACCGGTACGCTCCGCCACACCCATCAAGGTTTCAAGCAAATCCGCTACATCTTTGTTCGCCAGCCTAAAATATCGATGCCTGCCCTGGCTCGCAACCACTATTAGGCCAGCCTCTCTTAACTTAGCGAGGTGACCGCTGGCCGTTTGCTTGGTGATATTAGCCTCAGCGGCAAGCTCAGTGGCAGTTAACGCCTCACCAGACATTAACGCAGTGAGCATTGAAGCGCGCGCCTGATCACCGATCAGCGCAGCAATGGGTACGATATTGGGCCCGTCATACATAGTTCGATCTTAGCCGAACCTTTATACACACACAAGCAGATAAGATGACCTTCATCAGCCTCACAATGAGAGAACAACAATGGCCATCACTTGCATCATCCGTTATGAAATAGAACCCACCCAAAAAGCAGAGTTCGAACAATATTCAAAAACCTGGGGACGCATTATTCCTCAGTGCGGCGCAGACCTTATCGGCTATTTCGCGCCACATGAAGGCACCACAACGACTGCTTACGGGCTTTACCATGTTAAAAGCCTCACAGACTATGAGGCCTACCGCAAACGGCTGGCATCTCACCCTGAAGGGCAGGCAAACTATGAGTTCGCAATGCGTGAGAAATTTATCCGCCGTGAAGAGCGGCAGTTCTTTACACTGGCATCCGGGCAATAAAATTCACATCACATCCCATCACACAACTAAAGAGTGAGAGCAACAATGATCGGCGTAATCTTCGAAGTGTGGCCCAAGGCGGAACACAAAGACAAGTACCTGAAACTCGCTGCAGAACTACGCACTACCCTCGAGGCAATTGATGGCTTTATATCCGTAGAGCGATTTCAGAGCCTGACCGATGAAAGCAAGATGCTGTCGCTGTCTTTCTTCGAAAGCCATAGCGCACTGGATGAGTGGCGCAACGTCGCCGAACACCGAATTGCACAAAACATCGGGCGATCCAGCTACTTCAAAGACTACCGCCTGCGCGTGGTAAATATTGAGCGTGACTACAGCATGACCAACAGAGACCAGGTACCACAAGATTCTCAGACAGCACTTGCATCAGATAGCCATAAAGTTTGAGTCAACGTGACTGGGCACTACTCGGCGTCCTCGCACTGCTGTGGGGATGCTCTTTCATGCTTATGGCCATCTGCCTGGAAAGCATACCAGTCTTCACCACGGCATGTAGTCGACTGGCATTGGCCGGTCTATTACTTATCGGGTATGTCCTTATCAAACGGGAACGCATCATTATTGACTCACTGTTCCTGAAAGAGATTGCAGTACTCGGCTTACTGCGAGCAGCCCTGCCTATTGCATTAATACTGTGGGCACAAACAAAGATAGACAGCGGCGTGGCCGGCATTCTCAACTCTACCTCCGCGCTGTTCACACTGCTGGTAGCTCATTGGCTGACTGACAATGAAAAAATAACACAACATAAGTTGATCGCTGTAATTCTGGGCATGGCAGGTGTAGCACTCATCATGGGTGCTGACGCGGTTCGCGGCCTGACTGATCAGGTGGCCGGGCAATTCGCGATGCTTGGCGCTACATTGAGCTATGGTTTTGCCAACGTATACGGCCGCCGCTTTTCATCCAGAGCACCGACTGTTTCTGCAGCAGGTATGCTATTAGCCGGCGCACTGTTGATTGCACCACTGGCCGCCTACAGCGACTGGCCACTGCAAACCATGCCCACAACAAGGTCACTGCTGGCACTTTTCGCACTTGCCACTTTCAGTACGGCATGCGCCTTCGTAGTATGGTTTACCTTAATAAGGTCTGCCGGCCCCACCAATACCGTGCTGGTCACCTTCATCATTCCACCGGTAGCATTGCTACTCGGCAGTTTGGTTCTCAATGAGTCACCAACAGTTAGTGACTTCGCAGGCCTGGTATTAATAGCTATCGGGTTATGGGCCAGCCAAAAAAAGAGGGCCTGAAAGCATGGCTATTTACTCATGGTGACATCCGTGGAACCAAAGTGGGCAATGCCCTTTGAAACCGTTAGCGTGAGCGAAGGTTAGCTGGCTCGTCAGTCATACCACTCGCTCACGCGTCGGGTTTCACTGGGACTCCGACTTTTTCTGCGGCACACTCCACCCTGGAAACCCGACGTGTGAGCGAGTGAGCATGCTGCCGCGATCTATTCGTCGGCCCGAGGTGTGGTCAGTGCCATGACTTACAACGTTATATTTTTATGCCGTAATTTTTGCAGCCAGAATTTTTATTCCGGCAATACCGAACAACAATGCAAAAGCTGACTCAAACACCCTTCTTAATTTCAAATACCAATGACGCACTACCGCTGACGAAAACAACATCGCGTAGCCAAAAAATATGCACGCACTAATAACACCGACCATTCCAATCACTGATAACAACCCGCTAAAACCAATTCCATTGGGCACACCAAGCGAGTAAAGCGCACCGAAAAATAGAATAGCCTTAGGATTAGTCAGGTGCAATAGCAAGCCACGAACATAGGTAGCACCCAACCCGGTGACTTCAGCCTTAACAACTTCAGTCGGAGTAGCAGCCAAAGCCGAACGCAAAGATCGATAAGACAAGTAAATAAGATACGCAGCACCCGCATACCTTATGACTTCAAACAACCAGGCGTTCGCATGCATAACTGCCCCAAGCCCGAATGCCGCAGACATTGACCAGAACAGCGAACCAGTCAATATGCCGCTTGCCAGCACCACGCCATATCGTCGCCCTTGATTCATAGACAAACTCATTATCGCCAATGTCGCGGGACCCGGGCTTAAAATAGACACGAACGCCGCAATAGCAATCAGTGGATAGTTTATCGGGTCCATCGGTTCAGCCCAGCTTCAGTTAAGAAGAGTTTACACAATTCAACGGTGCAATTAAGCGATAAGCGCTTGAAATTCACAGTAAAAACCCCAATGCTATAAGTTCAACACAATGAATATCAGGTATTCAATGACTATTTCAAAACACTCCGCGCCTATTTCTCGACGTACCGCACTTAAAGGCATCGGTGCCGGTATCGCCTCTGCGGCATTAGCACGTACAGCCAATGCAGGGATAAGCTCAACAACAAGCTACACTGCAAACACGGATACATTCCGCGTACAACTCGCGCACCGCTGGGGCAACGACAGCTTAGCGGCCGTTATCAAGAACACTTCCCCTCATGCAGTAACCATCACCAACGCAACACCTGTTGCGGCAGACTATGGTCGCTTTAACTTTTCAAAATTGAACCACCGCGGGCCACTTACTCTCGCTGCCGGAGAAGAAGTGCACGTACCTTTTGAAGTGATGGGAACGTCGGTAAAACCTTACGGACACTTTGACAACCGCTTACAAAAGAAACTCAACGAAGCGCTGGTAATTTCAACAAAGAACGCGTCGAGCAAAGTAACAACGACTCTTAACCCGAGAATCGTGTAGCGAGATTCGCATAACTTGATTGCAGGGAGTCACCCACATGACTTCCTGCATTATATTTAGCTAAAAAAGTACTCAAACCTGCCTCTCTCCACGAGCATGGCAGATTCTACTACGAGAAACGCCTTATGCGGGCATCGTCCTAGAAGAAGTACGGCAATGAAGTAGTAGCCAGTCTACGGTGCAATCAATTACGAACATCGCCCTGACTTCATCCGAACCCAAACGTTAGTCAATATTTCTCGCCTGCTATAGTTAATTACACCCTTCGTGAGCGGAGCTTTATACATGTCTCGAAGTACAATATACGTAATTGCCTTGGCTACCTTCTGCACTGCACTTGTGCTGAGCCTTCCGGGTGTAATAATCACACGCAATGATGCAATAGAGGAAGAACTCGAGAAATGGTTAGAAATAGACGCACCTTCTGACTTCACTATTGTTAAGTGCGGATCTTGCGGCGCGTTCTTTTTTCGTAGTCGATATGCATACACAATTCAATTTGGAAAAGAATCTTTCCAACGCTTTATCAGTCACTGGTCAATTAAGTACGGCAAGCGTCGATCATGGACCGGAAGCCATGGAAAAATACTATTAAAATTAAGTATTCAAGAAAAGCGGACTCTATTTTTCGATCATGGAACTTTGACTACACATTGAATATAGATATTCCTTGTTCAGATAAAAGTACTTTATCTCGTGTCGTAACGACAATTCCAACTGATCAATAGGATTTCTATAAGGTACTATCTTAATATCTCATCGCAGTCTATTGAGTAAAAGCGCTTAGCCGCGATAATTAAACCCATTGTCATCACTGACCGAGACGCCTAATCTATAGGCTCCCGCTACTTTCTCGCCCAGACAGAACCACCGCTATAATAGGTGACGATTACTGGAACATAAGCCTGACGCCAGTGAGTACACCACAACCCGGAAAACACTGCTCAGCCAGCATATCCCGTGAGTTTTCGATCTCATAACGACTTCCGACAATACAGCTCCAAGTGTATTTCACTTGCTCATCGTCATTTCGCAGATACCCATACCGGCATAGCTACCGTACAATAAGCGCATGAAACCCACGAACGACTTCACTCTACATAATCCCTCGCACTGGACGATACCGCGAGTGGTTGTAGCACAGGCGCAACAACACGCCCAGCGCACCGCCATTGAGTTCATTGATGACACCCACTGGACATTCGCAGACTGCAAACATCACGCGTTAGTCGCAGCGAAACAGCTGCAATCTTGTGGAGTCACGACGGGCGACAACGTCGCCCTGCTGGTCGATTCACCGCTGGACTTTTGCCGCTACTGGTTAGGCTTGAGTTTTCTTGGCGCGACAATGGTTGCCATCAATACCAGCATGCGAGGCGCACCATTAAAGCATCAGATTGATATATCCGACAGCCAGTTTTTAATTGCCGATAACAAACACCTGGATGCCTGCCAGTCGATTCAGCACAACGCAAAGCTTCTAACCATTGCGCTGTTAAACGAACAGGGTGACAACCCCATGCCTGCAGATCAAATCTGCCTTGGTAACAGTCACGACGTTTCCTGTGTCATGTTTACCTCCGGCACCTCAGGCCCCTCCAAGGGGGTGGTGATGCCACAGGCACATTGCCTGTTGTTTGCGATCGGTACAATAGATAACTACGAACTCACACAGTCAGACAATTTTTATATCTGCCTGCCCCTGTTTCATGCCAATGGCCTGTTCATGCAACTACTGGCCTGCCTTGTGAGTGGCTGCAAAGCAGTAATACGTGGAAGGTTTTCAGCCTCTCGCTGGCTAGACGATATTCGCCACTACAAAATCACCCACACCAATACATTGGGTGCAGTAGCCGCATTTATTGTGGCGCAACCAGCAACCGATCATGATCAGGACCACTCACTAAAGGTAATAGGCGCAGCACCACTGCCCGCAGTGGCGGAAGAGTCCTTCAGGGTTCGCTTCGGTGTGCCCTCCGTAGTACCGCTATACGGCATGACTGAAGTTAATATACCTCTTTACGGGAAGCTCAACGACAGTGCGCCAGGCACCTGTGGCCACGTCTACGATAAGTACTTCCAGGTAGAGATCCGCCATCCGCAAACCGATGAGCCAGTACCAGATGAGCGCATTGGTGAAATCATGGTCAGACCCAAACTGGCCAACGGCTTCATGTCCGGCTATGTCGGCATGCCTGAAGCAACGCTCAATGCGTGGCGCAACTTCTGGTTCCACACGGGTGATGCCGGCTATCGCAATGCCAGAGGAGAATTCATATTCGTCGATCGAATAAAGGACTGCATTCGAAAACGCGGTGAGAACATTTCAAGCTATGAAGTGGAACAGGCGTTTTTAGCAGTAGACGAAATCGCTGAAGTCGCGGCTTACGCCGTACCGGCAGATGGCGGTGAAGGCATGGAAGATGAGGTGATGATCGCTGTTCTCTTAAAAGAGAAAGCAAAACAAGACATAGACCAATGGATCGAGACCGCCAGCCATGATCTTCCAGTTTTCGCCATTCCGAGATATGTGCGAATAATGGACGAGCTACCAAAAACCTTAACAGGGAAAATTAGAAAGGTGGCGCTTCGAGAAGAAGGATTAACAACAGATACCACCGACAGGGGGACCTGAATCCATGAAACTACCAACGTACCGCCTACTCCGACACACCAGCCATCACAGGCCCTCAACGAAGTAAGCCAAATGGCATTGCTGACGATACGTTGCCGATTGCTGCTCTACAGACATGATAATTTCAAGCAAACAACACCACAGCCATTCATAACCGGCAGGTCACTTGGACCTGCCGTTAAAACCAGAATTACTTGTCGTTAGACATTCGCTTAACAACATTCCAGATCATAGGCATAAACAAAGCAGCCAATACCAGCTTAAATACATCACCCAAAAGGAATGGTTTGATGCCATATTCCAATACCGGCTGATCAAAGCCGATCACGGAGCCTAGCCACAACAAGCCCGGAATGTAGATAAGCGTCGTGCCGATGAGCATGGCACCTGCGGTGCTTAGAATATTTCTATCCCAACCGCGCTCTGCGAGATATCCCACCGCAACGGCTGCAAGCAGAAACCCCAATAGAAAACCACCGGTTGGACCGAACATGTAGGCAAGGCCGATGCCTTTTTCTGGAGTGCCGGCAAATACCGGAAGACCCATCGCACCTTGAGCCAGATACAACGCTACGGTGGCGCCGCCTAATTTCCAGCCATAGGCCATGCCGACAACCAGAACGACCAGGGTCTGCAGAGTCATCGGTACCGGATAAAATGGAATCTGTACCTTGGCGCTGATCCACAATGCAATCGAGCCTGCTACCGCAAGTGCAACATTGCGTATTAACGTATTCTGCTCAGCCTGCTGGCCGCCAGCGAGTACGTTTACAAGAGGTGCGTAGGTGCCACTATTTGTCATCTGATTCACACAGGTTATATGGAAGAGCGAATGTTAACGCGGCGATGGATCAAGATCCAGCTTAGACGACTGCAGCTACTCGTCCAGGAACCGAACCGCGCCAATATAGGGCAGATTCCGGTTTCGCTGGGCGTAGTCAATACCGTAGCCGACAACGAATTTATCTTCAATTTCAAAACCGACCAGATCCGCCTGAACATCTACCTCACGGCGCTCCGGCTTGTCGAGCAAGGCACACACCATCATGCGCGCCGGCTTGCGTGATTCCAGCAACTGAATGACATGATTCAACGTGTGGCCGGTATCGACGATGTCTTCCACCACTAAGATATCGCGATTTTTAATCTCACCGCGCAAATCTTTAAGGATCCGTACTTCGCGGGATGATTCCATTGAATCACCGTAGGATGAAGTCTCAAGAAAATCGACTTCGACCGGAAGCTGCAGTTCTCGAACCAGATCAGAGATAAACATAAACGAGCCACGCAACAGGCCGATAACAATCAGCTGATTGGTGTCCGCAAAGTACTCGTTTATTTCCAGTGCCATGGCCTCTACTCTGGCCGCAATGGCTTTCGCAGAGATCATGTCATCTACAACGTAATTATCATGCTGCATGGTTATTCACACGCCGATGTAAGTCAGGCTTACGCCTTGGGTTGATAGGAACCGCCGTGATCTTGCGACCACTGCAATGGCTGGTTCAGAAATTTTTCGACTTCATCAAGCGTGTTCGGGTCAAAGTGACCTTTGTCGCGACAGCGCGCCAATACATCCCACCATGTCGCAAGATGGTGCAAAGATAAACCGCGCGAGGCGAGTTTAGATTGCGTATCAGGAAATACATCGTAATAGAAGATAACGAAAGTGTGGTCAGTCACGGCACCGGCCGCACGCAGCGCATCAGCAAAAACCAATTTGGAACCACCGTCAGTGGTGAGATCTTCTACCAACAATACCCGCTGACCCTCCTCAAGATGCCCTTCGATTTGCGCATCACGACCAAAGCCTTTGGGTTTCTTACGCACGTACTGCATCGGTAAGCCCATGCGCTCCGCTATCCATGCAGCAAACGGTATACCTGCAGTCTCACCACCGGCAATCGCATCAAAAGCTTCAAAACCAACATCACGAAGTAAAGTTGAAACTGCAAAATCCATCAACGCTGCACGCACACGCGGGTAGGAAATTAATTTTCTGCAGTCTATGTACACAGGGCTCGCAAGCCCTGAGGTCAATTTATACGGCTGATCAGCACGAAAATGAACCGCATCGATCTCAAGCAGCATTTTGGCGGTGAGATCTGCCATGGTTTCTTTATCAGGAAATGTATTCTGAAACATAGTCACTCAGTTGAATGATTGAAATTAAGCGTAACTACTCAGGGCATACCTGTCGTATCCCTCGGGTAGTCGTTCGTGCTCAAATACACATGTATGTTGCGCGCGACCTACTACCCCATGAACCCGACAGGCACACCCTGAAAAGCTAAAAAAGACTGAAAAGGCAGTCGAAAGTGTCAATTTAGTTCGTTTCCGACAGAATAGTTACAAATAACAAGTAAACCACGGCCTAGACAACAGACCAGTGCAAATCACACGGCGGATCAAACACGGTGATGTCACCGTCTTCTGTTTTCACTTTGGCCTGATAACTCACAGAATCATCCTGCCTTTTCAGGGTGATAGTTTCATCACTTGGCGCCACACCGTAGTAGGCAGCACCATTTAAAGAGGCGAACGCTTCTAGCTTATCTAATGCACCCTCCTCTTCAAATACCTGCGCAAGGCATGACATGGTATTCGGCGAGTTATAGACGCCAGCACAGCCACAGGCACTTTCTTTTGCACCATCAACATGCGGTGCGCTATCGGTACCCAGAAAGAAGCGCCCGTCGCCTGATACTGCTGCCGCACGAAGCGCCAGACGATGATGCTCACGCTTGGCAATTGGCAAACAGAAAAAATGCGGGCGTATACCGCCTTGAAACAGATGATTGCGATTAATCATTAAATGATGCGTAGTGATGGTGGCGGCAAGATTTTCTGAATGGCTTTGAACATACCTGACGCCATCTTCTGTGGTCACATGCTCCATGATCACTCGCAGTCCCGGTGTTCTTTGTCGCATCGGATCGAGGACTGTTTCTATAAATATTGCTTCACGGTCAAAAATATCAATCGATGGATCGGTGACTTCCCCGTGAACGCACAACGGCAAACCGATTTCCGCCATGCGCTCGAGCACCGGAGCGACCCTGGCAACATCTGTGACGCCGGAATCTGAATTGGTGGTAGCGCCGGCCGGATACAATTTGACTGCTGTGATCGCACCCGATTTGTAAGCTCGCTCAACATCATCAGCGTCTGTTGCCTCAGTGAGGTACAACGTCATCATCGGGGTAAAATCTGACCCATCAGGAAGACTTGCGACGATTCTTTCGCGATACGCAACAGCATCATTCATGGTGACCACCGGCGGCACCAGGTTCGGCATCACCAACGCTCGTGCAAAGTGCTCTGTTGTGCCGGATAACACAGCACGCATCACAGCACCATCGCGAAAATGAACGTGCCAGTCATCTGGTTTGCGGATTGTCAGTTCAGAGGCCATAACGCTGCAGTTTCATGATTTGTGGGTTTGATAGGTACTCAGTGAGACATTATATCGGGTAGCAGAAATAAATAGTCAGCAAATATGTTTTCGACGATCCACAGGCCGACCAGTCACCAGCAGCATTATTCCCAACGATCTGAGCGCACCGTGGCGGATACCGGCGCACCATTCAC
>CALISD010000036.1 GCA_938041955.1 uncultured Granulosicoccaceae bacterium | reverse complement strand
GTCAATGATGCCAAGCATGGGGAGCGCGAAAATACCCTTGAGCTTGCGTTGGGTGAGGGTGGTTGTGGCTCTTGCCATAGTATGGGTAACTGCACGCGGCATTGCCCGGTGGGGCTGAGTCCTTCCGCAGGAATAGCCGGGTTAAAGAAGGCAGCACTTCGAGGTCTGCCTCGCGCCAGCATCGGCGATGGCATGGGCAATGGAGAGCCCGGTAAGTCATGATTACCGCGAGACAGCTTTTCATAGCGCAACGTTACAGTGCCATGTTGCTTGGGCCGTTGGTGATTATTCATCTGGTGATGATCATTATTGCTGTGCGAAACGGGCTTACTGCAGAAGAAATTCTTTCCAGAACCCGGGGCAGTGGTTTGTGGTTCGGGTTTTATTCTCTGTTCGTTATTGCAGTCGCTGTGCATGCGCCGATAGGTGTTCGTAACGTGTTGAATGAATGGACTGGGTTGGGTCAAAAAGCAGTGAACTACTTATGCATAGGCCTGGGCATCGTGCTATTGCTCACTGGTCTTCGCGCTGTCATGGCGGTGATCTGATGACGGATGAAAAAAATATTTCAATGCGAACTCATAAAGGTTACTTGGCTTTTGTCGGGCATCGCATTTCCGGGTTGTTGTTGGCACTGTTCTTACCGGTGCATTTTCTAGTACTTGGCCTGGCACTGGAAGGCGCTGAGCCATTGGATAAGTTCTTGAGCTTTACCGATCTACCGTGGGTAAAAGCAGCAGAATGGGGCCTTGTGGTGTTGCTCGCCCTGCATCTGTTGTTTGGCTTTCGGGTTTTAATGCTTGAGTTGACTGACTGGCCAAACAAAAAAGACAGTCGTACCGGTTGGATTCTTCCTTTTACGGTCGCGGCGTTGGTTGTTGGTCTTATCTTTCTTTTGCAAATATAAAGCGCTCACTTAAATGAAGCATTATGCGTAGCTCGTTCGAGACGGTAAAAACCGATATCCTGATTCTTGGTTCAGGTGGTGCCGGTCTGTTTGCGGCACTCCATGCCAAGCAAGCTAACCCCGATCTTGATGTCACGATTGCGGTTAAGGGCTTGCTTGGTAAGTCTGGCTGTACGCGCATGGTGCAAGGCGGTTATAACGTGGCGGTCGCCAGTGGTGACTCTATTGAACGTCACTTTATGGATACTATCGTCGGCGGTAAGTGGTTGCCTCGGCAGGATATGGCGTGGGAACTCTGTGTTAAAGCAGTTGAGCGCATACAGGAACTTGAAAATGAATTGGGTTGCTTCTTTGACCGCAACCCGGATGGCTCACTGCACCAGAAAGCCTTCGCGGGGCAAAGTTTTGATCGAACCGTGCACAAGGGTGATTTAACCGGTATTGAAATCATCAACCGCCTGATGGAGCAGGTCAACGCGCTGGATGTAAATCGATTGGAAGAGCATCGCGCCATAGAGCTGATTCCGGCCAGTGACGGATCAGGTATAGCGGGCGTGTTGCTAATTGATATTCGCACTGGTACTTATCGTTTTGTGAAAGCCAAAGCGGTGTTACTTGCCACGGGTGCCGGCCCGACGATGTATCTCTATCACACACCGTCGGGTGACAAATCGTGTGATGGCTTGTCCATGGCATTACGTTATGGTCTGTCGCTGCGTGATATGGAGATGGTGCAGTTTCACCCCACCGGTTTGCTCGGCGGCAAAGACACCAGAATGACCGGTACGGTTTTGGAGGAAGGGCTACGTGGTGCCGGTGGCTACCTGTTAAACGGTGAGGGGCATCGCTTCATGCTCGACTATCATGAGAATGCCGAGCGCGCCACGCGTGATATCGTTTCACGGGGTATATACGATGAGATGCGCTCAGGCAATGTCACTTCTATGGGTGGGGTGTATATAGAAATGAGCCACCTTGACCCTGACAATGTGCGACAACGCTTTCCGGGTATGGTGAAACGCTGCGCCGATTGTGGGTTTGATCTGGCCGGAGGCCGAGTAGAGGTAGTGCCTACCGCACACTATATGATGGGCGGGATAGAGTGTGACATCGATACTTCTACTACTTCACCCGGTTTATTTGTTGCCGGTGAAGACTGTGGCGGAGTGCATGGTGCAAATCGCCTCGGCGGTAATGGTGTGGCCAACTCTACGGTCTATGGTGGCATTGCCGGTGATGCGATGGCGGCGTATGTTGCAAATAATCCAACATGGCGTGATGAAAACGAACTAACAATTGCGCAGGGCATTGCCAGAGCGGAAGCACCCTTCGGTAAAAAACCTGATCACATACCGGCATTGCGTGATGAGCTGTACCAGACCATGTGGGATAAGGTCGGCATCATGCGTGACGAAACGCATCTCAATGAAGCGCTGCAGGAACTCAATACACAGTATTCAGCATTGTCAGAAACCGGTTTGCAGGATGGTGATCGTCAGTTCAACCTGACATGGCATGACTGGCTCAACATGCAGAGCCTGTTTGATATAAGCAAAGTCATTACCGAAGCTGCACTGAGCCGTAATGACTCTCGCGGTGCGCATTATCGGGAGGATTTTCCCGAAACAGGTGAACTTGATACCACTTGTTATATCCGAACATCGGGTGACATAGATTCTCTGGTAACAGAGCAAGTGCCCGTTGAGTTCAGTATTGTTAAACCCGGTGAATCGTTGATTGATGATGAAGCCGGTGCGCCACCAGCAACCGGGGCTTGATAAGGAACAGAACATGATCAGTACAGAATTAATAGAAACGGCCGGCTACGAGATCATGAAAAAGGCCGCCATTGATATACCAGAAGACTATTTAGACGGTATCAAGGCCACACAGAAGCAAGAGCAGAATACGCTGTCGGGTTACGTCATTAAAACAATGATTGATAACTACGAAGCGGCGACTGAGGATCGTCGCCCCATGTGTGCTGATACCGGCTTGCCGCGTTACTATGTGAAGATTGGAGACAACGCACCGTTGCGTGGCGGCTTTACCGGAATTGAACGAGCACTGCGTTCAGCCACCGCGCGTGCTACTGCTGATGTGCCGTTGCGGCCCAACCGGGTCCACCCGTTATGGCGGACTGAGCATAACAACAATGTCGGTATTAACGCGCCTGAAATTGAATGGTCATTCGAGCCCGACGTTGACTGGGTAGACGTGACCACAGTGCATAAGGGTGGTCTGTTCGGAACAGACTACCGCATGTTGTTTCCTGGAGACGGTATTGACGGGATCAAACGTTTTTTCCTCGACACCATGATCTCCTTCGGCAAACGCGGGCTTTGTTGTCAGCCTGCTATTGTCGGTATCGGCATCGGCGGCTCAAAAGACACGTGCATGCAACTCGGCAAGCAGGCTGCTTGCCTGCGATCAGTAGGTGAACCCAACCCTGATCTGAAGATTGCCGAACTTGAGCAGGAGCTCATGGAGATGGGTAACAATATCGGCATGGGGCCGATGGGATTTGTCGGTTCCTCTATGGTGGTGGATTGTCATATTGAAGTGGGCTATACCCACACCGGTGGTATGCCGGTCAGTGTGCATACGTTCTGCCTTTCCTCACGTCGTGCCACTGCCAGACTACATGCAGATGGAAGTATTGAATACCGCACTGATCCCAAGTGGTTTACCCCTTACATGCGAAGAGAGACTGTCGAATGGACGAGTTAAAAGGTGATCGGCAAGTAAGTGAAGAGTTGAAAGAAGTTAATCTTCAGCTGCCGGCAATCCCTGAGGCCATCGCCGCACTTAAGCCTGGCAATATCGTATTTTTAAGTGGTTTTGTTTATACCGCACGCGAAGGTGTCTATGACCGGATTTTGAACGACGGTGGTGAACTACCAGCAGGCTTAACAGAACTCAGCAACGTAAACTTCCATTGTTCTCCCGCCGCATCGCCACAAGAGGACGGTAGTTATGCAGTCGGTGGAGTTACAGCCACCGCCAGCTTTCGTTTCTCAAAGTATATGGCCCAGTGGCTTGATCTGACGCAAACCAAAATAGTGATTGGTAAAGGCGGGATGTCTAAACTAGACTATGAAACGGTGTTTGCACCCCGCGGGGCAATTTATCTGACCACTGTCGGCTATGGCACAGGCGCGTTGTTGGGGCGAGGTGTCAAGGGTGTAAAGGATGTCCACTGGATTGACGAGCTTGGTATTGCCCAGGCGATGTGGTTGTTTGAAGTAGATAAATTCGGGCCGTTTATTGTTGATAGTGATCTCGACGGTAATTCCCTGTTTGCTCAGCAGGGGGACCTTGTGAATCAAAATGTTGAAGCGTTGTATGATGGCTTGAAGAAGCCTACGCTACACCGTTATGGTGAGACGGACGACCGTAAAGATGAGTTGATGTAAGAACGGCTGGCGGGTTATTCCATGAGCACTCTAGTGTTGCTATCTTTTGACTATGTTGAGCTAAGCGCCTGTGTCACCGACATAGGTTGGTCGTACCCGTGTTCCTCACAAAAAGTGCGGTATTTCGAAGTGTCCATCGCCATGTATTGCTGACGCGGCCGGGGATCTTTTTCCAGATATTCGAGTAAAGAAGTTTCGGTAATATTTTCTGTCGAAAGATTCAGGTTGCCGGCGACCAGATGTCCGAGTTCGAATGGGCTCATCGATTGGGGGCCCATAACATGGTAAACCTCTTGATCCGGCTGCTTTTCGGTCATTCGCCAAATAGCTTTGGCTATATCGTCAGCAAAGGTCGGGGTGATAATTTGATCGCTGAATAAGTATAGGAAGTCACCTGCGCGTAGCTTGGTGGTGATGCTTGCTACCAGGTCGGGTCGCACACCTTCTTCTCTTAAGAAGGGAAAGGCTATTCGAACCATTGCCCAGGTCTTGGCTTTTTCAAATACAAGCTGCTCTGCCAGAAGCTTCGTCTCGCCATACCATTCGATCGGGTTGGGTGTATTGGTTTCGGAAATCGGAGTGTTTCGCTTACCGTCGAAAACGAAATCGGTCGATATATGAACCAAGTAAGCGTCTAGCTGGTTTGCCAGAGCCACAATATTATCTGTTCCGGTAACGTTGAGGCGATAGCAAGATCCTGATTTGTCATCTTGTTGAGAATAAGCGCCGGAAACATCAGTGAATGCAGCAAGATGCACAATAGCGTCCACGGAGCGGCCGGCGATGGTATTTTCAAAGGTCGACGGATCTAACAGATCGAAGCCATCGTCGAGATCGCCGGAGATTAATTCGCAGGTATCACCGAACAATTCGAAAAATCGGGTTCCGATCAGCCCTTTTGACCCTGTGACTAATAAACATTTTTTCATATCGACTTAATTCTCGGGTAGATACTCGTTAATCATGCGCACAACATTTTTTGTATTCTTGCCGCTTCCACATAGACAAGGTTGATTGCGACCGATCTTTTCGCTACGCACTGGTTCCGGGGGTTCATGCTGGAGTCCTTGTAGCTCCATTTGATTGAGAGTGACATTTCGGCAAACTCTTGCATGGCGTGTGGACATATGTGTTGCATATCCTGGACCATGGTCTGTAGGTCTACGTTCGTTGTTCTATCTCTTCATGTACGGATTCCACCTCCGTGTGATCTTCGATGCCTGAGCCAGCTGGATATTCATCACCAAGTACTATCGGCAGCAATTCAGAGGCTTGAATTAGTTCTGGCGTGCAGGCGAAAATAAAAAAACTGGCACATCTGTAAAAGCTGAACGACTCGGTTGATCGCGTAGGTGTATCGAGTAGCGCTTTGAGTGCGCTGGAGTGTACTTCGTCGAATGATCGAATGGGGTTGTTCATGGCTGAGATCAGCAAAGGTTTTGTTCCTGCGCTTCACTTTTCCGGGTTGAGGTGAGTGGCAGCAAACGACTCCAGCTTCGGGCATTTACGGGCGTGTGTGAGCGAGAGTGTGCCACTAAAAACTGCAAGTTGTTCTGTGATGTATGGCAGCGTGAACGACGCCCGCCGCCAACCTTTACTGTAGAACTTACTTAACCAGCCACAGCATATCAAGCACATGGCGTTTAGGACCTGCGTCTTCGCCGATCAGCAACGTACCGTCGCTTAAGGCAAGTATGTTATCCGGGTTAGCCGGTAGATCGTCATCGCAACGTCCGTCTTCTGTTGTCTTGCCAATCACATAGGGTTCGATGCGAGTGATGTTGTAGTCGTCACCCGTGACGGAAATATAGGTGCCACCACAGCCTTCAGCGTTTAAACCTATATGGCCCACTGCGTCTTCGGCAGGTTCGCCTGTTGACCAATGTTTGTTGCCCCAACTCTTATCCATTGTAAATGACAACGCTGAAGCTGACAGATACACGTTGTTACCGTGTGTTGTCACACCCTCTAGTTTGTCCCATTCGTTGGTTGCGCCCATTGCAGCGGCCGTTCGGCGAGATTCGAGAAACGCGGGTCTTGCGTCTTTGTAGCTGCCATTGGCGTAGGCGATGATATCTTCATCCGAAATGTAGTTTGATTGTCCGTCTACGTAGTCAGATACTTCGATACCGTCGTATTCAGCAATCCATGATTCGATTTCAGTGTTGTTACCTTTGCCAAGCGTTACCCATGACACATCAAAGCCTGCTTTGTGCGGGTCTGTCTCTGCGTCCTGGGTGAGTTTTGCGGCGTATAGTGTGCCTGCACTTAAATCCCCTTTGGTGTCTGCGACGAATTTAAAGAAGACGCCGCCAGAGGCAGAGTTGTACTTCTTGTCGCTGTAGACGGCTGAGTCATCGTCTGTCATATAGACGGTTTTCATGTCGGGCATAATGGCCGCGACTTCATGGCTTAAGCGTCCGGTGGCATAGTGTTTGACTGGCTCCTGGCCCGAGTCACTGGCGGCGTTATTTATTTCAATCATGTAGCCGTAGCGATAGGGGTTACCGATCTTCCCTAGGTACTTACTGACGTTCTTGGGCTTTATATAGTTAATGTCGTTACCTTTCTGGAAGCTTGCACGCTCGTCTTCGTCGTGGTTGTCAGGGTGGTTCCACACAGCGCTGTTGTAGAAAAAGTTCTCTTCTGCAAGTAATGGTGTGCCCCACGGAGTGATGGTTCCCGAACACAATACCTGTCCGCCACCGACGGATGACAGATCCAGCATGTCAGAGGTTGACAGGTCGGTTTGCCATTGACCGTTTTCTCTGTTTAGTGTGAGTCTGCTGACCGCGCCCATGCCTTCCCGCCCGGCGCCTTCCCATGCGGTGTAAAGGTAGGCTTTGTTAGCGCCCACTGGTACAAAGCCATTGAAGTCAGGTGCGTTGGAGACATACATCAATTCTCCTTTAACGTCGTAAACGCCGCCCAGAATTTCACCGGAGCCCAGGGCTTCGCCCGCTTTGCCTAACGTGATGTACTCGCCGCTGCCGACATTAACCTGGTTGTGTTTACTTTCCGCTGGTATTGCCATACTTGAAGCTGTACTGCTCTCAAAGCCATCGATGTAGCCAAGTATTGCCGGTGGTGCATCGTCTTTGAATTCGTTCTTTCCGCCGGTGTGCTGTGCGTTCAAAAACAGGTCGCCAAATACATTGGTAGATAACCCGGTCACTTCCGCCCCCGCTGGCATGGTGGCAATTCTCACCAAAGATTTATCTGCGGAATAGGCCGGCAGCGTTGCGAGAGAAAGTCCGACATAGAAGCTGATTTTGGTAAAATTGAAGTTATACACGTTAAATCTCCAGTGATTGGTCATTCTAAAATTGATCGTTGAGCCTCTCGAATCGTCCGTTACATTCGGCGTCGTAAACGAAAAATATCTTGTGTACCAATGGATTGTTTATATATGAAAAGATCGGCGTTGTTTTCTGCTGTTAGCGGATGGTGGTAACGATCCTGGTTAAAGTGGAAGCACCGTAGGTGCGTTAACCCACAAATCCGTCAACAGTGGTCATCACGCCTTCTGAATTAGCCAGTCGTATTTTCAAGATAGACTGATACTCGTCGGAGTAATACCAGCCTTCCAGCGCATCCCGGGTCGGGAATTCAAGCACTACGTGTCGATCATGTGGCATGCTGCCTTCTACGTCTTTGAATTCACCACCGCGAACCAGATATTTTCCACCATGAGCTGCGATGGTTGCGGGAACCTTTGACGCGTAGTCTTTGTAACCCTCCATATTGGTCACGGTGATGTGCCCGATTGCGTAACAAGTCATTTTTATTCCTCTCTTGGTGTCGCTGTGGCGAATTTGCGCTTAGCCGTCCGGGTAATATACACCGCATTTAACCGGCAGTGGGGTAGTCCGGAGGCGTTTGACTTGCTTTCCTTGATCCTCTCGCTTACGCATCGGGTTTCCTGAACGATTCTGGAAAGTTCATTCAATCTATCGCTGAGGTGGCGCTGTGTGTCAGTTGATGCCAAATCGTCGGTCTCTTAGTATATCGTCGAGAGGGGTGTGGTGCGGTTCGAAGCCCAGGAATTCCGTTAGTGCTGTGCCATCTAATCTAATGTCGTGATTCCATAAATATCGCATGGAAACTACATCTCGCAACAGAGGGATTACAAAGCCGGCCACTGTCAATACCTTCCACGGCATCTTCCTTAGTTTTATCGGAGTGCCCTTGATCTTTTGCAAGGCTCGTTGCAATTCACCGAAAGAGAATTCGTGGCCACGAAAAGGTAGCACAAGGTAGTTGGCTGAATCGGTTGTTTCCAGGCGCTTGCTGGCTACTTGCTCCGTTGCTTTTGCGGCGTCTGGCAGGTAGGCCCAGCTGTGAGTAATGTCTGCAGGACCTGCAATCGTTAGTTGGTTTTTAGATACTCCTTTGGTGCATTCGTTGAACCAGTTAGTTGTGGGAATATCGGGTCCGAAGAAATCACCAAAACGAAGAACAGTAGCCTTAAGACCATCGTCTGCTGCTTCTTTAATCATGCGTTCCAAAGTTGCACGTACTACCCCTTTGCCATTTACCGGCGCGTTTGGGGTGTTGTGAGATATAACTCCGTTGGCGGGAATACCTGCGTTGTAGATGTTGCCAACAAAGATAAGGTGGGCGTTGTGACGTTGCGCAACTTCGATAATTGTTGCGGTGTAGTTGATCATTATCGGATCCCACTTGGGATACGGAACATTGACAGCGTGGATGATGACATCAACTCCTACCGCTAGTGCCTCGAGTGTTTCCGGCTCATTGAGATCTCCGACCGACCAATGAATGTTGGCATCAGAAGTATCTGACTTTGGTGTTCGAGTGAGTGCTTTCACCTGCCATTCGCTGTTCAACATCACCTTGGTGAGGGCGGATCCGAAGCCTCCTGTTGCGCCAAGTATTAAAGCGGATTTGCGATTGGTATTTGAATGATTACCCATGAGGTGTTCTCCGTATTTGTGAATTGCTGCGTCTACGTGTTTCACATTAGCGGCGCGTTTATGGATAATAAATGGCAAAAAAATACATTGAGATATGCAATAATGCATTTAACAATGAAAACAAAGGGTTGCAATGGACTGGAATCTGGTTCGATCCTACCTAATGGTTGCAGAGCATGGGTCTACCCTTGCAGCCGCTCGTCATTTGGAAGTTACTCAATCAACCATCAGCCGGCACTTGTCTGAACTTGAGCGGCAATTGTCGGTGCAACTCTTTGACAGGCGGAAAACCGGCCTGGTGTTGACAGACAAGGGTCACGAGTTGCTGCGCCACGCGAAGCAAATGGACAACGTTGCCGATCGTCTGCAAACAGAGGCGGCACATTTTTCAAGTGCGGTCAGTGGCACCGTGCGGATAAGCGCAAGTGAAGTGTTGGCTGTTGACGTATTGCCGTATTGTTTAGATAAGCTGCTGGAAGATAACCCTGCATTGCAAATAGAGATTGTCGCCTCTAATGAAACATCTAATCTACTTTCACGCGAGGCGGATATTGCGCTCAGAATGTTCCCGCCTGATCAACAGGATTTGATATCCAGGCATTTGTTTGATCTGCCTATTGGCTTCTATGCGCATAAAGACTACTTAAGAAAACACGGAATACCCAAAACGATGGACGAGTTTTCAGCGCATCGATTTATCGGCTTTGATATTAGCCCGTTGTTCATCGAAGGCGCAAAGCGGATGGGTATGAAATTTAAGCGTGAAGACTTTCAAATAAGAACTGACAGCATCATGGTGCAAAATCAATGTGCCATGGCAGGGCTGGGTTTGGTAGTAATGCAGGATCAACTGGCGGGAAAAGTCCCGAATTTAAAAAAAATATCTTTAGATTTTGATCTGCCGCAGTTGCCTTTGTATATCGTAGCGCAACAGGAGTTGCGCGCGTCTCGAAAATTGCGAGTCGTTTATGATGGTTTGGCTGAAGGGTTGGCCGGCTTCTATAGTTAAACTACTTATTTGTACGTAGAAAGCGGGCACATGATTTTTTGGCTACTTCGGCATACATCGCATAGGTGAGTATGCGTCTGTTGGACGAACGTATCTGGCCTTGCTCATGCGGCGGGTTACCTTGATCTTCCATAGCTGACGATGCTGATTGCTTTCTGGTTGCTGTGGCCGTACGAAGCATTCTATGATGCAGAGCCAGTCGTGGATCGGTCCCAGGTAGCCCGAAGCGTGAGCAAGGGACAGCGGTACGCTGTTGCTCTATCGAGCGAGCCGTTTTGGCCTTGCTCACGCGGCGGGTTACCTTGATCTGTTATTGCTGATGATGCTGTTTTTTTTCTGGTTGTTGTGGCCTTACGAAGCATTCTATGACGCAGAGGGAGTCGTGGATCGATCCCGGGTAACCCGCAGCGTGAGAAAGGAACAGCGGTACGCTGTTGCACTATCGGGCGAGCCGTTTTGGCCTTGCTCACGCGGCGGGTTACCTTGATCTTTTATTGCTGATGATGCTGTTTGTTTTCTGGTTGGTGTGGCCGTACGAAGCATTCTATGACGCAGAGGGAGTCGTGTATCGGTCCCAGGTAGCCCGCAGCGTGAGCAAGGGACAGCGATACGCTGTTGCTCTATCGGGCGAGCCGTTTTTGCCTTGCTCACGCGGCGGGTTACCTTGATCTTTTATTGCTGACGATGCTGTTTGCTTTTTCTGGTTACTGTGGCCGCACGAAGTATTGTATGAAGGAGAGTGCGATCCTGGATTCATTAGCTGTACGAAGCTTGGTTTGAAGCAGAAGGCAGACGTGTATCGATCTCAGGTAGCCCGCCGCGTGAGCAAGGAACATGCAGCATCGCTGCAGAAATGTCTTAGTGCCTACAGCAGTCGAGCAAGCAGATATTCTGCTTTGCTCGCACGGCGGCTTCGCTCATTAAATTGAATAGTCATCTATTGGTGGCGCCTGGGCTTCTCTGTCGTCTGAACAGCTAACGGGTTGTGGCGCGGATAAATCGGTGTAGTTACGGTAGAAATTCTACCGGGGCGGTCGTTACGGAAGCCTCTGACGGCACCTCTATTGCCGTTGCGCCTTACCGAAGAACTTTGGTTTACATCAACAGGGGTTCGCTGTCATCATGATCCCGCTATTACGCTGCCACGCCGTGTTCAGGGCCAGCAGCCTTTAAAAAACCGGAGGATCCGTTAAATGAAAATCAAAACATACCTTGGTGCCGCATTGGTATCGATCGTTGCCATGGCCAATGGCAATGCCGTTGCCGCAGAGAAGCTGACTTATTACTGTAGTGCGCAGGAAGATTGGTGCCAGTTGATGGCAACCGGCTTTGAAGAGGCGACGGGCATCAAAGTCAACATGACTCGCAAATCTTCGGGTGAGACGCTAGCCCAGATTAAAGCTGAGGCCAGCAACCCGAAAGGTGATATCTGGTGGGGTGGAACCGGTGATCCTCATTTGCAAGCGGCAGAAGAAGGCTTGACTGAAGTGTACGAGTCACCAATGCGTGGTGAACTTCATCCGTGGGCAATTGCACAGGCTGAGTCTGGTGGCAATGCGACTATAGGTATTTATTCTGGTGCACTCGGATACGGTTACAACGAAGAAGTGCTGAAAGCCAACAATCTGCCCGTACCTGCGTGCTGGAAAGATCTGCTTAAGCCTGAGTACAAAGGGCATGTGCAAATGGCCAATCCTAATTCATCTGGCACCGCGTATACGACACTTGCCACTATCGTGCAATTGTTCGGTGAAGAGGAAGGCTTTGAATTTATGAAAGGCTTGCACAAGAACATCAATCAGTACACCAAATCAGGCTCTGCACCTATTAAGGCTGCTGCACGTGGCGAGAATACCATTGGTATTGTGTTTATGCATGATGCAGTAAAGCAGGCGGCTACAGGTTTCCCGATCAAGGTAGTTGCACCGTGTGAAGGTACCGGTTATGAAATTGGTGGAATGAGTATCGTCAAAGGTGCGCGTAACCCTGAGAACGCACAGAAGTTTTATGACTGGGCCCTGTCTGCTGATGTGCAATCACGGTCTCTGGAAGTAAAAGCTTATCAGGTAATGTCTAACACAACAGCCGAGAGCTCACCGCTTGCGCCTGATCTGTCAAAGCTTACTTTGATTGACTATGACTTCAAAAAGTACGGCTCTAAAGCTGAGCGCAGTCGCTTGTTGAAGAAGTGGGATGATGAGGTATCAGTACTGTCGCAATAAGTGCCAACTATTATTAGATTCACACCCGCCGCCTTGTGGCGGGTGTTGATTGGCATCTCATGAACCGCACGATCGGGTTGTGGCTTTTGGTTGGCTTGCTCGGGTTCTGCGTGCTCCCGTGGTATGTACTGGACGATGGTCTGTGGAGCTTCGAGTGGCTCACGGATGGCTATCCGTTTGATACTGACTATGCTCCGGCGCTGTTTTTGTTGCTGCAAGGCGAAAAGCTTTGGCTCTCGCCTGTGCCGGTGCTGTTGTCACTGCCTCTGCTGGGCATCGTTCTTTCTAAATTAATACCCACACGCGGCCGACTGCTCGGCCAGATGCTTTGTTTGGCCGGAGTGTTGGGCCTGGCTTATATGCTGGCGCAGGGTTTTGCGATAGGTATTCGAGGCTGGAACAGTGAGCTTCTCACTCAAGCGTTCGGAGAGCTTGGTGACAGGCAGTTTGGTTTTGGCTATGGCGCGATGCTTGTCTGCGTCTCTTTTCTGTTTTTTCTCACCACCGGCATAGCGGCACGAGGAGCGGTAAACGGTGATGTCTTTATTGTTGGCGCCATAGGATTCGTTATAGCACTGGTGGGCATGTTTATTCTGTTCCCGGTGTTGAATATGCTGGCTAGTGCCGTGCAGGATGGTGACGGTAACTATTCACTCGGTGTTTTCTTTTCTAAATTATTCAGCAGTAAAATCTGGGGGCTGCATTGCCTGACTGAAAACCGATCATGTGGTGTTGCATGGAATTCACTGGTATTGGCACTATGTGTCGGGGCGCTGACAACGTTACTTGGTCTGGTCTTCGCGTTAGTGGCAACTCGTTCGGGAATGCGCCAGGCACATCTGCTTAGGCCACTGACTGTACTGCCTATCATTACGCCGCCGTTTGTTATCGGCTTGGCTATTATTCTTCTATTTGGTTTGTCCGGGGCTGTCACCACCTTTGTCGCCGATTTGCTCGGTATTAATCCTACCCGCTGGGTATATGGCTTACCCGGTATTCTCATTGCACAGTTACTGTCATTTACACCGATCGCCTTCCTGGTGTTAATAGGGGTGGTTGAAGGGGTTGCACCTTCCATGGAAGAGGCATCGCAAACACTCAGGGCGACAAGATGGCAGACGTTTAGAACGGTGTCGTTGCCGTTGATGCGACCGGGTATTGCCAATGCCTTTTTACTCGGGTTTATTGAGAGCATGGCTGACTTCGGTAATCCGCTTGTGCTTGGCGGCAACTACGACGTGTTGTCTACCGAGATTTTCTTTGCCATTGTGGGTGCGCAGAATGATCAGGGCCAGGCGGCAGTGTTGGCTATTGTGTTGTTGATATTCACATTGAGTGCTTTCTATGCACAGCGCCGCTGGCTCGGGAAAAAATCTTATACCACTCAGACTGGCAAGGGTGACAGCGGTATTCCCGCGATACTGCCGCGTCGGGTGTTGATTCCAAGTTACATTCTGGTGGGTATCTGGAGTACCTTTACGATTGTCGTGTACGGCATGATCTTCTACGGCGGCTTCGTAGAAATATGGGGTCTGGACCATTCTATAACGTTAAAGCACTACATCACGGCCTTCGGGGTCACCATGACTGATAACGGGCTGCATTTCCGTGGTTCAGCGTGGGATTCGTTCTGGACGACACTTCGTATAGCTGCAACGGCTGCGCCATTAACTGCGGCGGTAGGATTAGTAACGGCCTACCTGTTGGTTCGACAAGACTTTGCAGCCAAGAACGCATTTGAGTTTGGCACCATGCTTAGCTTTGCGATACCGGGTACCGTCATTGGTGTTGCCTACATTATGGCGTTTAATGTACCGCCTATAGAGTTAACCGGCACCGGCGTTATTCTGGTATTGAGTTTTATTTTTCGCAATATGCCAGTCGGTATTCGTGCGGGTGTCGCCTCTATGTCTCAGCTTGATAAAAGCCTTGATGAAGCGTCACTCACACTGGGTGCCAATACCTGGCGTACGTTCAGAGAAATTATATTGCCACTGATGAAACCGGCGATTCTCGCGGCACTTGTGTTTAGCTTCGTTCGTGCAATGACAGCAATCAGTGCAGTGATATTTCTGGTCAGCGCTGAGCACAATATGGCAACCAGTTACATTATCGGCCGAGTGGAAAACAACGACTACGGCATAGCGATCGCGTACAGCACAACACTCATTGTGGTTATGCTGGTCGTTGTATTGCTCATGCAGCTGCTGGTCGGAAAGTCCAAAGTAGGACGACGAGTTGCTCAGAAAGTACCACCGACGGTATAACCTTCCGTTTATTTGACTATGCGAATATGACAACAAACATCGGCATTAAAAGTAAAGCGGCATCGGTCGAATTCAAACAAGTCACCAAAATATATGGTGGTGAGGTAAAGGCGGTTGATGAAGTGTCGCTTCACGTCGATGCGGGCGAACTAGTGACTTTGCTTGGACCATCGGGCTGTGGGAAAACCACCACGCTTCGAATGATAGCCGGGTTAGAGATGGTCAGTAGCGGCTCGATATTTATAGGCGAGCAAGACGTTACTCTGTTGCCTGCGACAGACCGTGATGTGTCCATGGTGTTCCAGTCGTATGCGCTTTTCCCGCATATGAATGTGTTTGAGAACGTCTCCTATGGATTGCGTGTATCAAAGCTAAACAAAAAAGACATTCTTGAAAAGACCAACACGGGGCTGGAGCTGGTGGGATTGGCAGGCTACGGTGATCGATTGCCAAGCGAGCTTTCCGGTGGCCAGCAACAACGAGTTGCGGTTGCGAGAGCTCTGGTGCTGGAACCGCAGGTGTTGTTGTTCGACGAGCCGTTGTCTAATCTTGATGCCAAATTACGTCGTCAGGTGCGAGAGGAAATTCGCGAGCTTCAAACCGAGCTTGGCTTAACGGTGGTTTATGTGACGCATGATCAGGAGGAAGCGCTGGCGGTATCAGATCGCATCATTGTCATGCGAAATGCAGGGATAGCCCAAAGTGGCTCACCGCGTGAATTGTATGAGCAACCTGCAGATAGTTTTGTCGCCGACTTTATCGGTGAGGCCAATATTATGGATGTTCAGATCAGCAGCGTTGACGACCATGCCGGGCTTGCAGAGGTTTCACTTGGCAACCTGTCATTAAGACTGGCATCCAGAGGCATGTCGGCAGGGCCGGCCAAGCTGGCTGTACGTCCAAACAGAATCCATCTGTTGGCGCATAGCGACGTGCCGTCGTTAGCGGGCGTGGTGAAAAAAAGCACCTATGTAGGCAACCATATGGAATACGTAGTGGCCACTGACCACGGGGAATGGTTCTCGATTAGCGACAATGTTGATGAGGTGTTTCGTGCCGGTGCCCAGGTGCAGGTTGTATTTAGTGAGCGTGGCCCGGTGTTGCTGCCTGACTAAGTCACAGGTCACACCTGCCGCAACCATGAGCGTTGTCGTTCGTGACCTGGCCGGCCGACTCGAAATACAGTTGTATGTTGCGCGCGATCTCCTACCCTGTGAATACGACAGGCCCACCCTGAAAAACTACAAAAGACTGCCCAAGCAGTCGAACATACAAATTTGTTTATTCCCTACTGAATAGTTACAGTGTTTATTGGATTGTAGGCCTTACGAAATACCGGGTGTTGTGGCTTTCTACAAGATGACACTGCGATATTGTTATCGCAGTGTCAGTTCATAGCTAGGCCAGAGCGGTTTTAAATAACGCTACAGTTCTTTCCCATGCCAGATTCGCGGCTGCTTCATTGTAGCGAGGTGTCGAATTGTTATGGAAGCCGTGACGAGTACCTTCATAAACAAACCTTTCATAGGGTTTGTTATTGGCGGTTAATGCCGATTCAAAATCCGGCCACATGGCGTTTATTCTTTTGTCGTCTTCGGCAGAATGTATTGCCAATGGAGCGGTGATTTTCTCTACATCTTCAGCCGAAGGGGCGGCACCGTAAAAGGGCGCACCGGCCTTGAGGTCGTCGCCCATCTGAACCGCCAGAAAATTCGTCGTGCCGCCACCCCAGCAAAATCCCGTTGCACCTAACTTACCGGATGACAGTGCGTGATTCTTAAGAAAATTGGCGCTGTTCAGCATGTCTTGCTTCAGTTGTCCCTGATCAAGACTCTTCTGTAGTATTTTGCCGTCATCGTCGTTTCCCGGATATCCGCCAACCGGCGAAAGGCCATCTGGTGCCAATGCCAAAAAGCCTTCTGCGGCAAAGCGTCTGGCAACATCTTCTATGTAGGGGTTGAGTCCACGGTTTTCGTGAATCACCAAAACGCTCGGGAAAGGGCCTTCTGTGGTGGGTGCCACCAGATAACCACGCATTTCACCTGATGTACCACCTTGTGATTCGTAGTCTACATAGTTTGCTTTAATGCGCTCATCGGTAAACGAGATTGTTTGTGCCTCTGCATACCTGGGAAGTAGTGCCTGGGCCATGGTGAGTCCGGATACTCCGGCAATGGTGATCGCACTGGCGCGCTGTAGAAAAGTCCGTCGATCCATTTCTGAATGACAGTATTCGTCGTACAAATCGTAAATTTTTTGATCGATTTCTATTTGGTTATCCTGCTTCACTTGTCTTCTCCTGTTGGAACGTTCAACGACGGTGTCTGTACATCGTATAATGCACTTTGCCCTGATGTGGAGCAGTGCAGTTGAAAGTCGATAGTAACCGCAAATTGTGCAGAAATTTTGCCGGGCTGAGATTGTAATATTGGCGATGTTATTGGAATTGTTGAACAAGCAGAGCCGTCGGTTAGTCAGCATCGGTGGATATACCTGCTTTGGGCCGACGTTTTTAATGAAGTCGTACATGCCGTGAGACTATAAGATCCTGTCAATGGTTGATCAGTGGAGGTGGTTCAAATATGCGTTTTGATCTCATAGCTAACTTCAGCCCCGGCGAGACGATCCCTTGGGAAACATCGTTAGAAATGATGCGTGAACAGACGTCGTTGGCAGAGCAGGCAGGTTTCACCACTACCTGGTTCACCGAGCATCATTTCGCACATAACGGGTACATGAATGCACCGCCGAACCCGATCCAGATGTGCACTCATATGGCCGCGCGATTTGACAAAATTCGTGTCGGTACCTGCCCCATCGTATTGCCGGACTGGCATCCGCTGCGGGTCGCAGAAGATGTCGCAATGCTCGATAACATGTGCCTCGGCCGGGTGGATTTTGGAGTCGCCAAAGGTATAAACGAAAGAGCTACCCTGCAGTTTAATAAAAACGGGGATCGCCGTGACAACCATAAAGTGATGCGGCTATATTTAGAGTCACTTGAGATTATCCTGAAAGCATGGACTGATGAAGCATTTTCCCACAAGGGAGAGTTCTACCAGTTTCCGGTGCCGGGCTGGAAAGAAACCAATCGCTTCTTTAACCCGCTAGACAGTCGTTATCATGGTGAAGATGGCGAATACAAAGCAATGTACTTACACCCAAGGCCATATCAACACCCGCATCCGCCTGTATGGCTAATGTCTAACGCGCCGCCGACGTTTAAAGCGGCTGGGTCGAAACAGCAGGGTGTCATCTCAATGTCATCGGCACCCGGGCGCACGCTCGCATGTTGGGAGCCTTATCGTGAAGCATTGAGCCAGGCCCGTGGTTCTGAAGCTGAGCTTGGCGAAGGTGTTGGTGTCTGCACTGCGTTTTATGTAGGCGAGTCCATGGAAGAGGCGGTCAACACTATCCGCCCGGCTATCAATGCCTACTACGAGTTTCTTGGTGGCTCAAGACCTGCCGGGGAATGGACCAAGCATGGCTATCTCGATGTTGATGAGGAAATGGCAGCTGAAGATGAGCAAGGCGACTGGTTTGATTTTTTAAACAAGCGCGGCATTATTGTTGTTGGTTCAGCAGAATATGTTATCGAACGCTTCGCAGAGCGACAAGAGACTATTGGCCTCGATCATCTGGTACTGATGCAGCAATATACGGGTGTGCCTTACTCAAAGATTCTGGCAAGCTGGGATCGTCTTTGTGAACACGTGGTGCCACACTTTGGCACTACCTCCATTGCGCAAAAAAGAGAATTATCCAATGCTTGAGATTTGGGGCAGGCCTTATTCATCCAATGTTATTCCTGTAATCTGGACCGCAGAAGAATTGGGTCTTGATTACAAGCTGAAACTGGCGGGTGGCAGCTTCGGGCAACTTGATACACCGCAGTTCGGCAAGATGAACCCTAACAGGCTCATTCCGACTATTCGTGATGGTGACTTTGCACTGTGGGAATCACACGTGATTGTGCGCTATCTGTGCGCACAGTATTCACCGGGTATACTTTGTCCTGAAAATATTCAGCAGCGCGCAATCGCGGACCAATGGATGGAGTGGAGTGGTAGCCGTGCGTTTACCCCGGTAATTCAAATGTTTTTCGCTACAGTTCGCACAGAGCCGGACGAGCGTGTTCCTGATAAAGTAAAGACCCTTGCCGGTGAAGCAGCGCAGGTGCTGGCTATACTGGAAGAACATCTTGCCAGGCAACCCTATGTAGCTGGTGATGAATTTACCATGGGCGACATTCCGCTGGGTGCGGTGGCCTATCGTTACTTTAACGTTGATGTGATAAGGCCTTCACTGCCGAATGTAGAAGCGTGGTATGCGAAACTCTGTGAACGGCCCGCGTATCAAAAACATGTAATGCGTTTTTTCGGCACGAATCCCGATGAGTGGCAAGCACTTGAGCGAGCTTGCGCTGCCGAGGGCGATTGAGTTTTACTAAATGCAATTCTTATCACTTAATACATACGACCTCAGGTTGAGTAAGTCATGAATCATCTGACATATCACGAGAAGTTTAGTCCGGAAGAGTTTGAAAGCCAATACAACTTACGACTGGGTAGGCCGGACTATGAAGAAACGGTTATTCCTGATTGGATGGCTCGTAGTGAAGCGGCACGTGGCAGATTAAGCTGCACCCTCGATGTTCGTTATGGTGAAGGCGAAAAACAGAAATTTGATGTTTACTCCTGTGGTAGCAATGAGGCCGCAACGCTTTTGTACTTTCACGGCGGGTATTGGCAGCGAGGAGACAAATCCGTATATAGTTTTCTCGCGGCTCCGTTTGTTGATGCGGGTGTTAACGTAGTGGTCGTAGGCTATGACTTATGTCCAGTTGTCACGCTTACTCAAATTTCTGAACAGTCGCGTGAAGCGGTGGCGGCGGTTTACCGTCGTGCTGATGAATTCGGTATAAATCGCAAGCGTATTGCCGTTATGGGGCATTCGGCTGGTGGCCATATCACTGAGATGATGATGGCAACCGACTGGCAGCTACATAGCACCGATCTACCGAAAAATCTGATTGCTGCAGGTATTCCTATCTCACCGTTGAGTTTATTGGAGCCTGTACGTCTGACAGCCGGGTTGAATGCAGGGATTCGCATGGATGAGGCGGAAGCGGAATCGCAAAGCCCCATGCTTAATCATCCGCCAATCACTAATGCACCGCAGCTTGTCGTGGTGGGGGGCGCTGAGACAGATGAATTTCACCGCCAGGCCCAAATGTACTTTGATGCGTTTAGCAACACGGAGCGCGCGATGGAAATATATTTTGTGCCCGGTGTTGATCACTTCGATGAACTAAATGTGCTTGCAGATACTCAAAGTCCATTCTTTGAAAAATCACTGGCGATAATAAGTTAGTCGCTGAATCCATTCACTACAAATATTTGACCATACTATTATGAGTGTAGTTACAACTGAACTGATAAATGCCGTTGGCGATGCGTTTAACAACAATGACATAGATGCTGTGATGGCATTCTTTGCGGACGATGCAACGTTCGATCATGCAGCCGGCCCAGAGATACATGGCAAGCGCTTTGAAGGCAAAGAGGCGATCAGCGCGGTTTTTAGTGGATTATTTGCAAGCGTAGAAAGTGTCCGTTGGGAAACCCTGGATTCACATATCAGTGGCAATAAGGCTCTGTGTGAATATCGCCGGGTGGCGGTGTTAAAAGATGGCGAGGTTCAGGATTTTCTGAGCGTTGATATTCTCACTTTCGCCGATGGGCTTATTGTACACAAGGACACCTACTACAAAATGCGAGGATAGGTGAATGTGTAGAAAGTTCCATTGAAATTATCCAACAACGTTGAGAAGGCTGCCGTGAGTAATGCCAAATAAGTCCGAAGACTACTTATTCAGCGATGTTTTTGTGCGACGACACTGAAGCCGATTCCGGCCACTATAATTGCTGCCCCAAGCCATGTAATGAAGGAGTATTTCTCACCGAGAAAAAATGTTCCTGCAAACAACGCAACGCCGGCTGCCACGTACCCGATCTGGCTTAGAAATGTTGGACCACCGACTTGCTGCAAGCGGAAAAAAACGCTAAACATAGCGGCTGATACCAGCACTTGCGTTAGCGCCAGTTTTTTTATAGATAATAAGTCTTGTAATGCGGCGGAGTCCGAGCGTATCGCGATCATTGCTAAAAGCAGCATGGCTGCAGCCAGGTTGCTGCCGATGGCAAGCTCTAGCGGGCCAGAGCCCTTCGGCCACGCCATCGTACGATAAAGATTACCAATGGCCAGTGACACGGGTATACACAGGCCGGCCAAAATCCAGTTCAGACTCGCGGGGTTGCCTACCTCGCCGCGTGTTAACGTCACAGTTAGTGCGCCCGCTAACCCGACAACAATGCCGATAACACCTAGCCGTGATGGCATGCGAACCTGCCACAACGAAGATAGTGCCAGTGTGGCAATGGGGGACAAAGTAAATAGTATGCTGGTGAAGCCTGATCCGAGTTTGGGAATGACATTGAATATAAGAATATTCGGAATAACCAAAGAGAAAGCAGAAGATATTAAATAATATTGTAAGTAGTTTTTGCTTAAAGGAACTGTCTTCCCTGAGGAAATCTGGATGCTCAATAAGACTATTCCGGCTCCGGCTGAAATTAACCACGCCCAGGTCAGTGGTGCTATTGATGCCTCGCTGGCCAATTTTCCGAGAGGGAAGGTCAGGCCCAGGAGCGCACCGGTGAGAATTAATAACCAGGTCGGTGAGTCCTTCAGATACTTAAATGCCTTTTCAAGCATGAACGGGTTCCAGTGGAAATCCCTTGCCGATAGATAAGTTGTGTACGTATGGCAGGGTGATATGAGAATTGGCAAACATCAGGATGTCGCTGAATTTGTAAGCACCGTGACTGCAGCCGGTGATTAACTTGTCAGTCAGATAATAATATAGGGTAGGCGTTCCGTATAAGCCGATTGGCTTTATCTTCAATGTAGTTTGGTTTGTGGCTTTCAAGTATTTCTCTTACTTGTGTATTAGCACGCTGCCACATATCAAGGGCTCCTTGTTCCTGCCACACGGCGGGTTGTTGTCTGTCTGTGAGGGTGCTTGGCCAGAAATAGTCACGTTGCATTGAATCCATTGTGTGTTGTGACCCAAGAAAATGCCCTTCGCCGTAGATCGCTTCTTTAATGGCTTCAAAACCCAGTGTCTCTTCGTTGACTTCTATGCCGCGCAACGTTCTGTAAACCTGCGATAGCATTTCATCGTCTATGAGCATGGCTTCAAATGAAGCGCCAAGCAGGCTTGCCATCATGCCTGAAGATTCATACACCATATTGCAGCCGGCCAATCCAACCCCCAGAGATGATATGCCCTTCTCCAGCCCCATTTGTGCATCGACGGCTTTTGCATCACTCATACTTGCAGCGGCCCCTGACGGTAAGCCGAGCCAGTTTGAAAGCTGTGCGGAGGCTGCATTTAATAGCGTTATTTCACCACCGCTGCCACAGAATGAGCCTGTGCGCAGATCAATAACGAAGGGCCAGTTAGAAAATATCATCGGATAACCTGGCGCAAAGACATTGACCATCAGCAATGCGGCGAGCGTCTCTGCTAATGTGCAGGCGAGCATACCTGCGATAGTGGCGGGTGATGTCGCACCCGATTGCGCAGCGATAATATTGTTCAGTGGCACGCCACGCTTAATGCATGCCAGTGCGACTTCAAATGCATCGTCACCGTACCGCAGGGGTGATATCACCGGGCTGATATGCGCCTTGCAAAAAGGTTTCTCACGAAACTTACCTGATCCGCCGAGTGCGGTGTCAAACATATCAATGATAGGGTCTACTGTGCTCCCTAAGGTAAAGCTGGTACCTATTGGTTTTGTTGTGCCTTTAATCAGTGCATAAGCGGTATTGATATCCAGCTCTGTGATATCGGGTACATCGGTTGCCACGCAACAACGCGTGAACCAGCTGACATTGTTGAGTGAATCAGCCAGCCGTGTAAAGTCATAAAGATCAGTAAGTGTGGCAGCACGATAAATGTGAGAATCAAGATCAAGTGTTTGTACCGCGGCGCCGCCTGTACCGAAATAAACCCTGTCGCCACCGACTTCGATATCGTGCTTTGATTCGCGACCATAAAGTGTAAAGCCACGACAGGCACCGGCGATGGTGTCTTCAACCATTGCGGCGGGAAAGCACAACCTGCCGTTGTCATTGAGGTAGGCACCTTTTGAAATGGCTTGCTCTGTTAAAGCAACGGGTGCCTCACCCATGCCAAGTTCTGAGAGTATTTGCAGTGACGTGGCGTATATTTGCTGAATATCGTTATCGGACAGCGGTTTGTATTGCCCGCCGGATGGACCGGGCGGGCAGGGGTTTATTTCAGGTGCTGCGGCTCGTTTGGCGTGCATCGCTTCGCGTGCGCTTTGCCTGCTTCTTCTGCGGGGTGCTCTGGACATAGTGTTCGCTTAGCTTTTAACGCATTGGTTGGGTTCATCGTATAAGCATTCATCACAGACGACTGCCGTATATCGATGTCCTAGAATTCCGATGGAAAGCTCGGTACCTTTGGTGCTGTACTCGGGCGTCACAAACGCATAAGCAATGTTCTTGTTTACGCGATGACCGTAAGCACCGGATGATATTGTGCCGATCAATTTGTCTGAGCTGTAGACAGAATCGCCACCATGTGCAGCGGCAATGTCACAGTCTACGGTCAGCGTAACAAAGACCTTTTGGTGCCCGCGCTCGATTTCCTTTTCCAGCGCAGCTTTGCCAATAAAGTCTGGCTTGTTTAAATTAACAAAGCGATCAAGGCCTGATTCCATTGGATTGCGCTCATAGATCAGATCGGCCTTCCAGTGTCGATATCCTTTCTCCATTCGCATTGATTCTGTGGCGTACAAACCGAACCGGGTCAGGTTAAAAGCCTCGCCTGCGTCTTGTAGTAAGGTCCATACCAGGTAGAGGTGCTCATTCGGGATATGTAGTTCATAGCTGAGTTCACCCGAGAAACTTACACTCATGGCGAGCACCCTGGCGTGCCCCAGAGTCATCTCACGAGCCTGCATCCATGGAAATGCGGCTTTAGACCAATCACATCGCGGTGACAGAGATTGCAACAGATCTCGCGACTTCGGTCCTGCAACCACAAGAATCGTATGACTGGCTGCAAGCTCATTGATTTGTACTGTGGGTGGTTTGTGTTTATTGAGCCAGTCACGGTCGTGCCATTCGGCGGCGGCGGCAGATCCGTACCAGTAGTGATTCTCACCGAGTTTGGCGATGGTGGCTTCTGCAAGCACATGGCCGTTGTCGTTTAACAGATAAGTTAAATTGACCTTGCCTGTTTTGACTGGCAGTTTTCCGCAGATCATCCGGTTCAGGAAGTCCTCAGAACCCTCACCCGTAATGGCATAACGGTTAAAGCCTGAAACTTCCATCACGCCAACGTTCTTTACCAGGGCAGAAATTTCTTTTGCGACAATGTCTTTGGTTTTTGTGAAGCGAAAGCTGTGTTCGTCAATAAAGTCGGGTTGATCATCCGGCGTAAAGCACAGCACACGTTCCCAGCCGTTTACCACTCCCCATACCGCACCCAGTTGCTTTAGTTCTGCATAGAGTGGAGTAGTGCGTGCAAGCCTGGCGGCCGGGCGATGCTCGTGTGGCATGTGGTAGTGGAATTCGTTCTGGTAGTCTTCAATCGCTTTAACGCAGGTGTGCTCAGTGTTGGCGTATTGGGTAAAACGACGTGGGTCAAGACACCATGCGTCCCATTCACATTCACCGTGTACCATCAGGTCAGCAAGTATTTTTCCGTGGCCGCCACCTTCGCCAATACCTGCCCGCAATCCGATGATGCAGTAAGCGTTCTCAATACCGGGTACGGGGCCAACAAGAGGCAGCCCGTCAATGGTGTAGGTGATCGGGCCATTCACCACGGTATGTATACCCGCGTTTTGCAGGGCCGGTATACGTTCAAAGATGTGCTCCATGTTATCCAGGCATCGATCAAGATCTGATGGACACAGATCTTTGGTGAAGTTGGGATCAATGCCATCCATGCCGAAGGTTTTGCACTGTTGTTCATAGACGCCAACCAACAAACCCTTTTTTTCCTGCCGGCTGTAAAAGTCATCATGCGGATCACGAATTATGGGCACCTGAAAATCGAGTGCCTCAAGCTCCGGCATCGTGTCAGTAAGGAAATACATGTGCTCCATGGAGGTGACCGGGTGTTCCACCCCCAGCATATTGCCAACCTCATTTACTCGATAGCCAGATGCATTGACTACTTTCTCGCAAGTGATGTCACCGTTCTTAGTGTGAACAATGAACTCGCCATTGGGTTTGCGGCTGATGTGTTCTACCGGATTAAAACGATAGACTTCGGCTCCTGCTTTGCGTGCCTGTCGCGCCAGTGCGAAGGTAATGCCCGAGGGATCAATATAGCCATCCAGAGGATCCCACCATGCGCCCAGTATATGGTGCGTTTGCATTAATGGGTGACGCTTACCGGCCTCTGCAGCATCTATGACTTCCATGTCAATGCCCATACCGGCGGCCATTCCGACGTGGTAGTGGTAGAGATCAAGGTGATCCTGCGTATAGGCGGTGCGCATGCCGCCAGTGATGTGGTAGTCGATAGGGTGATCCGGGTCGGCGGCCAGTCGACGGTATAGATCAATGCTGTGGCGCTTCAGGCCGAACATCGTCTGGTTGCCACCGAACTGTGTCACCTGGGCGGCAGCATGCCAGGTTGAGCCAGAGGTCAGTTCATCGCGTTCGACCAATGCCACATCGGTCCAGCCTAGTTGAGTTAAGTGGTAAAGGGTGGAGCAGCCAGAGATGCCACCGCCAATGACTACCGCTCGAGCATGGGTTTTCATAGGGCTTAGCTTTGTGTTTCGGTTAATAGATAACGTGATTGGGCGTTATTTGGCGCCACTTTGCAACGCCATTTCAGACTCGAGGCGCAGAAATAACAGAGGTAAATGCCCGATAGTCATTACCGGCAGGATATTCTCGACTGGCTGGTCGCAGATTAGACATTAATTCGTTAATTGGCCTAAGAAACGGTTTTATAAACGGTTCTTCCAGGGGCTACAATCGGCAGAAACCGTGTCATCCGTAACAGCCAAGAAGTGTGGAGGATTGTATGTCTCAGGAACAAGTCTATCGTGAAATTCGCAAGATCGACCCGAGCCGGGGGGCGCATCTGGATGACGGTTCACCGAACGATAATGATCGAATAGAGATAGGGCCTACACAACTCGCCTTTGGTGAATGGGCTGATGCGGGCTTAACGCTGCCCAACCTTGTTGCTATGAGGGAATACCGCTGGAAGCGTCTCACTCAGCACGTGGTGGATCGAGACCTCGGCGGATTGCTGGTATTTGATCCGCTCAATATTCGCTATGCAACAGATAGCACCAACATGCAGTTGTGGAATACACACAATCCGTTTCGTGCTGTGTTGCTTTGTGCAGATGGCTATATGGTGATTTGGGATTATAAAAACTCCCCGTTCCTGTCCACATTTAACCCGTTGGTAAAAGAGCAGCGTTCAGGTGCAGACTTGTTCTACTTTGACCGTGGTGATCGTGTAGATATTGCGGCAGATAAGTTCTCTAATGAGGTTCGCGAACTTATAGAGCAGCACGGCGGAAACAACAAACGCCTGGCGGTAGATAAAATTATGCTACATGGGTTGCGTGCATTAGAGGCGCAAGGCTTTGAGATAAAAGACGGCGAAGAAGTCACGGAGAAATGCCGGGCAGTTAAGGGTCCGGAAGAATTGCTTGCCATGCGCTGCGCCGTGCATGCCTGTGAAACGGCGGTTGGTAAAATGGAAAGTTACGCGCGTGAAAACATACCCTCTAACAATATTTCAGAGGATGAAGTCTGGGCCGTATTGCACGCAGAAAACATCCGCCGTGGCGGTGAGTGGATAGAAACCCGTTTGCTCGCCTCCGGGCCCAGAACCAATCCGTGGTTTCAAGAGTGTGGGCAGAGGATCATTCAAAACAATGAAATTGTGAGCTTTGATACTGACCTTGTCGGTAGTTATGGTATCTGTGTTGACATGAGCCGTAGCTGGTGGATCGGGGACAAACCGCCACCGGCAGATATGGTGAGCGCTATGCAGCATGGCCACGAGCACATCATGACCAATATGGAAATGCTGAAGCCCGGCCTTAATATACAAGAGCTGTCGCGTAACTCGCACAAGCTGCTGCCTCAGTATCAAAAGCAAAAGTATGGCTGCCTCATGCATGGCGTGGGTCTATGCGATGAATGGCCACTGGTTGCCTATCCGGACAAGATGGTAGAAGGCGCTTTTGACTACGATCTTGAGCCCGGTATGGTGCTTTGTGTTGAGGCGCTGGTCAGTCCAGAGGGAGGTGACTTTTCAATTAAATTGGAAGATCAGGTGGTCATCACTGAAGATGGTTACGAAAATCTCAATACTTATCCTTTTGATGAACGCTTGATGGGGTCTCATTTGTAGGCGGCAAGACCGAAGGCAAAAGTAAGTATTCAGTAGGAAATGAATCGAATTTAATTTCTCGACTGATTTGCTGTCTTTCGGTAGCTTTCCGGGTGCGCCGGTCGTGCCTGCTTAATCAACAATGGGGTAAGAGTTCGCGCACAACAGACAGGTCAATTTGAGCTCGAAAGACGACGCCCGGGGATGTAACAGGGGCGCCCTGAATAGTGGCAGCAAAAAGCAGGTTGCGATGATCTTATCAGTAGGATTATGCTCTGGAAGGACGTAGAGTAAATAGATAAAGGGCACAGGGGATAATTATGAACGCAGTAGCGCCGCACAACAGGTTAGCTGTGGAATCGTACCTCGATTGCAGCAGTGAACAAACCGAGGTGAGAAAATCCGCCAGCCAGCGATCCTGGGTGGTCAGTGATCTTGACGAGTCGAAGTGGCTTGTTAAATTTGACCGGGCCGCTATAGATGAGCTGGGCCGGGCGGCAGACTTTATAGCGTCCCACCCCGTGGCCAATATGGCCCGCACGCCGGCAGACATTGCACTACCGCATTGTACGAAGCATATGAAAAGTCTGCTGGATATTGTCGACAATGGAGTCGGTTTTGCCGTCGCAGATCGTCTTCCGGTTGATGATTACCCGCTGGATGTGCTGGTAGAACTGTACTGGGTTCTAGGCCAGCTGATCGCCAGACCGGTAGCACAAAAAAGAAACGGTCAGATGATCTATGATGTGCGTGACACAGCGCAGGCATATACGTATGGCGTGCGTGGTTCATGGACCAATGTTGAATTGAATTTCCATACTGACAACGCTTTCGGTAAGCAGCCACCCGATTACGTTGGCTTATTTTGCAAGCACCCCGCAATGGAAGGAGGCGTGAGTCGTTTTTGTAGTTTGTACACAATTCACGATCGACTTCAGCAGAATCACCCCGATGCATTAAAACGATTATACGAACCAATGCTTTATGATCGCCAGAAAGAACACAATGATGCAGAGCCTGCGGTCACGCTTGCACCGTTTTTCTCATGGCGCGGCGATCGACTTCGTGCCCGTGCAAATCCTTCGTTGGTACGCAAGGGATATGAGGTTGCAGGTATTGAAATGGAGCCGGAGTTAGCAGATGCGCTTAGCCTGGTGGACGACGTCAGCCAGTCAGAAGATTTATGGTATGAGGCAGCGCTGGAAAAAGGGCAAATACAATATCTAAACAATTCCGAAGTCGGCCACTATCGAAGTGAGTTTGTAGACTTTGAGGAAGAGGAACGCAAACGGCATTTGTTTCGGTTATGGCATCGCAATACGGGTTCGGTGTGTTACGACGGAGCGATCATGCTTGGTTAATACATGTTGATCCAGTTGATGTCTCGCTGGCAGCCCACTCGCTCACGCGTCGGGTTTCCCTTGATCGGGGCGGCCTATAATAGATACTGAAACTTTTACTGTATTATTTAAATCTATTATCTATCTAGCCTGCATTATTCACAAGGCGACGAGGAAAACTAAGGAAAACACCAGTAAACATAGGTCTAAACTGTCCTTGGAGGGCTACTTTGAAAATAGCAGTGTGTCTATTCGCCATCAGACGAAAATATCGCGTCACATCTCGCATGATCAAGCTCGGCACGTGGCGGGCCACGTTTCTCACTCGATTATGCGACCTGTTTAGCGCTATTTCCGCTGATGAGTGACGAATCCTCATGAATAATGCAGGCTAGTGGCTGTGCGGGAAGTTCGGTAACAAACTTTTCTCAGCCACAGCCACAGCCACAGCCACAGCCACAGTCGTCAGAGCAAAGCGGAATAATGCAGGCATAGCAGGGTCTACGTCGAAATTTTCTAACGACGCTATAGCGGCTGTGGCTTCGATCCGTGTTACCGAACTTTGCAGACAGCCTGCTGGTTGATGATGACTAATAGGTCTGTGTGGGTGATCCGCCCGCTTATGTATCGGGTTTACTCCGGGCAGACCAGTCGTCTTTCGGTACAATCGCGCCTCTGAAGCCTACCACCATGCTGGCACAATTGTGTCCGGACATCAGTGATTCTGAGTCGCTTTTCCCGGCCAGTGCTGCGCTTAAATACCCGCCATTAAAACTATCCCCGGCAGCGGTGGTGTCCAGCACTTGAATTGCCGCGGGATAGCGGGTTTTGGGGTCTGCTCCAGAATTCGAATTGAGTGAAAGTGGGCCAGTCTCACCGCGCTTCAGCGCGCCATTGTTGATGCCATACTGTTGCAAGCGCTCGAGCACGGCTGATTCGTTTTTATCCCCGAACAACGCGATTTCATCGTCAACGGAGGGCAGGGCGATATCAGTGATGCGCCATGCACGAGCTACGGTCTCACGTGCCACGGCTTCTGATTCCCAAAGAGCCGGGCGATAGTTTGAATCAAAAACAATAGTGGTGTTTTTATTCCTACGTATTGCATCTAGTTCGTCTAAAAATGCTGTGCGCACGTTCGCAGGTAAAATGGCGAGTGTGATCGCAGAGAAGTAGATTGTATTGAAGTCTTCCAGGCGACTGAAATCTGGAGAGCCGGTTTCATTAAACAGCGTTCGTGCGGCAGAGTCACTGCGCCAATAGCTGAATGTGCGTTCGCCTGATGAGTCTGTAGAGATTGCATATAAGCCGACTGTCTTGTCGAGGGAATATCTTATGGGGGCTGTACTAATTGACTCGGATTCTATGAAATCTGTGAGCTTTGGTGATAACGGATCGTTACCCAGGGTTGTACAGTAAGCAACTTCAGCGTCTTTACCCATAAGGCGTTTGAGGTAGATTGCTGTGTTAAGTGTGTCTCCGGCAAAGCCGAGGGACAGCGATGAGTCTGTGCTCAAAGACAGCTCAATCATGGCCTCGCCAATGCAAATAATCTTGTTGGTGTGGTTCATATTGCTCACTTTTTTGCGGGCCGTGCTCGTAACGTAAACAGTCCGGCACAAACGATAATGGCGGTGCCTACCCATGTCCACCGATCAGGCAAGTGGTCAAACACGAGGTAGCCATACATGGTGCCCCAAATTATTAGCGAATAGTGTATTGGCGCGACGACTACGGCTTCGGCCACCTCAAGTGACTTAATGACCATTACTTCCCCAAAAGCCGCAAGTATCGCCATCGAGCATATTATCAGAATCTGAAATCCGGTTTCCGGCGTTACCCAGACAAACGGTAGTGGGATTGTGATCACCAGGCTGCCGACGATTGCTGTGTAGGCCACTGTAGTGACCGTTTTATCTGTGTCTGCCAGCAGCCTGCCGATGATCTGTCGCATGGCATATATAAATGCCGCCAGTACCACGAGAAGTACCGCCGGATGAATAGCGCCGGTGCCGGGTCTAATTATTATAAGTGCTCCTATAAAGCCGGCAGCAACAGCAATCCATCGGTTTAATCCGATGGTCTCTTTTAAAACCACTGCGGCCATTAAGCTCAGTATAAAAGGCGCCACAAAACTCACGGCAACAGCGTCGGCTATGGCGACATGTCGGATCGCAAAGACAAAGGCGACAGCGGAGCAGATGGCCAGCACGCCGCGGGTACACTGCAGCTTGGGCTGCTCAGTTTTTAGAATGGACGGGCCTTTGACACAGAGCAGAATAACAACGCCAATTAGTAATCCCAATTGTCTGAACCAGATGATCTGAGTGGGGTGAAACGTATCGGTTAAGAACTTGGCTTGTGTGTCTACTGCAGAAAAAAGAAACATACCGCCAAGCATCAGCAGCGCGCCTAGTTTGCTATTGGTTCGCCTGACTTTCGGGCTCGATAACGGAGCAGTTTGAGTGAGATTAGAAATTAGAAATGCTCGCATCGAGAGGTAACGCTGCAGACTGTTCAGCCTTGACGAGGCCAGCACCCCGGCTAGCGAGCTGCCGATCAGCAGTTATACAAGTAAGATCCAGCACTGTGTGGGACGCAGGTATTACGCTCGCGGGTTGGAAGCTCATGGTATAGAACCCTTCTAATTAATGGGGTGTGGTATTGGCATGACGGGTTAGGGGGTGAATCCGCTTAGGGCAGATCAGGTAACCAGTTGTTTTATGTTAAAACGCTCATCCTTCCATTCCTCGGTCTCCAGTACTTCACGAAGATGATTAGCGGCATCCCAGATATCAACATAGCGCAAATACAAAGGGGTGACGCCAAAGCGAATAACGTCAGGCTGGCGGTAGTCACCAATGACATTTCGTGCGATCAGCGCTTGTACAATGGCGTATCCGTTTTCATGTGTCAGTGACACCTGGCCATTTCTATGATTAACATCCCGTGGACTGTAAAAGCGTATTCCGTGCGGTTCACACCAATGCTCGATTAAGTCTGCCATCAGTGATGAAAGATCTTTACCTTTTGCAAACAGCGCATGCATATCGATGCCTTCGAATACATCAAGGCCGGCGCTAACCCCTACCGCAGATATCGCAGGCTGGGTGCCGCTCAGTAGTGCTCGTGCACCAACCCCCGGGCGATAGGTTTGTTCGAATTTAAACGGGTCCGCGTGTCCGTGCCAACCTGTTAGCGGCTGTTTAAATTTACCGTGGTGACGTGGTGCCACATAGGCGAAGCCGGGCGCCCCAGGTCCGCTGTTTAAGTACTTGTAGGTACAACCCACAGCGAAGTCGACGTTTTCTTTGTGGAGGTTGACTGGTATGGCACCGGCTGAATGACATACGTCGGAGATCACCAATGCACCGACGGCGTGGGCTTTTTTTGTGAGGCCGGTAATGTCGCGTACTTCACCGGTGCGGTAGTCGACTTGATTCAGCAGTACTACAGCGGTGTTTTGATCAAACAGTTCTTCTATGTTGTCGGCGTCTCTGCCTTCGAGCTTTATGTCCATGTGCGCTAGTAATGATGTCACACCCTCGATCATGTAGAGATCGGTCGGGAAGGATGTCGCCTCACTCACTATGGTGGTTCTTCCCGGTTGCATGGAAATCGCCGCATGCAGGGTTTTGTAAATGTTTATACCGGTGGCATCGCTGACCACGAGCTCGCCCGGTCCGGCGCCGAGCAGGGTTGCCAGTCGATCGCCGAGGATGTCGGTCATCATAAACCAGCCGGCCTTGTTCCAACTGGTGACCAGGCCCCTGGCCCAGTCTTCTTTCATCGTATGTTCAATTTTGCCGACGACAGATTTTGGCATTGGCCCGAGCGAGTTACCGCACAGGTAGATAATGCCGTCTTCAAGGAAGAATTCATCTCTTTTATGTGCGAACGGATCCTGACGGTCCATTTCGATGGCATCTTCTCGGGATGGCGGCATAGTGGTATTGGTGCGGGTCATAATAAAACCGTGATTTGGCGCTGTTGTACCATCACGGGAGGCCGCCAATGGTGATTATAGTCAGAGCCATCCAGCAGGGCAGGGTCTGAGGGTGCTCGTTCTCACCAGTATTAAAGTAATTGCGATACACTGCAAGTCGAATTGATCTCAATAGCAAGCTCGTGACGTTTGTTATCAGAGGTAGCATAACCTGATGCCTATGGACCGGTGCCAGAGTACTCTGGTCAGACAATGCGCGGTGGCAGGAGTCTCAGAAATGCAGGCGATGTAGATGCTTATGGCATATTGTCGGGCGCCCATAACTGCGCGGCACGTTGTTTAGCGTGCAATGGCCTGTAAAGGTGAACGTCCACCTTGCCAGGGGATCAATGGAACAGTGAGCATGCTCATTAACATAACTGGAGTTACGCCATGTACAAGGGTCAGTGTCATTGTGGCAGCGTTCAATTTGTTTGTGCTGAACGACCGGAGAAACTAGTCGATTGCAATTGTTCCATTTGTCGTCGTTTGGGGGCCTTATGGGGGCATGTGTCGATTGACAGCGTTGACGTCATAGCGGCTGACGACGCGACCATTCGCTATATACAGGGCGACAAAACACTTGCGGTAAATACCTGCAGAAACTGTGGTTGCACGACCCACTATGAGAGCCTGCAACAGGATGGGAAAATGATGGCGGTAAACTTCCGTATGTGTGAGCCGGGCTCAATCAAAGAATTTCAAATACGGAAGTTCGACGGGGCCGATTCATGGACGTTCATTGACTAGCCTACAGATGCCAGGTGAGCGGTGTTTTAGGTGTGCAGGTTGATGCCACATGTTATCTGAACAATATCTGATAGAAATTATTCTCAAAAGAGAATTGGTTGAAGATATTTCCAAATATCCTTTCTCTTTGAATGCTTTACAAGGGCTTGAAAGGCTGCGGTTGCACCCGAAGGTTACCTTCTTTGTAGGCGAGAATGGCACTGGTAAGTCAACACTACTGGAAGCAATCGCTGTAGCAAGTGGATTTAACCCGGAAGGGGGTACTAAGAATTTTGGATTCAGTACCCGGGAATCCCACTCAGACCTTGCGAAATATATACGATGCTCCCGTGGTGTGAAAAAACCCAGGGATGGTTTTTTTCTTCGTGCAGAGAGCTTTTTCAACGTAGCGACTGAAATTGAGACTATGGATGCCGAGGCTCGCGAAAGCGGTTACAACCTGGGTCGTCCGGTTATCGATTCCTACGGTGGAAAATCTCTTCATGAACAGTCTCATGGGGAATCATTTTTTGCATTGATGCGAGACCGTTTCTCGAGTAATTCACTCTTCATATTGGATGAACCCGAGGCTGCTCTTTCACCTTCACGACAGTTATCTATGATTTGCCGCATTCACGAACTGGTTGGTGAGAATTGCCAGTTTTTAATCGCCACGCATTCACCCATTCTTATGGCATATCCGGAAGCAGACATTCTTGTTTTAGGTGAAGACGGGATTGTAAAAACCGGCTACGAAGACACCGAGCACTATCGAGTAACAAAGCAGTTTATTAATAACAGGGAAGCAATGCTACATCGACTGTTAGCACCATCTATCTAATGGGCGATATGAGTGCAGTGGTGTATTTATCTGAGCAGCCACCGACATGAGAACAGACAAACTACCCCTGGCAGTTGGTGTAATCCTGTTTACTGTGCTTGCTTTGTCTTTAGGCGATGCGTTAATAAAGCTGACCAGCGGGAACTTTGTTATCTGGCAGATCTTCGTGATCAGGTCTGTTATCGCTATTCCGTGTCTGTTGGCAATTATGGCGTGGACAGCGAGGGATGCTCTGCGGCTACCTCGTTCCGCTGGCTGGACAATAATTCGAAGTCTTCTTCTTGTTGGTATGTGGGTTAGCTATTATATATCACTCCCGTATTTATCCCTCTCCGTTGCCGCGGCAGCTTATTATACGCTGCCGTTATTCATCACGTTGTTTTCTGCAGTTGTTATTGGTGATACGGTGAGCCGTACCGGTTGGATAGCTGTAGTACTCGGCTTTGTTGGTGTGCTGATGATTCTTAGGCCGAATGCTGACGACTTCAACTGGTATGCGTTACTGCCGTTATTGTCTGCAGTGCTTTATGCGATTGCGATGATTCTTACTCGCACAAAGTGCCGTGTCGAGCATCCGCTAATGTTGTCTCTGGCTTTGAATATTTGTTTTGTGCTGGTTGGTGGTATTGCAGCGTGGTTCATTTCAACGTTCCCTGTTGAACTCAGAGAAGGTTTTCTACTTGCTCCATGGGCCAGGATGGGCACATCGCAATGGCTGTCTATGGGCTTGCTTGCGGCCGCAATCTTAATTGGCAGTATAGGCGCCGCTTATGCGTATCAGAATGGGCCATCGTCAGTGATTGGTATTTTTGACTTTGCCTACGTCGGGTTTGCAGTGCTGTGGGGGGTATTATTCTTCTCTGAAATTCCTGACCTGACATCCATCGCTGGTATGGTAATTATTGTGGGGGCAGGAATTCTATCTTTGCGTCAGTAAGTGGTTCTACTGGAATTCCCAAACGCTGTCACGTGACTGCAAACGGTTGCGTACAAAGATGGTTTTTACAGAAGGTATTGTTGTTGAGGTATCGGCCAACCTGGCAGTGGCGGGAAGGCGTCGTCTTTCATGATCGATCGTAACCGGTTGTGGAACTGCACAGATAAATCCGGGCAATGTTGATTGTTTGGGCAGTGAATCATCATGTAGCACTGATAACCTAAACTCAGCGCATGGGCAAACCGATTGGCCCACTGTTCGATATAGGCATCATTGCTAACAAGGTCCGGGTGCAGTAGCAGCCGAACCAGTAACAGGCCGTTATACACGTGCCCCAGTACTGGCAAGTCTGGTTTGGCGTGCAATGCAGCAAGCACTTCCGGGTGAGTTCGATCGCCCTGGAAAATAGCTCGTGTATCCATCACGACGCGGCCGAGTTGGTATTTTCCGATTAACTCATTCAGCAATTCCGGTTGAGTGAAAAACTCATCATTACGCACTTCGATGGTACAGCGCAGTTGCTCAGGCAATCGGCACACTATGGATTCCATCTTCTGCAGATCATCAGGTCCTGTGGTAGACGGAAACTGCAACAGGAATGGCCCACAGTACTGGAACAAGGGCTCGATACGGTTGAGAAAAAGCTCTAAGTCCGCAAGGTTAGGGTTGCGCTGGTGAGTGATGCTTTTGGGTAGCTTGAAACAGAATTGGAAGTCCGTACCGGTAACTGACTGACGCCATTTTTCAACGGTTGTGTCATCAGGGATGTGATAGAAAGTAGTGTTGCCCTCAACGGTGTTAAACACAGACGAGTAACTTGCCAGTGACGAAGGGGTCGAATTGAAGTACACATTGTTCCATCCGCTGAAGGCCCAGGCGGGAAGGCCGATGAAATAGTTATTCATGTATAAAAGTTAAATAGGTGGATACGTTACAGCGAATTATTCAAGGCGCGTAATTTCTATTTCGCTGCCGGGCTTACCTCTTATATCTGCTACGTGCACGCTCCTGTTGGGTCTTTCTTCAAAGTAGCGTTGCAGACTTTCCTTTACCACGGGGAAGGCCAGTTCATCCCATGGTATTTCATCTTCTGCGTACAGGCCTACATCTAGCGATTCTTCTCCGGTTGCCATATAACCGTCTTTTAACTCACCGACGAACATAATATGGACCTGGCTTATACGCGGCAGATTGTACAAACCAAAGAACTTCAGATCGACTGCAGTGGCGTTGGCTTCCTCAAAGGCTTCACGTGCGGCCCCCTCCATGGTGGTTTCATTATTTTCCATAAAGCCGGCGGGCAACGTCCAGTAACCATATCTGGGTTCGATAGCCCGTTTACACAGTAATACTTTGTCTTGCCACGTGAGTATGCAACCGACAACGTTTTTCGGGTTGTGATAGTGAATGGTGTTGCATTGATCACAGACCTGGCGCTCCCGGTTGTCGCCTTCAGGTATTCGTGGTTTGGTCGTGCCACCGCAGTCAGGGCAATAGTTCAACAGAGATTCCTTTACGTTTGGATTGAGTATGCCATAAAAGTGGGGTTTGACAGGTCTGTGAGCGGTTTGCGGGGCGTCTGGTCGGCGTGCAGTATCTGTTGATGCAGTAGAAGTGCCCGATACGAAAGCGATTGATCGTTGCAGACGACATGAGCGATTAGCGAATCCAGCATTACTCAGAAATCAACAGAGACGTAGGGTATTGCTATTTATCCGTAGCGTTGGTGTTACATCAGGTGAGATTGCTTTATCGGTGGAGTGAAAATGGCCGATCAATTGTCTCGGCCGATCACTGGTCCGCTATCAATTTGTCATCCTCTAACAGTGACAATACCTGAAACATATCCTGACAAACTGTGTGCCCGATGGTTAATAGTTCTGTGGATGGCTGTACCAGGTTCGGTACTTGAATTACGGACAACCCGGCGGCGTGGGCGGCTTTTACTCCATTTTCCGAGTCCTCGAGCCCGACCGAGCGGGTCATATCTGCGTTGATTGATGCGCCGGCTTTGAGGTAGATTTCAGGAAATGGCTTGCTGTTCTCCACTTGATCACCACACGTCACAGTCTGGAAAAACTCAGCGATCCCTGCATCGGCCATTTTCTGTGCTGCGGCGTCAGTGCCCGATGACGTTGCAACTGCACATTTAATCTTTGCATCACGTGCGTGGTTCAGCACCTCTAGCACGCCGGGCAAAACCGAAATGGTATCTTCTTCCAGCAGTTGATGGAATCGTTCAACCCAGTTTGCTCTAAACGCTTCTACGTCGACCAGATGCTCCAGTGCTTTGGTCAGTCGTAACTTATGTGTGACTTCATTGGTGCCGACAAGTGATAAAAACATGTCAGTGTGATCGCCAATTTGAAATTCTTCAGCAGCGCCATCAAAAGCCAGTTTCGAAAATCGTTCTGTATCAATTAATAAACCGTCAAGGTCAAAGAGAAGGGCATCAGGTGTCATAGACTGTATGTTGTTTAGTGTGAGTGGTTGAGTAAGCACAGCGTTCTTAATGGTCAGGAGCGGCTGGCGGCGTTTCTCTCTTGCAGGGACAATATTTTGGGTTCCCCTACAGGCTTGCCGGTTTCGCCACTGAAAAACGGTGAATTCTTGTGATCACCACGCAGCTTCCATCGGAGCATATTAACAACGATTTTCGCAATTAAACCCAATGGCGCCTTGTTGTGGCCGTTAGCCTCTGGGGATAAAGAGGCAAATACCTTGTATTCAACGGGGCCTGCAATTTGTTCTACGTTATCGGTTTTTACGAACGAACGAATAACACCTGAGAAAGGCATCTTGCCATTGGACATGGTATTGGCAATTGGCGTGTTGCAGCACCCTGCATACCACCTGGTGATGCCTTTCGGGCTGAGCTTCAGGCAGTTAAGGTGCTCGGTGCCACTGCTGATATTAACGGTGGCGGGTGAGGTTTGGATGATTGCGGTGCCACGGTGCTCGTCAAGTGTTATCGCCTCTGCGTTTAGGTGGCGGGCAAATGTCTGGCAGTCTTTGCAGTAGCAACTGATATGATTAATTGATCCCTGTGGTGTGCATTTTATTGCCCCAGTGACTTTTCCGCACTGACAGCCAAGTGTTAGCTCTGAACTCAAAGTAGCCATATATATTTACCGTGAAGTTGCTCTGTTAGAATGCTTTTGACAGCATCCAGAGCGCCATAGCAACCATCATGACATTCTCTGTAAGCGAGACAAAGCCTAATGGTACGCGACTACTGCCGCCGACGCATGCGCACTTGAGTTCGCGCTTGTCCAGGTAGACGGCCTTAAAAACGGAGACAGCACCAATGCTACCTATAAACAGGGCGACGGGTGCTGCAAGCCAGGTGAGAACGCCAGCGATCATTAACGCGCCAGCAATCGTCTCGGCGAATGGATATATGTACCCGTAGCGGACAAACTTGCGGGCCAATAAATCGTAGTTTAAAAACATGGTGCTGAAACGCTCGATGTCTTGCAGTTTTTGAACGCCAAGTAAACACATGGAGACAGCAATGAACCACTCCAACGTTCGTATGGTGAATAACTGTTGGGTTGAAGACCAGCTGAATGCCAGGGCAATTAACGCGGCAACTGCGAATATAGCAATAACAGGCTTGTAGGTCGTTTCATCAGGTGACTTAACCTTTAAACCCAGAAACTTCCGTAGCGCTTCATAGCCACCGATTCTTTTTTCGCCAATAAAAACCTGCGGCGTGCTGGTGACTTGATGTTGCTCTTTGAATGCATCGGTAGCTGCCCTGTCTTGCAACCAGTTGTCCTCAACCTCATAACCGCTGCGCTGTAGTAAGTCTTTTGCTTTTAAACCGTACGGACAGAAGTGTTTTGGCATCACCATTCGGTGCAATACCGCCGTTTTGCCGGAGCCATTGGAAGGTACTGTCGCTTCACTAGTGTTCATTCAATTCCCTTGTGTCGGGGTGCAAAAATAACGAGGTAGTGTATATGTGGTCAGTAGGGATGCCTGTCAATACTGAGAATAAATCTCGGATTCGCCATTGTCAGTGAATGATAGTACGGCGTAGTCCTTTGGTGTTCGACTGTTCATGCCGGGCGACATCATTGGCATTCCGGGCGCTGTAAGGCCGGCGATATCCGGTTTTTCGGACAATATTTTTTTGATATCACTTGCAGGTACATGGCCCTCGATCAGATAGTTGCCGATGGTGGCAGTATGGCATGAGTAGAGTTTCGGGTTGTTCATGCCAAGTGATTCCTTTATAGGATTCAGGTCGTCGTGATTATGGACTTCGACAGAAAACCCTTCTTCTTCAAGATAATCTACCCATTTCTGGCAGCATCCGCAGGTTGGACTTTTGTGAACCACCATCAGTTGATTGACTGTCTGAGCCGCATCGTCAGGTGGCATTAGATTAGTTGCGATCACAGATTCCGTGATGGCTGTTTCCGCTATTTCGGTGGAGTCAGTGCTCGGGTTGTTGCAAGCGGCTACAGTGATAAACGCTAGTGCGAATAGAGATAAGTGCGTAAATTTGTGCTTTTGATTAAACATGAATACTTTCCTATGGCCGGTGTCAGTGCGCTATTGAGCACTGTCACCGGCCCAGTCTAAATTAACGGCTGTTTCAATTAACAGCGATGGAGCCTTTCATACCTGCTGCGAAATGGCCCGGCAGCAAGCAGCCAAACTCGTAATTTCCGGCTTTTGTAAATTTCCAGATGATGTCCATTTCTTCGCCTGGGGGAACATGCGCCATGTAGGGTTCTTCGTGTTCCATATTAGGGTATTTTACCATCAAGTCGGCGTGCTCGCTGAGTGAATCCGGGGTCCCCAGGACAAACTCATGCATGAGTTTTCCATCATTGGCAACGACGAATCGAATCACATCACCAGCATTGATTACTACTTCTGACGGCGTAAATCGCATGGTGTCTGCCATTATTACCTCAATAGTACGAGTCGGCTTTAACGCGGGATCATATTCACCAAAAGGTTTGGAGACGGCGTCGTATTCGGGCTTGTCATCATGGGCACTATTTTCACCATGGGTATATGCCACACTGGTGTACAACGTAGTGGCAGTAATGGCTGCGGTGAGGATATTCGTTTTATATTTCATTTCGGTATTCTCGCGGTCTGAGTAATAGAGTGTTTACGATCGGATTATTCGGCGCTTTCAATGTCTACAATCGTCATTTTCCCGTTTTTCTCGATAACAGTGAAAGTCACTTTGTCGCCTTTCTTGAACTGGCTAATGTCAGTCTCTTCACCTACTCGAAACACCATGGTCATACCCGGCATATCAAGGTTTGGAATTTCCTCGTGTCTGATGGTGATTTTTCCTGACTTTGGTTTTACCTTTTTTACTTCGCCCGTGACGATAGGAAGCTCGCCCTCATCGTGTGCCATCTCACCATCTTTGTGTTCTTCGGTGTCATGTGAGTGTGTCTCGGTACCTGCGGCCTGTACCAGGGAGCTAACTGCAAAGCTGGTTAATGAAATTGTGCTGATAACGATGGCGGCTATTATATTTTTCATGGTCTGTGTTCCTGTATCCCGTTTTGCGGGTGTTTGTAAATTAGTCATGTGTTGGTTGTCTATAACGAATCGAGAAGCGAGCTGCTAATGAACCCGATGCCATTTTCCGATTTAATCCGTATCCATGCGCCGGTACGCTCTAGCACAGTGACGGTTTCACCTAGTGGAAGTGAGTCCACGATAGTAGCGTCGGCTCCCGGCGCCGAGCGTACATTGCTCCATTGCTGATTCACTCGCATGCTGCCGGTAAACGCTTGCGTGGTTTCCAGTGGCTCTATACCTACAATGCTGACTTCCATCGATTTATCAGGTTTGTTAGCGCGTGGCATAGACTGTCCTGATACCGTTTCCTGCCGGCTAGGGTCGGGTAAGTCATCACCTATGTACTCAAATGCTACTGTACCTTCGGGGTGTTCAAACCAGCCGGGGTCAGAGTAGTCGTCGTGTGGTTGATCTTTGCGTACCTTCACCATTGAAAACATACCACCCATCTCGACTGAGCCAAACGGACCTTCGCCGGTCATCATAGGTACGGTGTTATCCGGCAAGGGCATTTCCATCTCTGCCATATCTGCCATACCTCGCTCACTCATCACCATATAGTCCGGGATAAGATCGGTGATTTGCTTGGCGACATCTGTGTGATCAACACCGATCAGGGTAGGGACGTTGTGGCCCATCGCATTCATGGTGTGGTGGCTTTTGTGGCAGTGAAACGCCCAGTCTCCCTCTTCATCTGCAAGAAAGTCGATCTGTCTCATCTGCCCGACTGCGATATCGGTAGTCACTTCAGGCCAGCGGGAGCCGGGTGTTGTCGGCCCTCCGTCGGTGCCTGTCACTTCAAATTCATGACCATGCAAATGTATAGGGTGGTTGGTCATGGTTAAGTTGCCTATGCGTACCCGCACCCGATCATTCTTACGTACGTTCAGTGAATCAATACCGGGAAATATTCGGCTGTTCCATGCCCAGAGATTGAAGTCGATCATCGTCATGACCTTCGGAGTCGCACTACCGGGGTCAATGTCGTAGCCTGCGAGCAGAAAGCAAAAATCCCTGTCGGGTGCTTCGCTTTCTACATAGTTACGCGGATGTGTTACCCAGGAGCCCATCATGCCCATGGCCATTTGAGTCATTTCATCGCCGTGGGGGTGATACATAAACGTACCGTGACGTCGGGCCGTAAATTCATAGACAAACGTTTTACCTGATGGAATACCCGGCTGGTTTAATCCGGTAACGCCATCCATGCCATTCGGCAAGCGCTGGCCATGCCAGTGAACACTGGTATGTTCAGGCAGACGGTTAGTCACGAAAATACGTACCTTGTCGCCTTCAACTACTTCAATGGTAGGTCCTGGTGATTGACCGTTGTAGCCCCACAGATTGGCGCTAAAGTCCTCAGCCATTTCACGAACCACAGGCTCTGCGACTAAGTGAAATTCTTTAACACCGTTGTTCATTCGCCACGGCAATGTCCAGCCGTTAAGCGTCGCGACTGGCTGATAGGGGCGGCCATTTGGCGGCACCAGCGGCGGCATGGTTTCGAACGAATCCTGACTGACGATCTCTGGTAAGCCTGCGAGTGCACTCCTATTGACGGTGGTGGCTGCTGCAGCGGCAAGCCCGGCGCGGGCCATAAATTGTCTTCGAGAATTCATGCTCTTGTCCTGTGATGTAGTTCAATTGAACACGCAATGGTTAAACTATTGTTCAATGACCTTCTCCAGCATCGCCGCCACCGGATTTTGACATGGCAAGTTGTGTGGAGGTTGGCTGCCCTATCATGGAGGCGCGCAGTGATGCATCTGCCATCCAGAACTGGCCTGCTGCATCAATTGACGATTGCACGGTTTGAATTTGCTTGCGTGAATCTGCCAGCAGTTCAAAAACACCAATGATCATGCCGTTGTAGTTCAGTAGGTTTTCTTCTGAAACCAGCTGTTGTAGTGGTATCACTTCGTCGCGATAGTGTTTGGCGATATCGTAGCTGCTTCGGTAGGCAGAGTAAGATTCTCGCAAGTGTGAGTTGGCTGATCGAACGACTTGCTCCAGTGCATTGCTTGCTGCCAATGACGTCGCGTTTAGTTTGTTACGCACCTGAGCAATGTTTCTGAATAGCGGTATTTCAAGGCCTATTTCATAACCTTTGATCGTTTCGCGTTCACCGTCAGTCCATACGGTATTGCGGATGCCGGTTAATTCGATATCTGTCACACTGGCAAGTAACTCAATACCTTGCTGTGAAGTCGCTGCTTTAAGTGCAGCTATCGCCATGGCAACATCAAGCCGGTTATTGTTCGCAACACTGGACACATCAGTTTCCGAGAGAGGAGCGTCAGGTAGTTCGGGTAGTCGCTCTGGTAGTTTAAGTGTTACCGCTTGTTGTCTGTTGAGCCCGAGCAATCGCACTAATGATTCACGCTTTGCTAATGCGTTGTGACGCGCGACTGTCAGACCGGTGGCAGCCTCGGCATAAAATGATTGCTGCCTTGCGCGGCTAATTGCGTTGAAGTTTCCAATCGCCTGCATTTCTGCAGCGAGTTTGGCGCTTGCCTCGGCGCTAGAGAAAACCTGTTCCGCATAAAGCACCTGCTGCTGTGCGACCACAGCATCGACCCATGCACTTCGTACCCGGGTAACTAGATCCGCAACATCTGAAGTCAGTTGAACCTGGTTGAGTTTAAGGCTGTGTTGCGCGCGTTTACGCATCATCGGGTAGCGAATTAAGTCTAGTAGACCGATACCCAGTAAACGTTCGATTTCAAGCTCGGTGTCTGATGTGACCCGACCAAAATCAAACACCGGGTTGGGAATACCACCTGAAATGGCTATTGATGAGGCGTTTGCCCAATGGGTCGCGAGTAACTGCTGGACCGCAGGGCTATTTATTAATGCGAGTTGGATTGAATTAGTCTGATCTAATGTCTCGCCAAGGAGTTCTTGCGAACGAGTTTTTGATGTTTCTATTTGCTCTTCAGTTTGGTATAGCTGCAGTCTGCCCCGGGTAAACGCAGCCGAGTCCTTGTTGGCTTGCGACAGTGATTCCTCAAAATCGAATCGTACACAGCCTGACAACGTGATTAATGACAGCGATAGCATGCCGAATACAAAAGTGGTAGGGGCTATCTTCATTGTTGGCCTCCTTCGCTTTCTTGCTGTTCTTTTTCCAGTTCTTCTTTCTGAGCCTGCTGGACCAGTTTTGCGTAGCTGCGCCAACCGCCAATTTTACCGACTTCATCGTTAGCTTCCCGCCACCCAATGTCGGGTAGGTATTCGTAAGGTTGGTAGTTGTCAAATACCGATGAATAACCGAGTTCAGTGGGTTCCTTAGATTCGGCTTTGGGCTTCGCAGCCAGCTTAGGGGCTGTCGCTCGAAGTTCTGCTATCTGTGTTGTGGTCCATCCGGCCTCTCGTAGCCGCTGATCGCTAAAAGTGTAGGCGGGTGGGGATTGTGCTTGTAATGCAGGTACGCCGATCATGACGACAAACACACACCAACCAGCGCGTTTTAATGAGAGTGCATAACTCATTGACTATTCTCCACGTCGAGCGAACTCGACCACTGTTTTTTTAATTAACCGAAGTAATAGAAACGCCTCGTCGTGTGACGTTTGATTATTCAGGTTTGGAACCGGTGACAGTCTCAGGACAAAGCTAAGCCCAAACGATCACGGAAAGCGACTTAGTGGAGAGTACGTGGTGGTTTGTAGAGTCCCGATATCATGGCTGATTTCGGGCTTGTGACGAGGGGAGGGGCCTGTATCTGCACAAGCGCGTTGGCAACCGGCAGATGACATCCAGTGATGCCAGAGGTTGTGCAATGTGCGGCACAGTCGGCTTCACAGGTAGAGTCGTCTGCAGTGTTGCAACATTCATGGTTTGCATGCGATAGCGTTGCGGATGACATATTGCCGTGAGCTGAATGTGAAGCTGCCAGCTCATCGGACGGCTCAGCATGATGCGAACTGTGTGTCATGTCAGAATTGTGATGCCCTGAAACCATGCTCATAGCCCCGACTGAGTTCACGAAAAAAATCGCGAAGCTGAGTAAGTAGGCAAATGCCTTAATGTGGCGAATGAGTGTTTTCATGGTACTTCGGGTTTCAGGCTCTGTTTCCGCTTCCTTTGAAGGCATTATAGGTTGTCACGGGGTGATATCAATAGCATGGGCAGTAAATTCCGCATTAACAGTCTGACACACCAGATCTGGTAATAGTTCAAAGTCTGGAAATTTGAACCGCGAAGCTAAGTGTTAAATGTTTATTGTCAGTTTTACCGAAACACATCAGTCTTGAGGGTAAAATAGTAAAGCATTGGTGGTAACCAAGATCCCAAAAGGACTAATTTTGATGGAATATTTAGACGCTCTCCTACTGTTCTGGATAGAGAGTCACTGGCTCCTGGCTCTAGCGATGGCCGCAGCGGTAAATATTGCCGTGTATGTGTGCACGGCATGGCTGCTTTCGCGTCTGATTATGTTCATTGTTAACCACAACAACGCCGCCGGGGAGTTGATTGACAATCGGCCAATAAAAAAGGGCCAGATTAAGTTGGAAGCGAAAAATGGAATTATCGCATCTTTCATTTTTGCCGTTTGCAGTCTCGCCAGTCGCGAGTTATTTTTAACCCTGTGGCCCCTGTCTGTTGTAGATTTTGTATTGCAGGTGCTGTGCTTTACCGTATTTTATGAAACCTATTCATACTTTGTTCACCGCTTATTGCATACCAAAAGATTTGCTCGGATGCACGGAGTACATCACAAGTCAGTACGGGTAACACCCTGGTCTGCGTATAGTGTTCATCCGCTTGAAGCGCTGTTTATAGGTTTGAGCGCCCCCCTTTATATGATGCTTTTTTCGTTAAGTCTCGGCATGGCTCTGGTGCTGCATATATCTGGCATGATGTTCACCATCCTGCTTCATTCAAATTTTAAATATACCGGGCGCAGCATGTTGATGAGATTTGTGTTTGCCTACCCTTGTTACCACTCGACGCATCATATCAATGGCAATGTGAACTTCGGCTTTGTGAATAAATGGTGGGATACGGTATTTAGGACGCTTAAGATGAACTCCACGTCTTTGTGAGGCGCTGGTTGGGAAAGCCAATTGTTAGATTGCTATGATCGGTGTGTTTCAGCGGAGTTGAGTAATACCTACGAAGGGCTTATTGCAGGACGTGCCGGATTTGATCCACTCGCTCACGCGTCGGGTTACCCTCGAGGGGCGTGCGATCAGGCTCGGGCTTTACTAAACCACAAAGCAATTGTATGCCGTAGTAGTCGAGTAATTACAGCACGTGCTCTGCATACGTAGCATTGGAATGACTGGCAGCCGGACACTTAAGCGCGTGGCCAGCGCATAGGGAGACATACCAGACTCGCTGCAAAATACCTTCTGTGGATGCACTTAATGTGGATGCACTTAGTGGCTGGGCAAGAAACTATATGCCTGCCACTCGCCCACGCGTCGGGTTACCGGAGTCTCTAGTTGCTTTTGGATCTAGTTTAGCCCGTCAACGGAAACCTGACGTGTGTCGCGAGTGGATCAAGTCCACGTCGTACATCTCAGTACGCGAGGTAGGTTGACCATCCCACAGATTGACGACAGGATAGCTTCGCTATGGCTTACTTCAATCGAATAAAAATACCTGAACGTGGCTTGGGGTCAAAATAGGTCGACTTGGGAGGCATGAGTCCATCTGCATCTGCAACATCCATTAATTGTTGAATGGAAGTGGCGTAGCAGGCAAACACAACATCCCATCCTTCACTTACCGTTTGAGTGATTCCATCGGCACCACTGACACCTGCAATGTAACCGAGGCGAGGATCATCTCGACTGTCTTTGATGCCGAGAATAGGGTCGAGGATGAGATCCTGAAGGATAGAGACATCTAGTGATCCAACCGGGTTGGAAGTGTCTACGTGCTCAGGCTTAACGGTGAGTTTGTACCAGGTGCCATCAACTAACATGCCGAATTGCCCGTGGCAGTCGCAGTCGAAACTTTTACAATTGGATTGTTTTTCAACCGTGAATGTCTTCTCTAGTGCGGTGGTAAGTTGTTCTACGCTTAAGCCGTTTAAGTCTTTTACGCAGCGATGAAATGGCAGCAGGTTGAGTTGGTTGTCGGGAAACAACGCAACAAGTAGTTGGTTGTATGGCTCGTCGCCCGTGTTGCCGCCGGTTTTGGCGCGCATTAGTTCTGCGTATCGAAGCCCTGAGGCAGCTCGATGATGGCCGTCAGTAAGGTAGGTGACATCAATACTATTAAAGTGCTTTTGCAACTGCTGTTGATGTTCAGTGTTTGAGATAGCCCAAATCTTTTGAGTCTCACCATCGTCCGTTAGAAAGTTGAGATCCGGGGTGTTTTTTATTAACGTGTTGATTAAGCTGTCGATGTCATTATTCTGTGAATAAGTAAGGCAGATGGGACTTGACGATGCCCCAACGACCTCCTGATACCGAGCGAGCAAATCTTCTTTTGAACTGCGCGTGTTTTCGTGTTTTCGCAGGTGTCCTTCCTCATACTCCTGAACCGAGACTTCGCAGACCAGGCCCGTTTGAATATGATCACCAGTGCCGAGTTGGTACAAAAACATGCAGGCCTGCTGTAGTTCTTCAAATGCCGCTGTGTTGAGCAATCCTTCGAGGTTTTTCCGGTTGCCTGCGAGCAATTGTTCCTGAGTCGGTTGTGCGTCTGCAGGAAAGTCTTCCTGCAGACGCATGGTATTAATGAAGTTCTCAGGGTTGCTGTCGGCAAACTTACGCCGTTCCTCTGGAGAAACAGAATCGTAAGCAGGAGAGACAACCGACGTTGCTCTCTCAGCTTTTACAAGATAACCATCAAACGGCTTTATTTTTGGCATATTAAAACTACTAGGGCTAGTGCACTGTTATGCAGCGTTGTTGCCTTTGAATTCCTCCATGAATTCAGATAGCGCTACAACACTTGCTTTTGGCATGGCGTTATAAATACTTGCGCGGCAACCGCCGACACTTCTGTGGCCTTTCAGATTCAAAAAGCCTGCGGCAGTTGCTTCTGCGATGAACTTCTGTTCAAGGTCTTCAGTCGGCAGGCGGAATACAGCGTTCATGTGTGAACGGCACGCTACATCAACCGGGCAGTTGTAGTAGCCATCGCTGCTGTCGATTGCACCATAAACGATGCCTGCTTTCTCTGCAGCTGCAGATTCCATTGTCGCCAGGCCGCCTCGCGCTTTCATCCATTTAAGTACTTTGCCGTACATGTAGATCGGGAACACGGGTGGCGTGTTAAACATAGAGCCTTTAGATTCGTGGATATCGTATCTGAGGTAGCGCCCCATATTCTGATTGGTAGTTTCAAGAATCGACTTGCGTATGAATACGACGGCCATGCCTGCAGGGCCAAGATTCTTCTGAGCACCACCATAGACGATATCAAACTTGTCCCATGGCAATGGTCGAGCCATATACTCAGAAGACATATCAGCAATCATTGGAACATCTACTTCCGGCCATTCCGGGAAGCGTATACCGCCGATAGTTTCATTGGTGGTGATGTGCAGGTAGCGGGTATTGTCTTGTAGTTTTATTTCATCGGTAGATGGCATGCGGGTGTAGTTGTTGTCTGCACCATCCCATGCGGTGTAAACCTCGCCATATTCTTTTGCATCAGTGATTGCGCCTTTGGCCCAAGTGCCTGAATTTACGTAAGCACCCTTAAGCCCCGGCTTTAGCAGGTTCATTGGGATCATAGAGAACTGCAGTATCGCGCCGCCTTGTAGAAAAAGTACCGCGAAGTCATCTGGCACCTGGAATACTTCCATCGACAATGCCATTGCTTCACTGGCAACATCGTCAAAGTGTTTGCCGCGATGGCTCATCTCTATCAGAGACATTCCGGCGCCCTGATAATCTACGAATTCTGCCTGCGCTTCTTCAAGCACTTCCAGTGGAAGCGTGCAGGGGCCTGCGCTGAAGTTGTGTTGGCGATTGCTCATTAAATTTTCCTGATAGGTTTTCAGTGGTTAGTTAGTTAACGCAATTGCGAAATTCGCCATCTTGATAAGAGGCGATCACGTCGAGTACGCCATTTGCCACTGCTACCTGTGCTTGCTCTGTTGACGCGCCTATGTGGTGAGTTCCACATACACTGGGATTCAAAGCGACTTTAGAGGAAAAACTGCTGTCGCCTGCGCCGGGTTCGTTGTTGTACACGTCTAATCCGGCACGAATGCCTTTTGTTTTAATCGCGTCAAGCAAAGCGGCTTCGTCGACCAATTCACCTCGGGATGAGTTGATCAGCATCGCACCATCTTTCATTTTCGATAGAAATGATGAATTGACCATCTCTTTTGTGTCGTCGGTGGCGGGCAAATGGAGTGTGACTATATCGCACTTTGCCAGCAGATCGTCCATTGAGTCGAGCTGAGAGATCTTCGCATCTTTGATTCTTTGTTCTGTATCAGCTGAGCGGCCGGGCTTTGCGACTGCAAAAACTTCCATGCCAAAGGCGTTGGCGCGCTCTGCGACCGCAAAACCGATTGCGCCCAGCCCGAGTATGCCGATCTTCTGGCCGAACAAACCCCGGGCTTTTGAATATTTCTTTTTATTCCATACGCCGTTGTTCAGGTCATTGGCGTTATCAGGGATATTACGATCTATGGAAATAATCAGCCCCATCACCAATTCTGCAACTGCTATCGCGTTTGCCCCCGGCACGTTGCAAACCCGAATTCCTCTTTCCGCTGCGTTGGGTTTATCGATCGTATTCGTGCCAGCGCCAGCACGGATGACTAATTTTAGATTTTTGCCGGCCTCGAACACATCTGTATTCACTTTGGTGCTGCGAACGATCAGTATTTCGTGATCAGCAATGGCTGCAGCCAGTGTGTCTCCATCCAGCGTGGGGTCAGATGTTATTTCATGTCCATTCTGGGATAGTTTTGTCTGATG
>CALISD010000035.1 GCA_938041955.1 uncultured Granulosicoccaceae bacterium | reverse complement strand
AAGTATCGCTATGATGACTGCGGGGAAAGGAGAAAATACAAATGCAGAAGTTTCGCTCTGCAGTGAACTTGCTCGGCCACGCCAACACGGCGCTGCTGTTTGTTTGCAAGTATTTGATCATTATCATTGTTGCGACGATTGCCGTAATTCTTATCGCAGCCGTGGTGTATCGCTATGGGTTGGGAAGCGCCATCTCGTGGGCCGAAGAGGCCAGCAAGTATCTGATGGTCTGGCTGACCTTTCTGGGCACACCCATCGCGCTGCGAAACTTCGGCCATATCAATATCGATCTGCTCTATAAGATTCTCCCCCCTCGCCTTCAGCAGTTACTCTACTTCGTCGTTAGCAGCATTATCTGCTTTACGATGGGCATCGTCTTCGTCAAGGGCATGAGCTTCGCAGACATGGGTGCCCGACAAGTCGCATCCAGCTTTAACCTATCGATGTGGTACATGTATATTGCCGTGCCCGTGGGGGCGGCTCTGACAATTCTGGTGGCCGTGGAGCAAGCGCTGCGTTCCCTGATGGGTATTGTTGATCCGGAGAACGGACTGACCATCATATCAGCTGAAACTGAAGTCGATGCGGCAGTTTAAACCACTCCCTCCCTGCGCAGAGCCCGACCGCTCAACATCATTGAGTAGAATACTCCTATGGCACTAGTATTTTTCTATCTATTGGTCGGGCTAATGCTTATTGGCGTGCCGATCGTTTTTGCGCTTATCTTCGCACCAATTGTCGGCGTATGGCTCGATGATAAAACAGTATTTCTGAGCATGATGCCGCAACGAATATTTGGTGGGATCAATCAGTTTCCACTGCTTGCTATCCCGATGTTTATCCTTGCCGGTGAGGTCATGAACCGCGGTGGCATAACACTCAGACTGGTTAACTTTGCGAAGACACTGGTAGGGCATTTTCGTGGTGGTCTGGCACATGTGAATATTGTTTCCAGTCTGATGTTTGCGGGCCTGTCCGGATCGGCCGTTGCCGATACTTCCGCGTTGGGATCAATGCTGATTCCCGCGATGGAGAAAGACGGGTACACAAGGCGATTCGCCGCAGCGGTAACTGCAGCCTCTTCGGTGATCGGTCCGGTGATACCGCCTTCCATCATCATGGTGGTATATGCCTACATTATGGGTGTGTCGGTAGGTGGCTTGTTTGCAGCCGGCTTTGTACCCGGTGCCATGATGGGTATCGGATTGATGGCAGTAACTGCGTTTATCTCGCACAAGCGTAAGTACCCTCGCGCCGCAGAACGCGCCTCCGGTACGGTAATCAGAAAAAGTTTTATCTCCGCTTTTTTCCCATTGATGACGCCGGTCATCATTCTGGGTGGCATACTGTCCGGTGTTTTCACACCCACAGAGGCGGCCGCTGCTGCAGTTGCCTACGCAATTATTCTTAGTATTTTCGTCACCCGTACGCTGCCACTGCGGGAAATTCCAGAAATGTTGTATCGCGCAGGCTTGACTTCAGCGAGTATATTACTGGTTATCGGTGCAGCAACCGTTTTTGGCTGGGTCACTTCCCTGTCCGGTGTCCCAGCAGTGGTTACGGGCTTATTGACTTCAGTAAGTGATAACCCGGTGATCGTCCTGTTGTGCGTCAACCTGCTGCTGTTTGTTGTGGGTATGTTTTTCGACGCAGGGCCTGCCATTCTCATACTTGGACCATTGCTCGCTCCGACAATGATCAGTCTTGGTATTGAGCCGTTGCACTTCGCAATAATCATGTGTGTGAATCTCACAGTGGGGCTTGCCACTCCACCGATGGGACTTGTGTTGTTTGTAGCTTCATCCATCGGCAGGGTATCGATTGTTGATATCACTAAAGAGCTGTGGCCGTTCTTAGTAGTCCATGCGCTCATCATTTTATTGATCACGTACGTTCCCGCACTGACACTAACCCTCCCACGATTACTGGGCTTGGGCGTCTGAGTAGATTCGTACAAGCATTTTTTACACTAGATAAGGAAAGTAATAATGTTAAAACGTATTGTTGGGCAATTAGCACTAGCGTCTGCGATTGCATTGGGTTCGCTAGCACTGCCAGCCACTGGCTACAGCGCTGACTTCGTTTTGAAATACGGACACCCGGGTCCTGTAGGTCCCGATTCAGACGACGACGTTGCTGGTCAATTTCTTAAGTTTTTTCTCGAAGCCCGATCCAACGGCCGGATTGAAGTACAAATATTCCCGGGTTCTCAGCTTGGCAATTTTCGGGAAATGGTTGAACAGGTTAACGCCAACACACTTGAGGTTGCGCACTCGGCTCTTGGCGGACTTGTGGGATTCATGCCTGAGCTTCAGGTCATTGAGTTACCCTATGTCATTCGTGATGACGCGGTCGCCGAGTGCATGGTGAACGGGTCATTTTTTGATGAGGCAAGAACTGCATTTTTAGAAAAGTCGGGCAACGTTAACCTTATCGGCATTGGCAACACAGGTCGCTTCCGAAATTTTTTCACCAAAGACGCACTGGTCAAGCAGGCCAGTGATCTGAAGGGTGTCAAGATGCGTGTTATCAACTCGCAACTACCCGTTGAGATGATGAAGTTCTTCGACGCCAACCCTACGCCAGTCGCCTGGGGTGAGCTCTATACCTCACTGGCTACCGGTGTTGTTGAAGGAACAAAGAATGCTGTCACCGATATCATTCCCAACAAGATGGATGAGGTGGTTAAATTCGCCACCATTGATGAACATGCGTACCTGTATGGATTCATGGCAGTCAGCCAGTCATTTCTTGACAGTATGCCGGATGATCTAAAAGCGCTGACTGTTAGTGGCATCAAGCAAATGGCTGATGTTCAATTGCAGTTCAATAAAGGCGCTGAAGCGCGACAGAGTGCGGCATTTCTAAAAGCAGGCGGTGAAATATATGTCCCTACCGAGGCTGATATGGATACCTTCCGCACGGTTAAAGAGCCAATGAAGGACTGGTACGTAAAGCAGTTTGGCGACGAGTGGTACAACAAGTACACCAATGCCGCGAGCGACTGTGAAAAACAGGTGGATGCCCGTATTGCTGCAATGGGTAACTAATGATGGGTAATTAACCAAACTGGGAAAGCCATTACCTTCCACCGCATTGGCGGTGGAAGGGTATGCCAATTGCAGCACGTTACCCCTCATACATACCACGCAGCCAGGTCACCTATGACCCGCTGCACGACGGAAACCCTCAAGACAACACACCAATCTGCCAGGGAATAAATTCTTCCTCGCCAACACCCAGCGCTTCGCTTTTGGAAGCTTTGCCGGAAGCTATCTCAAGTATCTCTGAAAATATTTCTTGTCCAACATCATCAATTGTAGCGATGCCATCGATTATAGTTCCACAGTTGATATCCATGTCCCCTCGCATGCGACTAAATAACGGAGTATTGGAGGCCAGCTTAATTGTAGGCGAAGGGTAAGACCCAAAGCAGGAACCCCTACCTGTAGTAAAACAAATCAGGTTGGCACCACCTGCAATTTGCCCCGTTGCCGATACTGGATCAAAGCCGGGCGTATCCATAATCACCAGACCGTTCGCCTCCACCGCTTCAGCGTAACGGTACACCTCGTTAATGCCGGTACTGCCACTCTTGGTGGCTCCACCTAAAGATTTTTCTATTACGTTGGCGAGCCCACCGGATTGGTTGCCGGGAGACACTTGTCCGTTAATTTGAGTGTCTCTGTTCTTGTTGTAGTCCAGCCACCAGTTGATCCGGTCAAGGAACTTCTGGCCTACTTCCGGGGTTCTTGCGCGCGCCGTCAGCGTGTGTTCCACACCGTATAACTCAGACGTTTCCGACAGTATGGCGGTGCCGCCGTGTTGCACCAGAATATCCATTGCACGACCCAGCGCCGGGTTGGCAGAAAGACCGGAAAATCCATCAGAGCCGCCGCACTGCATACCTATTTTCAGATGCTCTGCTGAGCACGGTTCACGCCGGATGTCATTGGCTTCAGCTAACATCTCGCGTATATAATCTTTACCTAACGCAATGGCTTCGGCCGTGCCCCCAACGCTCTGCAAAGACAGCGTTTTTAACAGTTTTCCAGTCTCCAGACTGGTTTGCTTGAACAGTGCAGCAAGATTATTTCGCTCACAGCCCAGGGCACAAACCAAAGCCCCCACCATGTTCGGGTGACGGATATAGCCTGCGAGGGTTCGTCGAAGCAGGTCCATCGGCTCCCCGGACATCTCCATACCGCAGCCCTGGTCATGAATAAACGGAATCACACCATCTACGTTCGGATAGCCCTCCAGTCGCTCTTCATCAAAGTAATTGGCGATTCGACGTGCAACCGTTGCTGAGCAATTTACAGTGATAAATACGCCAATATAGTTTCGTGTGCCAATCCGCCCATCAGCACGCTTGATACCCTTAAATTTTGCACGCTTGTGCGGGGGTAATAAGGGCGTTGCTTGATAACGACTGCTAAACGCGTAATCTTTTTCAAACGTGTCCACTTTGATGTTGTGCGTGTGAAGCCAATCGCCAGGTTCAATGTCACTGGCGGCGAATCCGATCAAGGTGTTGTATTTGAGGATAGCCTCACCTGCACCAATACGACGCGTCGCAATTTTATGACCCAGAGGAACATCCTGTCTGATAGTCAGCTGCTCGCTAACGACCTGCGTTCCCGCAGTCAGATCAACCCGGGCAACAACAATATTGTCAGCTTTATCCAGTCTGATAGTGGTATTAGTCGCAGGTACATTCATCCGGTATATTCCCATCACGGCAGAGGGCTTTATGATGTCGGATTTTTTCGAGTAAAGCGACAGCTAGTGACTACAGGAAGACTGCTCCAGTCAAGACCACATAGCAAACCACACGCGTACTCATTTTTGTTACAGTACGTCCCTACCAGCACAGGTTGCTGCTGCGTTGCTAATCTTCAGGAATCTGCATTCTTGAATAGTTTTCAGGATGCACTCCATATTCCATGACTGACCTCCATATTTCCCTGCTGACGATAATTGTCGCATTTTTTGCAGGCCTTATCCGCGGGTTTTCGGGGTTTGGAGGTCCGGCGATGATGCTGGCGGTAATGACCTGGTTCCTGACGCCAGTACAAGTTATCGGCAAGGTGCTCGTCATTGAATGTATTGCTGCCACACTTCTTGTTTGGCGAGTTCGGCATGAGGTTGATTGGCGTACCTCCCTGACTCTGACATTACCAACACTACTTAGCATGCCGATCGGTCACTGGCTTTTAACGCATACCGACCCTGAATTAATGCAGCGATTTATTTCAGCCATCATACTACTCACCTGTGTACTGATGTTAACCACCTGGCGTTACCGCACACGTTTAACATTTCCCTACCTGGTTGCACTTGGCCTTGCAGGTGGCGTGATCATCGGTGCCACTTACATTGCACTTGCAGTAGTCGCTGTGATTTTAATGGGGCCTTATGATCGAAATGAAACACGCACTTTGTTTCTGTTCTGGGGATTTACCATGGCGGTCTGGTATGTCGTGTTATCCGTCAATAGTGGTCATACAGGATTGCAGAGTATAGTATCCGCACTGCCTGCCGCCGGCACATATTTTTTAGGATCATGGATCGGAACTCAGTGGTTCGGACGCTCCACCGAATCAAGCTATCGTCGTTATACTTTGATTCTGCTGACAGCGCTGGCGTTGATTGGTTTGTTGCACTAAGCAAACGTAGATGACTTTCACAGCTTGCCACTCGCTCACGCTTCGGGTTTCCTGCGGGCACGGCAAAATGCCGGGGCTGTGCATTAACACTCGCGTGTGTGCGGGTGACCTGCTCAACGCACCGGAAATTTTACTTTAAACCTGACGAGGTAGAACTCGTAAACGCGCAAATGCTTATAGCTAACTACTGGCAGTACTCCCACCAATCACAAAACCGCCACCCGAAGCATCCAGATTCGCGCCGGATACAAATGAAGCTTCCTTTGATAGCAGCCACATGATCGGTGCCGCAATTTCATCTACATTTGCCACCCTGTTCATTGCGATAGTGGCTTCAACTGCGGATCTCACAGTAGCATCATCCTGCACCGCCCGGGTCATATCAGTCAGTGTCACACCCGGACGAACGGTATTTACGCGAATACCATGAACCCCCATTTCTTTTGCAAAACCTACACTGAAAGCGTCCACAGCAGCTTTTGATGCGGCGTAAGCACAGTGACCCGGTCGACCTCCTATGGTTCCGGCCATAGATGACACGTTTACAATTGAACCACCGATACCGCCAGTGGCAGTTGACATACGGCGTGCCGCTTCACGACAGCACAGCAATGTGCCAACGACATTGATCTGCATAAGCTCCTGCAGAACAGCTGCGTCAAAGTCAATAACATCCATGTGTTTACCGGCAATGCCGGCAGAGTTCACAACAGCTGTCGGCACACCCAAGCGACTGACAACACTATCAAACAAGCTAATGACATCTGCTTCGCTACTGACGTCAGCTTTAAACGCCTCTGCATTAACGCCCAAAGACTTCAACTCCGTTACCAGAGTAGCGGCCTTTTCGGTGTCCGTACGATAGTTCACTGCTATAGAATATCCATCGGCTGCCGCACGGCGGCAAGTGGCCGCTCCGATACCGCGAGAACCGCCGGTCACTAACAATAGCTTATTCATAATCTGACCTGCAATATTTATAAGTAGAGATAAGTGTAATGGTGTAATGCCTTAGTCATAGCGTTTACCTAAACCGGGAATGGGTAATCATAAACACTGTGTTTATACGACATCAGAGGCTACGGTTGCATTGACTATACGGCGGAATAGCCACCATCAACAGTAAGCACATGGCCCGTCACAAATGACGCACAGTCAGAGGCAAGGAATAGCACCGGACCTGCAATTTCATCGGGTGAGCCCCATCGCCCATAGGGAGTTCTTTCTACAACCCGTTGATAGTGGGTTGGGTCTTCACGACCGGCACGCGATTGTTCGGTGACAATAAAACCCGGAGCTATCGCGTTTACTCGAACACCAAACTCTGCCCAGTCAATAGCCAGTGAACGGGTTAGTTGATGAATAGCAGCTTTACTGGCGCCGTATGCCGGTACTCGCGGTGAGCCAAAGAAGCCATACATAGAACCGATGTTCACAATACACCCCCCGTTGTTCTGCTTCAGCTGCGGCAAAAACGCATTAGCTGTTCGGAATGTACCAGTCAGGTTGATATCAATGACGTCACTGAATGTTTGAAGATCATGTTCCTGATTTCGAGTTGCGATTGCTGCGCAGTTAACAAGGATATCAAGTGACTCAAAGCCTGCTGCAAACTCGGTGACCGCTTCTTCGTCACGAACATCCAATGGATGATAATCAAATAGCTCCTGCTCTGTCTGAGCGGGCTCGGATTCCATACCAGTGATGGTAGTGATAGCGCCGGCATTTTTGAAAGCGTGCGCAACTGACGCACCAATTCCCGCCCGGCTGGCACCTATAACAACAACACTGCGCCCGCTAAAATCCAATGATAACTTTTGTACCGACACTAAATGGCCCTTAGAATGGTTTTCGTAAAACTGACAGACTCGATTACCAATATTTTCGAGTCAATTGCAGACTCAGTTAATCATATGATAGTCATGCTAATCAATGTTCCTTTAGCCGTGCTTTCCACGGATAAGTGACGATAATCGACCAAACACTAAAACCGGACACTGAAATATCCGACCTAGGGTGAACACGAATATAGAAAAATACATGCAATAAAAAAACACTTTTTTACAACAACGATCGTAGTCCGTTGGTAGATGACGTAGCAGATGACACAGAGTGAAATAAGCATCCGGATGATCTGACAGATTAGCTTTACTAAGTAGTAAAAAAGGTGTAGCGTGAAAACGAAGGACGCTAAGGAAATAAGATGCAAGATCGTCAGTTGTCACACAACACGATGGCTTTTGTACTTGCCGGGGGACGTGGAAGCCGTCTTCTCGAACTTACAGACAGGCGTGCCAAGCCCGCAGTATTTTTCGGTGGCAAAACCCGCATCATAGACTTCGCCTTGTCTAACGCACTCAATTCCGGGATACGAAGAATTGGCGTTGCCACACAATATAAAGCGCACTCTCTCATCTCTCACCTGCACAAGGGCTGGAACTTTTTTAGAGCTGAGCGCAACGAAGGCCTGGACATTTTACCAGCCAGCCAACGAGCTGCCGAAGGTCATTGGTATCTAGGCACAGCCGACGCAGTTACCCAGAATATAGAAATAATAGAAAGCTACGGCGTCGAATACATCATTATCCTGGCCGGCGATCACATATATAAGCAAGACTACCAGATCATGTTAGAGCAACATGTGGAAAGCGACGCCGACGTCACCGTCGGATGCATTCTGGTCCCGAAAGAGGAGGCATCTGAACTTGGAGTCATGAATGTAGACAGTCAAAATCGAATAATCGAGTTTATAGAAAAGCCTGCAGACCCACCTACAACACCCGATGACGATACAAAGTCACTGGCCTCGATGGGCATCTACGTATTTAAGACAAATACCCTGATCCAGTTGCTTCACGAAGACGCGACATGCAAAGATTCCAGTCATGATTTTGGTAAAGATATCATTCCAAAACTTGTCAGTCAGGGTAAAGCCGTCGCTCACGAATTCAGTAGGTCCTGTATAAACAACGAATGGGCTGAAACTCCGTACTGGCGTGACGTCGGCACCTTGGATGCATTCTGGCAAGCCAACCTCGACCTAACCGGCTTCAGGCCTGCATTAGACATATATGATCAGCAATGGCCTATCTGGACATATCAGGAAATAACACCACCAGCCAAGTTCATACACGATGAGGATAACAGACGCGGTAATGCTATCAGCTCACTGGTAAGTGGTGGATGCATCATCTCCGGAGCGAGAATTAACCAAAGCCTCCTATTTTCACATGTACGCTGTCACTCATACTCAAGCCTTAAGCAAGTGGTCATCATGCCAAGTGTAACCGTAGGTCGCCGGGCAAAAATAAAGCGAGCGATCATTGACCGCGGAGTGTCGATACCTGACGGGCTCGAGGTGGGCTATGACGCCGAGCATGACAGCAAGCGCTTTCGCAGAACCGAATCGGGTTTATGTCTTATCACTCAAGATATGATCGATCGGCTGTCTGCGCCCACTACCACCCCGGTGGCTACCAGGCGTGCCGAGCTGGCCGAAAACAATTAGAGTCTCGTTTTCGCAACAAACCACATCACATCACATCACACAATTCATTGAATGCATACCCATGAATGCAGACGCCGACTACGACGTTCGGATTGATGTCGGCGAGTCACCAGCGCATTCGTTTCTGCTTGTTCGCATGCAACCGCCCTCCGCTCTAGTCCGACGCCAGCGACGGCAATCCTCAGTCCGGCACCTTAAAGAGGCCGAATAACGGCGTCTTGACTGGTGTTCTTACTCGTTCTCGCCGTATCGAACTTTGTTTAATTATGTTCAACAGTTTCATGCCTTGATGAAAATTTTTTCATTGAATCTCTTGAAGAATAATTTTCCGTTCATAGAACTCTGGTGTCACTGATAAACGCCGTAAAACGGACATCGGTGACGACATCGGTTGAATAAGTATTGGAGAATATACTATGAACTCAATTAACCTGACACCCTTCGACCGGATAGGCCCCGTGATTACCAGCACATGTAAAGCACAGGCCTTTGCGCCCGGTTCACCCGCGTACAATATCGAAGCGCTGTCCGATAACGAATACATCATCACACTTGCCGTGGCAGGTTTCAGTATAAATAACATTAACGTTTCTGCGGAAAGCGGTGTATTGACTGTTAGTGGTGAGCCTTCTCATCAGAAAAACAATCGGTATCTTTATCAAGGTATCGCGAACACTCGATTTGAACGCAGGTTTGATCTTACCGATTTTGTCGAAATCACAAGAGCTGATTTGCACGACGGATTACTGTCCATTTCTTTAGTCAGAGATATTCCGGAGACACTAGGACCGAAATCCATATGCATTAATAAAGGCAGGGTCATAGCCGGTGACACCAAGTCGTACCGGCCGGAAGACGCCGCCGTCGAGGCCGCATAATCATATCGTGGCGACGGTGCTTTTGCCCGCTGCCACTGGTGAATCCTTTGCGTCAGTTTTCTCCCCCGTTTTATTGGAGATATTCGTTATGAATATCAAAAAATATAAATTCCGTGAACAGGCTTAACCGTAAATAGAAAAGAAAGCTCGCACAGACTTCTGTACCGACTTGAGCCTCTAACGCGGCGGCCTGGCATTGCGGTTCAATGCAAACAGGAAACGACATCGACATCGGGTCCATTGAAATATCCTTGTAACCACAAGCAACGAGTAGTGGGCTCTTTCGCACCCACGACTCACATAGACAAAGCTATTTTCCTGCACGCATTCTTACTGTGAGCGAAAAATTGCGTGCGTTCAATAAGGTATAAAATGGAGTAGACACTCATGAATAGAACCAAGCATTTATTGCCTATTTTGTTATTAATATTATCGTTACCGCTGCAAGCAAAAGACAGTGGGCTTGAGAACCTCAGGCAAACGAGTAAAGCGTTTGCGACTGTAGCCAAAAAAGTTTCACCCTCTGTTGTTTTTATCAGTGTTGAGAAAACTGTTGAGCCGGCTGCACGACTGCAGCGCCCCGGCCCGTTTCAGCAACGACCCAATCCTTTTGGCGAACAGTCTCCCTTCGGAGACGATTTTCTCAGGCACTTTTTCGGCGGTCAGCTTCCGCAGGGGCCTGACACGCAAAACCGCCAACCGTCAATATCAGGTCAGGGCTCAGGCTTTGTCTTCGCGGCAGAAGATTCGGCGTCGTTCGGTAAACAATACATTCTCACCAACAATCATGTGATCGAGGGGGCTTCGAAGATTACCGTGCAGTTTGAAAACGGTGAAGAATTCCCGGCGACGATTACCGGTACTGACCCTCAATCAGATGTGGCAGTGATTGAAATAGAGAACGAGAATATTCCCGCATTGGAAACCGGGGATTCGAATGACCTGGAAGTGGGTGAATGGGTCATCGCTGTTGGAAACCCTTTCGGACTGAATCACACGCTCACCGTAGGCGTTGTCAGTGCCAAAGGTCGCAGCAGCCTCGGAATAAACGACTATGAAGATTTCATCCAAACCGACGCTGCGATCAACCCGGGAAATTCCGGGGGGCCACTGGTTAATCTCGATGGCGAAGTGATTGGGATCAACACCGCGATCTTCACACGAAGTGGCGGGTACATGGGCGTTGGTTTCGCTATTCCAATCAGCCTGGCTGAGTCGATTGCCAACCAACTGATCGATCAGGGTGAAGTTACCCGCGGCTTTCTCGGAGTCACAATACAGGCACTTACAAAAGATTTGGCTAACTCTTTTGGAAGGGATGTAACCACCGGTATTTTAATCTCACAGGTAAACGATGGCACACCAGCCGATCGCGCCGGTTTGAAATCAGGAGACATCATTGTTCAGTTCGACGGCAAAGACGTTTTATCGGTGGGTGGCTTTCGAAACCGGGTTGCGCTAACACCACCTGGGAATAAATCAGTTATTACCGTCATCAGAGCAGGAATGGAAAAAGAGGTATCTGTAACCATAGGCAATCTGGATGGAAATATTAATGTCTCCCAGACAGCAACACAAAGTACTGAGGCTATCGGCTTGTCTGTACAGACATTGACAAAGGAGCTAGCACGCCAATTTAACACCGGCGAAAATGAGGGTGTTGTTGTGACCGACGTCAAACGAAGTTCCGCGGCGGAGCGAGCAGGCATCCAGGTCGGCAATGTCATACTTCAGGTTGGCCAGACACCTATTTCTACAGCAGATGAGTTTAGGAGAGAGGTGTCTGCGAAAAACAAAGACAAACGCATGCTACTTCTGGTGAAGTCTGGCGAAAATCAGCGTTTCGTATCCCTAAGTTGGTAGGGGTGTGATTAACCGGCTGACATGTCGGGGAATCTAACAGGAGTACCAGTGCAGGAAGAGCCGCCTCTTCCTGCACTTTTGCCAGCAGGTAACAGGTAACAGGTAACAGCAATTTCTACCTAACGCACCGGACGTAACCGTCGCGGCGCCAATGCCCTTTCGCCCCTTCGCGGATTATCATAATTAAGCGGATTTCTCACTCAGCGGCCGTTCAACAACTAGTTAGTTAGCATGCAATTGGTCTGCAACATTCCTTTAACCTACTTTCTTTTTAAACAATCCCAGTGCGACAAATAGCGACAGTATAAAGGTACCTTTGGCAAGATCAATCAACACTGCCATTGGAAAACCGGCATTAGCCGCAAGTACCTTGGCCAGCACACCCGCACAAACACACAGGAAGGCCGCCAGGTACCATTTTTTTTGAAGGACGCATAGAGGACACAAGGCACACAAACAATAATCAGTACCATTAGAAATACGCTAAGCATTAATCTCGGTTCACTTTGTAGTTATTGAAGCTTTGCCTTCAACATCACTCAATATACTAACGTGGCCTGCGCAGCTTACAAGCAGCACTGATCGAACCGAAACATCGGTATTTCCTTACAGTCGTAACACGAGGACGGCACCATTGCACAATGAAGCAAGATGCCGCTGTTGTAGCGGTGGTAGCTATCGGTCGTGTCAGCCTGAAGAGAAAAGCGTAAAAATATTAATCGCCCGGAACGTCTTCATCTTCCTGGACAAGTCCGAGTTGTTTCGCGCGCTGTTTCCAACGGGACCGTGCCAATACCTGCATGTCAACCGCGTGATCGAGTTCGTCGACAATTTCAATGCCGAGCAACGTCTCTACGACATCTTCCATAGTGACTATTCCAGCGGTACCTCCAAATTCGTCTATCACCAGTGCGATGTGTTCACGGGTCTCTATCAGGCGGGTGAAAAGACCGAGGATCGCAAAGTTCACGCTTACAGCAATAATATCACGACGTAAACTAGTCACTGTGTCAGTACTTGTCGGATCTTTTACCAAAGCCGCCAGCATTTCATCCTTTAAAAAATACCCCGTCACGTTGTCCGGCTTGTCTTTGTAGATGGGAATTCGTGAAAACCTGAGATCGCTATGCGTCTCATGAAAATCGGCAAGCGTGGTTGACGCCTCACTGGTTATCATCACAGTTCTTGGAGTCATTACATCTTGCGCCGTTACCTTGTTGAACTGCAGCAAACTGTGCAACAGGTGAGACTCGCTCTCTTCAAGCACTCCTTGCGCACTGCCAAGATCTGCCATCGCTGTAAAGTCTGCACGACTTAGTATGCTGGCTGATTTGTCTTTCTTTAGTGTTTTCGTTATCAACTGACTCAGTGCCACCAGCGGTGCGAGCGCTTTTATGATCACATTGATACTGCGTACGGTAAAAGGCGTCAACTCCTTCCAATAGTTAGCGCCGATGGTTTTCGGCACGATTTCCGACAGCAGCAAAATGGCAAGCGTCATCAGTACAGGAACGACCACTGTCGCCATCAATGATGCGCCCCAGATAAGACTCGCTTGTGCTCCAACCCCTATAGCGCCCACTGTGTGAGCAATGGTGTTCAGGGTCAGGATTGCTGCCAGTGGCCGATCGATATTCTCTTTAAACGATTGCAACGATTCACCAGGCTCCCCACCCTGCTTCACCAGCTGTTGGGTATGCGCTGGCGTGATACTCAAAAGTACCGCCTCCCAGATGGAACACAGAAAGGAGAAAACGATGGATAGCACAAAAAATAATATCAACATCCAGTACATGTAGTGCAGTGCCTCGAATTGGTTTTAGCTGTTCAATTTGATAGATATTTCGATTATACGTTACGTTGACCGACCTACGTATAACGAAGAACGACAGATTCGCTTATAGACCCATAGGTCAGGTACAAGCGGCTTTAGCGTTGCAGCCAGCTTGGAGCCAGCTCGTTAATTTGCACTACTGCTATGTTCTTCAATTTACGCTCCGGTGAGATTGCATAATAGGTCTCAGACACATCTTCAGCTATGCCAATGCAACTCGAGTCGTACATGTGCTCCACTTCAGCGGAGATTGATGCCGGAGCTGCAAATATGCCGCACCCGGCGGCACCAAACATTTTCAGAAGCGCACTGTCTGTAATTTCGGCAACAACCTTTGGAAGAACACCCACTCGCTGAAACCAGTTTTCAAGACCCTGTCTCATGACGTTGTCTGTGCTCGGTAGCATAAATGGTGCGCCATCGAGTGATTGAGGGAAATTCTTCTTGTACTTCTTAGCCTGCTTTTTGTGAGCAAACAGGCCGACAGGGCTGGAGCCTAAACTGTGATTGTAGGCTTTAAGACCCAAACCGGCAGGTAGCGCGGTATCTGACAGTACCATGTCCAGCCGATGTAGCGCCAACTCTCCAAGCAACTGTTCAAACTTGCCTTCTTGACAAACCAACCTCACTGGAGCGTCAAGTTCAAGTACGGGCTGCAACATGCGATAAGCCACCAGTTTAGGAATGGAATCTACCACGCCGACGGTAAACAAAACCGCCATGTCTTGCGATTGATCGCGTATACGTTGCGACAATTCCGCCCCAAGTGAAAAGATCTCATCAGCGTACTCTTTCACCAACCGCCCGGTGTCAGTTAACACCAGACCACGCCCGACACGATCGAACAGCGGCACCCCGACAGACTCCTCCAGCAATTTCAGTTGACCACTTATAGTTTGCGACGTCAGGTGAAGCTGCTTGGAGGCACGGGCAATACTCCCCTCGCGTGCAACTGTCCAGAAATACTGCAATCGATTGTAATTCAAGTGACGCATATAAATTATCTGCCTGGCTTAGATCCATTTAGGAACACGAGTGGGCTTTTTTGACAGGTTCGGTAACACTTTATCTTCGCCACAGCCGCCATAGCTGCGTTAAAAAAATTCGTCGTAGACCATGCTATGCCTGCATTTTTCCGCCTTGCTCTGACGACTGTGGCTCTGAAAAGTTTGTTACCGAACTTCCCGCACAGCCACCAGCGCCCGATGAGGAATACCGAAAATCAAACTGCAGCATAAAGCAAATGTTCGGTATTACCGAAGTCTCTCATCGTAACTCTCGAATTTAAATAAGTTTCAAGAACCCCAAGTTCCCTCTGTGCCCGGAGTGACTCCATCCTGGAGCGGGCACATCATTCAATCATTTACCATTTGGAGATTAGTGTAATGAAGAAACTTCTAGGTGCGGTACTGGCTCTGGGCATTTCTACAGCGGCAGTCGCCGGCGGTAATATGAAAAAAGACATTGTAGACACAGCGGTATCTGCCGGCACTTTTGAGACTCTGGTGACTGCCGTCAAAGCAGCAGATCTTGTTGACACGCTGAAGAGCGATGGCCCGTTCACGGTCTTCGCTCCCAGCGATGCAGCTTTCGCGGCTTTGCCAAAAGGGACACTCGACAATCTGCTTCAACCTGAAAATAAGGATCAGCTGATTAAGCTTCTGACCTACCACGTGGTGGCAGGTAAGGTTACCTCCGGGGATATTAAAGATCCGGCAGTTGAACTGAAAACCCTGCTGGGCCCCAGTCTGGAAGTGCAGATAGGGAGCGATGTTGTTGTTGACCAGGCAGTTGTAAGTCAGCCAGACATCGAAGCCAGTAACGGCGTGGTGCACGTAATCGACAACGTGATGCTGCCGGACAACTGGCCTGATTCATAGTGCCAATTGGCACCTGTCGACTACGGCGGGTGCCTCCCTGCACTTGAATAGTTAACAATCTGAATGTTCACCAAATAACACGAATCTGCGACCAACGGTCGCTACACTTTCCCCCACCTCCACGGACTATCTATGCCCAAGAACGCGCTACAAAGATTCATCAAGCTCGAGGCTGCCGCCGGCATTCTGCTGTTTTTGGCGGCGGCTCTTTCGATGATAGTAGCAAACTCGTCTCTCGCCCCTTATATGGTGGCGTTTTTGAATGAAAGAGCATCAATTACACTGGGCGCGCTCAGTGTCGACAAGTCCGTTCTGTTATGGATTAACGATGGCTTGATGGCGGTGTTCTTTCTGTTAGTCGGGCTGGAACTAAAACGAGAGGTGCTCGAGGGGCAGCTGTCAAAACTAAGCCAACTAGCGATGCCTGTAGTCGCTGCTGCCGGCGGTTTTATTATTCCGGCACTGGTATTCGTCGCTTTCAACGCAGGCGATCCAGTAGCGATTCGAGGCTGGGCAATTCCCTCTGCAACTGATATCGCTTTCGCGCTTGGTGTGCTTTCACTGTTCGGGTCACGTATTCCCCTGTCGGTTAAAGTTTTTCTCGCATCGCTTGCCATTATTGACGATCTTGCAGCGATCATCGTTATTGCACTGTTCTACACGGAAAACCTGTCTGTTAACGCTCTGTCTTTTGCCGTGGTAGGGATCGGGGTCCTTATGGTGATGAACCTTTTTAATGTCACACGGGTGGCCGCCTACATTATCGTGGGTGTGGTCATCTGGATAGCCGTGCTGAAGAGCGGCATACATGCCACATTAGCAGGCGTCATCGTTGCACTGGCTATCCCGTTGACGAGCAAACGGATAGCTGAAAGCAACGTACGGCCAGAGCGCGCCGATTCACCGCTCCGATCGCTGGAGCATGCCCTGCACCCCTGGGTAGGCTATGGCATTCTGCCGATTTTTGCCTTTGCCAACGCCGGCGTATCGCTTGAAGGACTGACGTTACAGATGCTCACAAACCCACTGACAATTGGAATTGCTGTTGGCCTGTTTGCAGGAAAGCAAATCGGTGTTTTCGGTCCACTGTGGTTCGGTATAAAAGCTGGCTGGTTTAAAATACCAGAGGGCGCCAATATGCTGATGCTATACGGCACCGCCATCGCCACCGGCATCGGGTTCACGATGAGTTTCTTTATTGGCTCCCTCGCCTTTGAGGATATGGATCCGGCACTGGCTGACTCTATGAAGCTCGGAGTGCTTGGCGGATCACTAATGTCATTAGTGTTTGCCATCATCATTCTGTGGATGAGCACGATAAAAATGCGTGCAACCAGTCAGGTTCAGGGACAGGCCCCCAATAAGTAGTGGAACGCCACAATAACCTTTATCGAGGGGGTTGTAGATGGCCGGTAACAAGACGTCAGTCCGCAGGGAATGATCTGTTCCCTTTCCAGATCTGCTTCGCTGTTGCTGGCCAAATGCCTGCACAGCCAAGGACTTCTGCCAATACGGAGCCAGACAATCCTCATTATTGGAGGAACGTTTATTTTGCGTATTTTTCCCGAAAAACCAGGATGGGCCTGGCGGTTGCATGCCAGATGACACCGGAACTTATCCATTCGGTCACCACGAAAAACCGACTAATTTCAATTAGTTGGTGCACACAAAGATTGGATGCCTCGCCGGCTTATTCATTGCCAACATTAATTGTCGATATTGCCGTATTCTTCATTGGTCAACTCGTGTTGTTCCGCGCTTGTAATTAGATTACTGCACTGAATAAATGCCAATTGCGTTTCTCTTTACCACAGCCAATACCTCCAAACTAATGACCCAAACACCCCTCGACACCACAGACATCGAAACCCGTGCCGTCAGTATTGACGAAACGCTGGACCGAGCTGGCAAAGTCAAACCCGGCTGGCAGCCGGTACTTGAGCGACTGACTCAGCTCAATAGTGCGCAGATCATACGTCGTCAAAACGAAATGAGCCGACAGCTGCGGACCAATGGCATCGCATACAACACGGTCTCACAGAAGCACGTGGAAGACCGTCCCTGGCAACTCGATTTGATCCCGCTGGTTATTGAACCGGATGATTGGTCGACCCTAAACGACGGGTTGGTTCAACGTGCGCAGGTAAAGAGACTTCTGCTAAAAGATTTGTATGGCGAACAAGCCGTCCTGCGTGAAGGTGTAATTCCCCCTGGAGTGGTATTTGCCCACGAAGGATTTTTACGTGTAGCGAAGCACCTGCCAGGGGTGGATGAACTGCCTATGTGCAGTGTTGACGTATCTCGCAGCCCGTCCGGGAAATGGCATGTTGTGGATGATATCTGCCAGGTTCCAGATGGAATTGGTTATGCACTGGAGAACCGATTGGTGTTGTCGCGAGCAATACCTTTAGTTCTGCGTGATTGCCCGGTAAAAAGGCTGGCGGGGTATTTTAGATCACTTCAATATCATTTAGCCCAGTCGACAACGGGTGAAGAGCGTTGCGTAATTCTGGCCTACGGCAGTACTCACCCTTATTACTTCGAATACGCCTACCTGGCAAAGTACCTCGGTTACACGCTTGTCGAAATAAGTGACCTCACTGTTAGAGATGAGCGCGTATTTTTGAAAACCGTTGCCGGTCTTCAACGAGTCGATGTCATCCTTCGATTTATACGCGACAAGGACTCTGATCCGCTGGCGGTCAGCAATAACCAATCGATCGGTATACCGGGTCTGCTGCACGCAGTGCACTCCGGCAATGTGAAAATATTTAATCCACTCGGTGTGGGGGTTTTAGAGAACCCGGCGCTTAATGCGTACTTACAGCTGCTTACCAAATTTTATTTGGATGAAGATGCAAAGTTACTCAGCACGCCTACCTATTGGCTTGGTGATCAAGTTCAGCGCAGCAGTATCCATACAAGACGAGAGGAACTGTTGTACCGCGATATAAACACCGTTGGTTCGTTGATTGATCCGGCCGCCATGAGCGACGCCGAGCGTTCTGATTTGTTTACTAATATTGACGCCCTGCCTGACCGCTTCGTGGCGCAAGAGAGAGTCGATCGATCCCATGCACCCTGTTTGCTGGGTGAAGAGCGCTCGCAAAGGCAAATAACCATGCGCAGTTATCTGATCGACAACGACGGTGACTACAAGGTCATGGACGGTGGCTTATGTGTGCTTGATAGCATGGCCAACGGTGGCCGACCACCACGTAACCTGCTTGAGGGTAGTAAAGATGTCTGGGTATTATCGACTGGCAGCGTGTCAGACGATACCTTACTGCCAACTCCGAGTAAGGCGCTACAAATATCACTGTTGGAGGGTGAGCTTCCCAGCAGAGTGGCTGATAATTTATTCTGGCTTGGTCGGTACGCAGAGAAAGCAGAAAATACCATACGGGTACTCCATACCACGTTAATCGAATATCTTGGAGATGATAATCGCTCTGTTGCAGCCCGTTCGGTAACACCAGACGAAACTCCTCTGACAATTCGCGTCTTGCTAAAGACTTTGACAGAAGTTACCGGCTCTACTCCGGGGTTTTCCGGGAAAACAGACGAACGACGACTGTCACGACCATGGCGTCATCTGCATCATATGCTTGCAGATGATAAGCGCTTTGGATCTCTGGCCAATACTGTTGGCAATGTCCGAAGCGTTTCAAATCAATTGCGTGACCGATTGTCCCCGGAACTCATGCGTGTACTAAATGATTTAGATGATAACCAAAAACAAATACATGCACTGGTTTCGGTTGTTGATCATAAAGCGCTTTCGACTGACACAGAATTACTGGGAACCATTACTGAAAAATTCGAAGCCATGTTGATCACCCTGGCGGCGTTCACCGGACTGGTGCAGGAGAACCTGACACATGGAGACAACTGGCGTTTTTTAATGCTCGGCAAACGTACAGAACGTGCGCGCCAGAGCGCTGGAATTATTCGCGTATTCATGGAACACGACTGTGAAAATACCCGCTTGCTGGAGGTACTGCTAAGGCTATTCGACAGCATGATGACTTATCGAACCCGCTATCGAAGCAGGCTAAACAACCTATTGGCAATGCACCTGTTATTGCTAGATGAAAAAAACCCAAAGTCTGTTGCCTATCAGTACCGTCGTATCGACAGTGATGTACGCCACCTGCCCGGCAAGCACAATAGCGACTATCAGGACCCGCTGTTAAGGCTGGCGACTGTCGGATTAAGTCGTGTGCGACTGGCAGACATTGAAATGTTACTGGCACCCACCAGCGAACGCCAGACAATGCCAAAGTTTCTCGAAGTACTGGAACAAATACCGACCGATATCACGACTGCACTAACCGCCACCTATTTTACCCATACCGAAATCCAACGCAGTTTAGTGCATACATCTCTGCTGCAAGCGGAAACCGACACGGATGAAATGAGTGATGCACCCAATGGTGCTGATCCAACAGCCGATAGCAATAGGGGTGGTCAGTCTTGAGGCTAAGAGTAAAACACCGAACTGACTACCACTACAGCGCGCCAGTGTCACAAGCGGTAAACCAACTGTGCCTGACCCCGCGCTCTACAGATAGCCAAACATGCTTGTCATCTTCAATGGAGATTGACCCGAACCCCGAAACTGTAAAGTCGACGTTGGATTTTTATGGGAACTCTGTATCCAGGTTTAATCTTGATCAGCCACACCGCGACTGTGCCATTACCGTCACATCAATAGTCGATACAAATGACAACACAGCACCACTGCCTGAATCGACTTCCGCCGACGGTGTAAAAACGCTGTTATCAGATAAACTCACCAAAACTGACCTAATGGCACACGACTGCCTTTTGCCGTCGGCCTATGTGCCGCAATTGCCAGAAGTCAAAACTGTGCTGTCGAGTTTGCCCGCAACAGACACCCCGGTGCTTGAATTTGCTGAGGCTCTGATGAATTGGATATTTACCCATTTTAAATACGACCCGAGCTTCTCAACATTGGTCACCCCGATCACCGATGTTCTTACCGCACGCAAAGGCGTCTGTCAGGATTTTGCACACCTGGCCATCGCCGTGCTTCGACACGCTGGAGTGCCTGCTCGTTATGTCAGCGGCTATCTTGAAACGCTCCCCCCACCTGGAAAGAAAAAACTTCAGGGTTCAGACGCGTCACACGCATGGTTTTCGGTATACGCACCGAACGAAGGCTGGTTTGATTTTGACCCTACAAACAATAAACGACCTGATGCGCAATACGTCACCACCGCGTGGGGCAGAGATTACGCTGATGTCGCGCCGCTACGCGGCGTTATGTTCGGCGGAGGCAAAACCATATTAGAAGTGGCCGTCGATGTAGATCGTATCGAGAAAGGATTGAATGCCGTCGAGTCAAGCCCCGTGCCGGCAACAGTAAGTCCGCCGGGAGTTTGAGCGATAGGGACGTTCTCGCGACGCAGGCTTCTAGCGCGCAAACTCCTGGGGGGTCGCAACACCGACCACAGTTGCTTTACCTAACTGCGACAGACAAACAAGTTGAACTTGAACTATTACCAGCGTTGTCTTTTGAAACTCGCCCTGACCGGTTGCTTGCATAGCAACAGATGTGTCAGTATGAATCATCTTCAGTCAATAGCGGTGGTTGCATGACACCTGTTACTCGTTAACTACAGCAGTCCCACGTCAGACGAAGTTTTTGCCAGCGATGGGGCGCCCCGACCCGCTGCAAAAGCACTGATTGACTACCTTAGCCAACTCAGCGGTAGCGAACTGGCAGAACGAAAGCGAGCGGCCGAGCTTTCCATCAAACAAATGGGGATCACCTTCACAGTCTACTCGGACGATGGAAATATCGATCGGGATTGGCCTTTTGACATCATTCCTCGCGTTATGGATGCGAACGAGTGGAGCAACATCAAAAGCGGCTTGATTCAGCGCCTGGAAGCATTGAATCTGTTTATCAACGATTTATATAACGAACAGAAAATTATTGCCGACGGTATTGTACCCGCCTCCCTTCTGGACACCTCAAGCAACTTCCGTGAACAGTGTCGCGGGCATAAGCCGCGCTACGGCGTGTGGGCGCATATATGTGGCAGTGACCTGGTACGTGACCACGATGATGTCATGTATGTACTCGAAGATAACTTAAGAGTGCCATCCGGAGTGTCCTACATGATCGAGAACCGTGAGGTCATGAAACGCACCCTGCCCGAGGTTTTTAGTAGCTGCCAAATTCTGCCGGTAGATGATTACGTTGCCAACCTTGGGCAAATGCTTCGCTCCCTAAGTGACGAACCAGAACCTGTGTTATGCGTGCTAACACCGGGCGTCTACAATTCGGCGTATTTTGAGCACAGCTTTCTGGCACGTGAACTAGGTGCTGAGCTGGTCGAAGGCCGTGACTTACTGGTTGATGCTGACGAATGCGTCTATTTCCGCAATGTCGACGGTCTGAAGCGGGTGGATGTTATTTATCGCCGTATCGACGATGAATTTCTTGACCCCGAGTGCTTCAACCCGGAATCAACACTGGGGGTTCGTGGATTAATGCGCGCCTGGCGTGCCGGCAATGTGGCAATCGCCAATGCCCCGGGTGCAGGCGTGGCGGACGATAAAGTTATCTACTCCTACGTGCCGGATATTATTCGCTACTACCTTAACGAAGAGCCGCTTATTGGTAACGTGCCTACTTATCGTTGCGAAGATAAAGAGCATCGTGAATATGTATTGAACAACATTGAAAAGCTGGTAGTCAAACCCGCTAATGAATCTGGTGGATATGGCTTGCTGATCGGCCCACACAGTACAGAGGAACAGCGCGCTGAAACACGTAAAAACATATTGGCTGATCCGCGTAATTACGTAGCACAACCTACCCTCGCTATCTCTACATCACCCACACTGGTCGAAGAAACACTGGTACCGCGACACGTTGATCTAAGGCCGTTTATCCTACAGTCTGATGTTACGCACGTCACCACCGGCGGGCTCACACGTGTTGCGTTAGTTGAAGGGTCCCTGGTGGTGAATTCCTCACAGGGTGGCGGCAGTAAAGACACCTGGGTGGTACAAACAAACACTCCTCAATCGGAACCGCCCGAAAATGGTTCTGGCAACGCTATGAATCAACAACAATCGAACAACGGCACACAATCACAAACCCGGTCCGCAAACAGTGGCGGAGTGAAAAAATAGATGCTAGCCAGAGTTGCCAGTAATTTATTTTGGCTGAATCGATATCTGCAACGAGTCGAAAACACATCCCGGTTAATTCGTATACATGCGAATTTACTCATGGACCTGCCAAGTGCTGATCCCGCTGTGTCCTGGCTGCCACTGGTGTCAATCACCGGTGGTGACAAAGAGTTTTCAGAACTCGGCAGTGCAAGCGATGAGATCAGTGTCTGCAACTTTCTGATCAGCGATCTTGAAAATCCCGGGTCACTGGCGAGCAACCTGAACGTCATCAACGCCAATCTGCGATCATCACGTGATTGCATGTCTACGGATCTGTTTGAAGCAATAAAAAACCTGTGCAATCAAGGCAGAACTCGCGCTGTACAAAACCTCAGCACCAATAGCCGGCAGGATCTCCTAAAGTATTTTGAGTTGCAGTCACTGGCCATCACAGGCGCGATGTCCAGTACGATCAGTCGTGATACCGGCTATCTTTTTTTACGTGCAGGCGGCTTGCTCGAGCGCGCAGACATGACCACAAGAATACTGGACGTGCATTCAGCCAACTTATTACCGGTAGACGGAAAAAGTGACTTAGTACCATTTGAGAATCTACAGTGGGTATCTGTTTTGCGCTCGCTGTCAGCGTTTCAAATGTACATGAAGCATGTAAAAAAACCGGTTAATGGATCTGATGCTTTATCTTATCTATTGCAGAATCGTCAATTGCCGCATGCGTTCCATTACTGCCTTTCAGAGTTGACTCGCTGCATAGACTCAATTGAACAAAATAACAACAACGTCCACAACCCGAGCGCTATACCGCAACTGACAGATTTAATTGAAACCGTAAAGCATGCTGACATCGCATTGCTTGCGAAAAACAAACAACAGTTGCACGAATTTATAGATCAATTGCAAATCGCATTGATTGGCGTTAGCGGTGAAATAGCATCACGGTATTTTCCTCCCCTCGACCTTAAAAGTAGCTAAAAATAATGGGCATTCGTGTCGCACTGAATCACAACACAGAATACCACTACGATAAGCCAACCACGCTTGGCGCACACGTTGTTCGACTAAAACCTGCAGCGCATTGCCGAACCCTTATTGAGTCGTACACGCTTAAAATCACCCCGGACGCGCACTTTATTAATTGGCAACAAGATCCATTTGGAAACTACCTGGCACGCCTGGTCTTTCCGGAGCCGACAAAAGTACTGAAAATTGAAGTCGAGCTGATCGCCGATCTTACCGTCATTAACCCGTTTGATTTCTTTGTTGAGGACTACGCTGAAACCTACCCGTTTGACTACAACGAAACTAACCAGGCGGAATTGCAACCGTATCTTGAGCACGAAAAAAACAACAAAGCGCTTGCACAATGGTTAAATAAAAACCGGCCGGCCGACGACTTACCCATCATTGACTGGCTGGTGGCCATTAATCAGGCGTTAGAGCGCGATATTGACTACCGGGTACGAATGGAGCCAGGCGTTCAGAGCAGCGTTGAAACACTGAAGCTTGGCAGTGGATCATGTCGTGACAGCGGCTGGCTTCTGGTGGAGATACTGCGCAACTGTGGTCTGGCTGCCAGGTTTGTTTCCGGCTATCTGGTACAACTTACCGCAGATGAAAAGTCACTGGACGGCCCATCCGGGCCGGACAATGACTTCACCGACTTACACGCCTGGGCCGAGGTTTATCTGCCCGGAGCCGGCTGGGTAGGTATGGACCCGACTTCCGGTTTGTTTGCAGGTGAAGGTCACATTCCACTGGCTTGTACACCACAACCGGTTAGCGCGGCGGCGATATCCGGTGGTGCAAGTGAAGAGGCATCTGACTTTAAATTCAGTAATACCGTTACCCGTATTGATGAAAAAGTTCGTATCACAAAACCCTACACAGAAACAGACTGGAACAATATCCTCGCGTTGGGTGCACAGGTTGATGAACGGCTTTTAGCACAAGATGTAAGACTCACCATGGGTGGCGAACCAACCTTTGTATCTGTTGATGATATGGAGTCGCCTCAGTGGAATGTGGAAGCACTGGGCAAAGAGAAGCTTGAGCTATCTAACCAACTGATGGTAAAAATGCGTGATCATTTTGCCCCGGGCGGGTTACCTTTATTCGCACAAGGCAAATGGTACCCCGGTGAACCAACACCTCGCTGGGCGCTAACCTGTTACTGGCGCACAGATGGTGCGGCAATGTGGCACAACGATAGTCGGGTGACACTACCCGGCAACGGTAAGAAATATACTCGCGACCAGACGAAGCAGTTTGCCACTGTTCTGACCAGCACCATGGGCATTCAATCACAGTGTCTGCATGGTTGTTTCGAGGACCCGCTATATCACCTTCAGCTTGAAAGCCTGCTACCTGAAGACACACAGCTTGCAGATCTAAACCTCAAAGACAGCAGATCAAGACGTAAGCTGATGGATCGGCTGAGCAAAGGACTTGATGAACCCGTCGGCTGGATGTTGCCCTTGCGTCGCACTGTAGACGGCTGGCGCAGCAGCGTGTGGCCCTTGCGAAGGGAGCATGTGTTCTTAATGCCGGGGGACTCACCTATTGGTTTACGCCTGCCGCTTGAATCCATCACTGCCGACGATGAAGAGGCGCTGTTGGCCTACCCTGAAGATGGGTTCGAACAACAGCAGCCGCTGCCTGTAAGCTCAAGTATCGATCACCAACCACCGCTGCTCGAGCCACTGCCTAACCCGATCCGATCTTCGCTATGCGTCGAATGGCGCGATGATGAAATCTATGTGTTCCTGCCGCCGGTACGAAGCGCTGTGGCTTTTATAGAACTCATCAACTGCATCGAAAAAGCGGCAAACAAGGCAGACGTCGCCGTAATCATCGAAGGCTATGAGCCACCGCGTGACAGCCGGTTGAAATCGTTCCGCATCACACCTGATCCCGGGGTAGTGGAAGTTAATGTCCACCCGGTCGAATCATTCGATGAACTGGTAGAGCAAACCGAAAGTATTTATCAGCTGGCAAAATCGGTCAGACTGGGTGCTGAGAAGTTCATGGTAGATGGTCGTCACACTGGCACCGGTGGCGGCAATCACATCACCTTTGGCGGACCTACTCCGGCAGACAGTCCCTTTCTTCGTCGACCAGACTTACTCGCCAGTATTATCACCTTCTGGCAGCACCACCCGAGTTTGTCCTACTTGTTTTCAGGGCTCTTTGTTGGCCCAACCAGTCAGGCCCCGCGTGTCGATGAAGCCCGATCTGATACATTGTATGAACTTGAAATGGCGTTGTCTCGCATACCGACAGGCGAAGTACCGCAGCCGTGGCTGGTTGATCGACTCTTGCGCCACTTGCTCATCGATGTCACCGGCAATACACACCGCGCTGAAATCTGCATTGATAAACTCTACTCTCCGGATGGCCCGGCAGGCCGACAGGGACTGGTAGAGTTTCGTGCATTCGAGATGCCACCTCACCCACGCATGAGCATTGCGCAGGGGCTATTACTACGCAGTTTGATCAGCCGCTTTTGGGACTACCCCTACAGAGAGCCGTTGAGACGATGGGGCACCCAGTTACACGATCGATTCATGCTGCCACATTATCTTCACGAAGATATCACTGCGGTGATCGATGATTTGCGTTTACATGACATAGCATTCGGCCAGCACTGGTTGGATGCGTTCTGGGAGTTCAGACTTCCTGTCTATGGTACTCGCACCGTCGGCAACATAACGCTGGAATTGAGATCGGCCATTGAGCCCTGGCATGTGCTTGGAGAAGAGGCATCTGGCGGGGGTATGTCGCGCTTCGTAGATTCATCGATGGAACGCCTTCAGTTAAAGGTCACCGGCCTGGTTGACGATCGCTATCAAATCGCCTGCAACCAACGGTTGTTAGATCTCACCCCGACAGGTGTACTCGGTGAGTATGTGGTCGGTGTCAGATTCAGAGCCTGGCAACCACCGTCATGCCTGCACCCTGACCTACCGGTCGATGTGCCTTTAGTGTTTGATGTTATCGATACCGTTCACAAGCGGAGCTTAGGCGGCTGTACTTACTATGCGGCACACCCGGGTGGCAGAAGCCACGATGATGTTCCGGTCAACGCTAACGTCGCTGAGACACGACGACTGGCGCGCTTTAATGCTGACCACCACACTCCATTGCCAGCAACGATTGTCAATCCGACAATAGAAACTGGCGGTACTTTTAAAGCCACTGACTCACATGGAAGCTCGCCGCTGGATCCGATGCCAGCCAATACAGACTTCCCGCTCAC
>CALISD010000034.1 GCA_938041955.1 uncultured Granulosicoccaceae bacterium | reverse complement strand
CAACGGGGTTTCTAACGTGGTGTTTGCAGTTGAATTAAATTTTATGGTTTTAGCCAACACTGGCCACACTCTATATGCGATGACACATGCAACCCCGGCCAGAGACAGGATCGCGATGACATCGAATAACGCCTGTCCGCGTGAGGTGCATCGCGCACGCAGCAGATCAATGCGAACATGCGCCATACTGGTGAGCGCGTAACTGATACCCCAACTCGTGGCTATCGCCATCGCATAGCCAGACAGCTCATCGGTTCCACCAATAGACATCTGGAATGGCCGCGCAATAATGTCGTATAAAGTCACTACAACAGTCACAAGCAGCAGTATGCCGGCGGCAACTGCTACTTGTTCGTTAATGCGCACAAGCCACAAGAGAAGTCGTTTCATCAAAGACCTTACGTCACTATTCAGTAGGAAATGATCTAAATAATATATTGACTGCTATTGCAGTCTTGGGTCGCTTTTCAGGGTGAGCCGGTCGCATTCATGGGTTAGGAGCCTGTCCGAGAACTATGATCTACTGCGTTTGCGATATTTTGGCCAGCTATTTCGATCCTTTTCGTTAAAGAAGAATAACTATTCGCCTCTAACGATCAAAATATCTGACCTAAAATCTCACAACCTCGCTACGACCCTAGTTCTCAGACAAGCTCCTAGAAGTTCGCGTGCAACATACAGGTGTATTTGAACACGAACGACAACGCCCATGGATGCGACAGGTGTGCCCTGAATCGTTACGATCTTACTTAAGTGGAATCTGAACACCTGTGGCTTTACCCACTGTATCGTTCCAACGCTGACCCCAATCACCACCAGCACGTTCAGCCCAATCAGGAAGAACAGACGTAAGCAGGATTTCACGGGCAGTTGCCATATCGGCATCGGTGGCTTCAACCAACTTCATGCCACGCTTTTCACCCGGACAATCACCGGTACCAGTCAAACAAGCAACATCCGTTGCCAGAGCATTTTGAGCGGTTTCCCATGCAGGCGCCTCAAGGTCAGATTTAATTGTGCTTTCAATCAAACTTTGCTCATCAGCACTTAAACCGTTCCATGTGTCGAGGTTCATCGCCGTAACAACCGGGTCCCAACCACCTAGTGGTATAGGCATTAGATGCGTAGACACTTCCCACCAACCGGCACTGTAGCCGGAACCCGCTCCGGTTACTGCACAATCAACAACACCTTTTTGAAGTGCACCTGGAACTTCACCAAAGCCTACACTCACCGCTTCAGCCCCCAGCGCTTCCAAAAGCTTACCGGTCAAACGGCCGGAGGCACGTATCTTCTTGCCTTTCAGATCAGCCAGTGATGCAACTTCTGCATTACAGAAAACAACCTGCGGCGGATATGGCGCCACGCCCAACACCTTCGCATTAAAAACGTCTTTGTAGATATCATCAATCAGCGGGCGTGCAGCTTCAACCATCACCTTTGCAGATGCCGCGTCGGTTGCGATCAATGGCACGTCCAAACCTTCAAGGGCGGGAGTATCTGAAACAGCGTAATCGGCAACCGTCATACCAACATCAAATACACCTTCACCAAGCATACGGAAAACATCACCGCCTTTGATGCCCATTTGATCGTGGGTTGTCAGGTTTGCCGTGATCTTGCCGTCACTGGCAGCAGGCATTTTTTCGTCCCAGAAAGGTTTCTCGTAGAGCTTGTGCAACGGCAAACCACTCCAGCTTCCTACAACAGAAAGCTCAGCTGCAAATGCTGTGGTGGATGCCAGCGACATGCTGAAAGCCAATAGGCCTAATTTTATCTTCATAGTATTTTCCTGTGCCGTATCTGTGAAGTTATTCATCATGAGGTCCGGCTGCCCTCCAATCAGAATTTGATAGTTCATCAAGCTCGGTAATCATCATGGCGCCAGGGGCGTGCGTGATACAGATTTCCGGAGCGGCGTTTGTGCATGCGACCTGCGTTGTGACACCGCAACCCCAGAACACAGGGTGTTCGTCTTCTGCAAAAGATACCGATGCCCCCCAGTCTGGCTCATTCAGGTTTGCTATACCGATTGCTGATGGATCACCGACATGAACAGGGGCGCCATGGGCGTGCGTGTAGTGCTCACAAATGCTGTTGGTTTTGTCTATATCTGATGATTTGATCGGCCGCATACTCACCACCGCCGAACCACCAAATGCCCCGACTTGATTTGTTTTAATATTTGTCTTGTACATCGGAACAGTGACGTCCTCTTCAATGTGCCGCATGCCAATACCGGCGCTCAATAGCGCACGTTCAAAAGTGAAAGAACACCCAATGGCAAACGCAACAAAGTCATCACGCCACAGGCCAGTGATGTCTTGCTGTGAACCGACCAGCTGCCCTTTCCTGTAAACGTTGTACAGGGGCAAATCGGTTCGCAGATCCATATTTTTACCCAGCGACTCAATGCCGAACTCACCTGTTTCGGAGGTGCCAAGTAAGGGACAGAAGACACTATTCTCCTGGCAGTATTTCTGAAAATCGGCCGCCACCACTTGCGGCAGAATCACCAGATTGCATTGCAGCAGACCGTCGCAAAGCCCCGCTGTGTGCCCGGCATAGTGATTTTCACGAATGAGTTCTCGCACCTCGCGGGGTTCTGCGCTCGCCATATACGAGTGGCTGCGGGCCTCGCTGGTAACTGTCGAATTCATGATTCCCCCTCCAGATTGGCCGTAGGATCGCAAAATTGACGTATAAAGACAATTTGTATTTTTCTATAGTCTTTGATCAGATTATCTGATCACCCACGCGACACGCCATTCGCTAATGCGTCGGTCTCCCAGCAGACCTAGCAAGACACAAGCGACTTGCCACTCGCTCACGCGTCGGGTTTCCTGAGGCTGAGATACCGTTCAGGGGCACCTGCTTCGGAAACCCGACGCATAAGCCAGTGGGCGCTATGCCGTGATTTTTACAGTTTCTCTTGATAACAGGTCACATATAGAGGCGGCGATTTCGTAGGGGGCATAAGCCAACGGCGCAGCTACCACTCCATTTATCGGTGTACGAAACTTTGCCGCACATCTAAGATCAAGGTTTAC
>CALISD010000033.1 GCA_938041955.1 uncultured Granulosicoccaceae bacterium | reverse complement strand
TAACTCCCTTCTCAACGATCACATCGAACTTTGCAGCCAAGTCCCCAGCGTCGCCCAATGACTTGTAATAACGCGATAGGCAGGTACGTCAAAGTCTGCCAATCGTGGTAATAATATTTCTATCTCAGGTAAATCATTTGGAGTGCCGGCGCGTATTGAATACTTCATGTGTATTGCCCTGTCCTTTCGTCACTCAATTTGTTGTTGTTTTGCTCATGAGGGCCGAGCAGATTGTAGTATTCCAGCGTGGTTTCCCAACGACTTCTATTTGCAGATTCCATCGGGCACAGGGGAAGCCTGAACACTTCGTGAATCTCACCCATCATCGCGAGTGCAGTTTTTACCGGAATTGGATTCGTCTCTATAAAGCAACCACTGACTAACTGTTGCAGTTCAAAATGTAATTGCCGTGCAGCGCGCAATTCATTATTGTGAACGGCATCGACCATGGCTTTTACTTTTACAGGAACCAGATTTGCAACTGTCGAGATGACCCCATGTCCGCCCAGGCACAGTGAAGAAAAATTCAAGTGATCGCAACCCGATAGCACTAGAAAATCTTCCGGCAACCGTTGCAGCACATCGCTGATCTGATCAATGTTGTCACTAGATTCCTTAACACCTGCAATTGTCTGAATTTTAGCAAGTCGTAACAGCGTATCCGTTTCGATATTTACACCCGTCCTGCCAGCAATGTTGTAAACAAGCTGTGGCACTGGAACTTCTTCAGCAATGCTCTTGAAGTGCTCGTACAATCCTTGTTGTGTAGGTTTACTGTAGTAAGGGCATACAACCAGTAAGCCATCGACCCCCAGGTTTGCAGCAACCTGAGCCTGTTGCAAGGATGCTCGAGTGTCGTTACCCCCGATTCCTGACAACACCGCGGCCCTACCGTCAACGCGATCAATTGTGCACTTAACAACCTCGGAGACTTCATGCTGCTTCACGGTAGGGCTCTCTCCAGTAGTACCCATCACAACGATGGCTTCAACGTTTGCAATGAGTAACCTGTCAATCAGCGTGTGGAGCCCCGAATAGTCCACACCACCCTGCTCAGAAAAAGGGGTAACAATCGGAACGTAAGTGCCCTGTGGTAAGGTTTGGATCATTATTCAGGCCCATGATTTGTGGAGTTGGCCGCAGGATATCCAGCCCGCTTAAGCATGGCAATTTTCTATCAAAAATAAACATATTATGAACATTTTTGTTATATATTAAACATATGATTAAAGTTTCTGATGCAATATTGTCCATCCTTCGCGAAAATGCTTTTCTCGAATTTGGCATTCACCATCAGCTATTCAATCAATCTCAACTTGCCCGATACCTGCAACCTTTTGTAGCAGCTCGAACACATAAAGAGCCAAGCGTCAGTGCAATATCAATGGCGCTGTCGCGTTTAACTCCAACGTTGTCGAGAAACACACCAGAGCCTGCGGATTATCATCTTGAGAAAATCAGTATTACGACAGGCTTGTGCACTGCGACATTCATGCGCAGCGTAAACGCTCACCGCGCTCTGAACCGTCTACAAACGGACATGCACAAAAATGGCAACTTCTGCAGCGTATCGGAAGGTATGCGTGAAATCACAGTCATCGTTGAAGACCGTTTTGAAAACCGACTTAATTCCATCGTCGGCGAACGACCTGTATTTTCACAAGCGAATCTTACGTCAGTTGAAATTCAGTTTGGTGACGCATACACAGGCACGCCTGGCATGCTCTATATGCTGCTACAGCGTGTTGCACTTCAAAACATCAATCTTATTGAAATAACATCGACCTATAGCGGTATTACGATGTACTTTGCTAGATCGGATGCGCGTATCGTGTTTGATACGCTACTAAACAGTCTATCTGTAAACAAAGCTACTTGTTAGTTCGCACCTGACCGAACTGCTGCAATATACAAAATTTCCTGCCAGTGAAGCTCCGACCTGGCCAACTGAAATCCTTCACCTGACAAGCTTAACGACGGCAAGCCGCTGTGTCACGCTGCCCGTTGGACCTTGCCTGTGTGCAAGCTTGTCCATCGGTATTGCTCTGGAGTCATTACCGACACCACATACTTTTTTTTCAAACAAAGTGTTTAGTACACCGCCGGGTTAACCGATACGAACTCTGTCGCCCCGATCATCCACCCATGCGCACCACAGAAATAGATAACATTGCAATGATAAAGGCCTGTTCCTGCTGACGCCCCAGGTGATGTTGGTTAGCTTTCCGCGGGTGACACACTCTCATCGGTCGCGTACTCTATAACAAACGTGGCCCAATCCGAATCGTTGCTTCTTTGCCAGAACCTTAAATACACAGGCGCACCATTGCCTGGTACTGAATTCAGGTTTTGTTGCCACGGATTGGAGAACAAGCCTTTTACACCACTATCAAACAAGCCCTGTGCGCTCGAATCATTGCCCAGGGTTATACGCCATTCATCAAAAGAGCTTGAACCTGGTGTGAAATATATTGTGCTATCGGATGAAACTATGTTTCCGGCTGGCGGCCAGGAGATAGTGGCCACTCCGACCGGTGGTTCAACTGGTGGGTCTACTGGTGGCTCAATTCTTTCAGTCGAATAAGTGGTATCAAACGTAACCCACTGCCCACCCGTTGTACGCTGCCAAAATCTCAGGTACACCGGCTCACCGTTTTCCGGTATTGAATTTAAGGCTTGCTCACGCGAATCAAGAAATAAGTATTTAATGCCACTGTCAAACAACCCCTGAGCGCTCGAATCACTACCTACTGTGATGCGCCATTCGTCAAATGCGCTTGAACCGGAGCTGAAGTAAATTATGCTATCGGATGAAACTATGTTTCCCGCTGGTGGCCAGGTGATAGTGGCCACTCCGACTGGTGGTTCAACCGGTGGCTCAACCGGCGGTTCAACCGGCGGTTCATTTCTTCCAGTCGCATAAGCGGTATCAAACGTAGCCCACTGCCCACCCGATGTGCGCTGCCAAAATCTCAGGTACACCGGCTCACCGTTTTGCGGTATTGAATTTAAGGCTTGCTCACGCGGATCAAGAAATAGGTATTTTATGCCACTGTCAAACAACCCCTGAGCGCTCGAATCACTGCCTACTGTTATACGCCATTCGTCAAACGAAACTGGACCTGAATTAAAGTAGATGATGCTGTTGTCATCAATGATGTATCCCGCGGGCGGCCAGGTGATAGTAGCTAAACCCTGCGCTAGTGGTTCTGGTTCTGGTTCTGGTTCTGGTTCTGGCGGAGGCGGAGGCGGAGGCGGAGGCGGAGGCGGCTGTGATCCATACTGCGAGTCAACAAACATCTCAATAGAAACATCCTCTGCGTCTCCGTTAACCTGGATATAGTACTCAGATCCGTTGTCAGTTGATGTGGTACTGAAATTTCTGAGTTGACCGTTTTCAAACCACTCGTGAGTTATGCGTACCGGGCTTGCCGGGCTGGGGTTGTCGTCTATTACGTGTGCGTAGATACGAACATAGTTTACAGCGGGCTCACCTTCATATCGTACATAGACAGCATCTGCCGGGCTGTTTAGTTTAATCTCTTCCTGGGCGTTGGTATGCCAGTGAGCGTTGTCGTCCGGCATGTCAGCCGTATAAATATTATTAAATCCAAAGGGCACATCCAGCGCATAGTCCATCTTAAAGGTGGTGAATGGCGCGTATTCCAGTTGATCTGACTGAAAGCTCGCA
>CALISD010000032.1 GCA_938041955.1 uncultured Granulosicoccaceae bacterium | reverse complement strand
AATGGCAGAGCTGTTATGAAAAAAGGAAAGAATGTGGAATTGATCTTTACAAACTGTTATTTGAGCTGCTGAAAGGAAGTGAGATGCACCAAGCTTTCGGACACTGAGTGTTGTGTTAGGTAGGCCAGCGTTTGTGTTATGAATATATCTTGGCGCAGCACCTGTTCACATCTAGAAAGTTTGTAAGCGTGCGTAGCGCTGTAAGATTCGTTACGATGGACTTTCCAGTATAATAGTGTCTATGTATATGCCCACCTCTTTTACTGCTCAATGAAAATCTGGGTAGACGCTGATGCCTGCCCGGTGGCCATGCGCAAGATTCTATTCAAAGCGGCATTGCGTACCGAAACGCAAGTGACGCTGATTGCCAACCATGCGGTATCGGTACCGCGGTCTCCATTGATTACTATGCAACAGGTACCGCAGGGGTTTGATGTGGCCGACGATGAGATCGTGCGTTTGGTCGAGCCGGGGCATCTTGTAATTACCAGTGATATCCCCCTCGCCAGTGAGGCGATTGACAAAGGTGCGACAGTACTAAATGGGCGCGGTGAACTGTTGGACAAGGGAAATATTCGTGCATTACTCAGTATGCGCGATTTCATGGATACGCTGCGTGGCAGCGGTATTCATACCGGTGGGCAGGCCCCATTGGGACAGGCTGAGATAAAGAACTTTGCCGATCAGCTTGATCGTTGGCTGGCGCGACGTCGATAAGCGTAAGTTCGACACATCTGGTGTGCTGGTTCCGGCTGCGGTAGTTGTAGGCCTACTTGGCTGCGTTGGTGGTGAAGCAGCCGCAGATCGAACGCAGGTAGCCTACTGCGTGCGCAAGGATCAGCGATTACGCAGTTGATCTGTTGGACGAGCGCTGGCCGACCTTGTCACGCAGTCGGGTTGCCTCGTCAAAGTGCTGTGCTGCGTTGATGTGAAGTTGCAATTCATGCTGGTCCTTCACATAGAGAAACGACCGCCAGTAGATTGACTAATCGCGTGGCGGGTATGGAGGCATCGCATAGAGTCGGAACATGTGGCGTTGATGAATCTTAAGGCATTGAGTAATCACCAGGTCCGGTATTCCCGTATCATTTTCGCCCGTAATCACTTACTACACTGCAATATCGACTTGGCCTGCAATGCTCGTGGCTTGTAAAGCCACTTCTCAGTTGGTTCAATTGAAAATTACTGAGACAGATTTCAGCCAGTACCGTATGTGCGCGTATAGTGTGCGTTCAGCTTGCGCATCTACTAAAGGTAACTATATTAATAAGCAGAATTGCTACAAATGGTTCATTCCAGAATCTGCGCTCGGGTAATGGTAAAAAAATCAGGTGTTTGGATTATTGGTGAGCACAGACTGCATTCACCGAATGGAATAAAAAATTGTGCCGAGACTTGAGTTTTTCCTATCACCCTATATAGCACTCTCACCTTTCTTTTGATGACTTCGAAGTGGCCGTTTGTAAGGACGCTTCGTGGTCTGTTGTTTACTTGTCATGACGCTCGGGTTACTCTCTACAAATGAAAAATATCTATGGTCGTTGTTTAAGGGGGACCACTAATGAATGGCTCTAGTCACACTCTTGGAAGTATCAAGCTGCTTGTATTATCTTTGACGCTAACGGCTTTCCTTCAAGCATGCGCGCCTGGGGTAGTTAGCCCGATTGAGGAATCTGTCGGGATCGAAACATCGACTGACTTTCAGCAAGATCAGTATATTCTTCAGTCAGGTGATCAGATCTACATACAGGTTTTTAACGACCAGGATCTGACCATGGAAGCTACTGTTGCACAGTCTGGTTCAATCAACTATTCCTACCTGGGAAGCATTCAAGTGGCAGGTCAAACGGCTGAGCAGCTTGCTGATTCTATTACCAATAAATTGCGTGACGGTTACCTTAAAGACCCTTCTGTGAATGTAACTATTCAGCGTTATGGTTCTTTCTTTATCGATGGCGAAGTACGAAGGCCTGGAAGCTATCCTTTCGAGCCCGGGCTAACGCTTGCAAAAGCGGTATCTCTGGCCGGTGGTATGACTGACAGAGCTTCGCCCAGAAAGATGTTTCTGGCTCGCGAAGTAGACGGGGTGAAAAAGAGATTTTCTGTTAATTTGTCTCAGAGGGTTCAGCCTGGCGATGTCATCACTATTGATGAAGGCGTTTTCTAAAGAAATACTGCCTGTAATGGCGACGCTATAGTAATAATTTCCAAGATGCGCGCCATGTGTCGTGGGCGCGCATGGGGCCATACTGATGTTATGGCTGTTTATTGGCTGAGCTTAGAAAGGATAAATTGCAGCATATTGCCCGGGGCTTCATCGTCAAGAACCAGGGTAGTTCCGTCACTCTGAACTCCACAGACCGGTATATCTGCCTTAGCTACACCCGAATTTTTCTGTAATTTAACGCCCAGCGTAAGTTCGTTGTCGGCGAAAGTCAGGGTTAGTGAGTTACCGTTGGCAATCATCACGGCGACGTCGTGGCTGCCATCTGAATACCTATTGTTGCCGATGTGGGTCACTTATCCTGCTCAAGGTCAAGGCAATTTGCATTATCGGCTTTCAGTAGAAGCTGATGTCAATCGGATTTTCAGTGGCATTTTCTAATAGCATGTACATTTCGCCGGAAGGTACTGGTGCGGTGTTGGCAGTATCATTGGGATCGTAGACAGGTTCGAGCTTTTACATCGCAAACAGGCAGGGCGTCCAGATACGAAGCCGGAATTTCCCGGAACTCCCTGTGAATGCAGTGCTTTCTCTAACCTGGCGAAGTCAGTCCACTGTGGCGATCACGATGACCTCTACTTTTAGAATCTCACGCGCAAGCTTTACCTCACCGCATGCTCTGGCCGGAGCATGACCAGTAGGGACCCAGGCGTTCCAGATGGTATTGAATTCCGCGAAATACGCTATGTCTGACAGCCAAACTGTTGCTTGAAGAATCTGCTCCCGCGATGACCCCGCCTCTTTCAGTAATGCATCGACACGCCCTAGACAGTCTTCTGCCTGTTCGGCAATTGTCTCTCCATCTCCTACTTGTCCGCTTAAATACACAACGCCATTGTGGGTAACAATTTTACTGCTGCGTTCGTTGGTTTTAGTGCGTTCAATTGGCATGATCGATTAACCGTTATGTGTGGTGGGTGTTCTTGCAAGTTTACCCTATAGATGTTTCTGCATCACTTAAGGAAAAAGCTCTTAACCGAAAATCTCTCAATCTAGTGTATTGCTTCAATCATATAGTCAGTTTCAAACACTATAGCCATATGAGTCGACCGGGCAAAGTAATTCATTTTAACGCAATAGTTTCACCTTGATGGGTGATACCTACTGTATATAAGTCATCTGTACTTTACTCAGCCGCCCCTTGCAGGAACTCGTGTGGGTCCTGTAATAGCAAAGCATTTCTCGTAAAGTGAATCACCATCCCTGCTAGCAGACGCCCCTGATTGGTGAGAAGCACTGGAGTCTGATATAACCAGCCGTTCGGACTGGCCGCGGTTCGTGAAATATCGGAAAAATAACTGGATCATTGTTATCAAACCAGTTGCAAAAGGCTACTGATTTCTCATTGCGAGTTGCCTCATCAGTGCAGTGCAACACGGCCTGTCACGATCAAGTGTACAATCGAATATATCGACACAAACGCCGTAGTTGGTTCGATAGTGCTAATTTTCAGCTTAGCGCTTTATAAGGTTAGTTATTAGCCTCACCTACAGGAATATTGCCGTCTTCATGATTACTCAATCCTATGCCAGAGGAGTGTTGTACATTATTCTGGGCGGAATGTTTTTAAGCTCCGGCGGGCTTTTAGTGCGATTTGTAGATCAGGCCAGTCCCTGGACCATACTGTTTTATCGCTCTCTGGTATTTACTGCTACCGTCATGCTGTTCCTATTCATGCGGGACCGGCAGGCTTTTAAAAAACAGTTCTTGAAAATAAAACCGATTGATTTACTGGTGTCATTATTACTGGCACTTGGTTTTATCTGTTATCTGCTTAGCCTGTTTAATACCAGCGTCGCCAACACCGTATTGCTGCTAAGCACCGGACCGGTTGCAGCCGGAGTGTTGGCGTATTTTGTTCTTGGTGAAGCGGTCAGGGCGTTGACCTGGGCTGCGATGGTGATGGCCTTTGCCGGTGTTTGTGTGATGGTTTCCGGTGGCATTGAAGCAGGTGATATCGTAGGTATTGCGTTCGCTTTTGGCGCAGTATTGTCGTTTGCATGTTTCGTTGTTTTATTGCGCCATCTGGGCCCTCAACGAGACATGATGGCACCTACCGCATTGGCAGGTGTGATTGCCGCAGCCATGTGTTTACCGATGTTGCTACCTCTTGCTGACATGCTGGCAATTTCCGGTCGGGATCTACTTATCGCGGTTTGTCTGGGCAGCGTACAGGTAGGGTGCGGGTTCATTTTAATAACACTGGGGTCCAAAAGTGTTCCGGCAGCACAGATACCACTATTGGGTTTGTCCGAAACCGCATTATCACCACTATGGGTGTGGTTGGCAGTGAATGAAGTGCCGGCGAGTAACACCTTGATAGGTGGGGCGATAGTTTTGATCGCCGTTGTAATGCAAGGATATGCAGGTGTTAGAGAGGTACGATCAGAGGGTTGAGTTGTCTTGAAGAAAGTCACTTATTTGGTCGCGCGGCTGATGGCTGGAATGGAATAAATGTTCATACTCTATTGTATTAGTAATACACAGCGGTGATAGCGGGTTGTCGCGTAAACTCGTCAGCACTTTTTTCGCTACAAATTATTCGATTGATTGGCCAGAAAACGAACGAAGATCAGGGTCAGACTCTCGCGTCTGGATCTATCTGGCCAGACTGCATGAAGCTCAATTGGCGGTACTGACCATTCCGGCATAACACGAACTAACTCACCCAGCTGAAAGCCACGGTTCGCCAGGTGGGCAGGAAGTGGGGTGAGCCCTAAACCGCGCACTGCGAATTCATACAAGGCGTATGCAGAATCAACCTCAATGCGATGTTTACACTCGACAGACGCGCTTTCACCTGCTTCTGAAATCAACTCAGCCCGTTCAGGGCGCATCGAGAAATGTAGCCAGCTCCATTTTTCGAGATCTCGAGGGTGGTTGGCAGTCTGTTGTGAAGCGATGTAGTCCGGGCTTGCCACCAGTAGGCGATCTGCCCGACCGATAGAGCGCGACATAAGCTCGCTATCCTGCAGCTTTGCGGCTCGAATGGCGACATCAAAGCCCTCGCTAATCAGGTCGCGAGAGTGGTCGGAAAAATTGAACTTAAGCACGATGCCAGGGTTTGATTTAGCAAACTCCGCGAATGAATCCATCATACCTGTTTGTGTCACAAAGGCCGGGGCCGTAATACGCAACTCGCCTGTGGGTTGGTTACTCATCAGGTTGATTGCGTCGAGTCCGGTCTCTGCGGCCTGGAGCATTTCGCCTACCTTCGTGTATAGGATGTGACCTTCATTGGTCAATGACATTTTTCGGGTCGAGCGATAAAGCAGTGTGACGCCAAGTTCCCGTTCAAGGTCTGAAACGGTTTGGCTTATTCGCGAAGGGGCGAGGTTCAGGTGTTGGGCGGCAGCACGAAATGAGCCGCGATCAACGACTGTGGCAAAGATCGCCATGCTGCGGAGTTTCTCGATCATTGCTCATCTCTGCAGAACAATCCGATCTGAAATTTGCTTCTTATCGACAATTCCGTTGCTCACTGGATTGCAGCTCTAAGTAAGCTGTTCGACATTATGAACACACGGAGAATCAACTTGCAAATTTAAAGGTATGGCTGCTTTGCCAGTGATCAGGCAACACACGTGCGGCTGCAATATCACATATGGTCTTACCGTTGTTGGCAGAATATTCTGAGAAATCGATCTACCATTGTTCTGTTTGATAGAACAGTTACTTCGCATATCTAGGGCTGTGAAAGTGTTACCGGACTCTCCAAATAGCCAGCTAGTATTTTCAGATGGGAGCCGATAGGATTTTGAAGGTTCTGCCGTTTGAGCACAGTACCTTTTACTTTTATAACTACCAGTTAAAGAGAATAATTGGAATGCTCACTAGAATTATTACTATGGTGGTCTTCGTTGTTGCAGCAGATACAGGTGACTACGCTCGCCGTTGTTATTGAAGAAGGGGTTGTGTAGTGATAGATCCGGTTGATGCGAGTCAGGCAACTGCTGTGGATGCTGCATTGTCTGCCGTGACCGATCAGCCTGTTACGAATGTGCTTACCGACACAATCACCGGTACTATATTTCGGTGGCACATGTGTTTACAGGAAAACGTGCGGTTGTTTTAAGTCATACTGATTCAAAGGTGCACCTGAAACCTAGTTCAAATATCCCTGCTCCTGAATTGACCTGGTCGGGATAGCAATATGATCTGCTGGTCGGTGGATAATTAGAACTTCATCATTTTGGTTCCAGCTACGGGCAAGGCATGACAGGTTTCCTGCTGCCAAAAGAAAAGGTTGTCTTCATCGGTGATGTAGTTACAGCAGGACATGTCGGATACATGTGCGCCAGACATCGAGATTGTTGGATTGGCGGCAACGATTGATGCGATAGAGGCTTTGGGCTTCGATATCTCGGTGTTTGGTCACGGGCCAGGTTCTGCAGCTATCAGGCTGGTCGGTGACAAGGGTGACCTAATAGAAGCGGGTGAATTTCTTGATGATCAGGTCGCTGGTGTTCAGG
>CALISD010000031.1 GCA_938041955.1 uncultured Granulosicoccaceae bacterium | reverse complement strand
AATCATAGTGAAAACGGTTGTTGTTAGTGAGGAACTCCATTCTGATGGAATTGATCTGCTTAATTCAAGGCCTGATATTACGGTGCTGGAGGCACACGGTGATGCAACAAGGTTGCGGGAGCTCATGCCGCAGGCGCACGGCGTATTGATACGCACGTTGAGGCTCGATGCAGAGATGATGGCGTCTGCCAAACACCTTGAAGTCGTCTCGCGCCATGGGGTAGGTTGCGACAACATTGATGTCCCTCATTTGTCTGAGCGCAACATTCCGATGGCGATAGCTGTTGACTCGAACACTACTTCAGTTGTTGAGCAAGTGTTAATGATGATGCTAGCGCTTAACAAGCGGGCTTTTCAGTACGATGCACTTACTCGCGACAATCAATTTCATCAGCGCTGCCAGCACGCAACGTCTGAGTTGCTGGATAAAAAAATACTGATTGTGGGTTTTGGCCGAATCGGAAAACGGGTCGCGCCCGTGTGCAAGGCGTTTGGTATGAATGTCGTTGTCGCAGACATCGCTCTTGACGCTAAGCTTGCCACTGATATGGGTTGTGAGGGGGTGTCTGATTTTCGTCCTCATCTGGCAGATGCAGACTACCTGACATTGCATGTGCCATTGCACGATGGTATCAGTACCGGCCTTGGAGTCAACACCAGTACCTTTAACCTGATCAGTGATAAAGAACTCGCGGCTTTACCAGAGCATGCCTTTGTTATCAACTGCGCGAGAGGCGGTATTGTTGATGAGGCCGCCATGGCCGCAGCTATCAACAACGGTGACATTGCAGGGTTTGGTTGTGACGTTTTTTCGACTGAACCACCGGCGCCGGATAATCCGCTGCTGAACCTTCCGAACACGATATACTCGCCGCATAACGCTGCCAGCACCAACGAAGGTTTGAGCCGCATGGCGTCTTATTCAGCGCAGAATATTCTGGATGTATTCGATGGTAGTTTACGTCAGGAAGCTATCTTTAATGCCGCTGCATTGTCTGGTTGAACTCATTTGATCAGGTGTCTCATCCATATGAAGGGTTAACTGTAATGGTCGCGTCTATTCCTTTTCTAGGTGTTTCATAAGCGCACTGTTTTGTGGTGGTTCGTTTTCTGTTGCAACCTGTATGCTGAGATACCTGATATGTATCTGACGACCCCTACTTGCCACTCGCTCACGCGCAGGGTTTCCTTAGTCGCGCTGGGATTGAACCACTCGTTTACATGTCGGGTTCTTCTATGAGGTGCCATGTGGCTCAATTCTCGTCGCGGTGGATACCATTGTCACGCTGGTGTGTACGGAGCGTCTTGCTTTTAGCCTAAAGGGAGTTTTGGTTTATCGGTAACTATTCGCTTGCGCTGATGTTGGCTCAATGTAAAGACATTAGCATGAAGTCGGAAACTCGCTATAGCGCAACGTGAGGGACGCTTGCAGTCGTAGTAGGCGTTGTTTATTCTTCGTCTACTTTTAAGGAAGCCCATCATGATCCCACAGTTCGACAACACCACAGCTTTGCTATTGATTGACGTTCAAAAAGGTGTTGATGACACTGTCTACTATGGTGGTCCAAGCGCACGGCCAAATAATCCTGACGCGCGGCACCGGATCAAAGAAATTCTAGATGCGTGGCGGGCTTCTGGTCGCCAGGTCGCCTTTACGCGTCATAACTCGATAGAAGAAGGGTCTCCGCTGAAACTGTCTTTGAAAACGGGTGAACAGCTTCCGGGGCTGGAAATTCTGGATCATGAAATTCAGGTTTCTAAAAGTGTTAACAGTGGTTTTGTAGGCACGCCTCTGGAGCTGAATCTGCGCCGCAAAGGAATTCAGCGTCTCGTAGTGGTGGGTTTTTTCACGAACTATTGTGTTGAAACTACGGTCCGCATGGCTGGCAACATGGGCTTTGATACCTACCTTGTACATGACGCCTGTTCGACGGTAACCAACACCGGGTTTGACGGCACAGAATACGAACCCGAGCTGGTCCATGATATGAGCATTGCCACGCTTCACGGCGAATTCTGCACTGCCATCGGTGCGTCCGATGCGCTGTCACTGATCAGCGCTGATGCTCCCCATTTGGATCGTGTTCAGGGTAACGAATAATGTTTGGCGTCTCTTCTATGACAGCCACGCTTCGACGGGTAGCTGTGCATCCTCCATCAGCGTCATTGCTACAGGCCGATCCGCTGAAGTGGCATTATGGACCTGAGTTTGATCCTGCCAAGGTAACAACCGAGCACGAAAAATTTGTCGGTATATTGAAATCGGTGGGTACTGAAGTGGTCACCATCGCACAGGATGATCGCGGTATTGCAGACGCAGTGTTCACATATGATGCATCACTGGTAACGCCTGCTGGAGCTGTTCTTATGGCGCCGGGAAAAACTCTACGATATGGAGAACAATCGGTTCACAAAGAGTTTTATGACGCACAGGGAATCCCTGTTGTTGGTGAGGTAAGCGGTACTGCACGCGCCGAAGCGGGAGACACGCTTTGGGTTGATGATACTTGTCTGGCAGTTGGTCGCGGTTTTAGAACAAACCCGGCAGGGGTAACACAGTTAACCGGGATCATGGCGGGGCAAGGTATAGAAGTGCACGCTTTTGATATGCCGGTTTACGGTGGAAGTGCCGCATGCTTGCATCTGATGTCCTTGATCAGTTTGGTTGATACTCGTAAAGCGCTTGTGGTTCAGGAACTGTTGCCTGTCGCCTTTTACGAACTATTGCTTGCGCATGGCTATACGCTAATCGCGGCCCCGTTTGATGAGTTTAAAAGCACTGGAACTCTCAGTACCAATGTTTTAGCCCTGGCACCCGGGCATTGCGTGATGCTTGATGACATTCCACAAACTCGGAAAGCGTTGGAAGATGCAGGTATTCGTGTTGATGTGTTCAGCGGAGCGTCTTTATGCATCGGCTGCGAAGGTGGCCCAACTTGTATGACCAGACCGCTGCTTCGACGGTAGCTCATATAGGTACATAGGAGTCGCACCTTACCATCGGAAGTTTGGTGTTTTGAAGTGCCCAGGATAGCTGGCGTCTATTCTATTGTGGCCCACGCGAACCCGACGCGTAAGCGAGTGGCAAGTCGAGCGCGTCAAAGGAAACCCGACGCGTAAGCGAGTGGCAAGCCGAGCGCAACCAGGGAAACCCGACGCGTAAGCGAGTGGCAAGCCGAGCGCAACCAGGGAAACCCGACGCGTAAGCGAGTGGCAAGCCGAGCGCGTCAAAGGAAACTCGACGCGTAAGCGAGTGGCAAGCCGAGCGCGTCCAAGGAAACCCGACGCGTAAGCGAGTGGCAAGTCGAGCACGTCCATGGAAACCCGACGCGTAAGCGAGTGGCAAGCCGAGCGCGTCAAAGGAAACCCGACGCGTAAGCGAGTGGCAAGCCGAGCGCGTCCAAGGAAACTCGACGCGTAAGCGAGTGGCAAGCCGAGCGCGTCCAAGGAAACCCGATGCGTAACTGGATCAGGTTTCATACGTCAAACAACCCCTATAGGCTACCCACGAATCAAAGACACCTTCCTAAAACGAACTGGAACATCTCCGTGACAAGCCACTCGCTCACGCTTCGGGTTTCCTTCGTCGCTCTGGACTCACTTACCACCACAGCGTGTCGGGTATACCGAATTGTAGGGGGCATGTATAACTGTGGTGGAGAGAGCGCTTTCCTTTTTACACATCTAAATTATTTTTAGCACCTGTGTACCAGCCACCGGATTTAGATAAGTTCTCAGCCAGATCGCAACACATCATGAATGCATTTCTGGCGGGCGTCAGGTTAGCCTGATTCTTGCCGGCGATATCAAACGCAGTGCCGTGTGCCGGTGTGGTTACCGGTACAGGCAAACCTGCTAGTAGTGATACGCCTTCGTCAAAGCCCAATAGCTTTATCGCAATCTGGCCTTGATCATGGTACATCGTTACCACCACATCGTATTCACCGTCTCTGACCTTTAACCAAAGCGTATCGGCGGGAAATGGCCCGGAAACGTTGATCTGTCGTTCCTGCATTTTCATTACAGCGGGGTTGATGATGTCAATTTCTTCGCGTCCCATCAAGCCACCTTCACCCGCGTGTGGATTGTAGGCCGCAACGACTATTCTTGGTCGGTCGTATCCGGCCATTTTAAGTGTGTTGTGTGCGAGTTCAATTGATTGGCAAATCCGCTCCTGGTTCAACATTTCTGCTACGTCTTTCATTGGCACGTGTGAAGTAACACGTCCGTTCCACATACCGTGGGCAATATTGAATTCACTGGCGGCAGTGTCAATGCCAAAGTAATCACGTGCAAACCCGATCTCATCCATAAACGGGTTGCCGCCCAAATGCATACTTTCTTTATTAAACGGCATAAAGCATATGCCATCTATGTTTTTCTTTTCTGACAGTTCAAATGCCATACGCAGCCCGGTGAGTGACGATAACCCGCCTGCTGCGCTTACCTCAGCCAAGGGAACGTCTTTTATGCCTGGTATTTCAAGGTCGATATGCTCGATGGTTTCACTTGTAATTGCACCGGTATAGCTGGCCACGTGATGTCGATCAATTGCTTTGCCGACAATTGATTCACCGCGCTCAAGAACCGAAGGCGCGCCGATAATAACCACTTTGGCGCGTGCACGAACGTTTTGATCAGATAATAACTTGACCATGAGTTCCGAACCGATACCAGCTGGATCCCCTTGAACAATGCCTATAACTGGTTTAGTTGTCATGAGTGATTGCTGTAAACACTTTTAATATTCTCGAAACCAGTGTCAAGGTGTGCTTTGAGCGCATTTGAACAAGCTACTGCATCACGTGCCTTTAATGTGGAGACGATATCTGAGTGCTGGCTTAAGGTGCCAGCGCGGTTAACCTGCAGGCGTGACGATATAAAGCGCGCACGCCACAGCCTTGCGTTGTACATTCGGTGCGTTTCCAGTAGTGCAGAATTGCCGGAAGCGGCTACTATTGCCTGGTGGAACTGCATATCAAGTTGAAAAAAGGTTAAGGCGTCTTCAGGCTGGCTCTCTTTAGATGATTTTCGCATCAGCGTTTCCATTTGCACGATAGTCTGAATGGCTTCGTCACTAGCATTTTCACACGCGAGAGCACCGGCTAACGCTTCCAGCGTCCCTTGAACCTGTAGCAGATCTTTTATCTCATTAAGCGAAGGGTCCGCCACTCGCGGCGGGCGATTGGGTTCGATTTCTACCAATCCTTCCGCGGCCAGAATTCTTAACGATTCACGTAACGGTGTGCGGCTGATACCCAGCGCTTCTGCGGTCTCTCTTTCAGGGATTGCGGCACCTGGTTCGAGCTTTTCAAGTAGAACCATATCACGCAATTCGACCGCCACTCGTTCGGCCAGGCTTTTGCGCTCGAGTGGTTTAATTTCATTATCAGCTGGGTGTTCGATTTTAGCTGTCATTAAGGCGCTACGTGGTTTGAATTCTGTTCTGCTCATTGTACAACAACAATGCTTTGCGACGCTGGACTGGTGAGACACATTTATGTCTAATGCATGCCACATCCTGTGCCCTTATTCAATAATTCTGAAGTGCTCGAGATGTTCGGTCGCAAGCTCGATACCTAAGCCGGGTAAATTATCGTCCAGCTGGAGGAAACCGTTTTCTGCTTCCGGATCACCTTTGAAAATATAGTAGAAAAGCTCATTGCCGATTTCTACATCGTAAACCGGAAACCACTCACTCATCGGGCAGTTAAAGTTGGCCATGGTTAAATGGTAGTTGTGCATTTGACCTGCGTGTGGGATCACCGGAACCTGATAGGCCTCTGCCAGTGCATTTATTTTTTGCGCTGCGGTGATACCACCGACACGGTTGGTATCGTATTGAATAACACTAACCGATTTTGCATCCAGTAGTTGCTTGAAACCAAGAAGAGAGAATTCATGTTCTCCACCTGAGATCGGTATAGGGCCGGCGTTTAGCTCGGCGTAGCCGGCAATATCATCGGCTAGCACGGGTTCTTCCAGCCATCTTGGTTCGAACTTTGTTAATTTCGGAATCATTCTTTTTGCGTAATCGAGATTCCATCCCATATAGGCTTCAAGCATCAGGTCGCTTTCATACCCGACCACTTCGCGAACCGCCTCTACACGTTTGAGGTTTTCTTTTACCCCTTTTGTACCGTCTTTGGGACCGAATCCGAAGCGGGATTTGAACATGGTAAAGCCCTTGTCCAGCCACTCCTGTGCTTCGCTTTGCATTTTGTCCAGATCGTCGGCATAGAGTTTTGAGTAGTAGCAAGGTATTGCGTCTTTGGTGCGACCGCCTAATAGTTTAAATACAGGCTTGCCAGAGAGTTTGCCCTGCACATCCCAGAGCGCAATATCAACTGCAGAGATAGCAGTCATGCCAACGCCCTTTCTGCCCCAGGCGTGCGTGATGCGATACATTTTCTCCCATAAATAGGCGATATCAAAAGGATCGTGTCCAATAATCAATGGAGCCAAATAGCGGTCGATGGTCTCTTTAATCAAAGGCGGGCAGAGAGCGGCATTGCCAATACCTACTGTGCCGTCATCCGTTTCGACTTCACACACTAACCATTGATGAAAACGAAAAGAGTCCATGTTGTCACGACCGACAGATCCCATCTCTGGCAATGGATCGGATGCGTTGGTACAGAAATTTTTCTGTGGTGGAACTATGGGGCCGGTCCATTCGTATAGTTTTGTGCGAACTGAAGTAATTTTGGCCATGTTGTTTTTATATCCGTTGAGATCCCTGGTTAAATATTCGCTTCCATATAGAAGGGCCGAATAGTGCAAGTACAGTAAGAATTAGAAAAAACAGTGTTAGTGGGCGTGTCACCATCAACCACCATTTTTCATCCAGCATGACCATGGATTGACCAAACCGTTGTTCAAGCATACCGCCCAGAATAAGACCGATCGCAAGCGGTACGACAGAGAATCCGTAGCGACGCATAAAATACCCGAGCACACCGGAAGCAATTGCTACCCAGACATCAAACATCGATTGTTCAAGGGCGTAAGCTCCCACCACAGAGAATATAAATACACATGGCCAGAGAATTTGAGTTGGCACCAATGTGATACGTGCAAAAAGTTTTGCGCCATACAATCCAATAAAAAGGAAAAGCACATTCACAAACATCATTGACCAGAAAATTGCGTAGGCAAAATTGGCCTGCTCAGTAAACATCGTTGGGCCCGGACGAATACCGTGCACCATCAATCCGGCAAGAATAACGGCAGCAGTCGCACTGCCGGGTATGCCCAGCGCCAGGGTAGGGACCATAGCGCCACCGGTGGCGGCGTTGTTAGCGGCTTCTGATCCTGCAATGCCTTCTATTGCGCCGTGACCAAACTCTTCAGGTGTTTTTGACCATCGTCGCGCTTCGTTGTAGCCGATCATCGAAGCAACGGTGGCACCTTCAGCGGGCAGAATGCCAATGAATGTACCTATACCGGTAGAGCGCAAAATAGTTTTCCAGACTTTTTTATAGTCTGCTTTGCTGGGTAGCTTGACGGCTTTCATCACCACCCGTTCCCTGATGGTGTCCAGTGCGTTTGATTGCACTAACAGCTCTGATATGCCGAAAATACCTATCATGACGGGTACAAATCCGATGCCATCGTAGAGCTCGTGCGAACCGAACGTGAATCGTTCTACGGTGGTGAGGTTATCCACGCCCACTACCGCGAGAAAAACACCTAACGCTCCAGCGATTAGATTTTTAATTGGTGAGCCGTCACCAATTGTCGCCAGCATCGATAATCCAAACAGGGTTAATGCAAAGTATTCGGGCGGTGAAAACTGATAGGCGGCACGGGCGAGTAGCGGTGCTGCCAACATTAAGCACATCACACTAAGTACACCGCCGACGGTCGATGATATAACCGCCAGGCCAAGCGCTCTTCCTGCTTCCCCGCGTTTTGCTAACGGATAACCGTCGAGACAGGTAGTTGCACTGGCTGAAGTACCGGGGGTATTGATTAGTATGGCTGTTATCGCGCCTGCAAATGTCGCGGCGCAATAGATAGCGGTGAGAACAGCTATTGCCGGAATGGCCTCCATGGTCAAGGTAAATGGCAGCAGCAACGCGGCACCGGTGGTGGCGTTTAAGCCTGGTAGTGCGCCAATGACAACACCGCCCAGAGTGGCTATGACCAGCAAAATAAGCAGAGACGGATCCGCCAGTGCCATCAAGCCTTGAAGCATGGGATCCATTGCTTACCCGTACCACATATTGGTCAACCACCCGCGCGGAAATCGAATTTTAAATACCTGATCAAAAAGAAAGAACACTATGAAAGGGACTACAAAACCCAGAAAAGCAAGGTAGGCTGGCCTGCGCTCACCCCAATAGATACTTAAGCAAACGGCAAACAACGCCAGTGCCAAAAACAAGTCGATGGAGCACACGGCGACAAACAAAACCATCAACAGCAGGCTGCCGAATGTTTTGGAACCCATCGGTTCGACAACCCGCACAGGATCGCGCCACACCATATAGACAGTCATCAATATGATGCAGGCACATACCAGTTGTGGAAAATCGGAAGGCTGGATGCCACGCTTTAAAATAGGCGGCATTTTTTCAAATGACAGGCTTAGCCAGATCGCAGCGCTGCAGAAGCTTACAATGAGAAACGCTATGAGCCACGATTCCCGGCTGCGGTGCACGGATGAGTCAGACATTATTAATTATCGTATGCAATAAAAAAGGCAACTTTCAATTCCTGAAAGTTGCCACCCCACGCTACATGGATCAACTGCTTAACAAATCGCTATTCAATGAAGCCCAGTTCTTTCAGTGCTGCGCCCATATCGTTTACGGTGGTTTTAATCTGCGGGCCCCATACATCACTACCAGCCACTGAGGTTGAATCCAGTCCCACAGAAGTTAGAAAGCCCTGATATACGGTATGGTTCATTGATTTGATTAATGCTGCTTCAAGCTTCTCTGCTACTTCCGGTGGAGTGTCTTTATGCACTGCAAATCCACGAACGGTTGAGAAACTCACCGGGATGCCTAGCTCTTTTGCAGTAGGGACATCTCCAATCTTTGCCATACGCTGATCGGCTAATACAACGGTCGGGCAGATCTCACCTGCTTCAATCTGAGCGCTTGCTTCTGCAAGGTTCAGCACTGCTGCATCGACAGCGCCGGCAACCAGTTGGGTAGCGAGTTCGCCACCACCGTCAAATGGCAGCATTTTTGGTGTTTCCAGTCCGCCTTTTTTGGCAAACATAAATGCAGAAACATCGTCAATGTTGCCAAGATGGGTGACACCGTAAGTGATTGGAGCTTCTTTTTGTTTTGCTATGAAATCGTTTGCGTCAGTATAGTTACCGCACTTGGTCATGAGTATTTGCGGGTCATCAGTGCCACGTGCCAAAGGCCGAAGTTCATCGATGAGCATTCCGCCTTTACCTTTTGCCATCACCGCTGCATGCCCGACTGTGAAGGTCAGTATGGTATAGCCGTCGGCTGGAACCGTTTTGTAGTACTCGAGCGCTCCGGCTCCGCCGCCGCCTTTTTTGTTGACGATGATCATGTCTTGTTTTAACTCACGTCGCGCTCGCAGCATCATCATGCGAGTGGTAACGTCAGTACCACCACCAGCGCCGGCGTGTGTGACCACCTCAATGGCTTTAGATGGAAAGTCTTCAGCTGACACGAGGTGAGTTGTAGCGAGCAAAGCCACAGACGCAAGGCCTGCAACAATCGCAGAGCGACCTTTTGCGATATTCATGATTCCTCCTCCAAGGTTCAGATCACCTGATGTGATCTGAGCGCCTATCTAGCCAGTTTCATGACGCACCTGTCAAGGGTATTTGGTATACCAAGAATGCTAAACTATCGGCTGCCGCATACGATAATGCCGTAGGTGATTGATATATAGGCATTATCGCGAGATATTTATTTTCAGCCAATTCTCCGAAATTCAGGTTAGCGCAGTTTGCACGGGAAAAATCATATGAAAAATTCAATTGCTGTCGTCACAGGTGGTGCACAAGGGATTGGCCTGGCGGTGGTTCGCAAGCTGATCGAAAAAGGCTGTCGTGTAGCCAGTTGGGACGTTGATGCATTAAACACACAAGCCATGGCAGAATTTGGTGATCAGGTACAGGCTGTTAATTGCAATATCACTGATCTTGCGTCAGTTGAATCAGCCTATGCAGACACTAGCAAGCAGCTCGGTGTGCCATCAATTTTGGTCAATAGTGCCGGTATCGCAGGCCCCAACGTCACCGTTGAGGACTACGATGTGGACGAGTGGCGCAAGGTGATAGATATCAACCTGACGGGTACGTTTATCGTCAACAAAGTGTGCGTGACCGGCATGAAGCAAGAGGGCTATGGCCGCATATTAAATATTGCTTCGGTTGCGGGCAAAGAAGGTAACCCTAATGCATCGGCTTATTCTGCCTCCAAGGCTGCTGTAATCGGTCTGACAAAATCATTGGGTAAAGAATTGGCAGACTATGATATCGCGGTTAATTGCGTGACACCGGCAGCAGCACGGACCCGCATATTCGATCAGATGAGTCAGGAGCACATAGACTACATGTTGTCGAAAATACCGCGCGGCCGTTTTCTGGAAGTGGAGGAGGCAGCGAACATGATTGCCTGGGTTGTGTCCCCTGAGAACTCTTTTACCACAGGTGCTGTATTTGATCTCTCTGGTGGCAGGGCGACATACTAGCCTGCGTGTATAGCTCGCTCTATTTCGTGATGTCTAAACTGTTCTTTATCAATATTTCACACAGAATAAATGCTGAAAACGCTATATATAAAGCATATTGTACTTATAGTATCACGCTACGTGCTTGCTGAAGAACAGGGCTCTACGGAAAATCAGTAAAGGGTTAAACACAATGACGAATCGAGTTTTGCCTGGTATCTATCCCATGCTTTATTCTTTTTTTGATGAAGCAGGGCGCTTGCGTTTAGATCCGTTTCGATTGCAGGTGGATGCTGCCATCGCGAATCATGCCACTGGCATTGCCATCCTCGGTTTGGGTACCGAAGTGTCTAAACTTACCGTTGACGAACGTCTACAGGTGCTGGAAGTTGTGACAAGTCAGCTTGAAAACAGAGCGCCACTATTGGTCACCGTTTACGGTGACACTGCTGAGAAACAGCTGGAGTTTGCATCACTGGCGATTGAAAAAGGTGCCACCGCATTGTTGTTGCAACCTCCATCAAAAAAGTTATCAGACAACGAGTTGTTTGATTTTTTCTCACGAATCATCGGATCGGTTGATTGCCCGGTGGGCATTCAAAACGCGCCCGAGTTTCTTGGTTTTGGTTTAAGCAATGCCAGTTTGATTGAACTTGCACGTAGCCATAGCCACTTTAAAATCGCCAAACTTGAGTGCGCGGCGGTGGCATTACAGCCCATCGTCAGTGCATTGCCAGATAGTGTGTTGGTACTGAACGGGCGTTGCGGACTGGAGTTGCCAGACAACCTGCGCGCCGGTGCAAAAGGGGTGATTCCATCGCTTGAAACGGTTGATAAAACCAGTGAAATATATGCTGCTTTTACTTCAGGAGATCATCAGCGCGCTGATCAAATCTACACGCAGGTATTGCCGGTAACGGCCTTTGTTATGCAAGGGATTCCGCAGTATTTAACCTACGGCAAGTTACTGGCTGCGCTGCGGTTGGGCATTGAAGCTGGTGGTAATCGTGATCCTTTACTGCGGCCAACAGAGTTTGGCATCGCTTGCGCGCAGCGTTTTGCGGATTCGTTGGGCAGGCTCGGTGCTTGAATTAGTAGCCAGGCAGAATGGGGCTGATCGTTGGAAGTACATTATAACGTTAAGTCCTCTCAACAGATGTGTGTGCTTACTAAACGACACAAAAAAGCCCCACTCTTAACGAGTGGGGCTGTGCGTTACAGTAACTACTAAGGTGTTAATTACATTAGCAATTACAACAGGCTAGTCAAGTAAGCCAATGGTTTTCATGAATCCCAGGTGAGAGTCTAAAGCTTCTTTAGCCAGCGGGGATTTGGTTGCTGCTTCGTTCCAGGCTTCAACCGCCATCGCACGAAGTGCATCACGGCTATCCTGTGGCCAATCAACGACAGTGATATCATCGCTGGCGTTGTGCTCGGCAACCAGCTTTCTATCGCCAATGTCTGATGCCCGCATCATCGACGCAGTCATGGCAATGTACCACACATCAAGCGTCTCCTGATCAGCTACGCTGAGCTTGTCAAAAGCCGCTTTATTCATGACTACCTGCAATACCGCCATAGAGTGTATGCCCGGGTAAATCGGATACTTAGCGACCTTGTGCATACCTGACGTATCGTTGTTTACGTAGGAAGATGCATCCGCTGCTTCGACGAGACCTTTTTCTAATGACGTGTAAACTTCAGAAAATGGCAGTGACACAGGAGCTGCACCTGCTCTGCGGAATACATCTGAGGCCATGCCTTCAGGAGAACGTACCTTAACGCCCTTCATGTCGTCGATAGTCAAAATGGGCTTGGTTGAAACAAAAGCTTCTCGGGTATATGGTCCGCAACCGATGACGTGGGTTTTGCCGCCTGTGTATTTGTCATACAGCTTTTGCAGCATTTCCTTGCCGCCACCGTATTGGCAGTACGTTTGCATCTGATCGACGGTGTCGTAACCTGCGATCAGGTCACCCATAATCGAGAAAGCCTGGTCGCGACCGGCAAAATAAGAGATAGCGTTTAAGTCGCCACTAAGGATACCGTTGGCCACTGCATCAATGGTTTCACGATACGGCACCACCGCCTGGGTAGGCAGTATTTCCATCTTCACGCCGTCATCGCCAGTCATGCGATTGAACTTCTCTACCCACACCTGATAGAACTGCATGGCCCAGTCACCGGACTTGGAGCTGGCCTGGAATTTTAAAGTTTGAGCGGCGTACACAGTAGTGGCCGGCAGGGTCAAAGACAACCCCGCGGCCAATATGCCAGCCATAATCATCGATTTTCTCATAGAAATTTTCCTCGTTTGTTGTTCACGTTTAACCAAATCCATCCGCTAACACGAACATTAAATACATGATCGCGGCGCCTAATAACATGCCTACTATCCAAGTCCATGGTCCATAGTAGCGGACTGGATCATGTCGTCCCGATTGTTCAGACATCTTAACCTCTTCTGTGGCCTGAATTTGATGCTAGCTGATGTAGTTCGTAACAGGCAAGCGTTAAATTCGATAAATAAATATTTGGTTCCGTGTAATACTACTTGTTAGGAAGGCCTATATTGCACCAGCCGAAGCATCGATCACCTGCGTGTGACGAAGACTGACTCGATTGAATGCAAAGCCAAAACATGGGAAAAAAATCATTCAATGACAATTCAAACACTCGCCTCAAGCAATGCCTTGTCGATGTCCGAAGACAATGTAGGCGTCAATGATCGCTTTAAATTCGTTGACACAATAAGTCGCTTTAGTGGCCTCGCCGTTGCCCAACTCTATATTCTTTGTGCGTTCGTCACGGTCTATGAAGTGGTTGCCCGCTATGTTTTTAATAAACCGACTACGTGGGCCTTTGAAATAGTCATGGTTCTGTGTGCAACTGCCTGGACGCTTTCGGCAGGATACGTCACGCTAAAAAACCGTCATATAGGTATCACAGTCTTTTATCTGATGGGCAATGACAGAGTTCGTTGGTGGCTGGATGTTTTCGCTTTCATCATAGGTATCGTGGCACTAACACTCTTTATTGATGACACACTAAAACGTTCACTTCACTCCATCAGTCTGATTGAACGCTCAGGATCTGCATTTAACTCCCCACAACCGATGATGCTAAAGAGTGTATTGGTGTTGGGTGCGCTGATGTATCTGATGCAGCTGCTGGTGAATATGTGGCGTCACTTTACCGGTCGGTTTATGAAGACGGCGGTGATGGTCATTGCGGCTCTGATCCTGATCCGCCTGACGATGACGGTCATGATCCAGTTTGACATTCTTCCTGATTTCGCCAACTTCATCAGCGGGCTCTATGGTGCGGTTGGAGAAAAACTCAATCCACAAAATTTTGTTGATGCCCAGTCCTATGATCTGGGGTCAGTCAGTCTAGTGATGGTGTTATGCCTGTTTGCATTGATGATGACGGGCATGCCATTGGGTATTGTCACCTTGTTTGTTTCTATCATGACGGCGCTGTTCTTTTTTGGTAGTAACGGTTTGTATCTGGTTTCTACTAACGCTGTCGGTTTATTGGAAAGCTATCCTTTGGTTGCTGTGCCGCTATTTGTATTGATGTCTTCGATACTTGAAAAAGCAGGCGTGGCAGAAGATCTGTTTGACGCGATGTCGCTTTTCGCAGGCAATCTTCGGGGCGGTGTCGCTGTCCAGACGGTTGCAGTGGCGGTTGTACTGGCAGCCATGTCCGGTGTGATGGGTGGTGAAATTGTGATGTTGGGCTTAGTGGCATTGCCGCAGATGTTAAGACTTGGCTATAACGATAAAATAGCGATAGGTGTGATCTGTGCTTCTGGTGTGCTGGCAACGCTAATACCGCCCAGTATCATCATGATCGTATATGGCTTATCTGCGAGTGTAGCGATTGGTGATCTGTTTCTCGCTGGCGCAGTACCTGGTCTTATGCTTGCCAGCTTTTACGCGTTGTTTGTTATCGCACGCTGTTATATCAATCCCTCGCTTGCGCCAACAGCTGCAGAAGTTGCGGCTATAAAAGGCAGCGAGAGTAAAATGACCGGTGAGAAAAAACTTGCCGTCATATTATGTCTGGTATTAATCGCCTCGGTCATGGGCTCTATCTATGCCGGTATTGCGTCGGTGACCGAAGCTGCTGCCGTGGGTGTGTTCGGCGCTATAATAGTTGCATTGATCCGCAATCGATTTAACTGGACCTTGTTACAACAAGCTATGGCGGGCACCATGTCTACCGTCGGTACCATCATCTGGCTAATTCTTGGAGCAGTGGCTTTTGTCGGTATCTACAATCTTATTGGCGGTGCCGGTTTCATGCGCTCTTTGTTTGCAGATTTAGGGTTACCGCCGCTCGGCATAATCTTCGTGATGATGGGCATCCTGGTCATTCTCGGTACGTTTATGGAATGGATTGCGATCGTATTCATCACCGTGCCGGTTTTCGCACCGGTTATTCGAGATCTTGCACCGGCACTTGGTATGGATCCCGACTGGGCTGCAGTATGGTTTGGCGTCCTGTTCGTCATGAACATGCAGATCTATTTTCTGTCGCCGCCGTTTGGACCCGCCTGCTTCTGGTTAAAGTCGGTAGCACCGGCAAACATACCGCTATCGCGTATATTCGCTGCCGTCCTGCCTTTTATTGTGTTACAGATTATTGGCGTAGCTCTGGTGATTATGTTTCCAGAGATCGCACTGTTCTTGCCTCGTACGCTTGGTGATTAACAAAAGTGCAACAATAGAGGAGGAATTACACTGTAATTCCTCCTTTTGCACGGGCAGTTAAACTGCCACTTCGGAACCCGCCTTAAGAGATCACGGGATAGTTCAATTCAGTAAATCAATGGTTACAATTGAAACTATGTAATCCGGTCACGCACCGAACAAGGGGCTTTCAGTTAGGGTGTATACCTGCATTGCAAGGTTGGCGTTGGTGTTTCCGCAGGGACGTTCGTACCAGTATTCCAGTCATTAGTGGGCTGTTTGGAAAGTTCGGTAACACTTTATCTTCGCCACAGCCGCCATAGCTACGTTGGAAAAATTCGACGTAGGCCCTGCTATGCCTGTATTTTTCCGCCTTGCTCTGACGACTGTGGCTGTGAAAAGTTTGTAACCGAACTTCCCGCACAGCCCACAAGTGTGACAGGATGCTATAAATGGTTTTTTTCTTAGACTTGTGGTGGATATTGCTTTCGACTTCACGCGATTGAATTGATGCATGTTGTTAGTTACAGGTTGAATCAGCATTAAGTCTTAGAGTTAGTCGCGGAATTTAGCGCTTGTAACTAACAAAATTAACAAACGGTATTTCACTATAGCTGGCGGTGGTTTGAGATTGTCTGGCTGATACGATACCGTAGAATTCAGGTTCGGTTGTTATTTCGAGGAAAGTAAAATGTCTGTTACCACCATAAATTCTATGCCATCCGATGATCCGGTGCATGAAGCCAAAGTGCATCTGGCAGCGGCTCATCGATTGGCTGTCCTCGATGAACTTGAGGAGGGGATCGATAATCACTTTACGGTTACCGTACCTGGTACAGATGACAGGTATTTGATATTACCGTTCGGATTGCATTGGTCAGAAGCGCGTGCAAGTGATCTCATGGTATTTAACGAGACCGGTGAAACACTTGAGGGCGAAGGAGAAGTAGAACTGTCCGCCCAGTGTATTCATGCGCCTATTCATCGCCTGACAGGGGCGCGTGTGGTGATGCATACTCACCAGCACTGGGCTGTTGCACTGAATATGTTGCAGAATAACAGGTTGTTGCCAGCATCGCAGACAGCGGCGTATTTCTGCGGTCACATAGCGTATGACGATACCTATTCAGGCACTGCCGACAATCTTACAGAGGGTGAGCGTCTGGCCACCATACTTAAAAGTGACACGCATGTGTTGTTTATGAAAAACCATGGCGTGCTTGTGTTGGGGGATAACGTGGCGCAGGCGTATAAACGATTGTACAAGCTCGAACGCGTTTGTCGCGCGCAAATTTCAGCGATGAGCAGCGGTGCGCCACTGGCAATTCTATCGGACGATGTTGTGGCGAAAGTGCAAGGGCATTCCGCAGATGATCGGCATTCCCGCAGTGAGCGTGAGCAACTCTATTTTCAGGCAATGATGCGAGTGCTTGATCGTGTTAATCCAGGATACGAAAGCTAGAAATACACTCGGGTTCGAGCAAAATGTGGAGTTGCGCGGAATCGGTGTGTGTTAAAGGTAAAGAAATAAAGACCATAATGAGAGATTCTCTTCGAGAAAAAGTAGTACACGTGTGCAATCAAAAAATGAAACAAAAAGGCAGTGACGTGGGGCTGTCTTTCTATGCTTTTTGTGCAAATAAAAACGATGATCCGGATCTGCTTATGGAGGTTGCAACCTGGTGGATAAAAACACATGGACTTGATCATTTTGAAAAAGCAAAAAAAATTAGAGATATGGCAAGGACTGGTGTGTAGCAGTGCCGTTGGAAAATAATAGACCAAGTGCAGAATGCCTCTTTGTTAGTTTTCTACCTGGGCGCAGGAATACATACCCCCTGTCACTGGTGTAGTTTTTATAAATAGGAATTAGACGGAGAGGAAGAAATGATTGGAGCGTGTAATTGTGGATCTGTTTCTTTTGAGATAACTGGAAGTCCCCCCTCTGTGTATCATTGCTACTGTACCTTGTGTCAAAAGCAGGGGGGTACTGCCTCCAATGCAGGCACTATTGTGTATATAGATAGGTTCAGGTGGGTATCTGGTGAATCATGCATAGAGGAATGGAGAAAGGATACAGGCTTTAGTTCCCACTTCTGTAATGTATGCGGATCGCCGGTTCCCAACATTTTCAAATCTCAATATGTTTGGATTCCGGTCGGGTTAGTAGAGAACCTAAATACTCAGGCTGTCGCTAATATTTGGCTTGGTTCAAAGCCTGCCTGGGCTATCCCGGTGCAGCTTGAACGAAACTATGATTCTGCACCAGAGGATTTAGCTGAGTTTATTCAGTATTTAAATCTGGAAAAAATCGCATAATTGTTGTTGTGGTCACGCGGTGCATTAGTGGACTATTGCGGTTTGGGTTCGGTGTACACTGTAGCGCTTCGACGGTGTGTGGGTGGTAGCACCAAATGCTTTATGTTGAATTTCGAATGGAGCTGCTGACCATCAATTGCGACATATCGCCAACGCATACAGCGATGCTGATACCGAACTTTAGATTTCTATACCTCAAACATGGATTCAAATCGTTTTATTAATGAATATTCTATTGGTTTGTGCATCAGTTCTTTTGTTTCTCTATTGTGGATTGAGTTATAGCGTTTCGTTAGCTCGTATTCGTTTTCGCGAATCCAGATTCACAGAGGAAAAAATGGAACATTATGTGCGGATTAATGGTAATGCCTCGGAATATATACCATTGTTTATTGGCGTGATTATATTTTTGAGCCTGTCCCCAGTCAACTGGGTAATCTACAGTGTGGTTATACTGGCGACAGTAAGTCGCGTTTTACATGCTATTGGGATGTATAGCATTGAGAACACAGGCCAACGCCATCCGTTTAGATTTATCGGGGCAGTGGGAACATATGTAAGTATGTTTGCTTTTGGATGCATTATATTAATGAAGGCCTTTTAGGAAAATATACACCAGCGGTAAGCAGACATTTTGCTCTGTTTGAGAGTGAGATAGCACTGCGAGGGTGATGTGTACCGGCTAGCCTCGTGTTTTCGAGAGTGTTTCCTATTATATTTTCCACCATTGGGATTCTCGCAAATTAGAAAAAGAATATCTGACTGATTGAGTGGTTGTCGACCGTTAATATCGAGAATATCAAGACTGCTAATACCGTCTGACTGGAATACCTGTATGGCAAATAATTTGCTTGACAACACCTAGCCATGGCTTCTGTTGTGTGCACGCACGCGTGACAAAGAATAACCTGGAACTGATCTGTTTTTTGACTCGCTAATTGCTGGTGATCACGGAATCTTTACCGGCCACTATGCAGTAGCGGAGAAATGAAGCCTGGTGAGAAGAGTCACGGGTGCAGAAGACCGAAAATAATAACTAGCTTTTCCGTTGTCACAATTTCAGCAGGGATGTAGCCTTTACGCTTCACGCATGAATAATTCTCACCAGACTATTGAGCAAGTAACTGAAGCAGTATCGTTCGATGGCTCTGATGCTCAGAATCAACCTCTGTTTACCCAACCAGATGCAACCGATACTAATACCGGACCGCCAATAACAGGTATTTTTCCGTCACTAAAGTGGCGAATACTGTCAATGGCGGCTCTCAGTATATTTAGCCTGCTGGGGTATCTTGGGGTCTTATATTACCAAACAGGGAAGTCTGCAGATCTGCTTAGTGATATTCAGGACAAAATATATCCTGTGCAGGAACATATGTTGGCAGCAACACACGCATTGGAATTTATTAATCGGGAGCTTGAGGTAGCGGCTATCACCGGCGATGAGGATGCCATAGAAAGTACTTTGCCATTGGCGGATACCTACCGATACGAGCTTGGCAAGGTGGCGCTGATAGAGCCTGATCATAAGGAGGAGATACAAAAGCTCTCTGATAAGTTTGAAGACTATTACGTTAACGCAAAAATTCTGGCCACGGAAATGGTGAATAGCGATACCGATCTATTTATGCTTCGAACCAAAGGAAGGCAGACTGCAGCAAAATATACAGATTTGATGAGAATATCAAATAGATATCAGGATGAACGGAAGGAGGATTTAAAAAGTAGCATTGCTTCGTCAACGGCATTTGCAAGCCAGATGCTAGAAGTACTGCTTTGGACCGGGCTTGTTGCAGTGGCGGTAGTGCTTTATGGCGCTATAAGAACAGCTGGATTAATCAGCTCCCGTATTAAGGAGATAGTGTCTATCCTGAAGAACATCGCATTGGACGAAAACGATTTGAGTGCGAGAATTTCGCTGACGGGAAGAGACGAAATGACAGAACTAGGTTATTGGTTCAATAGCTTTATCGCTAAGCTTGAAGTCATTACGGAAAACTCCACTAACGAAATTCTTTATATGGCCAACACAGATTTTCTATCAGGTCTGGCGAATCGCAGGTCGTTGCTTGATTCGATCGAAACGCTAATTTCTAACGATGTAAAACGCAATCAGAGATTTACTCTATTTTTTATTGACCTCGATGACTTCAAGCCTGTTAATGACAAAATGGGGCATGAGGCCGGTGATCAGTTAATTCAACAGGTAGCTCGCAGATTGGATGTGCTTTGTTTTGATCTGTTGTCAAAAGATGAATCATCGGTCAGTGGTACTGGGGATAATATGCCTATGGGCGAGGCATCGGCGATAGCAGTGGCATCACGGATTGGCGGGGATGAGTTTGTTCTTTTGGTTACGCGTCTTAACTCTGTTCATCAAATCGACGAATTTGCCCGTCTATTGATTTCGACTATCGCCAGCCCCTATTCGCTGGGTGCCGGAGATTGCACAATTGGTACAAGCGTAGGTGTTGCTCAGTATCCGTGGGATGGTGAAAACACTGATACGTTGATGGACTGTGCAGATAAAGCGGTGTATGAAGCAAAGAGCCGTGGTAAAAACCAACATGTGATTTTCGCAACTGAGCTGAAAGCTGGTTTACAGAAAGTTGGTCTTAGGCAATGAGAACGGTTCTTATAGCAAGTAATAGATCGTATGATCTCTTATTGATGGGAAGGGCAATAACGGGGTGTTTTAGAAGTTGTTTTCGGTATAGAGACCGAGGTGAGTTCATTCTTGAGGCTGAAAATATGACTTGTATGGCTGTTTACCGGTGATGAGAATACCGTTGCAGAGAATATCCATTTTGGGAGGTAACAAGCTGACCATTGCCTTGTTAACCTTGCTTTCTTCTTCAATTGCTGCCGCTGAAGAATCTTCGCTTGCATGGAATTTGTTCGGAACACTCGGATTTAGTTATACAGATAATGTTGAAAACATAGAACTGAAAAATGTCCCGTTTAGCTATCTTGAGTCAGGCGCCAGCTTTAAGCCTTTAAGCAAGCTGGCGTTGCAAGCCAGGTATCAATTTTCAGAGAAGCTCGATTTTACTATCCAGGCTGTTGCCCGTGGCTTCGAGGACTTCGACCCTGAGGCTGAGTGGGTCTACTTTAAGTACGATCTTCTAGATGATCTAAGCCTTAGAATTGGCAGGATAAGGCGGCCGTTATTCATTCACTCAGATTCCTACAACGTTGGCTACGCTTATCCGTGGGCAAGACCACCGGGTGTAACGTATTTTGAATTTGCCGGGCTGTACCAGAGTATTGATGCACTTGATATCATCTATACAGGGTGGCTTGGAAGTTGGGGTGTGTCCGCTGAGGGATATTATGGAAGAGGCAGGTCCGACACAGGCTATATCAGGGATGTCTTAACTACTTATGACTCGGATGACAGTTTCGGTGTTGCTCTTGGGTTTGAGAAAAATGAGTTGAGTTTAAGCCTGGGGCATCATATTGCAGAGTTCAGTGTCGATTTACCAAGCGCTCAACAAGCCATAGAGGGCTTAAACCAACTTGGTTTTGGTGCATTGGCTGATCCCCTTAGAATAGATATGAAGCAAGCATCGTTTACCAGTCTTGGTGGCTCATATCGATTCGATAACTGGCAGCTTGATGCGGAGGTGACACGCCTTGGGAGTGATGATTCAATTCTTGCGACGGTTAGCTCCGGCTATTTAAGTGCTAGCTGGATCAGCGACGCATATAGTTATAATTATACAATCGGTTCTCACCGTAGTAAATCTAACAGTGATTTTGCAGCGCCGATCAGTCAGGCAGCAACTGCAGTCTCGTTGGCCAATACCCCTGAGTCAGCATTGGCCGCAGGCTACCTGAATGGCATTGCCGATGGGTTGTCTCAGTATCTGGATGCTAATAGAAACAGGAGGACTTCACACAGGTTTGGCGTTCGTTATGATGTGCGAAAGAACTCTGTATTGAAGGGTGAAATTGAATGGATTCAAGACGAGGGGTCTTCCAGCGCTACAACCAATCTTAATCTCAGCCTTGATTTTGTGTACTAAGACGATGAAATACACATCAATCAGAGGGGTGGGAGTTTTGTTGGCGATACTGCTCGGTATGGGCGTCGCGTCAGCAGAAGAGCTGGTGTTAATTACGCATCGTGATAGCGATTTGAGTGTCAGCGCTGATCATCTGAAACGTCTCTATTTCGGAAAAATATCTTCGCTGCCAAATGGCAGGAAAGTCACGGTACTAGTGTACGCCCGGGACGACGAGCAGTTTCAGGAATTTACCAGAAAATATTTACGCCGGACCAGTCAACAGTTGCGTTCGTTTTGGGCGAAACAGCTTTTTACCGGGCGAGGGAATATGCCGACTCATGTGGAAAGTATTGAGGAAATGATCAGTTTGGTATCCAGTAGTGATGAATATGTGGGTTATATTCCTATCTCGTTTTTGCCGGAATCTGTACGGGTATTGATACCCACCGATGGTTGAGTAATTACTAGATTAAGGTTGTTTACTACCACGGTAATGGTCAATGGATTCAGCCTGTGTTTCTTTTCGTATGTTTTCTAATGGCTTCTATACAGAGGGTCAATCACCATTCAGATGTTAATGTTCGGATGACTGTTCACAGGCTCTACTCTTTCAATTTTCGGTGCTGTGGCATGGT
>CALISD010000030.1 GCA_938041955.1 uncultured Granulosicoccaceae bacterium | reverse complement strand
CGGAAATAGCGCTAAACAGGTCGCATAATCGAGTGAGAAACGTGGCCCGCCACGTGCCGAGCTTGATCATGCGAGATGTGACGCGATATTTTCGTCTGATGGCGAATAGACACACTGCTATTTTCAAAGTAGCCCTCCAATGACAGTTTAGACCTATGATTACAGGTATTTGCCTTAGTCTTCCTCGTCGCCTTGTGAATAATGCAGGCTAGGCACCTCCAATCTGAAGCTCATACAACACCTTCATCTCTTCGGTGATCCTAGTGGCAACACCCGGGACCAACTGATATTGCTGCATTAGTACACCATCACGATCAAACAGATACCCCATATTACGATGATCAATCTGATCGGCAACGGCAGTCATGCCATCAGGTGTGACGCCGAATTTTTCTATTAGCTTCTCAGTATCTTCAACACTGGTGCTAACAAAATGCCAGTTATCACGACTAACGCGATGCTTCTTAATGTATTCAGCAACCACAGTCGGATTATCTACAAGCGGTGCGATAGACACCGAAATAAATACTGCATCTACCTCCTTATGAAGATTCGCTCGAACGTCACGCAATACCGCTGTTTGCACCGGGCAGGCACTACCACAGGTGGTGAAGTAGAAATTCACCATCACTACTTTATCGTGTAGATCAGAAGGCTTAACACGTTGCCCGTATTGATCGGTGAGCTTGACGCTATGTAAAGCGGCATATGGACCTGAGGATTCTGAAAAGTCATCAGACGCAACTGAATATAGAGTAATCCCGAACGTACCCAGGATCAGCAGAGCTGCAGATACGACACCAATCAAACGGGGTGATCTATATTTACTAACGGCTTCTATCATTGGCATCAGACCTCTTCGGCGTAACAAACGTCAATCTGAGTTGTGTCTTCAGAATAGATAGTCACAGCACTGGTTGAGCTTGCCGCGGGCGCTGTTAATACAGTGGTGTAAGTCTGAAATTGCCCGGGCCCCACCAGGCTCACCGCCGACTCTAGCTGGTTATAGCTCGCATCAGCCATCTGGAAAGAAATACTCGAATACAATGACCCTTCTGACTTAGCACGGCACTGAACACGATATTGCTTACCGGGATTAACGGCAAACTCCTGGTAGATACAACCGGCATTACTCACCTGCAGAGTCTTGGAATCTGTTACCACATCATCAATAATCTGCGTTAGTTGATCGCCCGCGCAATCAAACCAACTTGCCTTATCTTGCTCAAAATCACCATTAACCAGTAAGTTAGCGACCGGTAGTGTTGGCGTAACAACGGGTGGTGGCGCCGGTGGGGCAATGACGCCCGATGTCACCACACATGAGTCAAAGTGGGTTGGCCCCTCTGAATACAAAGTAACCGCTGCATAAGCAGCATCTGCTGGAGCTTGTAAGCTTGACGGGTAAGAAGAGTAGGTGGAACTCGCTACCACTGATGCATCGTTTAGAATTGTTTCATAGTTGGCGTTTAACATGTTCAGTGAAATACTTGAATACACTGAATTCTGCGAAAACGCTTCACAGTTCATACTGTATGTCGCACCTGGCTGGACAACAAACTCCTGATACAAGCACGCACCGTTTTGCTGAAGCAGAGAGTTCTCACCATGACTTGCGTTGTTACTCACATTGGATAGTGCAGCATCTGAACAGTCTTGCCAGCCGGTTTTACCTTGCTCAAATCCACCGTTAGCCAGAATATTATTCGTCTCAGCGGGTTCAGGTGTGATTTCCGGTGTTGGCGGTTCCTCTGCCGGGTCATTGCCAAGTTTAATAATCGCTGCCTCGGAAGGCGTACCCGCATCATTTAAAACAAACATCAGGTAGTAGCCTGGTGTCGCATCGTTTGAATTGGCAGGCAATTGCACTTGCACGGAGTTGGTACCGACAGTGAACGGCAGTTCCATATACCGCTGCTCCACATTAAACGAATGCGTAACAGCTGATGTCTTGATGAAAGTGACTTTTGATATTGCAGCAGCATCGGTATTAAGCGCGATTGTCTGGCCGTAAGCCCCTTGCTCCGGTGCCCAGTTGATCACAGGCCTTACAGCCAACCCGCCGTTCTCATCATACAAATACGGCGGAGAAAAGATCTCAGCGTTGTAGTTTGTGACAGGCCCGGGATTACCACCGCCGGCAATCATCACTGTGCCGTCCTGCAATAATATCGAATTAGAGTGATAAAGCCGTGGCCATTTAAAACCGGAAACCACTGTCCACTGCTCTGTTTCAGGATCCCAGATCTCCGGGTTTAAAGCCGCGGTGGCAGCATTTTGTACAATCCGGCTTCCGCCTATTGCCATCACTTTACCGTCTGCCATCACCTGAGAGTTGATCCATGCTGAGCGTGATAACCGCATTGAATTGGTCAGCCTGACTTCTGGTATCGCACCATTAATATCAATTATCAGTGCTTGATTTCCCCCGGAAACGTTTCCGCCAAGTTGCAGTATCTTACCCGGTCGATACATCAATGCTGTCGATTCAGCCTTGGTCAGATAATCCACCGAAAAATTACCCGCCCGCTGAATTGAACCGGAACCTTGAGGATTGATATAAAACATATCGTTTCTCGAAATACCAAATACCCGACCATCATTCGCCACCCATAACCTTGGATAGGGCCATTCAAGCCCCAGCATATTGGCACCAAACAGGGATCTCCATTCGTTAGTTTCCGGTGAGAATATTTCTGGCGTTCTTGTCGCTACACCCGCCACATCACGACCACCTGCGACCAGAATCTCACCGGAAGGCAAGGTGATTGTGGTTGGGTACCATCGGCGATTCGCCATATCAGGCGCGCGGGAAAGGCCACCTGTTTGCGTGTTATACACAGGTACATCCGAAACCCCTGCGTTGTCAGAATTAAGCTTGGTGCCACCAGGCAACAAAATATTTCCATTAGCAGGCATTACTATAGAAGCATTGCAAAAAGAGAATACTCCCTGATCTGAAGCAAATGTGTTGTGCGATGATTCCGCTGTCCCTAGAGACGGGTCCCAGACATCATAGTCAAACACGTTGCCAGATCCATCTTTGAAACCATATGACATGACGTTGCCTTGCGGTGTCATGATCATGTGAACCGCCTGTACCGGCCAACCAATCGGGTTGCTCCAGCGACCGGCAGTATCAGGTGATTCGTTACAAACCAAACCGAACGATTGCAATTCATTGTTTGCGCGGCCGTGTATACCGGTAGCTACAGCACCTGAGCCGCAAAACTGATTGGCAATGCCCCACTGATAATCGCCTGCTCTTTCGGTATCTGTTTCATCACCAACAGTTGATTTGCTGTTAGCTAGCGTTCGACAATGAAGCTGCAACGATGCAATTGAATCGTTTTGTGTAAAGCCTGATACACCCGTAACCCCTTGCCCGCTAGTGCAATCAAGACTGACCGGATTTCCACTTGTAATACCCACAGGGTTACCCTGCACTTGCGGTGTACCAACCCAATTGCCCGTGGCATCGACTTCCACACACTTGGCACCAACCTGACTAACCCGATTGTTCGAGGCAAAGCCTTCTATTCCTGCCAACACCTGACCAGTGCCACAGTCCGTTCTATATTCACTGCCATTGGTGGTACTGCCAATAACCGCAGTAGTAACCGCCAGTGTGCCGCGATCTGGCAAAGCGAAACCAAGCCCTGGCTCAAACGGAATGGTTTCACTCTCGCCGTTTTCCATGCCGAAAAAATCAACGGTTTCCACACCACGGCCGTCCTGTCCTGCAGACAGTTGTGCACCATTGTCGCAAGACGCCACTATCATTGCGGCAGACATAACACTAAGAATTTCTAAGTACTTCATAAGCTTGCCAGCACAAATATGCCGGTTTTCGTTGCTGGGTATCCCGACAAGGCCGGCAAGTTTCATACCTGAGCTGCACCACGACCTACCGGCAATATGGTTGCTACAGCACAGTTATTCCTTTATTCCGTCGGGGTTGTAGCTTAATGTCTGCACAAAGGTGCGCCGACCAACACGAACGCCATCGCTACCAAAATTACGCTTATGATCACTTTCAATCTGAACAATACTGCCGCACTGGTCACCGGGGCCGCTTCCGGCATCGGGCTGGCAACTGCCGAACTACTCGCCAGCAGTGGTGCTAAAGTGGCGATCAACGATCTCCCAGGCAACCCCGAACTCGAAAAGCAGGTGCAACGACTCTCTGATCTCGGTTACCAGGTGATCGCCGCCCCAGGCGACACTGGAGACGGGCAAGATGCCTATCGCATGGTTCACAGTGCCATCGAAGCACTGGGCGGATCACTCAACTACCTGGTCAACAACGCCGGAACACCCGGCACTAAATCAGTCGTACACCCTACCGATTTTGAGATCCAAAACGAAGCGTTCTGGGATCGACTCCTTAACGTCAACCTGATAGGGCCACAACGTTGTACTGCAGCGGCAGAAAAGGCGTTGAGAAAGAGCCGTGGCGCAATAGTAAACACGACCTCAATCTCCGGGCTCAGAGGCAACGGTTCAAGTGCCGTCTACAGTGCCACCAAGTCGGGCTTGATAACACTGACGCAAGAAACCGCTCGCGGCCTTGGCCCCGAAGTCAGAGTAAACGCCATCGCACCCGGACTGGTTGAATCCAACTGGGAGTGCAACTTTGAACTCGACAGTGACATGATCAACAGTATCCCGATGCAAAGAGTCGGGCAACCTGAAGACTATGCTGAGGTGATCGTCTATCTATTGGCCGGTGGTGCATACATCACAGGAGAGATAGTTGTGGTTGATGGTGGACTGCTGACCGGCAGACGCGCATAAAGCCACCAAACTCCAGGTAGCTGTACGATAAGTTCGTCAACACTTTTCGCCGACCACAACGACGTGAACAGTGAAACCTTTGTTCACGGGAACATAGGGCACCTCACTGTCAGCCTGCATGCGACCAATCACAGGCATGCAATCACGCCAATCGCGGATGCAAACCCTTTCCAGCCTCATCGTAGAACGCCAACGCACCATCGCCATACCACCCGCTGCTAACTCTCCATACATCTTCAACAGGTGTGATCCGCTGGCGTGTGGAAATTCACCTCACCGCGATTGTGATACATTGATACGTCCTGATTCAGGCGAGGCAAATTTTAAGATGTCCACAGGAAAAAAACAGTACGGGATGTTTCAGTCCGAACCCATTGATACGAGTGCGGCCGGTAACTCCCTGCCCGGTAGTGAGACAGCCTGTGCGTTTAAGCCCTTCTCACACGACTACCTTCAAGATCCCTATCAATTTTTTGATAAAGCCCGCAAGTCGGAGCCCGTGTTCTTCAGCCCTGAATACAATTACTGGGTCGTACTCAAATACGAAGACATCGCTACAGTCTACCGTAACCCTGAAACCTACTCGCCCGTGAATGCTCGCCATCCGGTGACCCCCATCTGCCCTGCTGCAGCTAAGGTCCGCGATCAGCAGAACCTTGGTATTGAACCCTCACTGGTTGATGAAGCTTCAGACACGCATAAACATCATAGGAAAATATTCGGCACCGCTTTTACACCCAAACGGGTGAATCAAATGGAAGACAGAATACGAGCAATAGTCGACCGATACATTGATCGCTTCGTCAATGATGGTCGGGCTGAGTTGGTTTCCCAATTACTATATGAGGTGCCAGCACTGGCAATCTTCCTGTTTCTCGGCGCAAGTGATGAAGATGCCGTATTCGTTAAGAAGCTCGGCTCTGACAGAGCGATAGTCAACTGGGGATCACCTACTGAATCAGAGCAGGTTGCTATGATGCACGGTATGGGTGAGCACTGGCAATTTACCAAAGACCTGGTGGATAAAGCCTATAAAACACCGGGAGATAATTATCTTGGTGATATGGTCCGGATCCACCACGATGATCCCACGCTTTTCAGCATCAACTACTTGTATAACGTGATGTTCCTAATGCAATTCGCCGGTCATGAGACCACCACCCAGGCCACTGCAAACGGCCTTCGCCACCTGCTGACTGATCGTGAACAGTGGGAGTTACTGTGCGAACAACCGGAGCTAATTGCCAATGCTGTGGAGGAAATCTTACGCATCGACACGTCAATTTTCGGTTGGCGCAGAATAACCACCTGTGAAACGACGCTGGGCGGCGTCACCATTCCTAAAGACGCAAGAATTCTGATGATGATGGGTTCTGGCAATCACGACGAAGATATATTTCCGAACGGTTCAAAGTTCGACGCTACACGAAAGAATGCAAAGAAGCATCTGGGGCTCGGTCTCGGAGCACACTTTTGCATGGGTGCACCACTTGCCCGCATGGAGATGCGTATCATTCTGGAACAACTCACCAGCCGATTACCACAACTTCAGTTGGTCGGTGATCAGTCCTGGGAGTATTTACCTACACTGGTTTTTCGTGGTGTGCAAAACCTTGAAGTCGAATGGACGGCATGACCGGGCCCGGCTTACATTAAGACTCAAAGCCTGCCAGTACCAGAATCAAAAGCATCAATCATAAGATTCTCGCTGCACACTCGTCAGTTCATCATCTCGAAAAGCACTGGTAATAGATACCCCTTCCAACTACTGACCCAGCGATACTAAGCAGCAAATGAACTATCAATCGAAGCCTGATAAAAAACGCACTGATTTCTACCCGACTCCTTAGCAGCATATAGTGCCTGATCTGCTTGATCGAGTAGCTGAAGCCCGGATTGCGTTGCTGCCATGAATGGCTCTTCAGTGGTTATTCCTATACTGGAAGTCACTGCGAAGCATTTTTCCGAATCATTATTCACACATGGTGCAGTCAAACCCGAGTGTTCAGAGTAACGCGCACCTACTGAGAACTCCAGCGCCCCAATCGCGCAACGTAACTCTTCTGCAATGACCATAGTCGTATCACGATCATATCCGGGCATCAGAACAACAAACTCCTCACCGCCAAACCTGACCGGGACACAAAGTTCATCACTCGCAGCGGATGCGATAAGGTCGGCTATTTTTTGAATAACCTCGTCCCCGATGAGATGTCCTTTGGTGTCATTTATAGACTTGAAGTGATCAATATCAACCATCAGCAACGACACAGGTTTAGATACAGCTAACATCTCAGATCGAAGAGGCTCCAATATTTCATTAAAATAACGTCGATTATACAGACCAGTCATAGGATCCTGCTGGTTCATCAGTTCTAACTGGCTATTGACACTTTCCAATTGCACCATCGTTTGACGAAGCTCATGTGTTCGTTGCTCCACACGTGACTCAAGAGTGGAATTAGCCTCGTTATAGATCCGAACATTCTCATCACGTAAACGTTTAATGCGATCCGCCAGCGCGTAGGACAGCAACACCATTTCGATCGCAGAACCAATCTGCACCGAGTATTCTGTGATAAAGGTCTCTGGAATAATACCAAGAGTTTTTGTCGAATATACCACGACGCCAAATAACAATATGGTCCAGGCGAGCAAGTAATAAAAAGCGTTATCGTCGCCCCTAAGATAGATATACAAAGCTGCACCCATCATAAACATACCGGCCAAAGACACGGCTAACGCAACCAACGTAATTACCAGTGCTCTATCAACAACCAGGCTCGCCAACGCGAGTGCACCGAATACCACCAGCATCAGGTTAAATACTATACACAGCCGTGGTCTTGTTTCACTACAAATGTTAAGGAACAATTGGGTAAAACGAGTACAAAATAGCAAAGCAAGACTTGCGAAAAGCGGTATGGAGATCTGCTGCCATAGCGTATGGTTTGGCCATAAGTACTCGAATGCCAGTCCATTTTGAGAAAACAAAAATAGAATCAGAAAAACAGCATAGGCACAATAATAACCATAGACCGGTTCACGGGTACCCAGCGCAAGCAACAGGTTGTAGGCAAGAACGCCGAATAAAACACCATAGTAAATACCCAGTATCATCTGCTCATCGCGATCCGCCAATTGATACTCTTTTTCGTGTTTCACTTCAATTGGCATCTGAATAGAGCCTTTGGAACGTGCCCGTAACAGTAGCTGTACCATGGATGCCTCCTGATCGAACAGCACTGGTATCACAAATGCACGATCCTTGATCGGCCGGGTACCAAAAGGAATCATGTCACCAAGCTTGTATAGCTCTACCGGAATTCCGGCATCAAGACGAAATACATCAAGTTGATCAATATGGGGATAACCTAATTCTACATACAAAGAATCCTGCGCCGCATCTGTGCGCTTCAATTTAAGCCACACCCAATAAACAGAATCTGAAAGGCCAAAATTCAGAGAGTTTCCGGTGGCACGGCTAAAAAGATGATTTCTGGAGGCAACAGAGGTGGCAGTCAGACTCCCATCCGGATCTTCAAAGTAGGACATACTTTGAAGGTGTTCGAGTGTCGCGGTATTCTTGCCTTCATCCTCAGAGACAATGAAAGTCAGACAAGAAAAACATAACAACAAAGCCACCACCAATCCGTAGCCGCGGAAAAACAACCAGTTGCGAAGTTTATCGATCTTGTCAGAACACACTGTAGAGTTTGATGCAGGTGTAGTGCAGGAATACGGAGCATCTACCAACATGTAAGGCAATATAACGGGCAAGTCGATACAACAGCCTCTCCACAGGAAAAAAAAGCACACGGCTATTTTTGCAGTGTAGAAAGATTCGCAACTTACCCTCTCCGAGCGGTTTGATACACCGTTTAGCGACCTCTCAAACCGAGCCTTTAGCGAGCATCAATGAGTAATAATTATAGAAAATAAGCTAACGAAAATCGAAAGACTAGTAGTTAGAAATAGCCCGGAATTACACCATTATTCAGTATTCCCGGCAGGCATAAAGGAGCAATAAACAGGAATATTTGCGCAGCTATTCTGCCGTCACCAAAGAGCTTGTGTCCCTCATCCTACTTCACAAACGATTATCCAACAAAGCAGATCAAACACAGCAAAGTAAACTTCCAACACAGGGCGCGGCGAAAGTAACTGCTACCAGTCAAGCGACAGACTCTGTTAACCTTCACGCCATCAATAACCCGCCATCAATATTAATCGCCTGGCCGGTAACATTTCTTGCCGCCGCTGACGCCAAATAAACCACCAATGCCGCTACTTCCTCCGGGGTATTTGCCTGTCTGTTTGGAATGATCGAGAACATATTCGCACGTGATTCATCGATCGAAATGCCCTGCTCTTGTGCATCGCGCGCGATCAGGCCACTTACAATGTCTGTCTCGGTAGTGCCCGGGCATACAGCATTCACCGAAATCCCGTGCGGTCCAAGATGATGAGCAGCCATGCGCGTCATTGCGATTAGTGCCCCTTTGGTGCCGGCATAAATAACATTAGATGAATTGTGGAAGCCTTTGCCCGCAATTGAGGCCATGTTAATGATGCGACCACTGCCCTGCTCTATCATTTGCCGGGCCGCACCCTGCATGGCGAAAAAAGCGCCCTTGGCGTTAACCCGCGTAATGTTGTCCCAGTCGCTTTCAGTCAATTCCAGTAATCCGGCGCGACGTGTAATACCGGCATTATTGACCAGCACGTCTATTCGACCATACTTTACAATCACTTGAGCCAGCGCCGCGTCGATAGCGTCCTTGTCGCCCATGTCTGTGACTACCCCATCGAACGGTGCAGCACCAATAACATCACTATCAATATCGAGTCCAATGACCTGATCACCTTGCTCCAAAAAAGCCTCTGCTGTCGCACGGCCGATGCCTTTCCCTGCGCCGGTGACAATAACAATTCGTTTCATGATTAGACATCCACTTGCAGATTGAACCCGATAATGCAGTGCAAGAATACAGGGCGCAGCACGAATCTACAAAAGTATGGATTTACAGCTGGACGAAAAATATTATCAGTCCTTTTGAATAACCTTAGTGTGAACCGGAAATTTGAATTATCAAGTACGCAGCGATAGCTACCAACCTGCAATACTATTACATTTTCTGGCTCGACCTACTCTGCCAGCTGTGGTACTGAAATTTTTATTCAAGAACAAGCGGGCCAACCCTTCCGCTATTTTTTCTTGCAGTCACACTTACTTCAGCGGGCGCATATTCATTATATTGTGGTAGCTCATCACCTATTTTTTCTATCGGGGATTTAGATGCAACAAATATGTGCTTTTCACTGTCACGAGGATGCTGTGGAAGAGCATGCCGATCAAGTGTTGCCGGCATGTACCACATAACTCCCGTATTATGGTCATGCTCTGCAAATAGATGACAACCACATGTATGGCAAAAGTGCCAGTCTGCCAGAGTGCTGCGATAGGTTGATAAATTAGCTGCACCACTTGTTATTACAATGTCACTGCGTCGCATATAAGCGTAAGTGGCAAATAATGAACCATGTAGCCGTCGGCAGGTTAAACAATGACAATGATATAACTCTTCTGCCGGCGCCTTAACTTCGTAACTGACTCCACCGCACGCGCATCTGCCATGCAGGGGAATAAACCTGTCAACGTTCATCAATACGTAATCTCATTTTCATCCGCCTTAACCTTTGATACATCCCAGGCGATTAGTCACTATTCAGTTGCAATTGAAATAAATTCCATTCTGTCGCTACTTTTACAGTCCTTCTGTAGCCTTTCTGACCGGGCCTGCCATGTTCTTGGGCTAGGAGTTCACGCGAAACATACACTTGAGTTTGAGTGAGACACGACAACGCCGATGGATACGACAGGTATGCGCTGAATAGTTACGGCAATTACAACACTGTTCTTCGCAAACTAACATCAACGAAAGTTTCGTTGTAGCATGCGCCCTGCTCAATATCAGTACGAATATCTGCATTAATCAGTGCGTTTACCGTGCGACCAGTGTCACTTGTTTCAAGCCAGGTACCCTTAGGACTATACAAAACCCCCGGTTGCACCGAGTCGGTGATGACTAACTGCAAGCATACCCTGCCAAGATCATTACTTACCAATACTTCGCTACCGCTGTGCAGTTGCAGTTCTGCGGCATCTGCCGGGTTCATTTCCAGAACCTCTGCTCCGGAAGAATCGGCACAACCACCAAATGTGGCGTTGGTGCGCTTTGATGATGAAGGTGAGATCAATACAAACTTCCGGTCCTGCGTCACTGGCTCAAAGCGAGGAACTCCAAATCCGAACTGCTGCTCCAGTTCTTCAGAGTACAGCTCGATTTTACCCGACGGTGTTTCTGGTAAAACGTTATCGCACAGAATAGTCTCCCCGCCATCGAGCGGCTTCAGCTCTATGGCTTGTGTCAGAGAGATTTCACTGGGTTTCACACCATTGAGCCGAGGATCGTTAGTATCTATCGCCGCATCTATCAATTGCTCATCGGTATCACTGAACGCAGGATCGTCAAAACCAAAACGTGTAGCCAGACGACGGAAGATTTCTGTATTTGGCAGACTGTCCCCTACGCATGGTATTGCAGGCTCCGCACGCTGCAGGTAGTTTTGCCCATAGGAGCCATAAATATCAGCGTACTCAAAGTGACTGGCGGCCGGCAGGATTACATCGGCATATTGCATAGAGTCTGTCATCACAATATCACAGCCTGCTATAAACAAATCCTGTTGACTCAACGCCTCAATCATTCGTGTTTGATCCGGGTGCGTACAGACCGGGTTGTGGTTGTAGATCATGATGGCCTTAACGGGAATTTTCATGTTGCGATTGAGCAGCTTTTCACTGACATCAACAAGATTAAATACACGGGTTTCTTCATCCATCAGATCCGGGCGTTGCAATTTATCGGTGGTTTTGGGATTTATCAATCCCGCTTTGGCAAGCACTCCGGCCCCTAACCTGCCATGGTTGCCAGTCAGTACTTGCAATGCCATGGCTGCACGCAATCCCGAGCCACCACTTTTGCCACGCTCGATGCCATTGCCAACCGATACCGCTACTGTTTTAGCTGATATATAAAGTTCAACAAACTCATTGAACTGCGTACTGCTTAAACCGCAAATATTTTCTACGTCGGCTGGCGAATATTGATTGGCCTGCACCATGTATTGCTCATAACCATGGGCCCATTGCTCGACAAACTCTGTATCAACAGCACCACGGCGTTCAAGCTCTGCAGCAACCGCCATAGCAAATACCACGTCAGTCCCCGGGTGTATTGGCAGAAACAAATCACTTTGCTCTGCCACCTTGGTGCGCTTTGGATCAATTACAATTAACCGTGCACCGGACTTCCGCGCCTGTTTGATCACGCGGATCAAATGCAGATTGGATACCGTGACGTTGTTGCCCCACACGACAATCAGATCTGCGTGCACCGCCTGTTCCGGCGGCATACCGGGAGCGGCACCGTATAGACTGGTATAAGCACGACCCCGTACAGCACCACACAACGGCCCGCGATTCAAACGGGTTGCGCCTAATTTGTGAAAAAAGCGAGAATCCATCGAGCCTCCGGCCAGCTCACCATGCGGGCCCGCATAGTTAAAAGGCATAACAGACTGCGAGCCGTATTGATTAATGGCCTTGCTAAACCCTTCATAAACCAGGTCGAGTGCCTTATCCCACGATATCTCCTGAAACTGCCCGTCACCACGTTTTCCGGTACGTTGTAGCGGTTTCGTCAGCCGGTTCACTCCATGAACAAACTCAGGGTAGTAGCGCGCTACCTTGTTACAGATAACACTGTCTGTATAGGCGTTGGCCGACGAACCGTGAACCGCAACCACCTGATTATCACTCACTGAAACATTGAGGCTGCAGCAATCAGGACAATCCAGTGGACAGACACTGGGGCGGCTAAGCGTTTCGGAACTGTTGTTTTGCATCAGGGCATCACTCGCAATAGGCGCGTATGGTTCTGGGGCACTGGCTCAATAGCGAGCGTGCCAAACTTAAAATGAAGAAACTTCGTATCTTAGCCAACAGTATCTGGTATTTTGGTTCTAACTAATAGGCACATTACCCGCGAATGAATAGAACCATAATTATAGCGATACTACGATGCTGAGCATCGAGCTATTACAGTCTTTGTCACCATCAACCGATTCAAGCCTGCCTAAAGTGCGGCAGCTGTATTTGTCCCTCTATGAAGCAATCGTGACAGGCGAACTGCCAAACGACATGACACTGCCGTCCAGCCGCTTACTGGCAGCAAAGCTTAAGATCGGTCGCAATACGGTCATTAATGTTTATAACCAACTGTGTGATGAGGGCTTACTCTCCAGTGATGGCCGCCGTGGCACGCGCGTAAGTTATATTAGGCAGACTGATGATGCCACTCGCAGTCAAACCCCGTGGCCACTGGCCACACGATCAGCGTCGTTCAGCCATGCCAGGCAACGTCCAGATAGTTTTTCACCGGGCCAGCCTGACACCTCATTGTTCCCTCAAGCGGCGTGGAAGCGCGCCTTGCAAACAGCGTCACGATTGCCCGCTGAACAACTGGGGTACCAGCACAGCTCTCTACCACAATTGCAGTCAGCTCTGTCGAGGTACCTGGCAACTTACCGTTCACTTCGAGTGCAACCACAACAAATTATCATCACCTCCTCTACCCGCCAAAGCCTGTTACTCGGTGCGGCATTGTTCACCAATCAGGGAGATACAGCGTGGGTGGAATCGCCGGGTTATTCCGGTGCAATCGACGCCTTTCGTCACCTTGGTCTGACGCCGCTACCTTGTGAAATCGACCAGCAAGGTCTGGTGCCAGTCGATACCGATCATCCACCTGCACTGGTGTATTCGACACCGTGCTTTCAATACCCGCGCGGGATGTCGCTCAGTGCACACCGACGCGCACAACTACTGACCCTTTCACGCGAACACGGCACCGTGTTATTTGAAGACGATTACGACAGTGAATTCAGAGACGACTCACAACCGGGCCCGGCACTGGCAGCAAACGACACGCACGCAAAGGTGTTGCATGCGGGTACATTCTCAAAACTCATGTTTCCGGCTGTACGCGTAGCCTGGTTAGTCGTTCCCGAGAGCCATGCCAATAGCGCACATGCGTGTTTGCGATCTTTCGGTGGTGGCCACAACACGATTGCGCAAGCCGCGGTTGCTGAATTGCTCGATAACGGATCTGTCACGCGCCATCTACAGCGTGCTCGCCATGTCTATACACAACGCAGGAATGTCCTGCTGGAATGTCTGTCAACCAGTCGCACACTGCGAGCTCCAGCCAATCACACAGGTAGCCTCAACATGGTGTTATCACTGCTTACGCCATGCCCGATCAGTGCACTTGAACAGGCACTGCTACAGCACAACATAGGCGCGGTACCACTCGAACGCATGCTCTGGCACAAGCCATCGGTGCGCATGTCACGGGAAATCGTGATCGGGCTCGGCAATGTGGAGTCACTCGATATCCCGGACAAAATAGCGGCGCTTGATCAGGCTATTCTGTCTGTCTAGCGCATCAAATACAGTTGGACCATTCTGGTCACTGACGAGTAAAATTTACTCGATGTAAATGTTCTATTTGCATTTTAGTTAGCAGTGAATGGCCCGAGTACATCCCTGTACATCGTAAAAACCATTCGCGTCATTGTTACTGCGTCGCTGTATTCCCCGGCAACCAGGTAAAGATATTATAGCGACTGATTAAACTGGCACTAGTGTCTGTTACTGAATCGGGATAGTAGTCCACACTACCGCCCAAGGCTTCATTATCAGCCCGAAAAAAGTAACGCAGTCCATTTATATTATCAAAATAGCGTTGAGGATTTATAAGCCGCCTTCCTGTATTGGATTCAGTACCCGTGCCCACTGCTGCCACGAGCCTCCACGACCAATCCCGTCCATTGCCGGCGTACACGTATTGCAAGTCACCCTCAACCAGATAATCTACGCCTATCGGGTATTCGTCACTAAAGCCGCGAAAACCAGTGTCCCGGTTTTTATCTACATCTATATAAACACCCAGTTCATAACCACCGTTATTTACTGCGTTATACGTCTCCCATGTTACCCAGAGATTGTCGCGGGTACTCACCATGCCAGCACGTCTCCAATCGAACACTCCGGGTGCAGATATTTCCTGAGGATCAATTGCGCGTCCATCAAGCCCACCTACATACTCATTGCCGATATTTATTGTAACGACGCCCGTACCCACACCAGACCGGTTATCGAAAATATCATATCTAAAAGTGTCGACAATACTGCCGTCACCGCTGTGTGTATAAACAAAGGTTGGGTTAACACCTCCACTGACACTGAGTCGCCCATGCGCTGGAAGTCTTTGAACACTTGACTGTCTGATTTCACCATCAGGATCACGATCATTCGAAAGCGGCCGAAAACTAATAGCCGCGCCCGGCGCTATGAACAGTTCATCATTTATGGCAATGGGTTGTTGGTTTTCTTCCGTAAAGAAATACTGAATCACCACTTCCACCTCGTTAGACTCAACCCCCTGATCATCCGTCACGGTATAGCGAAAATAATCATTGATTCTGGATTCACTGGCGTATTTCACAACACCCGGTACTGAAATATCTAACACACCGTAAAGCGGCTGTTGCGTAATAACCAGACTGGCAACATCCAGGGCATTTTCAAAATCAGTGTCATTATCAAAGATTTTCAAGTCCGGTACGAGCAAAGGTTCATCAATCAACGGATATTGCCTAACATCAGTCTTTGCAATAGGTGCTTGATTTTCGAGGTCGTCACCGGTTCTGCGAAGGTCACATTCGTAGACAAAGAGGGATGAATTCTGCCCGCCGCTCTTCGTGAATGACACGTAAGCGTTACCTATATCCAGAACTGCTCCTGTTGCAGTACCAGATTTGATCCGCTCGCTTACGCTTCGCGTATCTTCAGTCAGGCCAACAGTGGCGTGACGGCCTGGTAAATTTTACCGTTACATCACCAGAAAATAGAATCTCAGTAACTACCCGCAAATGCGCAACTAAAAACCCTGCTAGTATGTAAACAGCACACAGACAACCATTACTCGATGCGCCTATTCTCAACCCGACACCGTCCGGCTCACTTGGGTCCCTATCCGCTGGAGAAACTACAGCGAAGTGACCAGCCACCAGACCTCGCAACAGCCCCTGCGTTCCTGCAACTTTCGTTTAAAAACGAACAAGCGCCCGAGAGCATTGTTAATGCAATGGGGGAGTATCAGGCCATGCTTGATGCGATACGTATCGGGTTAACCAACAAGACTGAAGCCGAGTGCCCTGACGATCTGACTGAACGCGCTAACCACATAAAAGCCTACGGATACTTTTGCGATGCTTCAATGATGGGCATCTGTGAAATCCCGACATCTTCAAGGCTGGTGACCGCTTTTCGAAATCCTGACGTCGATCGACTGGCTGAAGACCTCAAGACCCGACAAACCAAAACCCTCGCATCCGGCATTGACATAATCATGGCTGACCTGCGTGAATCGATGGAGCAGCCACCAACATCCATAGATGATCACACCCATGCCATTGTCTTCTTGTACGAGTACCCAAGAGATCCATGGCCTGACGAACCTGGGATTGATTGGCTGGATGATGCACAAGCTGCCCGTGCCAGTTTACGGGCGTCGGAAACCAGTGTCGTGATCGCAAATTACCTGCGACTCCTGGGCTTTGAATCGCGAAGCCATTCCGTCACCAGCACCAACGTAGATTTACATCAACTGACGGTAGCGTCAGGGCTGGCCACAGTACGGAATGGCAAACTGGATAACCCTTATGTGGGCGACCGCTTTGGTGTTGCTGTGGTAACAACCACGTTTGCTCTCGCCACAGACCGCCCGCTTGCCAGCGACCAGCCGCGTGCACAAACCCACGGACTCTCCTGGTTACTTGGCAAAGGCACCGTTAAAGGCGCTCAGAACCACGTGCCTTTTGCGCGTCGGCGATTCGTAGACAGTGAGCATCCTTTTGAAAAACTAAAACGTGTTGATGAACCCACCACGTTTATAGATGAAGCACGTGTGGCGCGCGTACCTAAACGCACAGATATGTTTGCGCGCTCACTGTTTGGTGATATGGGTAAGACCAACCAGGAGGCAGCCAAAGGCGGCAAGTATGTCAGCAAGTCTGCCCCGTCCGCCGCGCAACGCCGTGTGTTGGGTGCGTGTATTTTTTTGCAGGACGGGGAACACTCGGCAACGGTGGCAGAAAGCACCAAAGACGCTGAGCGCAACGCGAACAACATCAAAGCTGCCAGCTACTTTCTTGGTGTAGATGCCGTCGGTATATCCCGCTGTCCTGACTGGACATGGTATTCACACGATGCCACAGGTGAAGTCATTGACCCGCCTCATGATCAGGCAATTTCAATGATCATCGACCAAGGCTATGAAACAATGGAAGGCGCATCGGGCGATGACTGGATCGCGGTATCCCAGTCCATGCGTGCGTATCTTAGATTTTCTGTACTCGGTGGCGTCATAGCAAAACAAATACGCAACCTTGGGTATGCGGCCAAAGCGCACACTGTAGTTGACGGCGAAGTACTGCAGCCACCGTTGTTACTATTATCAGGTATTGGTGAGGTAAGCAGAATAGGAGAAGTCATACTCAACCCTTACCTTGGTCCAAGACTTAAATCAGGTGTGGTGACCACCACGATGCCAATGACTCATGACAAACCAATAGACTTCGGCTTGCAGCACTTCTGCGAAAATTGCAATAAGTGTGCACGTGAATGCCCTTCCGGGGCAATCACTGCCGGCCCCAAGCTTATGTTCAACGGCTACGAGATCTGGAAATCTGACAGTCAAAAGTGCACCACCTATCGCTTAAACACCGAAGGCGGTGCAATGTGTGGCCGTTGCATGAAGACCTGCCCGTGGAATCTTGAAGGGATATTTAAAGAAGCGCCATTCCGTTGGGCGGCGATGAACGTGCCCTCTTCTGCAAAGTTTCTTGCCAAGCTGGACGATGCTGTCGGCAACGGTGAACGCAATCCGGTAAAGAAGTGGTGGTGGGACATTGAAAAGCAAGATGATGGTGCATTCCGCCAGACGGTACATGTTGTCAACAAACGAGATCTTGATAAACAACTGGATCTTAAATATGAAGATCAAACGCTGGCCGTCTACCCCGCCCATCTCGCACCGCCACCGTGGCCATTTCCGTTTGCTATGGATCGAGAGAAAGGCATAGAAGCCTATCAGGCGATGATCACGGCAGAGCAGTACAAAGCCAAGCTTACCCGGGGTGATACCGACGCACTGGTACATGAATACAAAATTGAAGGCGATGCGCCTGTAGTGCGCGTACAGTTGTCAAAGGTCGAACAGATGACTGAAGGCGTTAGCAAGTATGAGTTCTCATCACTCGATGGAGAACCACTGCCAGAGTGGCAGGCCGGCGCACATATCGATATCGTTATAGCTCCAGAGTTCTTGCGTCAGTATTCGATGTCCGGTGACCCGGCAGATCGAAGTAAATATCAAATTGGTGTGTTGCGTGAGGACGAAGGCCGAGGTGGCTCTCAACTGTTGCATAGGATCTTCACCGAAGGGCGCAAATTATTCATCTCCAAACCCATCAATCATTTCCCTGTATTCACAGAAGCAAGCCGTCATTTTTTAATGGGCGGTGGTATTGGCATCACACCTATGATCGCCATGGCACACGAACTTCATGCTGCAGGTCAAATGTTTGAAATGCACTATTCCTGTTCCGCCCGCCAAAGCGCCGGTTATCTGAAAGACCTTGCAACGGTGCCGTGGCGACAGTCAGTGCATTTATATTTCTCTGATGAAAACAGTCGTGCCGACCTGAAAAATATCCTTGCCAATTATCAACCAGGTGATCACGTTTACACCTGCGGCCCTGAGGCCTATATGCTGTCAGTATCAGAAGCAGCAATGGCAAGTGGATTTCCAGATAAAACCATACACAGCGAATACTTCTCTGTGCCCGAAGTACCGGACTACGTTAATCACCCATTTACCTTAAAGCTGACTCAGTCCAATCAGGAGTTTCATATTCCAGCGGACAAGTCAGCTACCGACGTACTGACAGAAAATGGTGTAAAAATAGATGTAAAATGTTCTGACGGTCTGTGCGGCGTGTGCAAATGTACATACAGCGCGGGTGAAGTCGAACACCGGGACTATGTATTGTCAAAACAACAGCGCGAAAACGAAATCATACTTTGCCAATCTCGTGCTGCCACAGAAGATGGTACGTTAGAAATTGATCTTTAGTCACTATTCAGGGCACACCTGTCGAATTCATGGGTGTTGTCGCTCGTGATAAAATACACCTGTATACTGCGCCCGTACTCCTGCCCTATTCCTAATTAACCAGGCACGACAGGCACAGCTGAAAAAGACTGAAAAACCAGTAAAAAAAATCCTAATTCAGTTTAATTCCGACTGAATAGTTACGATTTTTATTCTTATAGAACATAGGTAACGCATGTACGACTGGAGCGAGCTAAAAGCATTCGTCAATTCAAATGAGTGCAACTGGACACGTGAACCGGAATCTACACTGGATCAATGGGGCATTCACCTGCTGGATACACCACCACACAATAAATTGCTCGGCCCGGTGTTTGCCCGCGGTGGCCCGGCAGGGTTAGTCAGTGTAGCTGGCAACACACTGTGTGAGTGGGGAGACATTCATCGGCCAGACATGACGTTTAGTGTCACAAAAACCTGTCTGGCGCTGATTACCGGTATAGCGGTTGATGCCGGTCTGATCAAAAACATTGACGACTCAATACACAAGTCGCTACCGGGCATCGGATTTGACGATAATCACAACAGACAAATCACCTTTAGACAAATGCTTCAGTTCACCAGTGAATGGAGCGGCAACTGCTTTGGCATACCGGATCAGGTTGATCACTATCGTAATGTCAGCATGCAACCTGTGGCTTCCACTCGAGCCAAAGGTGACGCACGCGCAATGAGGATTCCAGGCTCCCACTGGGAGTACAATGATATTCGAATCAATCAATTTTCTCTTGCACTCCTGCATCTATTTAAGAAGCCGCTCCCAGAGGTATTCAAAGAGCACATCATGGACCCTATCGGTGCGAGTGACACCTGGCAATGGCATGGATACGACAACAGCTACGTTGAAATTAACGGCAAATCGATGCAAAGTGTTCCGGGCGGTGGTCATTGGGGTGGCGGGCTGGTGATCGCACCGGCAGACCAGGCGCTGCTCGGCCAATTCATGCTTCAGCAAGGGCAATGGCATAACAAACAATTGCTGTCGAGCAACTGGATAAAGCAGATGCTGACCCCCTGCACCATCGCACCCTACTATGGTTTCTTTACCTGGCTCAATACCGGCAACACCATTAGCAAATCTGCATCACCGGAGAGCTATTTTGCTATGGGCATAGGTGGTCAGCTAGTATGGCACGATCCCGTTCGGCATGCTGTTTGTGTTTTCAGGTGGCTCGGGGAAGACGCTACTCAGCGTGCTATTGAATTAGTGACAGCGCAGCTCGATCTGCAGCAAACAACCTAAGGCATAATCCATCCAAACGACGTGAGAGCGAGCTAATGCAGGTCAACAAAAACATACTCTATTTTGCCACTGCTGCACTGATACTTGTGACACTTCTTGCACTGTTCAAAGAAGGCTTGATTGGCATGATAACGCCCTTCAACGCCAGCCTCTGGACATCACAGTACTTTCTGGATCTTGTTATTGCATTATGCCTGGTAATGGTTTGGATCTGGAGAGACTGCCGTATTCGAAACAAGCAACCATTGCCATGGATAATCGCCACGCTATTTACCGGGTCTTTAGCGCCTTTGCTGTATTTGATAGTCAGACATCACAGCACCGACGCTTAGCAGCGAATTGCATTAATCTACAATGTAAGGAAAAAAAAGTTGTAGTGTCCAGTAAAAGCGAGGCTTGATCCGCTCGCTTACGCGTCGGGTTTCCTGTGGCTTGTGATGCTCGTGTACAAGCTAATGACATTCGATCTATTTCCAGCCGATAGAAGTTTGTTGCCAGGTTCACTTAGCGTGTGCAATACCTGTCGCGTAAGCGGTGTCCCGCTGATACACTGACCAGCCTTCTATCAAGCCGACTTTTCTTGCTAAGTGTACCGCTTCAGGCGATCTTACTTTCCGTCTTTGTCCACATCCTTTGGGGCGGCAATCCTATTGCCGCCAAGTTCGGTCTGGAAGTGTTCCCACCGGCGTGGAGCGCACTGTTACGATTTTTATTTGGTATAGCCACTATCTGGTTATGGTGCACTTATCGAAAACATCCATTGTGGCCAGCTAAGCATGAATGGTTGCCGATTCTTAAAATTGGCAGCCTGTTCACTGTTCAGATTTTGATGATGAATATTGGATTCAATGCCACAAGCGGAATCAATGGCTCTGTCCTGATTTCTACCAACCCTCTATTCGCAGCACTCTTTGCACATGTAATGATAGCGAATGATCGCATCACGCCACTGCGCGCGGCAGGTTTGTCTGTGGCATTTTTCGGTGTGTGCCTGACGCTTTTACAAACATCAGAATCTGGTGTGAGTTTCGGCAACACCGGCGACTGGATTTGCCTGGCGAGCTCCTGCTTACTTGGCTATCGATTAATTGCCAGTGCGCACATCATGCAAAAGCTCGATCCGTTTAAATTGGCACTATGGCAAATGATGGTTTCTATTCCCATCTATGCGGTCATTGGTACAACCACTGAAACCATACAGTGGTCAGCTTTTTCATACCAAACTGTTTTGGCGATAGCCTATCAGGGTGTGGTAGTAGCCGGTCTTGGTTTTATGGCGTCACTCTGGCTGATTAGCCGTTACCGCCCAAGTGTGATGGCAGGTTTCAATTTTCTGGCTCCGGTTAGCGGCGTGTTGCTGGCAGCTGTTTTACTGGGGGAATCTATCAATACCCTTGTCATCGCAGGTACAACATTGGTTGCACTGGGAATGATCCTGATAACCATTAGAAGCTGACCCCCAGTCAATCGAGCCAACAACCCGATACCAAACACCCTTCAAGTCCATCGACCCCCCGAAGAAAGCCCGCCGCCTATGTAAGGATTAAGTCCCAAACGTAAAACACCCACCGACGTAAAACCCAACCCACTAAGACAGCCCAAGCCGAGAGAGAGAGAGAGAGCGGCCCAAGTCGACCCCCCTGGAGTCACCGAGCAATGACCAACCAGCAATTAAGAGTTATGCCCGAGTACGATACGTACTTATGTATCTCGCCAGAACCAGCTGCGTAAAAATTTACTGAACCTTGTTAACGAACTGTGATTTTAATTTCATTGCACCAAAGCCATCAATCTTACAGTCGATATCATGATCACCATCTACCAGGCGAATATTTTTCACCTTGGTCCCGACCTTTAATACAGTGGAGGATCCCTTGACCTTCAGATCTTTAGCTAAAGTGACACTATCACCATCGTGAAGAATATTGCCGTTTGAGTCCTTTACTACCGCTTCCACCTCGGTAGTCGCTGCATCTTTATCCCATTCATGACCACAGGACGGGCACACACAAAGATTTCTATCTTCGTATGTATATTCTGATTTGCATTCAGGACAATTAGGAAGATCACTCATTACACTTTTACTCAATATTAAGCTGGTCGTTCAATACGCGTTATAAAACGGAGTTATTTGTTCTTTAGTGTCTGCAATGCTTCGACCAACCGATCCAACTCATCTTCGGTGTTGTAGTAATGCGGTGCAGCCCTGAGCATAACCGGCAAATTCCGTGACTCAGCATCAAGGCGCGTGCTATCAGGATCTGATGAGCCGATGTGTATTTTCTGTTTTCGCAATGCCGTCACTACCGTTGGCGGATCGAGCCCCTCAATGGTAAAGCTCACGATCGCGCACTGCACAGAACCGAGATCTTTTATTTCTGAACCAGGAATATCCATCACCTTGGCGCGCAATGAATCTGCAAGCTGCCATGCGCGGGCTTGAATGTTGTCTATACCAATATCACTGGCATACTTTACTGCTGCGCCTAATCCCGCACGCAAGGCATAGGCGTTTTCCCAGTTTTCAAATCGGCGTGCGTCGTTACGTAGTTTATATTGATCCTTACTTACCCACGGTGCCGAGAAATAGTCGATCATCACCGGCTCTATTGTTTCAATTAGTGATTCTTTTACGTACAAAAAACCAGTGCCTCTTGGGCCGCGCAAAAACTTACGCCCGGTGGCAGACAGGAAATCACACTTAAGCTCTGATACTGACACTGGCATCTGACCCACCGCCTGACACGCATCGAGTAGATAAGGAATTTTGTGCCTTTGCGCAATATCACCCATTGCCGCGGCCGGATTCACCAGGCCGCCGTTTGTGGGTATCCATGTGATCGCGATCAAAGCTGTGCGATCCGAAATCATCTCTTCGGCTGCGGTTACATCAATGGCTCCGAACTCATCATTGGGGATGACATCAATAATTATCCCGTCACGCTTTGCACGCTGCAAAAAGGCAACATAATTTGCCGCATACTCTGACTGACAGGTTAAAACTCGATCACCCTTGTTTAATTCGAGGGAATAGAACGCCAGGCACCATGCAACAGTGGCGTTCTCGACCAGAGCGATTTCCTGCGGCTTTGCGCCGACAAAGTCTGCCACAGTGGAATAGACGCCATCGAGCTCGGCTGCGGCCTCATGATGTGCTTCATAACCTCCCAGGCGCGCTTCCAGTGCCAGGTGATCGGTGACTGCGCTGAGAACCGGATCAGGCATTATTGAAGCACCGGACGCAATAAGGTGAGCGTATTCAGCGAGACTCGGTGTGTCTTTTCGGATTCTATCAAGATCAATCGTCACGCTGTAATCTCCGGCAGAGCAGTTATGAACGCGGTTCAACAATTCTATGTTATGAGCGCACTAAGGTTTATCAGAATTGTACCCTGCAGGACCGGACTTAACCGCTGCTTATTAACCCATGGCGTCATCGAAACCACTATCGTCCCACAATCCTGACTACACTCGCCCCGACAGGACCATGCGCACTAAGGTATGATCCTCCGACTGCCTCCCCAATAAATTAATATGAACCACAACACTACGCATTTGCCACTTTTACACAGGCGGTACGGCTCATGACTACCTCTGAACAGCAATTCAGCACACTGGCGTTACGGCCTGAATTGCTGGCGTCAGTAAAGACGCTTGATTACACGGAGATGACGCCGGTTCAATCGAGCGCGCTGCCCGTCATTCTGGACAATAAAGACGTGTTGGCGCAGGCCAAGACAGGCAGCGGCAAAACCGCCGCGTTTGGAATAGGTTTGCTCAACAAACTCGATATCCAGAACTATCAAATACAGGCACTGGTGCTGTGCCCTACCCGCGAGCTAAGCGATCAGGTGGCAGCAGAAATCCGTCGACTGGCCAGCGCATTGCCGAATACAAAAGTACTGACACTATGCGGTGGCAAGCCAATGCATGCCCAATTGGTATCGCTTAAACGCAATTCACATGTCATTGTAGGCACCCCCGGGCGCATTCTTAAACACATAGAGAAAGGCACGCTGAACCTGGCGGATATCCAGACACTGGTGTTAGATGAAGCTGACCGGATGCTCGATATGGGGTTTCATGATGACATCATGAAAATTCTCGGTCACACCAACAAAAAAAGACAAACGCTGTTGTTCTCAGCCACCTATCCCGATGAAATCCAACAGGTAAGCAAAGCCATTCAACAGAGCCCTTTTGAGGTGCGCGTAGAAACCGCACACACTGAAGGGCAAATCAGCCAGGTGTTTTATAACACCACTGAGGACGATAAACGGCAGGCGCTCTTTAGCGTATTAAACAGCCATCAATTCGAATCTTGTATCGTATTCTGCAGTCGAAAAATCCACTGTCACGAACTGGCGAAAGCCCTGATTGATGCCGGCTATTCGGCAAAGCCGCTACATGGTGATCTTGAGCAGCATGAGCGCGACGAATCCATGATTCAGTTTGCCAACAACAGCACCTCTATTTTAGTCGCCACCGACGTGGCCGCCAGAGGGCTTGATATCAACGAGCTATCTGCGGTGATCAATTTTGACATGGCCAATGACGCAGAGACTCACGTACACCGCATTGGCAGAACCGGTCGCGCAGGCAAAGAAGGCGTAGCCATCAGCTTCGTGCTACCGAAAGAAGACTACCGGGTGGATCAGATTTCTGAGTACCTTGGAACAGAGGTCACCGTCAGAGATCTCGACATTTCACCCAGGAGATCCGGCAACAAAGTGGTGCCAGCAACTATCACCTTGCACATCAGCGCCGGGAAAAAAGACAAAATCCGTCCTGGTGACGTCGTCGGCGCGCTCACCGCTGAGGGCGAATTAAGCAAAGAACAAATTGGCAAAATCACTGTTTTGCAAAAACAGGCCTATGTCGCGGTCAACCGCAGCATGGCAGATTCGGCCCTCGACATCCTCTCCCATGGCAAAATTAAGGGCCGTAGATTCAAGGTCAGAGCACTTCGATGACAACCTTAGTCACCTCCAACAAGCGAAATGGCACCCAATAACGAGCATTATTAGCCGCCGGGCACATCTGCCATATGGCAAAGCGCCTGACTACGTGCATTCTAGTGCTATAATGGGCGGCTAACTCCCTTGTAAACGTTCCCGGCCAACCTAATATTTGGCCGTTGTGTCTGTCCACACCAACAGTAGGCTCTATTCGTGATCTCCGCCGCTAACGTAACTATTCAATTTGGCGCCAAGCCACTCTTCGAAAACATCTCGGTCAAATTCGGCGAAGGAAATCGATATGGGCTGATCGGTGCGAATGGCTGTGGTAAGTCCACATTCATGAACATTCTGTCTGGCGATCTCGAACCCTCCGCCGGCAATGTATCTGTCACACCCAATGAGCGCATCGGTAAATTAAGTCAGGATCAATTCGCATTTGAAGAGTACAGCGTGATTGACACCGTGATCATGGGCCATGCTGAACTATGGAAAGTGAAACAGGAGCGCGAGCGAATTTACGCCTTACCTGAAATGACAGATGAAGAAGGCATGAAGGTCGGCGAACTGGAAATTGAATTTGCCGAAATGGACGGTTATACCGCTGAAAGCCGGGCTGCTGAATTTCTAAGCGGTGCGGGTATTGAAGAATCACTCCATTTTGGCCCGATGAGTGATGTTGCACCCGGTTGGAAATTACGCGTATTGCTGGCACAGGCACTTTTTTCTTCACCTGATATATTGCTCCTGGATGAGCCCACCAACAACCTCGACATCAACGCGATTCGTTGGCTGGAGGGCGTGTTATCTCAACAGAAAAGCACCATCATTATTATTTCTCACGATCGCCATTTCTTAAACTCTGTGTGCACTCACATGGCCGACATAGACTATGGTGAACTACGTGTATACCCAGGCAACTATGACGATTTCATGATTGCCTCTACGGCAGCACGCGAGCTGCTGCAAAACGAAAACAGAAAGAAGAAAACAGAAATCGCAGACCTGCAACAGTTTGTCAGTCGATTCTCTGCCAACGCATCTAAAGCCAAGCAGGCAACGTCTCGCGCCAAAAGGCTTGAAAAAATCGAACTGGCAGATATTAAAAACTCCAGCCGCGTAAGCCCCTATATTCGATTTACTCAGGAAAAGAAGCTGTTCCGCCAGGCACTTACCATCGAGAATTTATCCAAAGGCTTTGACGAAGGTCCGTTGTTTGAAAATGGTGAGCTCATGTTAGAAGCCGGTGCCCGCGTTGCGGTAATCGGTGAGAACGGCGTAGGTAAAACTACTTTACTACGCTGCCTGCTTGACGAAATTCAGCCAGATACCGGCACAATAAAGTGGTCTGAGAATGCTGACATTGGCTACTGCCCGCAAGACAACACCGGCGAATTCAACAACGACATCATCTTGTTTGACTACATGAGCCAGTGGCGCAAACCATCTCACAATGATCAAATTGTTCGCGCCACTCTGGGCCAGTTGCTGTTTTCCTCCAGTGACTTCGAAAAGCGTGCAAAAGTTTGCTCGGGTGGTGAAAAGAACCGCTTATTGTTCGGCAAGCTGATGATGTCTGAGCCGAATGTCCTGATTCTGGATGAGCCGACCAACCATATGGACATGGAAGCGATCGAAGCGTTGAACCTGGCGCTGGATCACTACGAAGGCACGATTATCTTCGTAAGCCACGATAGAGAATTCGTCTCATCCCTTGCCACGCAGATCATCGAAATCAAAGACAAGAAGCTGAATAATTTTTCTGGAACGTATGATGAATTCCTCGCCAGCCAGTTAGTACTGCAAAAAGCAGCTAACGCATAAACAGGTATCGTGCTTCCACTGAAGTTTAATAAGAACAGCGAGATCATCAGTAATACACCGATCAACCTAACCCGCTGCGTGAGCAAGGCCAGAAACGCTCGCCCGACGAACTACGGCGTAAGCGACAATCCTCGCTCACGCAGCAGGCTACCCAAGATCGATTCACACTGCCTTCTAATTCCTGCCACACTCCGTCCGACAGCTAAAGCCAGACAGCAAAACAAAGCATCAGTAATAACTGATCAAGGCAACCCGCCGCTTAAGCAAGGCCAGAAACGCTCTCATACAGATCTACACCTTAAGCGATATTCCTTGCTAACGAGCGGACTAACCGAGATCGATTCACGGCGTAAGAGGACGGAGGAAATGGCAATCAAGGAGCATACAGCGCTGTTAAGTTCCACAGTACCTCGTACGCCGTTCTACACTGCCACCGCCCGCCATCTACATCTATAGGCTTAACAACGGCGATATGATGTCAAATCACAGTCAATCATTCTTTCGAATCTGTATCAGATATCTAACACCTATACGTCACCGGCACTAAACCACTAAATCAACTGACGGTTTGGACACTTTGGGATCAGATTAGCTCGCACCTATTTTGTTACACTTTAAAGAAGCATCGCTAGCGACCACATCTTGTAACCCTGATCACAGTTCTTCCCGACATTTGGGCAACTAATCAATTGCAGTGTTAGCGTGTGCCAACATGGACATTCGTACAGGTAAAGGTTAATGCGAAGTAAACTGATTGCAGCGGACACGTCATCACTAAAACAGCTTGGCATTGGGCTAATCACTGTTCTGTTGGCGCTGATCACGCCCGCAGCAATAGCGCAACAAGCCGCACTGAACTCCTCACTCCAACCGGCTGATAACGGGGTCCATTTTATTCTGAGCAACAACAGCACAGAAACGCTTTCCGTTTTACGTTGGGATACACCGTTCGAAGCGGAACTGAGTCAGGACGTGTTTACCATCGTAACCGGTAATTCAAGTTTGCCATCGCATGCCAGCTATTCGGGAAGATTAGTAAAACGAGGCAAACCCCAACCACACGACTTTATTTCTATCAAACCGGGTACAAGCATAAGCACTCAGATACCACTCACTGATTACTACCGGATTGCAGACGGGGGAACTTATAGAGTGAGTTTCTCAGGCACTATTGAGCTGCAATTGCCGAGCTACAAGGGCGCGTTAACCACCGACTCAACCAAGTCGATCAGCCTGCACAGTGACACGATCGCAGTAAATCTTACTCCCGCACCGGTAAAAGCTTACGCACGCGTTGGAGGATACAATAGTTGCTCGGCAGTACAGCAGACACAACTGGTTCAGGACCTCAATGCTTCTGAGCAGATCACTCAAGAAGCAAGATTAGCGCTGACAAACTTACCAGAGAACGAACGTGCTGGATCACCTCGCTACCTACAGTGGTTCGGTACTTACAGCGCCAGCCGCTACAGCAAGGTACTAGATGCGTATAAAAAAGCTGAGCGAGTGATGGCCGATGGCTCAGTTGAATTCAACTGCGATTGCAATGAAAATTTCTTCGCTTACGTTTTTCCAATCGATCCGTTCAAAGTATACCTGTGCAACCTCTACTGGAATGCTGCACAAACCGGATCAGACTCGCGGGCAGGCACCATTCTGCATGAGCTATCGCATTTTCCCGAGGTCAGCGGCACGAACGACAATGCCTACGGTGCGTCAGATGCTACAAGCCTTGCGTTATCCAGCCCGAACAGTGCGGTCAATAACGCTGATAGTATCGAATACTTTGCCGAGAACACGCCATTTCTCGAAATCTCCGCAGGCGTCACTACCCCAGCACCACCAACACAATACAGCTCACTTCAACCTGGCAATTCCGTGCCCGGGTCTGTTGCTTTAAATGAAACCGATTTTTTTCAGGTATCCGGTGCAGATGCTGTGGTGCTCACCACAACAACTGGTGATGCAGACTTATCAGTTTACGCGGACTCAACACGAGAACAGTTGCTTTGCGAGTCAAGGCTTACCGAAAGCATAGATCGCTGTGTTCTCTCTACGTCATCAACTGTGTACATCGAGGTGCTGGGTTATGCCGCATCACAATATAATCTGCTGGCGCAGACCGCAGAAACGTCTGTAGTTGAACCACCAGTAGTCATCGAAGGGATACCACCAGGACCTGTCGTGACACCGGAAGCCAACCCCATTGCATCCGTGTGTGAGGACACTGGCATCATAGGAGATGGCTGGGGCTGGAACGGGACAAACTCATGTGAATTGCCGACACACAGCGACTCAACAGGTACCTCGACTCCCATTGACATCGCCGGCACTTGTACTGATACCGATGGTGACGGCTGGGGCTGGAACGGAACCGACTCCTGCCTTGTCGCCACTGCGGGTAATACCGATAGCAACACAGATGCACCCGCTGGCACCTGCATCGATTCAGACGGAGACGGCTGGGGCTGGAATGGCATTGATTCTTGCGCTGTCACAGAAGGCAGCGGTCAAATAGTAGTGGCTGACTGTATCGATATAGACGGTGATGGGTGGGGCTGGAATGGTCTGGACTCCTGCTATGTCGGAAAGCAGAAACAATAAACTTACACGACACACTCGGGCAGCGTAGTAAGCGCTGCCGCTCCCTACCACCGAAAAACCAACGGCAGCGCCGGACGAAAATCAAAACTCTCTCCGCTGCTTTCATCATCAAAGCTTAGCGACAATAAATGATCGTCCCCGTCTACAAGTTCAATCTCATCGAGCTTTGATGCACAACATGCAGGGTCTGATGGGTCCAGCATATCCGGCACGGTGATACGAATCGACGTGATCTCGCTAAAACCGGTACGGTGAGTCATTGGTTGTTGCCGGTCCACGGAAGCCCTGCCCGGACTCAGGCCAAACGCTAAAAAGAACCACATAGGCTCTGAGACTGGCGCATGACCAATATCAACTTGCAAGTGCGATGGCAGGTACTGCGGCTTGTATTTCCAGCCCGGAAAAGGTGTCTCACTGCCTTTATCACCTGAAGAAGGCCTAAAACAAATACCAAACGGCGATACACCACGGGACCGTCCTGCAAGCCGTTTATGCAGCATGGTAGGCTTTGTCAGCGGACTACGACAGTCGACATCATTAGTTAAATACAAAAGCTCAAAAAACGCATTACGAAAGAAAAAGCGGCGATTTGCAGTTCCTTGCCCGGGATGTTCGTTTGCAGCACCTTCGGTTAGCCCGAACTCCCGAAGCCTTTCGGCTTCGGACGCAGCGTCTTGAACACAAATAAAGATATGATCAAGCTCCATAATTTCTACTTCCGCTCTTAACCTTTCTGGCGTCACCAGTATCGGTTCATTGCCACAATCCGCGAACGACGACAGATATCGCACGCTGAACGCACAGACAAATAACAGTTTGCCACACGATTGCCGCATCCCTTCGTGCTATTCTACCGCCGCGAACCTCAAATAGAACGCTGTTTGCGCACTCATCTCCCTCAAGAGTCACCTCTGCCACAATATTATCCAGTTCATGTGTCTATAATCACTGGATTCCCTACCCCCCGGTTACCCCATTGTCCGCTGATCTTTCTAAATTCGCCGAGCTAGGCCTGGCGCCTGCTCTATTGGATGCTATTGCCGATACCGGCTATACCACCCCGACTCCTATCCAAGCCAAAGCAATTCCTCTGGTTCTCGAAGGGGGTGATTTGCTTGCCGCCGCGCAAACCGGCACAGGCAAGACGGCGGGGTTCACTCTGCCTCTGCTGCAACGTCTGACCGAACTTCACAACGACCGACCGCAACCGGGCAAACCCCGGTGCCTGATAATCACCCCTACGCGCGAACTGGCTGCACAGATCGCAGAGTCTGTGAAAACCTACGGTACACACTTGCCACTGAAAAGTTTCGTTGTGTTTGGCGGGGTCAATATCAACCCGCAACGTATGGCAATGCGCAAGCCGGTTGATATTCTCATTGCCACCCCAGGTCGCCTGCTTGACCTCGTGGGGCAGAACATTGTGAATCTTTCAAGGGTAGATATTCTGGTACTCGATGAAGCCGACCGAATGCTCGACATGGGCTTTATCCACGATATAAAAAAAGTACTGAAACTTTTACCGAAAAAGCGCCAATCGCTTTTGTTTTCCGCCACCTTTTCAGAAGATATACGCAAGCTGGCCCATGGGCTTTTAAACAACCCTGGTGAAGTCTCAGTTACCCCTCGTAACACCGCATCCGAGCTGGTGGAACAAGTGGTTCACCTGGTAGATAAAAGCCGCAAGCGTCAGTTGCTTAGCACTTTAATAAAGCAACACAACTGGTCGCAGGTATTGGTGTTCACCAAAACCAAACACGGTGCTAACCGACTCGCTGAACAGTTAGGTAAAGACGGTATCCAATCAATGGCTATCCATGGCAACAAAAGCCAGGCAGCGCGTACCAAAGCATTGGCCCAATTTAAAAACGGATCGCTGCAAGTATTGGTGGCAACCGACATCGCCGCGCGCGGTATCGACATTGAAGATTTACCCAACGTCGTCAACTACGAGCTGCCCCACGTATCGGAAGACTATGTTCACCGCATTGGCCGGACCGGCCGGGCTGGCGCCAGTGGACAAGCCGTGTCGCTGGTAAACATCGATGAGCTTAAACTCCTTAAAGGAATTGAGAGACTGATTGGACGCGCTATTCCTAAAGTAGAAATAGAAGGGTTTACCGGTCATACCGAATCCCCAGGAGAAACGGTTGTTAAACGCAAGCCAAGACCTCCAAGAAACGGACCACCAAGAAACAATAGCGGGGCATCGCAAGGTGGCCCTCCGAAAAAGCGTCAACCGAGACGCCGCAGAGCGTCTTAAGACAGTTAACAGGGCTGTATGAGCGGACTTACCGACAACAGCAATCATAATCCAGCTTACTGCCAATCTGGATTGTTTCATTAACCTTGTAAAGATCATCGCTGATCTTTTTTCTAACTGATCTACCTCAGCATTAGCGGAAGCCACATCCCGCAGCATAGCCTTTACATACGCGATACTCGCCAAAGCGAGTATCGCCACGTGCCCGCCCCTCTTATGTGTGCACAGATCCCAATCTATAAGCGCAGTTATCCACAACATTAAAGATCTATCACCAGTGATCGATAACTTCACACCAAGTCGGGAGTTTTCCAGGGTCAGATTGGATGATCACTTTTCTAAAAATTGTAGCTGGTTGTATAGTGGCAATTCTGCTACTAATCGGTGTTGCATTTTATTTCATACGGCATTTCCTGCGCGATTGCTTACTAGACGACCCAAGTGGCACTCCGTTGGTCATACATCTGAACGAAGACATTGACCCCAAGTGGTTAAACAATTCAAGCGCTGCCAATATACGTACAGAGCTTATCTCACTCGGATTCAAACAAGGGCTGTCTTACACCTGCCCTGAAATACCGGAGCTCAACACGCTGAGCCTTTTTCACGGTGACTATACAGCGCTGATCTACGACACACCCGACGGCAATTATTGCGAGATTGCTTTTCTGGGAAAGGATGAAACTGAATTTACTTATAGCAACCAACCATACGCAACCCTCCTGGAGCAACGACCAGGTACAAAAACTGTTTACCTGGAATCAGCCACTCCAACTGAACTCTACACTCAAATAAAAATTGAATGTCAGGAAATACAAGCGATTCAGTTAAACGATGAAACCTTCCGCGGAGCAGTCGAGTCAAGCTATAAGAAGGACATCATCTACACCAATGCCAACGGCGGCATATCACGTGATCAATTTCAGATAATTGCCGATAGGATGAACAAGAAAATAAAACCGGAAAAACTGAATGAAGCGTTTCAAGAACACAAGTTAGCGGAACTGCAAAATTGGAACGATGCAGCAAATGACCAGTACTTTGAATCGTTAAAAGACGATGAAGATGAATCTACCTGGGACTTTCAGTATTTTATTGTTCCGACAGTATGCGACCGACTCGCACTACTAAACTATCTTTCAGACTATGGTGTGGTAGATGAAGAAAAAGTCGAATCATTAAACGACACTTTTACAGATGTTGATCATGGACACGACATTTTCAATCGTCTGAATGAAGGCCTGTCACCAGATCTAAGGGCAACAAGCATATGCCCGATCGAGTTCCCGGTTGAGGGTAAGTTATATCGTATCCCGTACTAGCCCGAATGACTCATGCAGCTGACGGCAGCGCATTTGATCTTTGATTCCACAGTAAATCCTTCTTCGCAATATCATAAATATTAAACGCAAGAAGAGAATTCATTATGAAACCAAATCTCTACCCGATAGGCTTGCCGCACCATGATTAATACCGGTTAATACAAAAATCAGGTTTACGTCTGGCGGGCACAGGGAACTTAGCGGCGAATGATCTGACTAAGACATATTCCTTCTTCGAGACCATCATGACCACTGACAACCCCGTAAAAGTAACCTTGTATCGGTGGGCTGGTAGTTGGGGACCGTTCAAAGTCTCTATACCCTGTGGCGAATGCTCATTGACGGTCGATGTGATTCAAGACACTTTCGACACCGATCTCGCTGGTATCCCGGTTGAGCTTGAAACCCATGACTGGCTGTCAAACTGGTGGAAACCCTTAATGAGCCGTGGCTGGCACGCACCGATCGTTATGGTAGAAGGAAAGCTTGTTAGTCAAGGACACGCTCTAAACAGAGGCGTGTTAACAGAGTCAATTATCGCCGCCCATGTGCAACGCTCAGAGCTCAATGGAACCCACATATTCGGCAAAGAGTCATGCCCACATTGTGTCAGAGCAAAGGGATACCTTAACGATGCCAATATTTCAGTCACATCTCATGATGTTGTCAAAGAACCACGTGCATTGTACGAAATGCTAGGTCGGGTAAAACCAATTGTGGGCCCTAAAACACCCATAACAGTGCCTCAGATCTGGGTGGACGGTAGTTATGTGGGTGGCGCTGATGAACTTGAAAAGGTAGTCAATTGTCCAGTTGAGCCTAATACTGAGCGAGGTCAGTGCTCTCTGTCCCCGGCTCGAATTTAGTAAAGGTTCTGTTAACCCTCATATAAAAGCCTAAACGATTAAAAAGCCTAAGCGATCTAAATCCCGGTTGACGCAGCTCGGATATAAACATCAACCGGTCTTGAAAACCAGTGCGACCCCAACGACAGATCAAGGTATTCGAGTTTACCAACCGATAATATTGAATTCGTGATAAATTCTTTATAAAACTCACGCTTAATCATTTGGTTTCGAAAGATATAGCACAGAACAAAACCGATTAGCCTCAGTCTGAGTATTATGAACGCACTAGCGTCATCACTCAATTCAACTGCTACAAAGGCGAATATAATGAGTATAAATCACAGTTTATTCGCTGCGAGGCATACAGTATTTTGTGGGGCGGAGTAAATATCAAAAAGAGTGCATGCTACGGTCCGGCATACGCTGGGTTGTGGGTAGGGTCATTGCCACGACAAAACTTAATCCAGGTAGTCAGACCATCGATGTTTACTGTCTCCAAAAACAAAGAAATGCGGATTTAACAATGACTCCTTCGTGTTGTAAACAAGCGCTTGCATGCTGGTATCCGTAATACACCCGCCCGCCTCTTCTACAATACATTGTGCTGCACCGGTATCCCACTCACCCGTTGGCCCAAGGCAAGCGTATAGATCAGCACGGCCTTCAGCGACCAGACAAGACTTCAGCGCACCACCCATTTGTACAGAATCATAGCCACCGAGGTTTGTGAGAAATCGCTGCAATCGGGAGCCGCTTCTATCAGACCACCCTAGCGCTACAGTGACGCTATGCTCAGAGGCGGTTCGAACGCTAATTTTTCGAGCCGGCTCATCGCCTACCTGCTTCCAGGCCCCCGCACCTGCCGTGGCCCAATAAGTGATATCGAGTACCGGCGCATGCACCACGCCCAGAATCGGTTTGCCATGATGAATAAGCGCAATATTGACACTAAACTCACCATTTTGTTTGATGAACTCACGCGTACCGTCAAGCGGATCGACCAGCCAATAGGTGGACCAGGCACTGCGATCTTCAAAAACAACACTGCAAGACTCCTCAGATAGAACTGGTATTTCCGGGTCCAGCGACAGAAGCCGGTCTGTTATTATCTGATTTGCTGCCAGGTCTGCCTCTGTTAATGGCGTCTGATCAGACTTATTTTGTACGGCAATGCCCTCTGAAAACAGCTCAAGTATTCTGCACCCGGCATCCTTGGCGATGTCGACCACCGTTTCAACTTGCTTCAAACGCTTTTCAGATTCAGACAAAATGATCACCGCACAGATCTTACCGCAGACTCACCCACTTCCAGTGAGTTACTCGGGGAGCCTAACCTGTTCGTCAGGTTTGAGCACAACGCAGATCTGATTTTCATCACTCGATGGTAGCTACAGGGTTAGATCTTCAGTCTACCGCCTCGCATTGTGATGTACTTCAACCTCATTTCAGAAAGAGGACTTCTATTTGTCATGACCCAAAAGAAATGCTAATCTCAGATTTTGCCACTACAGAGCCTCAAGACATGGCGTTAACTTTAAGAACCTGCTGCATTCTGACAGCCGCCTCCATCGTTGCCACTTCCAGTGCATTAGCACAGTCCGAACCTGAAAACTATCATCCGGCTTGTGCCATAGACATTCTCAGTGGCTCTAGTGAATTCGCGAACTTACAGCGCGATTTGAGCTGGACTAAAGAATTACTTACTGCTACAGAAGAGGTGTATTGCGACGAATACGCCGCCGCTGACCTGACTCCGGGCGGTGTGAGAACCCGACTGCGTCACAGACTGACTTTCTTTACCAACAATCTCAACGTTACGACAATTGATACTGATGGGTTTAATACCCCCACCAGCGTATTAAATCGGTGGGACACAGACAGTTCCGGACAATACACCGGCTTGCCATACTATTGGTACAGTCCAGCTATAGAAACTGATTCTGGCTACATTTTTGATCAGGGCTCCGGCTACCTCTCATGCTGTTACACAACAACCGATCAACCGTTGCGTGCATCGGGTGTGAGTCCCGAGTGCATCGACTCAGACAACGATGGATGGGGATGGAATGGCACCGAATCATGCCAAACTGCAAGTGATGGAGCGGGTTCATGCGATTACACCGACGCGACCGCCCATGATGGCTGGGGCTGGAATGCTTCAACCGGTCAATCATGCGAGCCACTGACAATCACCACCGACCAGGGCACATGTGATTATTCGCTCGCAGATTCGCAAGAAGGATGGGGATGGAATGCAACCACCCGGGCGTCCTGCCCTCCTACCGAGGAATCACTCCAGATCTACATTAACCAGGTAGGTGAGTGTGACTACCAGGACTCACGCACAAACAATGGATGGGGATGGAACCGTACCACCGGAGCGTCCTGCCCGCCTGTGACACAGCCATAGACATATAAAAAGCTAAGAACACGCTCTTGATACCTGATGTGTTAGCTGTATAACAGCTAACAACCGACCTGAGCGCCTGAACATGAGGTAAAACACCACGCCATGGTTTTACTATAGCCTTAGCGATGTATTCACAAATTCCCGCTTTCTATCTTACGGGCACCTAAGCAGGAGTAACAGAAATGCGTGAACAAAAAGATGACCCGGCCAAGGCGGGAAAAAACAATTTTTACAGTAGTAATGAGAAGCAAGCAGAAAGCTCGCGTTTTGATAGTCACCGAAATCGCCAGACCCGTTTCGCCAGATACCCCGTTAAATTTCACGGTAATACAGCAGAGTATTTCCGCATATGGATCGTCAACATCTTTCTTACTATTATCACGCTGTATATCTACTCAGCGTGGGCCAAGGTCCGAACGAAACGTTACTTCCATGGCAATACTACCGTTGACGGAAGTTCATTTGAATACCACGCCACAGGAAAACAACTGGTGGCTGGACGGCTCATAGCCGGCGTATTACTGGCAACATATGTTGTCACGCAGGAAACACTACCTTCAGTTTCAGCAACTGCATTTGTGCTTCTCATGCTTCTCTTTCCCTGGGCATTGTGGCGGTCAATGAAATTTAACGCCAAAATGAGCAGCTTTAGAAATATACGGTTTAGTTTTCTTGGAGGTGTAAAAGCGCCTTACTGGATCCTGCTCGGGGTGCCTGTCCTTTTAACACTAGCTCTTGCTGTGATTGGATATGGTCTGGCGGAGTACACTGACTCAATGCCTGGCGAACTGCCCGGTGAGGCATTCCAAAAACAAATGCATGAACTTTGGCAGCAACACAGATTTTGGCTTGTCCCTCTGGTGCTGGCAGTGTTTTTCGCCACATTACTGTTACTGCCCTGGTTACATGCTCGGCTCATATCTTACTCACATAATCACCATCGCTACGGCACGGCCAACTTCTCCGCGACCATCAGCACAGGCAAGATATCGCTTATCTATCTAATCTCGTTTTCTATAACTATTGTGAGCCTTATGGTTATTTTCTTACCACTGTATCTGGTAACGAAATATACCTCCCTGTCATCGGAGCTAATAGAAAGGCTGGGAAACTCTGATATGGTAATTTTTATTTTGGGAGCCCTCGCCTATTTACTATTTTTTATAGCAATGGGGATTTCCTCTGCGTACTTTAAGTCATCTATAAGAAATCATCGATACAATGCCACTGCCATTGAACCGGGAGTCAGGCTTCATTCAGAGGTTAGGATGTGGTCTTTGTGGTGGCTGCATTTCAGCAATCTCATCATGGTAGTTTTTTCTCTGGGACTCGCCTATCCGTACACAAAAATACGTGCCGCTCGCTATTATGCAAAACGAACCTACCTGACTGTCGACGGAAACCTTGACTCTTTCACCGACAGAGAAAGATCCCGACTTAATGCAATGGGTGAGGAATTGGCCGACGCATTCGATGTTGAGTTTGATATAGGCGTGTAAGCGTCGCCTTCACGCTCGGCAGCATTGACGCACCCGCTCTTTTTACCCACTCCATCGCCATATATTAGCGATGGAGTGTCTTGCCAGTTCAGTTATTCAACTCAAATATCTTACTAAGCGGACAATTATTCAGGCAATAGAACGGTATCTATCACGTGAATAACACCGTTGCTTGTCTCAATATCAGCAGCGGTCACTGTGGCATTATTAATCATCACACCATTTGTCGCATCTACTTCGATCGCCTGGCCGTTTACAGTATCAACGCTTAAAGCTTTACCAGCGATGTCAGAGGACATTACTTTACCCGGTATCACGTGATAGGTAAGTATCGCAGTGAGCTTGTCTTTGTTTTCAGGCTCAAGCAGAGATTCGACAGTACCTGCTGGCAGCGCAGCAAAAGCATCGTCACTCGGGGCAAAAACTGTAAATGGACCTTCGCCTTTGAGCGTATCAACCAAGCCCGCTGCTTTAACCGCCGCTACCAGAGTATTGAAAGATCCGGCAGCCACAGCAGTATCAACGATGTCAGCACTTGGCGCTTTCATTTCAGGCATGGATTTCTCCATCGTGGAACATGCAGTAACAGTGAATAGGGCTGTCGCCAATATTGTTAGCTTGAGTGAGTTGAGAGATTTCATTGCATTAACCTGTGTTCTAGTAGAAATAAGACGATTTTTTGTTTGACGCCTTGTAGCCTAGCTTTGATCCTGTGAACACGAGGTGATCGAAATGTCTCTGCTTAGTTTTTAAATCTCAGCCTGCCTAAAAGTGCAACACTGCGATCAATCCAGGCTGCGCTTGTCTATCATCAACAGGCGTCCTCCTACAGTGCAGAACTACACAGAACCAACATATTTGAACACCGCCGCACACACTACTCATGCAACTCATTGTCAGCTAGTACCAACCAGTGTGATAGCAACTGACCATTTCTGCGTCCACAACGATTATCCAGGCAGCCATGGCAAGGCTTACTCATAGGCACAGCGGATCAAGAGCATGTTAGCCAACTGACTGCCACCCGGACTGCGGCACGAATAGAATCACTAATAAACGGCGTGGTTGCGCCTGACTGCAGTTCTCACTGATCGTCAGTAGGACTTGTCACTCAGGCTGTGGCTTGCCGGTATTCCTTTTCATACTTTCGTGGTCGTATGAAGCATGTCAGAGAGCAGACGGCAGCCTTACGATGAAACTCAGGCAGCCCGCTGCGTGAGCAAGGATCAGCGCTTACGCTGTTCATGAGTGACGACGAGCTATATCTGCCTTGCTCACGTTGCGGGTTGCCTCGATGATGAAGTATTTCTTTTCATACTCTCGTGGCCGTATGAAGCATGGCAGAGAGCAGAAGGTAGTCTTAAGATAGAACTCAGGCATCATGAAGCGCTAGAACCCATCGGGCTTTCTTCAACACAGATATTTTTGAAATTACCCTCAGCGTTTTTCATGCGCCCGGTATTTTAGACCTGCGTAATCCTTTAGCGACACCAGATAATCAGTCGATGGCCACTCAACCATCGACTGACCAGACGCTATATTGCTTTGGCGGTCATTTGTTCAGCAATGTAATCCGCTTGGCGAATAGCCAGGGTAACAATGGTAAGCGTGGGGTTCTCCGCCGCACCAGTCGTAAACACGCTACCGTCAGACACAAACAGATTTTTAATATCGTGTGATTGTCCATACGAGTTGACAACACCCTGTGACGAATCTGCAGACATCCTGTTAGTCCCCAGGTTGTGGGTGGATGGATAAGGGGGTGTCGGGTATGACTGCGTAGCGCCCACCGAGTCGTACAGAGCCATCCCCTGGCCATAGGCATGCTTTCTCATTGCAACATCGTTGGGATGATCATCAAAGTGGACATTAGCGACTGGCATACCCGTGTGATCGGTTTCATCAGACAGAGTGATGGCATTGCTCTCTTGTGGCATGTCTTCACCCACAATCCACATACCCGCCAGGTTTTCATACATATCCATTGTGGCTGAAAACTCACGACCCCATGCACCCGGGTTTAGAAATGCGGCCATAAATGGCACACCAATACTTAGTGTTTCCATTTCATACCCACCCGCAAAACCTCTTGAGGTATCGTGTCGCGACTCATCCGTTATGATTCCGGCCATCGTGGTACCGCGGTACATATTCACAGGCTTGTCAAATGCGGCATATACGGAACCCGTCATGTGGCGCATGTAGTTCTTACCCACCTGACCTGATGAGTTAGCCAATCCATCCGGATACATCGTGGATGCAGAGTTGAGCAACAAACGCGGGCTCTCAATAGAGTTGCCCGCTACACAAACGGCTCTGGCTTTTTGCCGCTGTTGATTACCATCTCCATCCTGATACACCACAGCATTAACCTGACCTGATTCGTCATGTTCGATTTTTATGACGTGTGCCTGCTCACGTACCTCAAGCTTACCCGTCGCCTCGCCTGCAGGTATTTCAGTGTACGCCGTGGACCACTTAGCGCCCATCTTGCAGCCTTGAAAACAAAAGCCCAGTTGCTGGCATGAGGCGCGCCCGTCCCGGGGCTCGGAGTTAATCGCCATACGACCAGTGTGACAGTTCTTGTAGCCCAGCTTATCAGCGCCGGCCTTCATTACCTTAAAGTTGTTGTTACCTGGAAGGCCAGGAATACCGTTGGTTCGTGTCACACCCAACTTGTACTCAGCTTTTTCATAATAAGGCTCGAGATCTTTCAACGTCAGCGGCCAATCCAACAGGTTCGCACCCTCTATTTCACCATAGTGTGTCTTTGCACGGAATTCATGATCTTGAATTCGCAGTGACGCACCCGCCCAGTGCACCGTCGAGCCGCCAACGGCCTTTACAATCCATGCCGGCAAATTGGCAAAGTCATTGGCAACACGCCAACTACCGGAAGTAGTCCGCATATCGGTCCAGGCCAGTTGACCGAAACTGGCCCATTCATCGTTCAGGTAATCGGGTGGCAGATGGCGCGCGCCGGCCTCAAGAGCAACTACATCGATGCCTTTTTGAGCCAACTCATTGGCCAATGTGCCACCGCCGGCACCAGTGCCTATTACTACCACCACACTGTCATCATTTAAATCGTAGGGAGCTGTCATGTCGGGTTATCCAAGATTAGTTATGTGATATTTGTCTTTAGCGATTAAAGCCAGTCCACGTCATCAAAACCACGGTTGATATAACCGCCTTTTTCGTATGAAGAACCCTCGTAGCCGAGTAATGCCCACACTTCCGGCTGGTTATAAAGTCCAACCACTAATCCGCCACGAATGGTCTGAAAGAACGCGTTACCCTCAACACTTTTGAGCATTGCTGTTCGATCAGCCTCCCACCCTGTTGAGAGGTAACTATCTTCTCCATTTTTTTGCGCCAGCCCGTCAATCTCTGCCACACCGTCCAGAATCATGGCTTTGAACCCCGCGTCTTCGCCAGCCTTATCATCGTGGCCTTTAACGGCAGTTGCATAAAGGTGGTCGCCGAACCGGTCATGAGGGTAGATATCTCTTGCTACCTGGATAAGTGTTGCCATCACTTCAGGTGGCAAGGCGCTGGTTTCCATTGCCCACGCCTGTTTACTGGACATCACAAAGCCCGGGCCCACCATAAATGAACCGGTAACCGCCAAACAACGCGTTAACAACTGACGACGTGTTAATTTTTGAAGTTCGACGTTTTTCTTTATAAATGTGATTGCTTGAGTGCTAGCAGTAGGAATCATTTGTCCTCCTCGAAGTGCGTAGGTTTAAAATGCAGATTTATTGGAAACGACCATGCCGTTGCAGCACCTCAATGTCATAGCCATCAGGGTCCTTAATGAAAAAGAATCGCGCTAGTAATTGGCCTTCATGGTCAAAATCAACAATGTCTTTGGGGGCATAACCAAGCTTGTCTATGCGCTGATGCTCTGCATCGAGGTCATCGACGCACACCGCCAGATGACCATAGCCATTGCCCAGGTCGTACGGCTCGGTTTGTGATTTATTTACTGTGAGTTCGAGCTCGAAGGTCGTCTCTTCATTGCGAAGATACACCAGAGTAAAAGTTTCAAAATCAAGGCGATCATACACGCCAAGATTAAATGCACTTGAATAGAACTCAATTGATCGCTGTTCATCAAGAACACGGATCATCGAGTGAATAGCTTTAGCCATTTTTCCTCCTCCAGTTATCCCTATCCTATGGGGATAGTCAGGGTCACGGGTGGTATGCCTATACTACGTTGAGGAAAATATTTTTCGCGATGCTGATTTCAGCGCACGCTCAAGCTGAGTAAATATTATTGCTCAGGCTGCAACAACCTGTTGTTTCTTCTCAAGATAAACAAGGCAAGCACACCGCAGGAGGGACGTAAAGTTCTTCGCCTCCCCGTGAAGCTCTGTCACCTCAGCGTGCAATTTGGAAATAAACTGAGGTGTCGAGCTGCCTTCTGAAAGCGCAATCTCGTCAAGCGTTGCCCAAAATTTCTCTTCAAGCCTAATACTCGTGCTATGGCCATTCAAACGCAACGAGCGGCTCTGATAGTGGTAATTGGCTTGCGGTTGCCCTGCAAACATCTGGCACATTGCTATTTTCCTCCGGTTGATGTTGACACACTGAAGGGACCATGAAATAGCTTGTGTGTCAACGAAAGTGCTATCCAGGCGGTGACAAAGCAGTCAAAAGAGACAAAACATGCCTCATAAGAAACGCTTCAGATAAATATTAGTTATCAAATTGACAATACAATCATCTGGCTGATCTTCATCCGAAAGTACTAAAGATCCAAATGCCCCCGAACACACGTCAGAGACACCCGTTCGGCCGCAGGCCCGTGCAGCTTCCGGCCATTGTTTAGCTCCCTCATTGGTGGCACAAATGCAGCTATCACGTATGCAGATTTATTCACATGGAGCGGTTTAAATTGAATATTGAAACGGAATGTGAACCAGTACGACCCTATGTGAGCCAACATCCTGCTAACGCGTCAATAGGCCAACGTCAGTGTCATGGCAATGCGACGCCTCAGCACCCATACCTTTACTCTATTGATAGTAATGCAGTAGATCCAAGAACCGAAGATGTCCACCATTAAACAGAAAAGGACAACCACAAAGAAACACATTGTTATCGAGGCACTGGAACAGCGGTTTCTGTTTTCAGCTGATTTTTTCTCATCCGGTCTCGATGGGTTTCATGTGACGGGCTTAACCGAACAACCGTCACAGGATTGGCGGATCACTCCCCAAATCCCGGTTGACGGGCTCGCTACGCCAGCAGCAAACACATTTACTTTAGATAGCACTGCAAATAAGTACTCAATAGCATTCAATAATGCCACATCCAATGACACGGGCAATGCGCAAAGAGCCGACCATCTAACACCGCTTGCTGCAAGTGATCCACCGTACACAAAAGTAGCATCCGACCCCAGCCAGGCAGCAGAGGATTTTGCCGAACGCGACCTGGAGGTAGTGATTATCGATGCCGGTGTGGCAGATTCACAGAAACTCCTTTCCGATCTCAAAACAACCCGGCCGGATCAGGTTGAGTGGAAAATAATATCGCTCGATGCAGATCAGGATGGCATAAGAGACATCACCCAAACTCTGCATGGTATGTCGGGTATCAAAGCCATTCATATATTAAGTCACGGTGACAGCCAGGGATTTCAATTAGGTAGCAGCAGACTGGATTCGAGTACAGTTCCGTCTTACTTAAGCGACCTTGACTCTTGGGGCCGTTCACTCACGGAAGATGCTGACCTTCTGATTTACGGATGTGACCTCGCCAGCAGCGAGGCGGGTCGTCTATTTGTCGATACCATAGCCGACACGACAGGCGCTGATGTGGCAGCCAGTACAGATGCTACCGGACATGTGCTTCTCGGCGCAGATTGGCAACTGGAGTATTCGAAGGGCGATATCAATACTGACATTGCGATCTCCGCCGAAATACAAAATGACTGGATTTCAGCTCTGCCATTGCTAAATTCACCCACCGATATTTCAAGTGGTATTGAACTCAATGTTGACACAGGAAACGACGCTTATCTTCTAGCAGCAGACGGCGGTGCAATCCTGGGCGGACTAACCAGCGTCACCATTGAAGTATCATTCTCTGCTCAGCACAGTAATGACTCTCCGTTGTTCTCGTATGCCGCCGGCACAGCCGGTGGTCATGACCTGACAATCATTTTCACTGAAATGGGCTCAGCACAGCTTTATATAAACGGTGACGTCACGCCCGTCCTTAACGGGATTGATTACAATGATCTGCTGGATGGTAATCTCCATCATCTGGCAGCAACCTGGGATGCAACAAATGGCGACTGGGCAATTTATGCCGATAGTGAGTTAGTCGACTATGGCAGCGGGCTTGCCACGGGTTCCGCAATCACCGGTACAACTGGTACCGGTGAAATCGTATTGGGACAAGAACAGGATTCACTGCTAGGCGGCTTCAGCCCTGACCAGAATTTTAAAGGAACCTATTACGACGTTCGCATCTGGGATCGTGTCCAGAGTAAAGGTGAAATCGCACTTAACGCCCAACAGAAATTCGACACAGCAAACTTGCCTGGCGGACTCATCGCAAACTGGCAAATGGATGGTTTCAATGCATCTAATGACATAGTTGATGTTGTCAGTGGTAATAACTTTAGTGTCCAGCACGCTGTTGGCGCGGGCTTCACGAATAGCACTCCAACGCAAGAATTAAACGTCGACGAGATTAGTGCAAACGGAACCAGCATCGGTTTTGTCATTCCGAGTTACACAGATGCCTCCACTGACGTCGCCACCCTCCTGAGCAATGATTCGACGCTTAGCTACGATGCAACAACAGGCAAGTTCTATCGGTTCGTTGATACGGCGAGCGATTTCACTACCGCATTAACCGCTGCAACAACTGATTCGTTGAATGGTGTGCCGGGGCAGCTTGTTACTATTAACTCGGCGTATGAAAACCAATATATTCTGGACTGGGTGACATCGTCTGGAAACCAAATCTGGATTGGCGCATCTGACGCAAACACAGAAGGCACATGGAATTGGCTCGACGGAGCAGCGGAGTCCACAGAGACATTTTGGACCGGTGGAAATGGAGGGTCTGCGGTTGCAGGAGTTTATTCCAGCACATTGAATCTTTCTGACATCGCCGATGAAGACTATATTCGCATGGTGGCCGGTGGGGCGTGGGGCGACGACACAATTTCCGGGCAAAGCTCGTATGTCGTGGAATGGCAAGCCACGGAAGTTCTTTCATCCTTCACCTTCAGCTTGACAGATGATGCAGGTGGACGATTCGCCATCGACACGAACACCGGTGAGGTAACCGTGGCCAATGGAGCATTACTAGACTATGAAACCAATGCGTCTCACAACATCACTGTAGAAGTCACTGGCGCACCCGGCAACACATTCAGTGAAATCATGCAAATCGCAGTGAATAACCAGGGCGAGATCACACAAACGCTGCCCGGACCACAGGTCACACTTAAAGATGGGCCACTGGTTTTTAGCACCGCCAACAGCAACGTAATATCAGTAAGCGATACCGTCGTGAGTACTGACACACGATTGCAGGTATACCTCTCCTCCAACTTTAACGGCAATCTGACGCTTTCACAAACCACAGGGCTATCCATCGTAGGCGGATTCAATGGCGGCTCCTTTATGACGATTCATGGAACAGAATCTGACATAAACGCAGCGCTCGACGGATTGGTTTTCACACCGGTAACCAACTATACCGGCCCGGTCACTCTCGATATGACAACTTCATTGGGTGCTGACCTTGAAGGACACTATGAGTTCGAAGCAAATGCCAACGACACGAGCGTCGGACTTGTGCAGCACGGCACTCTGATTGGCAATGCCGCTATCACCAGTGACGCCACCCGTGGGCAAGTATTGAGTATTGATGGTGACGGAGACGCTGTACAAATCACTGGAACCTATAACAACCCTGCCAATGTAACGTTTGCAGCCTGGGTCAACTTAGCATCGGCGGACACATTTGCTGCTGATGTGATTAGCTTAGGTGACCGGGTCGCGCTGAGCCTGGACGATTCCACTGTCGGACTCCAGGGTTTCTTCTACGAAAGCGGTCCACCTCCGCCTGGTGCATTCCACAGTGTCAGCAGCATAGATAATATTATACTGGCGGGTGGCGGCTGGAATCATATTGCCTACGTGCTTGATGACACCAACAACACTCACTCAATATTTCTAAATGGAATTGAGGTTGCATCATCGTCAACCGGCGCTTCCATCGGATACAACACGGGTTTCGACACGTTCATTGGGTCACATGGCGATGGCGACCCAGACTATGACCTAAATGGGCTGATCGATGATGCAAGAATCTACGACCGCGCCCTTTCTAAGGATGAAATAGTAGCACTAGCGACAGAACAAACTGTAGTCAGTGATTCAGTTGCAATCAGTGTGGAAGACTCGAATACAGCCCCATACTTCACAACCCTGCCAAGTGCACAACCCACCACTATCGCACCATTAGTCGGCGCCACCAGCGTGACGTCCGGCGATCTCGATAGTGATGGAGACATAGATTTACTGGCTACCACCGACAGCGGCGAGTTACTGTGGTACGAAAACGACGGGCTGGGTAATTTTTCAGCTGAATTCCTTATCGCTACAGGTCAAGACTTTGGAGCTGTAGTCGCGACCGATATCGACGGTGATACAGACATCGATATTGTCGTCGCCAATGATGACCCCACTGACTTGAACGACAGTATCTATGTGCTTACCAATAACTTTATTGGCAGTGGTTCTGTTTCATTTACCACGGCTACATTTGAAGGGTCCGGCGCTGGTGAATTTGATGGCGCTGACGATCTTGCGGTCGAGGATATTGATGGAGACGGTCGCAAAGACATCGTAGCAACCTTCTATCGATCAATAGGAGACTCACAACTCGCAGTTTTCGAACAAAACGCAGTTGGCGTTTTTAGTAAAACATTTAGTGATACCGTTAATGTCAGCAACGCCGAAGGGATTCATCTGGCTGATATGGATGGCGATCTGGACCTCGATATAGTTGCCGGTGATTTCCAGAATCAGGAGATAAACTGGTACGAGAACGACGGCAACGCTACGGCCGGATTTACCTACCAAAGTATCGCCTCCGTTGGTAACGTTTTTGACCTGGCTGTTGCTGACCTGGACGGTGATACCGATCAGGACATCGGCTATATCTCGTGGGGAAGTAACACCGTGGGTTGGCTTGAAAATGACGGCAGCGCTAACCCGGTTTTCGTACAGCATATAGTAGAGGCTGGCATTTCCAGTCTCGACTACCACATAGAGATCTCTGATGTAAATAATGACGCGAGCAATGATTTAATCATCATCGACAAGAATAGTGACGAAATTCGATTGTACAATAACGATGGCATCGGGAACTTCACCCGTACCCTATTGGATACAACAACAGACGGCCCGGTATGGGCTGAAGCAGCCGACATAGACGCTGATGGTCACAACGATGTTATTTATGCAGCGGCTAACGGAGGCTCAATAGGGGTACACCTGAACCAGGGCGACGGTGGCTTCGTTCGTGGGATCACCAACGAGGATGTCAACATTGCTCAAGCGGTGCAGATTTCTGACGACGATGCAGGGACAGCAATTATTGAAGTTGCTATAACCTCTACCAATGGCAGCCTCCTGTTAACAACAAGCAGTGTACTTGTGTTGTCGGGCAGTTCCGGATCTTCGGCAATCACGATTGAAGGCACAGTCGCCGATCTAAACACAGCGTTGGCCACGCTTATCTTCTCTCCGACACAAGACTATAACGGCATCGGACGAGTCGATATCCTGCTTGATGACAGAGGTGCTTCCGGTATTGGCGGACCACTAACTGCAACCGAAACACTTTTCATTGATATTCTTCCTGTCAATGATGCACCAGCACTGACTAACATCGAAATTGCTCCCGTTCTCTATACCGAGAACGGCGCCCCTATCGGTATTACTGGCAACCTCACTATCGGTGATGTTGATGACACCAATGTTGAATCTGCGACTGTGTCTATCACCGGCAATTTCGTCACAGGTGCAGATGTTCTGGCATTTACTGACCAGTTGGGTATCACTGGCAGCTACGATACTAATACCGGCATTTTAACGTTGACCGGTTCAGCCGCACTGGCTGATTATGAAACTGCACTTCGTTCGGTTACTTATCAGAATACCAGCGATAACCCCTCAACTTCGGCCCGTACCATCTCATTTATCGTCAATGACGGAGATAACAACAGCAATCTGCTATCCAGAAACATTTCGATAACTGCTGTCAATGATCCACCCGTGCTCACTAACATTGAAGTGGCTCCGGCTCTGTATACCGAAAACGGTCCCCCTATTAGTATTACCGGCAATCTCACCGTCAGCGACGTTGACGACACCAATATTGACTCTGCGACTGTGTCCATCACCGGCAATTTCGTCACAGGTGAAGATGTTCTGGCGTTTACCGACCAGTTGGGCATCACTGGCAGTTACGATACTAATACCGGCATTTTAACGCTTACCGGTTCAGCTACACTAGCTGATTATGAAACGGCATTTCATTCGGTTACTTATCAAAATACCAGCGACAACCCGTCTACTTCGAACCGTACCATCTCGTTTGTCATCAATGACGGCGATGACAACAGCAATCTGCTATCTAGAGACATTTTGATAACTGATGTTAATGATCCACCTGCACTAAGTTCCATTGAAGTCGGTCCGGTTCTGTATACCGAGAACGCCCCCCCTATCGGTATCACTGACAACCTCACTATCGGTGATGTTGACGACACCAATATTGACTCTGCGACTGTGTCTATCACCGGTAATTTCGTCACAGCAGAAGATGTTCTGGCGTTTACCGACCAGCTGGGCATCACTGGCAGTTACGATACTAATACCGGCATTTTAACATTGACCGGTTCAGCGACACTGGCTGACTACGAGACTGCACTTCATTCGGTTACTTATCAAAATACCAGTGATAACCCATCCAGTCTGAATCGTACCGTCTCATTCGTCGTTAACAATGGTGATGACAACAGTAACCCTGTGTCTAGAGACATCTCACTAACCGCTGTGAATGATCCACCTGCGCTGACTAACATTGAAGTCGCTCCGGTTCTCTACACCGAGAACGGCGCCCCTATTGGTATCACCGGCAACCTCACTATCGGTGATGTTGATGACACCAATATTGACTCTGCGACTGTGTCCATCACCGGAAACTTCGTCACAGCAGAAGATGTTCTGGCGTTTACCGACCAACTGGGCATCACTGGCAGTTACGATACTAATACCGGCATTTTAGCGTTGACCGGTTCAGCCACACTGGCTGATTATGAAACTGCACTGCATTCGGTTACTTATCAAAACACCAGTGATAACCCATCTATTTCTAGCCGTACCACCTCATTTGTCGTCAATGACGGCGATGATGACAGCAATGTGCTATCTAGAGACATCTCGCTAACTGCTGTGAATGATCCACCAGCGCTCACTAATATCGAAGCTGCTCCCGTTTTCTACACCGAGAACGGAGCGCCAATCGGTATCACTGGCAACCTCACTATCAGTGATGTTGACGACACCAATATAGACTCTGCGACTGTGTCCATCACTGGCAATTTCGTCACAGCAGAAGATGTTCTGGCATTTACCGATCAACTGGGCATCACTGGCGGCTACGACGCTATTAACGGGATACTAACCCTGACAGGTTCTGCCTCCCTGGCTGATTATGAAACTGCCATTCATTCAATTACCTATCAAAACTCCAGTGAGAATCCGTCTACTCTGAATCGTACCGTGTCAATCACAATCAATGACGGGGATACCGGCAGTAATCAGTTGTCTCGCGATATTGTGCTTTCAGCTGTCAATGATGCACCACAACTGTCGACCATAGAAACGGCTCCGGTTTTGTATACAGAAAACGGTATGCCCGCAGGTATCACCGGCAATCTCGCTATAAACGACGTCGATGATACCAGCATTGAATCTGCCACCGTTTCCATCACTGGCAACTTCGCAACGGGTGAGGACGTTCTGGTTTTCACCGATCAGGCGGGCATCTCTGGCAGTTACGACATTATCAGCGGTATATTAACCCTCACCGGCTCGGCGACCCAAACCGATTACGAAAGCGCGATTCACTCAGTTACCTTTCGCAACACCAGTGACAATCCGTCAACTCTGGATCGCACAGTGGCTTTTCTTGTTAACGATGGTGACGACAACAGTAACCTGTTATCTCGTAACATTGTGTTTACAGCGGTCAATGACGCGCCGGTATTGTCCACCATAGAAACAGCCCCTGCTCTCTATACAGAAAACGGTGCAGGCGTAGGTATCACCGGCAATCTCGCAGTAAGTGACATTGATGACACCAACATTGAATCAGCCAGCGTCTCAATCACAGGTAACTTCGCTTCAGGTGAAGATGTTCTGGCTTACACCGATCAACTTGGCATCACCGGCAGTTACGATACTATTAGCGGCGTATTGACGCTCACAGGCACCGCCACTGCGACTGAATACGAAACGGCACTACACACAGTCGCTTTTCAAAACACCAGTGACGACCCATCTACACTGAATCGCACTGTGTCGTTTGTTATTAACGACGGCGACGATAACAGTAACCTGCTGTCCAGAGATATCACGTTCACTGCCGTCAATGATCCTCCGGAACTGGCTAACATCGAAACGGCTCCGGCGCAGTATACAGAGAACAGTACACCTACCGGCATTACCGGCAATCTCTCGATCAGTGACGTCGATGACTCCAATATTGAATCCGCCTCCGTGTCTATCACAGGCAACTACGCCTCAGGTGAAGATATTCTGGCATTTACCGATCAGCTGGGTATCACCGGCATCTATGACACTTTTAGCGGCATATTAACGCTAACGGGTTCTGCCCCTCTGGTTGACTATGACTCCGCTATTCGCTCTATCACCTATCAAAACTCCAGCGACAATCCATCTACTCTGAATCGCACCGTGTCATTTACCGTCAACGATGGCGATACCAACAGCAATATGTTGTCTCGTGACATTGTGTTTACCGCAGTCAATGACCCACCCGTTCTGTCCACCATCGAATCCGCACCGGCACTATATGTAGAGAATAGTGCCCCCGTTGGTCTCACTGGTAATCTTGCAGTCGATGACGCTGATGATACCAATATAGAATCGGCCACCGTTTCTATCACAGGTAACTTTGCCCCAGGTGAAGATGTTCTGGCTTTCACCGATCAGCCTGGTATCACCGGAACCTATGACGCTGTAAACGGCATCATGACCCTGACCGGCTCTGCCACACTGGCAGACTACGAAGCTGCTATCCACACGATTGGCTACCACAACACCAGTGACAACCCATCTGTTTTGAATCGCACCGTGTCATTTATCGTCAACGATGGCGATACCAACAGCAATATGTTGTCTCGTGACATTGTGTTTAGCGCAATCAATGACCCACCCGTTCTGTCCACCATCGAATCCGCACCGGCACTATATGTAGAGAATAGTGCCCCCGTTGGTCTCACTGGTAATCTTGCAGTCGATGACGCTGATGATACCAACATAGAATCAGCCACCGTTTCTATCACAGGTAACTTTTCCCCAGGTGAAGATGTTCTGGCCTTCACCGATCAGCTTGGCATAAGCAGTAGTTACAACGCGGCTAACGGAATATTGACTCTGACGGGATCTGCCTCTCTTATCGATTATGAAGCCGCGCTTCACACAGTGACTTATCAAAATATCAGTGATAACCCCTCTACTCTGGCTCGCACGATCTCATTCGTAGTTAACGATGACGAAACCAGTGGCAACCTGGTGTCCCGGGATGTAGCACTCACTGCTGTGAATGATGCGCCCGCATTGTCCACAATAGAAACTGCACCGGCACTCTATACCGAAAACGGACTGCCGGTTGGTCTGACCGGCAATCTCACAATAAGCGATATCGACAACACCAATATCACATCAGCAACCGTTTCTATCACTGGTAATTTCGCCTTAGGCGAAGATGCACTCACATTCAATGACCAGCTCGGCATTATAGGCAACTACAACCCCACTACCGGAGTGCTGACACTGGTTGGTACAGCCACGCTTGCCGACTACGAAACCGCTATTCATTCGGTGACCTATCAAAACACTAGTGACAACCCGTCTACTCTGAATCGCACAGTATCCTTTGTTGTTAACGATGGCGCAGATATCAGCAATCCGTTGTATCGAGACATCACATTCACCGCCGTTAACGATCAGCCCGTGCTGTCCAGTATTGAAGTTTCTCCAGTTATCTACCTTGAGAACGCTGTCCCCGTCGGGATTACCGGCAATCTTTCTGTAGATGACGTAGATGACACCCATATTGAATCTGCGACGGTTTCGATCAACGCAAACTTTGCTTCGGGCGAGGATGTTCTGGTATTCACTGATCAGTCAGGAATCACTGGTAGCTACGACACTGTTAACGGGATAATGGCTCTAACCGGATCTGCCTCCCTGGTTGATTATGAATCCGCCATTCATTCGATTACCTATCTCAACACCAGTGATGACCCAAGCGCTTTAGATCGCACAGTATCAGTCATAGTCAACGACGGTGATATCAATAGTAATGCGTTATCTCGCGATATTGAGCTTACTGCAATTAATGATGCGCCAGTACTCTCTACTATAGAAACCGCACCGGCACTCTACACTGAGAATGGTGCCCCCATTGGGATCACTGGCAATCTCGGGGTAAGTGACATTGATGACACCCACATTGAATCGGCTACCGTTTCTATCACAGATAACTTCGCAACAGGCGAAGATGCTCTGATATTCACCGATCAGCTTGGCATTACCGGAAATTTTAACACTGTTAACGGCATCATGACCCTGACTGGCTCTGCCACATTGGCAGACTACGAAACCGCCATTCACACGATAACCTATCACAACACCAGTGATAACCCGTCAACGTTAGTTCGGACAGTGTCAGTTGTAGTCAATGATGGTGACAATAGCAGCAATCCGCTGTCTCGCGATATCGCCTTTACCGCTGTCAATGACCCACCGGTACTTTCCACAATCGAAACTGCACCGGCATCCTATACAGAGAATGGTGCCCCCATTGCAATCACTGGTAATCTCGCAGTAAGCGACATCGATGATACCCATATTGAGTCTGCCAGCATTTCTATCACAGGCAACTTCGCAATAAGTGAAGATGTATTGGAATTTTCGGATCAACTCAGCATTAGCGGAAATTACAACGCCTCAACCGGTATATTAACCCTGACCGGCTCAGCATCACCTGCCGATTATGAAGCTGCTATTCAATCAATCACCTACCGCAACACCAGCGATAGCCCATCAGAATTGACTCGTACTGTCAGCTTTACCCTCAACGACGGCGATGCCGGCAGCAACGTGCTTTCTCGCGATATTGTATTTACCGCAGTCAATGATCCACCCGAGCTGATCAATATTGAAACCAATTCTGCAACCTACATTGAGAACGACGCGCCCGTCGGTATCACCGATAATCTCGCTATCAGCGATGTCGATGATAGCAACATAACATCTGCCACCATATCTATCACAGGCAACTTCACCGCAGGCGAAGATGGCCTGGCATTCACCAATCAACCTGGCATCACAGGCAGTTACGATGCCATCAACGGTATATTGACATTGTCAGGTTCCGCAGCTCTTTCTGATTATGAAACGGCCCTCCACTCAATTACCTACAGTAACAACAGTGATAATCCAGCTGCTCTCGATCGCACGGTTTCTTTTGTTGTAAACGACGGTAACGACAGCAGTAACACATCATCACGTGAAATTGTAATCAATGCCGTCAATGACGCCCCAGTATTATCCACAATCGAAATGGCTCCAGCGCTCTATACGGAAAATGGCTCACCGATCGGCATTACTGGCAATCTCACTGTCGGCGACATTGATGACAGCAACATTGAGTCAGCCAGCGTTTCAATTACGGGTAACTTCGCTACCGGTGAAGATGTACTGGAATTCACTGATCAGTTCGGCATAACCGGCGTCTACGATGCTGTTACGGGCGTTTTAACTCTGACCGGCTCCGCCGCCCTGACTGACTATCAAGCCGCCATTCAGTCTGTTAGCTTTCAAAACACCAGCGACAACCCTTCAGATCTGAATCGCACAGTGTCATTCGTGGTAAATGACGGCAATGTTTCCAGCAATCAGCTGTATCGAGACATTGTCTTCACCACTGTTAATGATCCACCAGTGATATCAAACATCGAACTGCTACCGTCATTCTTTACTGAGAATGACGATCCTGTCGGCATTACAGATAACCTTGCACTCAGCGACGTGGATGACACATACATTGAGTCTGCCAGCGTTTATATCAGCGCCAACTTCGCCCCGGGCGAAGATGAACTGGCCTTCACTGATCAGTCCGGTATCGCCGGAAGTTATGACGCAACAACAGGCACTATGATGCTGACGGGTTCTGCTACGTTGGCGGACTACGTAACGGCTATTCACTCAGTAAGTTATCAAAATGCCAGTGACGATCCGACCACTCTCGATCGTACGGTGTCATTTTCGGTGAACGATGGTGATAGCAACAGTAATGTAATGTCACGCAACATAACGTTCACCGCTGTTAATGATTCTCCGGCGTTGTCCACTATTGAGACCGCGCCTGCACTCTACACTGAGAACAGCGCAGCGATTAGTGTCACCGGAAACCTTTCGATCACCGACGTTGACGACACCAAAATTGAATCAGCCACCGTTGCGATCACTGGAAATTTCGCTTTAGGTGAAGATATTCTGACATTCACTGACCATCCCGGTGTCACCGGCAGCTACGACACTGGCAGCGGCGTACTGGCCCTGACAGGCACCGCCACGCTTGCTGACTATGAAACAGCAATTCACTCAATAGGCTATCAAAACACCAGTGACAACCCGTCTGGTCTGGATCGCACGGTGTCATTTCTGGTTAACGACGGCGATATCAACAGCAACATCACGTCACGCAATATTACGTTCACTGCTGTTAACGATTCACCCGTGTTGTCTACCATTGAAACAGCACCAGCAATCTATTTCGAGAACAGCACATCAATTGGCGTCACCGGTAACCTTGCAATCAGTGATGTTGATGATTCCCGAATAGAATCCGCCACCGTCTCTATTGGTGGGAACTTTACTGCCGGGGAAGACGAACTATTTTTTACTAACCAACAGGGCATTGCAGGATCCTACGACAACACTTCGGGAATATTAACACTTAGCGGCTCCGCCACTGCAGCAGAATATCAGCAGGCGTTACAAAGCATCACCTACGCTAATAGCAGTGAGCATCCCAATCCATTGGCGAGACAGGTTAGCTTTGCAATCAATGATGGCGAGCTTGGTAGTAACGTTCTGACTCGCGACATTGAGATCGTACGGCTCAACGATGCACCGGTCACAGCATCTGTGGAGCTTAACGCCCTGATCTACAGTGAAAACCTTGATCCAACGCCAGTCACCACTACGCTTGTGTTGAACGACATTGATAACATCAACCTGTTCTCTGCTAGCGTCCAGATCACCGGCAACTATCAACCCGCTGAAGACCGGCTAGATTACGTCGGCACCGGTGACATCAATGCAACGTGGAACGCTGTTGACGGCGTTCTTACTCTCACTGGAACTGATACCTTAGCGAGTTACCAGACCGCACTACGATCTGTCACTTATGCCAACACCAGCGACGACCCGAACAGCGCCACACGTACCCTGTCTTTCACAGTCAACGACGGTGATACCGACAGCAATATCGCACAAAGAGATATTGTCCTGTCCGTAGTCAATGATGCGCCGGAACTGATTGACATTGAAAACACCAACATCATTTATATTGAGAATGCCGGTCCCGCGCCACTCACCAACACTCTATCTTTAGCAGATCGGGATGATCAGTTTATTGAGTCTGCAGCTGTCACTATTTCCAGTGGCTACAACAACATTCAAGATCAACTGTCATTCATCGACACGCCCACAATCAGCGCTGCATGGGACGCCGCTGCGGCCACGCTCACGCTCACCGGTACAGATACCATCTCTGCCTATCAGGCGGCGTTACGCACTGTGCGCTATGAGAATATCGATGATAACCCGACTCTGGATTCTCGTACTGTGTCATTCTCAATTGGTGATGGCGATATAGAGTCCAATATTTTATCTCGAGAGATCACAATTATTCCGATCAATGATTCTCCGGTGGTAGCCGGCATTGAAAATACGAACCTGGAATATCTCGAGAATGACGGTGGCATCACGATCACATCCAACCTCACAGTAGATGACATTGATGACACCACACTCGACAGTGCGATCGTGAGGATCTCAGGCGGCTACCACCCGGCAGAAGATCGGCTTGTGTTTACCGACACTCCGAACATCACGGGTTTATGGGACAGTGTTAACGGAGTACTGTCAATGAGCGGTTCGGACACAATCGCCGCGTATCAGGCAGCGCTTCGCTCTGTGCTGTACGACAACAGCAGTGATCTTCCGGCGATCGATATCCGCACTATTGATTTTCGTGTTTATGATGGCGAACTACATTCAAATTCCATTACTCAGATCATCACAGTATCAAGTGTCAATGATGCACCGGCAGGCTCCGATAATACCCTGACCGTACTGGAAGACACCAATTACGTGCTGTCGCGTACAGACTTCGGCTTCACTGACGTGCAGGACAATAACGCCTTCTCTGCGGTCACGGTCAGCAAATTACCAGTGCACGGTCTACTGTCAATGGGTGGCTTAGCGGTAAGCACGGGACAAGTGATCAACGTCAGTGACATTGACGCCGGCCTGCTGGTGTTCTCACCGCAGCCTGACAGTAACGCAATCGCCTATGACCAGATGGGCTTCCAGGTTCAGGACGACGGCGGTAATGCTCACGGTGGTTCATTTCTGGATCCGCAGGTACGTTTCATTACGTTTAACGTTACCAGCGTAAATGACGCACCTACCGGTGGCGACTCAACCGTTACCACCCCTGAGGATACTAATCATGTTTTCAGCAGAGCCGACTTTAAGTTCACAGATCCCAGGGACAATGATTCATTTAAAAGCCTCGTAGTAAGCTCCCTGCCGGACACTGGCGTGTTGAAAAACAACGGCATGACAATTAGCGCGGGCAGTGTCATTGATGTCTCGGACATTGACAACGGGCTGCTCATCTACACACCTCCGGCGAACGATAGCGGCTTTGGTTATAACGGTTTCAGCTTTTTCGTTCAGGATACCGGTGGTACTGCCAACGGTGGTGACGACACAGACCCGACAGCCAACTTCATCAGCTTTGATCTACCCGGTGTGAATGATCCGCCACTGCTAATAACCGAGAACACAACGGTAGATGAAGGCAGCGAAAACCTGTTGACAACAGCGGTACTCACCGCCACCGATGCAGATGATCTGCTTGCCACTGAACTTACCTTCAGTTTACAAAGCATACCGCTACATGGCCAATTGACTTTAAATGGAAGTACACTTTCACCTGGTGACACTTTTACACTTGCCCAGATAGCCGGCGATCAACTCAGGTATACGCACGATGGTTCCGAGACCGACAATGACTTTTTTGATGTATCGGTGCAAGACGGTGGCGAGGATGGCTCGGTTCCATCCTCCGGGCGCTTTTCGATCACTGTTACTGAAGTCATTGACCCTGCCCCTGAACTACAAGGCGATCAACTCAACCTGAAGTTCGGTCAGTCCTTCAACTCTCTTAACGGCGATCAGCTTGCCTCCGGCTATAGCGCGCTAAGCACGGCAGAACTGCTGTCAAATACAGTTTTACTGGTGGAGATAGAAGAGCCTCCGAAATATGGGACCCTTGAGCTGAACCCGGACGGTACTTTTTCTTATATGCACGACGGGTCTGCCGTACTGTATGATTTTTTCACCTACCGGGTAACTAATGAAGACGGTGTCTATACAATTGCGCAAGTGAATATCACGATTGAAGCGCCAATAGCATCAGCTTTTGCATCCATACCTGAGACGCCCGAGGCTATTCAGAATGAACTGGAATCACCGGCCGAAACCACTGAATTAACTACTGAGATTGTGGAATCTCAATTCCCCGAATGGGAACTTCTCGCACTGCCCGCACAGCATGAAAGCAGCGGTACAGATGTTGCGGAGGTGCTGACTAACGTCGAACTCGGACCGATTGAAGCCAGAGTCACGTTACAGAACTACCTCGAAGAACTCGATGTAAAACAACACAATAAGATCAAGCATTCTGCGCTTTACAATGATTCGGTAGCATTCAACGAAGCACGATTCGAAGTTTATCTGGATCTGAACCCGACACGGTTGAATGACATCTTATCCAACGACTACTTCCTTGAAGGCTTATCAAGGTTCGACAACGACCTTCTGCAATCTGAAGAACAACGATCAAAAAGGCATCAGATAGCTGTTGATACGAGCCTGGGCATATCATTGAGTGCAAGCGCCGGTGTTGTTGCCTGGCTGCTGCGTGGCGGAGCACTGTTCGCAAGCGCCATGGCATCCACCCCTCTATGGAGCAGCATTGATCCGGTTAGAGTTCAATCCAGCGCTACAGATAAGGACAAGGGATCGGAAAAAAACTCAAATGCTGAAGATGAGCTTGAGGGATATTTTACTGCAGAATCTACATCCAGGTAGCCACGGTCTGAATCAAACTGGTGATTTACAAACACTCTCTGCCTCAGAATAGACTGCTAGACAGCTTCGGCTACTTTCACTGATTTCTGGTGGCAGAATAAATAAGCGCCGTAAAGTACCCGCCGATACCTATATAGCTTATGGAACGGGCAACATTCCACAGTGCCCTTGATACCTTAACAACACCATCCTCAATGGCAATTGCAAAATATTAGGCGAGTACTGCCACAAATGGATCACTGCGCCTATTGGCCCGGCATCCCACCGGACTTACATACCAATTCGGAACTCCGTGGCGCTGCTGTTGATCGATTACTAATTTTCGCCAAACGGGTGAATGTTCCTTCTTAGACCCGGCACCCTATACGAATGATTTAGTGAAAATGGGTAATTGTCACCTACTCATCATTTCTTAATACTTAAGGTGTTATTTCAGTCGCCTGTGTGGAAAATTTAAGTTCATTTAATCATCGGCTGAATTGTATTGCAATACCGTTTAGATTCTATCAACGTAACGAATCCGTTGATGGTACAAGCGGTCACAAATACAACAGCACGCACGGCTAACCGGAGTGACTATTTTCGTTAATGGAAGCCAGTATGTACGTAAATAGATGAGTAAGTTATACCGTCTTGAGACGTTTTAACTTTATCGCCAACATTGATTGGCAGCAGTCCAAATCAGTAAAACAAGGAGAGTAAATAGATGGATCAATCAAGAAGTAGAGTATTAGTTACCGCCATTGCGGCCATTTTTATAGCATCAAATACCATCACCCCCGCACAGGCAGACAACCATGCCCCTGTCTGTGTTAACGGCACCAGCACCGACCCGGATGGAGACGGCTGGGGTTATGAAAACGGCGAATCCTGCCTGGTGGCCGATTCAAATGAGACCGGAGGTAATGCGTGCTCATTGATTTCACACTCCGACTTAACAGAAGCGCTAAGTAAAGCTCTTGATACCAGCAATGGCGGGCTGGACTTCGCCATGTGGGCCACGCTCGTCGATCGCTCCGGTGTCGTTTGTCAGGTGACCAAAGCCAACGGTCTTGTCGGTGATGACCCATGGCCTGGCAGCCGGGTGATATCAGCGCAAAAAGCCAACACCGCCAACGCGTTCTCTAACAGACAACTCGCTCTCTCAACAGCAAACCTGTTTGCCCCGGTGCAAGACAACGCTTCTCTTTTTGGACTTCAAGCAAGCAACCCGGTCGACACTTCTGTTGCCTACGCTGGTAATGGTAACGCATTTGGCACTGATAATGACCCGATGCGAGGAGGCAGAATTGGCGGCGTAAATGTATTTGGTGGTGGCGTTGCTTTATACCACGACGGTAATGTCATCGGCGCAATCGGCGTCAGTGGCGATACCTCCTGTGCCGATCACAATATCGCATGGAAAACCCGCGAATATCTCAATGACGGTGATTTCACCCCCGTGCAAAATGGTGTCGGTGGCGTTGGACCAGGTGGTACTGATGATATTATTTTTGA
>CALISD010000029.1 GCA_938041955.1 uncultured Granulosicoccaceae bacterium | reverse complement strand
TGTATCCATAGAGAACACGTAGCACGATGCTTTCACATGCATGGTATTTCGCCTGCCACTTGCGGGCATTTCGGCGACCTTAATAATCTGCCTGTCGGGGGTGAAATCTCATATGCGTAGTTAAGGCTGTTCGGAAAGTTCGGTAACACGGATCGAAGCCACAGCCGCCCTAGCGGCTTTAGAAACATTCGACGGACGCCTGCTATGCCTGCATTTTCCGCCTTGCTCTGACGACTGTGGCTGTGAAAAGTTTGTTAACCAAATTTCCCGCACAGCCCGCTAATCAGGTATCAGACGCTTTCCCATGCTGACCACCGCATCAGTACTATAACCGAGTGTTGCGTAAAACTCCTGCACTGCAAGGTTATCAGTGCGTATTTGCAGGTTGAGTTTTGGACATCCCGCATCAAGCAGCCTGCCTTCCAGCTCATTGATCAATTGCGATGCAATGCCGTTTCGTTGACAGCCTGGTGACACCGCCAGGTAGTTCATCCAACCTCGATGACCATCGTAGCCACCCATTACCGAGGCAACGATTGTGCTGTCCTGTTCACCAACAAGGAAAAGTGAATCCGCCACCTGCATCTTGCGTTGAATGTCACGCAGCGGATCATTCCATGGCCTTGTTAACTCACATTCAGTCCATAGCGCGATCACTTGATCGCTATCGGTCAGCTTGAATTCTCGTATGTCCAATTTACTTCTCTTAGCGTTAAGTCTAGCGTTAAGTCGTGTACCGATTCGAACAATGTAGCCACGCGTGGGAACCGGACAAATGATTCTCATTACTGTGATACATTTTTTTAAGTAAAGATACGCACTGTATCGAACTCATCTGCTGTTAACTCAGCCGTCGTTGTTACTTATACCGCGGGAGCTTTGGGCATTTGTTCTGCAAATGCGTTACAACTCTTATAGAGACTATTAAACAAATCCATTCTGCGAGCCTATACCTATTCGTTGTAGAAGGGCCGGACAAACGCCAAGCCCTATAAGACCGCTCGCTTTAATACAGCATACCAGTGGGCTGTTTGGAAAGTTCGGTAACACTTTATCTTCGCCACAGCCGCCATAGCTGCGTTGGAAAAATTCGACGTAGGCCCTGCTATGCCTGCATTTTTCCGCCTTGCTCTGACGACTGTGGCTGTGAAAAGTTTGTTACCGTACTTCCCGAACTTCCCGCACAGCCCACTAGCTGACTACTTCACGATCGGCGTGTATGACTTTGTATGATCGACCGGGTTAACTGATCGCTATCTGGTTTTCTGCTTATGTATGGCTTAACATTTTCACGAATTGGGTTCGAAAGCTACAAGGCAAGAACACTAAACAACCATTAGAATGACTAATAAACTCAATTGATAGAGCTTTCATACAGACGAAGGAATGCTCGAACTATTTATCACGATAAAGTGTAAATTCTAGTTGATCACTTATGCCTATAAAGGTGAACGTATAGTTGCCTTTTTCCAATCCATACCCGGATAACATTTGCCCGGTGTAGGGGGGCGCTATTGAGTCCATTAGTCCACCATTCTGTTTTATCAGATCCTGAATTGCCCCTGTAATGCTTACCATAAGAACGTTCGGTTTTACGTGTATGCGAAGGTTTGTTAACGCTAGATGCTTGCCCCGGGTGTTCTTGTATTTGGTTGTTTCTCCGACTTTTATATTTCTAAATTCCGTTGTGTAGTTGGTGTTGCTGTAACTGTCGTTTTTAATATTCGTTTCCCAAGCGTTAAGTCCTTTATGTCTAATCGGGTTTGGTTCTTTAGACGAATAAATACGTCATTCGTCGTTATAGGTACTTTAGAACAGGATGTTACAAGCAAGACGAAAAACATCGTATAAGAATTTGGTAGAAAATAGATACGTTGGCAGTATTGTCAGCATGAGTTTTGATGTATGGCCTTTCGTCAGAACTCACTTCTGTGGATTATGAGTCCAATGGATACTGACACTCAAGTGAGTATTGACCGGCGTGTTCATATTTCCTTGTTTCTTCCGGGGTCGGACACTTAAATTGATACCGGTGTGCTCAGAAGTTTCGTGTGTTGTGGTCATTGCGGCACGAATTGGAAAAATACGATGCTAACCGAAACTTAACCTTTGGCAAACCGTGAGTAAACTTGTGTCGTTTACTTTGTGAATGCTCCGAGGAAGTCGAAATAGGTCGGCTGGTCGGATAACTCAGAAAATAAAGGACACTACGATGAAGAAACTTGCAAGTATCGGCTTTCTGTCACTGGCGATGACAATACCGGTTACTCATGCCCTGGCTGTTGACGAGCATTTTATGGGTGACGCCGCTGTGGTCGATGGTTACGACGTTGTTGCTTATCATACAGTCGGTATGCCTATGAAAGGCTCGGCCGACTACACTGCAACCTACCAGGGCGTTACTTGGCAGTTCGCGTCTGCCGAAAACCTGGCGATGTTTGAAGCTGATCCGGGCGCATATGCACCGGCCTACGGAGGATGGTGTGCAGCGGGTGCGAGCAAGGGCAAGAAGGTGCCAACCAAAGCCGATCTGTGGGCAATTGTTGATGGCCAGCTCTACCTCAACAGCAGCCCTAAAGCCCACAATAAACTTTTTCTGGCAAAGACGGAAGAAGTGATCAGAAAAGGTGAAACAAACTGGAAACAGATTTTTGCCACGCCAAGCGGTGAACTATAGCCGGTTTTATTCGTGGGCCCGTGAAATGGGTCGTCAGAGCCAATTTCGCTAAAACGGATTTTTAGATCGCGGGTGAAAAGTGGTCCGCCATGTGCCGAGGGATCTAATGAAATGTGACGCGAAGTTGTGCTCTGGTGTTGAATGCACAGAGTACTTGTGCATAGTCTGTTGCCGCTATGCCCGATAAAAATAGATAAAATAGACATACCTGGTTCAACTTATAAGGCATGCAGGGCAGGAACCAATTCTGAGTCTTGCCGTCCAATACCCGGATGGCGTGAACAATTTGTGATTGACGGCTTAGCTCGGTTGACTGCCAAGCCCAGATGTAGAGCCATCTTTTTCAGCCCTTAAAAATGGTCTCATCCCATGCGGATCAATTATTTTGCAATCAGTTGACAGTGAACTAAACACGTCCGTTCTTGTGGTCGAGGACGACGAGAACATTCTCAATCTCCTGAGTGCCTATCTGGAAAGTGAGGGATATGACGTCGTTACTGCAACAGATGGCGATAAGGGCTTGCAACAAGCGCTCGAGCGTGAATTTGATATCTGTGTGCTGGATGTGATGTTGCCCGGAAAAACCGGAACTGAGGTTGCGGCGGTGATGCAGCAAGCAGGCTGCAACACTCCCATTCTGTTTTTAACCGCACTCGGGACAGAAAGCGATATTCTTCTAGGGTTTGGTGTGGGAGCGGATGACTACATGGTGAAGCCTTTCTCACCACGCGTTCTGCTGGTGCGTATAGGCGCAATCCTTAAGAGAGTTCGAGCCAGCCAGTCGGCGGAAGGCCACATGACTATGAGAGGTCCCATTCAACTGGACAATATGCAGCCGGTTTGTCTGGTCAATAAAATGCCCGTGGAACTGACGCCGCACGAGTATCGTATCCTTCGGCAACTCATGAGGAGCCCCGGTCGCGTTTTTGAGCGCCATACGCTCATTTCTACCATCTACGGTAATGACTACGCGGTTAGCCCGAAAGCCATCGACGTGCACGTTCATCATTTGCGAATAAAGCTCGGAGAAGAGGCGGGGGCCATGATTCAAACGGTGCGTGGCTTTGGTTACAAACTGTCGATTCAGCACCACACCAGTAACTGAATATGCCTACCAGATTTCGTAAATGGCCTTGGCTTACTGCGCAAATTATCGCCGCTAATGTTGTCACTATCGCATTGCTGGCGATGGCCTGGTACCTGACGTTTATGCGTCAAAGCAGTGTGTACTCTGAACGTTTGATGTCGACCTTCAACATCGAGCCTGGACGCCTGCATGCTATGTATGTAGACGATGTGGAGCGACAACTTTGGATTAGCGTTGTTGCCGGCCTTATCACAGCAATTGTCGCGTCTATAGGTCTGGCGCTGCTGATTGCGCGTCCGATACGGTCTCTGGCTCAGGTAACAGAGCGACTTAGACATGGTGACTACGGGGTTCGTGCAACTATCGAGAGGGGGGAGGTAGGGCAATTGGCGGACAACTTCAACGCGTTAGCGTTGGCGCTGCAACAGGAGGAACAACGGCGTGCCCGGTTCATGACAGACCTGGGGCACGAACTAAGGACACCCATCATGAGCCTGCAGGGATATACCGAGGGGCTGGAGGACGGGATTTTTAAAGCAGATAAGGACTATTTCAAGCTCATATCCGGTGAGCTAAGTCATTTAACTATGCTGACACATACTATTGAAACCATGGAGCTGGATAATTCAGATACTGTCTGCTCGAGTATCGAAGCAACTGTCTCGATCACAGGTTTGCTGGGCAACGCAAAGTGTGGCTGGGCAACGCGCTTTCGGCAACGCGGTTTACAACTGGACTTGCTGATCCCGCGGTCACTGAGTAATTACCGGATAATCGCGGCTGCAAATATACAAAAACAAATTGTTGATAATCTATTTTCCAATATGCTCAGATATGCCTCTGTTGATGGGTCATGTGTTGTAGAGGTATGTCTTGATAAGAAAATGAACGTGTGCTCCCTGGTCTTTAGCAATGAAGCCCCTGACGTTTCCGAACAGGCTCTGCCGTTTCTGTTTGATCGGTTTTATCGAGTATCCGAAAGCCGTACCCGTGTAATTAATGAACACCCCAGTGGGCTGGGTCTGTCTGTTGTCAGGCAATTATGTAATTCCAATCACGGTAGCGTTGCTGCGGCCCTTGACGGTACCAGGCTGGTTATCACTATTTCTTTGCCCGTTGTGAAGTGAACGTCAATGTCATGCTTGTGAGTTATAACCGACTGCAGTAGTGACTGCTGCATTGTTTTTTTGTGGTAGGCAGCTGCGCGGTGTTATTTATGAGTATTTCTATAAGTCCCCCGATGTTGTAAAGATGCGCTCGATATGTGTTCCAAATGGCTTGCAGTGCCTGCCCAAGTCAAGCTGCAAAATCAAACTACCTTTCTTTTTTTATTGGCGTTAGGTTTTCGTTTTTGTGGGGGTATTTTCAGGGTTACTAAATTTATCCCCAATATAGGTTTTATCATTGCGCAGTGCCGGCAGTATTGCTGGCCCTGGTAGCCTGTTTGGAAAGTTCGGTATACCTTTCTTCACCACAGCCTCAGTTGCGGCGTTAGAAGAATTCGACGTAGGCCCAGCTATGCCTGAATTTTTCCGCCTTGATCTGACGACTGTGGCTGTGAAAAGTTTGTTACCGAACTTCCCGCACAGTCCCCTGTGCAATTGGGTTTGTGCGCGGCGGAGATTGCAGCGATTGGCTATTAATATTTGTTTCGGTAGTATTTGGAGTTTCGGTTCATGGGGCAGCGTGTCGAGTTGTCTATACCGGTCGTATTTCTTCAGCGTTGGTTAGTCAATGAAAGGCGTGTCTGTAGCTGGACGATCAACTGATCCAGATTAATGTTGTTAGGCTGCCCCGGTTTTATGAAGCACTGCGAATGTCCGCATACTACTTTGAACCTCAGATAAACACCATTAGCTGTAGAGCGGAACATTGCAACGCTGTTTTTAAGAATCGATCGGATGCAGTGATCTTGCTAACTTGCAGAAAACACAAGCTTGTATTTGCGTTGGAAAAAATTCAATCGAATCGTTAAAGTGGATCATCGCTAAGGGAGCACCAATTGTCTTTAGGAATTGAGCAATGGCTAGGCAGTCTCGGTCTGGAAAAATATATCCCGTCTTTTGTAGAAGCCGAGATTGATCTTCTGGCTTTGCCCTATTTGACTGATGACGATCTTCAGACTCTGGGCCTGCCATTGGGCCCACGTCGCAAAGTTCTGGGTGCCGCTTCGCTTCTAAGCGTTGACGATACAAAATTGGTGTCAACAAGCGAAGCATCAATTTCCACTTCATATTCTGCTTTGCAGACTCCCCAGCAGGATCTATCCGGCCCTTCATCCGCAGCAGAACGTCGACACTTGACTGTTATGTTCATTGATCTGGTCGGGTCCACAGAAATGTCGACTCGATATGATGCTGAAACCCTGCGCGACATAATCACCAGCTACCAAAATAATGTGGCCGGTATCATTGCCAGACATGAGGGGTTCGTAGCGCGCTTCATGGGCGATGGTGTGCTTTGTTATTTCGGCTGGCCACGTGCTAACGAAGATGATGCCGAGCGTGCTGTGCGTGCTGGACTTGCGACTATAGCAAGCGTAAAAAATATGAAAAGTCCCGACGGTACCCCATTGTCTACGCGAGTGGGTGTGGCGAGCGGTATTGTTGTCGTAGGAGACTTGATCGGCAGTGGCGCTTCGGAAGAGGCAGCAGTTGTAGGCGAAACCCCTAATCTGGCTGCTCGATTGCAGAGTCTGGCCCAGCCGGACCAATTGGTTTTGCCCCGGGAAACATGCAACCTTTTAGGCAATGTATTTTCTTTGAAGTCACTTGGCACGCACGAGTTAAAAGGCATAGCTCACCCAGTGCACACTTTTTCGGTTTCCGGGAAATCAACACTTGAGAGCCGATTTGACGCCCGCCGTAACGGGGCACTTACACCCATCTACGGGCGTGAACAGGAGCTACAGCAAATACAGGCACATTGGTCTCGCGTGCAAGCAGGAAAAGCCCAATTGATTTTAGTCACTGGTGAAGCGGGGATAGGAAAATCGAGACTGATACGTGCACTGATAAACAGCATTTCAGCAGATGACCACAACCGCATCACGAGCCAGTGTTCAGCGTACCATTCCGATAGCGCCTTTTATCCAATCATCTCACAAATTACATACGATGCAGGTTTTCAGCCCGACGATAGCAACGAAACACGCCTCGACAAACTTGCGCACTTGATTGGTCAAGATACCGAGAAGGTAACACTATTGGCTATGATGATGGGTATCGCAACCGATGGGCGATATCCACCACTTAATCTAACACCCACCGCACAACGTACACGCACCATGCAGGCTATCTGCGAAGTAGTCGTTCGGCGGTCCAAAGACAAACCGCTGTTGTTCGTTTTTGAAGATTTGCACTGGATCGACCCGACATCACTCGAACTACTGGATACTGCATTAGAAGCTATTCAAAACGAAAAAGTGCTTATCCTTGCTACAGCCCGACCAACGTTCTCTCACAATTTTGGAGGCCATCCATCGGTTCGGCGACTGCTACTCAATCGATTGGAGCGCGCGGATGTGATTGCTATTGTAGATCAGTTGAGTGGCGGTAAGCCATTACCTGATGATGTGGTGCAAATCATCACTAACCGGACGGACGGTATTCCGCTTTTTGTTGAAGAACTTACCAAGACGATTTTGGAAAATGGCGCATTGACGAAAAACGCCAGGCAATATTCTCCAAAAAGCACTTTAAATACATCAACAATTCCGGTAACGCTGCATGACAGTTTGATGGCAAGACTGGATCGATTAGAACCATTAAAGATCATGGCGCAAACGGCTGCTTGCATTGGTCGTGAATTTAGCCATAGGCTTATCGAAAGTGTATCCCCACTGCAGCAATCCGACCTTTGTGCGGCTCTTGAAGGATTGATCGAAGCAGAACTCATCTATCGCCGCGGGCTGCCACCAGAGGCACACTATACATTTAAGCACGCGCTAGTTCGTGACGCTGCTTACGAAAGTCTGCTGAAGGATGCTCGACAAGAAATCCATCGTAATATACTGCAATACCTTATAGAAGACACTGATAACCCGCCTGAGCTACTGGCGTGGCATGCGGAGGCTGCCAATCAATCGGAGCAAGCCATTGATCTGTGGGAGCAGGCAAGTGAAGCAGCATTAGCACGGCCGGCATTTGATGAAGCAATATCGCATCTTGAGCGTGCTACTGCCCTTTTGTCTCCGGAAATAGATAGCAGCATTAAAGCGAGTCTTGATCCCAATACAATCAGTCGCTCGCTGGAACTTCAAATCAAGCTGGGTCGGGCACGGTGCTTTGGCAATGGGTATGGTGACAGTAAAACCATAACCGCATTCAGGCATGCGCTGGAGCTCGCCGATAAAATCGACAAAACACCACTACGTTTTTCAGCACTATATGGCATATGGATAGGCCATCATATCCATTCAGAACATGCGTCAGCACTTGCAGTGGCGGAAGAAATGCAAGTGCATTTACAGGAAAATACTGATAAAGCTCTAACGCCCGTGGCGAATCGTCTCGTCGGCACCTCCTTATATTCACTGGGACGCTTTGTCGCAGCACAACCATTTCTGGCTACGGCCCACTCAACGTACAAAACAGTTAAACACATTTCAACACAACACAATGACCTTGACCATGGTGTATGTAATAGCTGCACCATCGCTGCCAATTTATGGGCGTTGGGAGAAACACGTCAGGCAGACGAGCATTTAATTGAGGCAGAGAGTGAAGCTCTTTCAACAGGTCAAACCAACACAATATGTTATATGCACAATTATCTGGCCGGTGTTACCCGCTCGGCGAGGAACTATGCCGTCTCCGCAAGGCATTCCAATTCATTGTCAACTGTTGCCATTGAAAACGGCCTGCCATTTTACGCAGCTAAGGCGCAAAGTCAGCTTGCCGTTCTTGCTGCAGCGGCCGGCGATGCAGATGCAATCGATAAATTTCTGGAGCTGGATGCATATTGCGTGACGATAGGAACGCTGACAGTACCGTCGATTAGAATTGACGCAGGATACTACGCACTTAATCTGGAACTTTATGATAAAGCGCAACAATTGGCTGATATGGCGCGTAGTCTTATCAATCAGACTGGCGAAGTAATCGCGTTATCGAATTTACATCGCCTGGACGGCGCGTTAGCTGTTAAACGCGGTCAACCTGAGATCGCGATATCCCATCTTCAAACTGCTCTTGCGGTGGCACGTAAACAACATAGTAAATCATGGGAATTGCGCTCTGCTATCGACTTGGCGGCAGTGCTGCACTCTATTAATCGTACTCGGGAAGCTTGTTTCTTGCTGCAACCAATTTGCGCAAGCATAGCGGAGGGAGATTGTGCAGACGATATTGCAGCTGCCCTGGAATTTATTGAGAATTCTTCGCTATAGTGAACTGTGCTTTCCTTCATGGCGGATATTCAATGATTGCTACCGAGTCCAATGCAAGAGCGCCAGCGTATTACTCAAAGCATAAAATGGAGGGACTTGGAGGGATTGGGAACTGGCGCCAGAGACTTGGACCGGCACAGTAAAAAGCGACATGGATTGCACTCATAGACCCTTGATGAACAGACTAATTAAAATTGGATTTAGATAGGGGTTATCATATTGTTGTGCAGAATTTTTCTGTCATCGGGATTAACACTGGCGGCTGGTTACAGGTTTTCCGGTGGTTTTGACGTAAAACGGATGATGCAGTCTGGATCATCGGAGGTTATAGAGTTGTGTATTATGCGAGAACACGAGCGCGACTAGCGTAAACAGGGTGGAGTGATTAATGAATTCGAGTCAGCCAAAAAATCAATTCCGTGATCTAATTGATCGTCAGGTGTCAGGGTATTCGTTGGAACAAATGTTCTACACGGATCCCGCTATTTTCGAGCACGATATGCAACGTGTCGTGTTTAAACAATGGTTGTTAGTGGATCATGAATCACGGATCTCCTCCCGCGGAGATTTTTTTGTCGTCGAGATTGCGGGTGACGAAATTATCATCGTTCGAGATAGTAACGATTCTATCAATGCGTTTTATAACACGTGTCGTCATCGCGGAAGCAAAGTATGTTTAAACAAACAAGGGAATAGAAAAGTCTTTGTCTGCCCCTATCATGCCTGGTGCTACAACCTTGACGGTAGCCTGAGGGGTGCGCCGCTCATGGGAGCAGATTTTAACAAAAACGAATATGGGCTTCATGAATGTCATGTCCGTACATATGAAGGACTGATTTTTGTTTGTCTATCCGAAGCGTCACCACCGGATTTCGACGAACAAGTCAGTCGCATGAAGCCATTTATGGAATTGCACGATTTGAGTAATGCGAAAATTGCGCATAGGCACAGCTGGCGCTTGCAATGCAATTGGAAGTTGGTGATGGAGAATTTCTTTGAGTGTTATCACTGCTTAACCTCGCACCCGGAACTCTCCAATGTGCATTCAAAAGCTAAGTATAAAGCCTTTGGCTCTAGTCCCTCCTCAGCCATGCCAGAAGCTTTGGCTGCATTTGAACCCGAGCTGCGAGCGTGGCGGCAGCACGCCACCTCCCTAGGTTATACCACTGATCAGTGGGGTGATGATTGGACTTCGCAATCAATGCAATCAGCACAGCGTCTGCCAATAAACTTCAATGCGAACACATTGAGCGAAACTCGTGATGGCAAACTGGCGTCAACCTTGATGGGTAAATTTAGCGTCTGTGATGGGGGAAGTACCGGAGTCACATTTAACCCGTTTAGTACGCTTCTGATGCCTAACGACCACGCGATGATTTTTCGTTTCACACCGATTTCGGCAGAAGTTTCCGACGTAGAAATTGTCTGGATGGTGGATAAACACGCACAGGAAGGGGTTGATTATGACAGGGATAATCTCATATGGCTTTGGTATGAAACCACAGAGCAGGATGGTGAGATAACGGAAAACAACCATGCGGGTGTGCGCTCTCGTCGCTATAAACCAGGCCCGTACTCTCAGCAGGAAGAAGCAATCAAAATGCTCAGTAAATGGTATCTGCGATTGATCGGATAAAATACTCGGAAGCGATGTATCTGTAATACATCCGCCCTGACCACATTAAGCGTTAGAGTAAACTAAGTCACCAGTCAATTTTTCAGGATTGTTTTGTGTGACTTGCCTGTCATCGCAAGAGCGCGTTGAGGGGCATTACCCCAGTTGTAAGGGTTAACAAGCACAGGAAAAATAAAATGGGTGTCAATCCTGTTCGCAAAGACATTAGGCGTGTGCAAAATTGAATACCTTCCCAGTCCCATCGATCCCTGGCGAGGATGGCATCGACGCAAAAACCGCGTTGAAGTTTCCCTAAGCGGCAGGGCTGATTGCCATCCGAACCCGTACTTCGTCGGTTAAATAGCGCGGCTTTTTGGCAGCAAGCATGGTAGGGGGCCTGGCAAATCTGTAAGATTGGGGTTCATATTGGGAGACTTCGGTTGGACGACGACGGCAACCTGCTTGATCTGCAAGCCTTGAAAAGAATGATCAGCCACCTCGATGAAGAGGATCTGGTGATGCTCAATCAGCTGGTCGTCGAGCGTATCAAAGTGGTTCGTGCAGAAAAGAAAGTGCAAAGTATGGCGGCGTTTGAGGTTGGCGATGCTGTGTTTTTTCACGACAAACACGAGGGGCGCATCGACGCTACCGTTTTGCGTTTAAACAAAAAGACGCTCAGCCTCGTTACCGATGGTGGGCAGCGCTGGAATGTCGCTCCTGAGCTGTGTCGAATCGATGAGCCGGTCACTGGCGATTTGTTCCAACAGCAGAACTCAGACGGGACGTCTAACTTGACTGTGTTGCCGACTGCCGCTGCACAAACGGTGGGAAAGGGTCGCTGGTATGGCGGCGTGGTAGAAATGCCTGCCTACGTCACCGAGGAGGGGCAATCGTATCGACCATTCTTGATGTTGTGGATTGATGCCGATGGTTTAATCGCGGCGAACGAAGTCTGCCAGCCAGAGGCTGATCTTAAGCAAGTGGCGCTGGATACATTGCAGCAGGCAATGCGCTCACCGATGACAGGCATTCCTCAGCGCCCTAAATACATCACTGTCAATGACCGGGGGCTGGCGAATTTTCTGGATTCCCAGGTACCCGGTATCAACATAGAGTATGGCGATACGCCAATCCTTGATGAGGTAGTAGAGAACTTTGGCAGTGCGATGCCAACCGGCGACGCCTCGGATACTTACCTATCGACAGGCCTGAAGGCTGGACAGATATCCTCTTTCTTTGATGCGGCGACTGAGCTTTACCTCAGTTCGCCGTGGGAGTTTGTTCCGCATGACGCGTGTCTGTTGAGTGTGACAGTGGAGTCGCACGGCATAGACAACGGGGTTCTATCAGTGATTGGCCAGATGGGCGAAAGTTTTGGCATTATCTTGTATGCCAGCATTCAGCACTACAGTGAGTATCAAATTGCCAGTGATCGCATGCGTCGTGATCTGGATTATGATGTTCCGCCACACAGTGCATTGAGCTTTGATGATGGAGCCGAAGTGTCCACGTCTATTCGTAAAGAAATTGCCGAGCACGGCTGGCAAGTGGCAAACACATCAAGTTATCCCGTTATTTTTACACCCGACCGCGACAATTTTCTGCGCCCTTTAGCCGCCGCTGACGTGGCACTGTTTGAAGCGTTGAGCCGTGCACTGCCGACGGTGCTGAAAAATCGCGGTAAACTGATGCAGGGATGGGATGGCGAAAAAGTATTTCGCAAGAAAATCACTGTAGACAGTATGGGTGACCAGGTCGCTGTTGAGATCGGCGCGCCGTATCCGTTTGAGAAAGGCTATGCCTCGAAAGATCCCGCCGATACCACCATGATTCAGCTTGCGTTGCTCGCACACACTGCTGCTGAACCAGACGCCGGAACCCATAATGAGCTTTGTGAGGCCTTACAGGAGCTGTTTTTTCAATCACCTGAAGGAAAAAAATGCCCTGACGGACCATCCATAGTCACGCCAATTTTGCATTTTGCCTTTATGTATCAAAGTGCCACTATAGCCACGTTGCAAGCAGGTTCTTTGGAAGAGATAGTGTTTGAGATCTTGCCGCGTAAGGTCATGGTGCCACCCGATCAGGCCAAGGCAATCATTGAAGAGTGCAGATTGTTTTACCGGTTTTTAAAACGCCAATATGCGCTGACACAGGCAGACCACTGTCTGGAAGTGCTCGGTGGAAATGCAATAAAAAGGCTAAAAGCCGCTCTGGCTGACGACCGTGGGTTTGGCCTTGGCAAGGGGGCAATTGCCAGCGGAATGTTGCCGGATCTGGGTAACGGGTTAATGCCACCCGGCCTGTCACTCGATCACGTTGGTATGGGGCCGGTGGACTCAGGTCAGGTTGCAACGGGTAAGCCAGTGGATAAACAGGATAAAAAGAGAAAACGCAAAGCGGCCAGGAAGTCGCGCAAGAAGAATCGCTAATGTGTTGCAGCGAGGCGCAAGCCAGAGAAAGATATAGCGGTCATGATACTAATTGTTTTCCGGTCGGATAAGATTGGCGCGGTAACCCTGTTTCGCAATGAATAATTTCGATTGGGATATCTATTGTGACATTGAAGCGTTTACAACAGCCGGCTGTTGTTGGGTAACACAATGTATAGCACCGCCCTCTGCGGTCAGGCTAACGACCGGGATAGGAATGATTTTCCGATCAGGGAAACATTCAGCAAGAATCCGTTGTGCTTGCACATCGTTGGCGTTGCCGAATGCCGGTACAAGCACGATGTTATTACTGACCAAATAGTTTAAGTAGCTGGCGTCGGTAAAGTGGCTACCGGAATCAAGCGCTGGATCATGCCGTCCGCCTATTGCATAGACACCCCCCGCGGGTAGGGGAACCGGAATCAATGTCAGCGGCTTGCCACGTTCATCGGTAGCCGCGGTCAGTTCCTCCAGATGCTTAACCAGGTAGGGGTATCGGGGATCATCCTGCTCGTCAGTCCAGGCGTAGAGAATTTTGTTTGCTGCAACGAATCGTGCAGCGATATCGATATGGTAGTCGGTACTATCACCGAGGACTTGCTCACAAACCTCCGCTGGTGCACCTGAAAGCCAGATGAAGTGACTAACCCCGAGATAGTCTTTCAAGACTTGTTCGATTTGTTCCTGGCTCATATTCGGATTGCGATTGTCATTGATGATTGAACTACGCGTTGCCATTAGGGTACCGCTGCCGTTCACCTCGATAGCACCGCCTTCTGTGATCAGAGGCGCAATGTACGCGTGTGCATTAGTAATGTTGGCAACCGTTTGCGCAATATGGCATTCCGCGTTGCCCCACTCGGGATAAGTGCCCCAACCATTAAAGTTCCAATCGGTGACGGCCAATTTGCCTTTGTCGTCGACCAGGAAAGTTGGCCCTGTGTCGCGATGCCAGACATCTACCAGTTTGGTGAAATGGAATTCGATCTTGCTCATATCAAAACCGAAGTAGGTCATTGACCTGTGGATGTGATCCTTTTGCGACTCGTTGCTGGTGAGAATACATAGTGAAACCTGCTGATGGATTTCCCAAGACATCAGCATCCAGGTCTTCTCCATTTGTAGCTGGTAGAACAGGTCATCATCGGCGGTCGCTGCGGGATGTCTGCCCGGCCATTGTAGCCAGATAGCTTCCTGGCGCTCCCACTCTGCCGGCATTCTGAAACCCAATTGAACCGGAGTGGTATTTTTGATGACGTTATTCATGATGGTGAATCAGTTGTGCTACAAGCTGCCGTCTAACGTCATGATCGCACCATAGTGTTCGGGGCGTCGATCCCTGAATAAACACCAACGATTGCGATGTTCTTCGATAGCATCAAGATCAAATTGATGTGTTAGTACACAGGAATCTATGCGATCGGCTTCACTGACCATTTGCCCCATGTGGTCGCAGATAAATGAAGAGCCATAGAAAGTCATGCTTTGGGTTTGGTTACTGTTTTTTTCAGTGCCGATGCGGTTGGATGCAATCACAGGCATGATGTTGGCCGCAGCATGGCCTTGCATAACCGTTTGCCAATGGCGGGCTGAGTCGTGATCAATTTCCAACTCAGAGCCAATCGCTGATGGGTATAGCAGGATTTCCGCGCCCATCAATGCCATGCATCGTGCAGACTCTGGAAACCACTGGTCCCAGCAAATACCCACGCCGATATTGCCGTAGCGCGTCTTCCACACTTTAAATCCTGTATTTCCCGGTGAAAAATATTGCTTTTCCTGATAACCGACGTCATTGGGAACGTGTGTTTTTCGATAGACGCCTAGACGTTCGCCATTTGCATCGATGGTCATAACCGAATTAAAGAAAACATTCCCTGAGCGTTCAAACCAGCTTACGGGGAGTACCACTTCCAACTCCTGAGCCAATCGAGAAAAGCGCTCTAACGTGTTGCTTTGCAGGGCGGTGGAGGCCAATTCCAGGTGACTTGCATCCTGTTCGATGCAGAAGTAGGGAGTTTCAAATAATTCTTGAATAAGTATTATTTGAGCGCCCTTTGATGAGGCTTCACGTACCAGCGATTCCGCCCGATCAATGTTGCCCGGTATGTCCCAGTCACAATGCATTTGTGTTGCTGCAACTGTCACTTGCCTACTCATTAATTATTCTCCGAATGTCAACTTCACTACATACTACCTAGGTCCGAAGTGCCTGCACAACTTTGAAATATAAAGACACCTTAGTAGGTATCCCGTAACCTGCATCGTTCCTGTTTCAAGCGCCGAGGTGTGCCACTTTCGTGCGCCTGGCTACGGCGGCAGAAGAACGCGTGGTACGGGTCTTCCTCTAGGAGCTTGTCCGAGAACTAGGATCTACTGCGGTCGCGATATTTTGGCCAACTATTTCGATCCGTATCGTTAAAGAAGAATGACTATTTGCCTCTATTGATCTAAATGTCTGACCTAAAATCTCACAACGGAGCTCAAGACCCTATTTCTCGGACAAGCTCCTGGTAGTTGAGGGCGGCTATGCGGTTTGCAGGCATAGTGGGCGTGCGCAGGTGGTGTGCGTCCTTCACTTTGTTATTGATTGATTTTTTTGTTTCATTGTTGAGTTGTATGCGTGTGGATGGCGTTTCCTGCAGGGCATCCAACATGGTCGGCGATTCGTTGCAGCGTACTGGCCTTGATAAATTGTTTGCGGTTGAGGGGTGGGGTTGATAGTCTACTTACTGTTGGGATTTCATGGACCGATCATGGAATTATTGTTCACAACAGGGGGAATACAATGCTGGCGAAATGGCAGAAGCTTGGTGTCGCATCAGTAGTGACTTGCGGTGTCATGTTGGGGGTGACCCAGGTTCAGGGCACTGGTCTGACATCATGGAAGTCCGGGTTAAACCACGATCGGATCATTCAGATCCAAAATGAAGGCGGCACACGCGAAGCCGTAGACGGCGTTGAAATCGCCTACTTTAGTAACTCATCTTTTCAGGTAACTTCACCGCGTGGTATTACTATCATTGTTGATCCCTGGCGCAACGATCCGTCAGGCGCGTGGGGCCTTTGGTATCACGTAGAATATCCGGCTGCAGAGGTGGATATCGGTATGTCCACCCACGCTCATTTCGACCACGATGCTCTGGATAAAATTGACGCCAATATGCTGCTCGACAGAATGGGTGGTTCGTTTGAACTAGGTGATGTAAAAATTACCGGCCTTGCCGACAAGCATCAATGTGTTGCGCCGGGCACTGTGGCCTGGACAGAAGCGGTTAAGCAGTTCGAAGGCCGTGATGATCCGTGTGTAGATAACTTTCGCCATATGGATAACACCATGTACCTCATCGAGACCGGTGGTATGCGCCTACTCATGTGGGGAGACAATCGTCCTGAGCCCACTGCAGAAATAAAAGAGAAAATCGGTGATATCGATGTTGTGTTTGTTCCGGTGGATGGTTCAAAGCACATACTCGACTACAAACAGGCAGACGCTGTTCTGGCAATGACTAATGCCAAAATTGCTATTCCTCATCATTACCTGGTGCCTGAGACGACGTACTACACTTCAACCCTGATGCCTGCGACTGAGTGGGCTGAAACCCATGAAAACACTATGCTGGATTCACCATCAGTAACGTTGACCAAGGCAGACCTTGAAGGAAAGCAGGGTCATGTGTATTACTTCGGGTCGCACAATATGGTTACAGCAGAGAAGTAAAGAAGAAATCAGTAACCGGCACCACACTGTATTTGTAATCAGTTGATCACTGACGAATACAGACTCGGGCGACGCAATGTCGCCCGATGTCGTTGGCGGCGTTATTTTATGCTGTTGTTGCTGTGTATCGCAGCGCCCGCCACGGCTCACTTTCAGCTCAATATAAATATTCGCGTAATGCACATTGAGCACGTCGATGATGGTGTCGATGTATTTTTACGCCTGCCAATGCCCTATCTGGTTGCTGACCGGGTTGGCGCGGAGCAGGAAGATGGAAGCCGTCTGCCGGCACCGTTTAGCACTAATGAAATGGTGGGTGGTGAGTTGATGCATTACGTTGATTTCAGTGCGATTGACGCTGATCCGCTAGGGCTTGGTGAGATAGCTGGTCAGGGTCACACAATTGAGTCAAAAGGCCAGCAACTGATGGCGGCGGTTAACGCAGTGTCTTTGTTTGCCGGGTTATCACAGCCACCCTTTAGCACGCTGGATGAAGCAAAAGCCGCGTTTGCAAAACACTCGACGCAGATTATTGAGCCCGCACCGTTTGTCGGTGATGTTGTTGTTGATGTATGGCTGCAATATCGCGGTGTAGATGCAGTGTCGGGTTACCGGGTTTCAAGTGATCTCAATCCCGGTTTGGCGGGTCAGGAAGAAACGGCTAATTTGATTGTTGACTATGCTGACACGCCGCCGGAAATATTTCGAATAAAAGGACTGCTTGATCAGCCTGTTGAAATTACCAATTCTACCTGGGCGGCCGCGTATACGTTTGTGGTGGAGGGTGTTCGCCATATATTAAGTGGATACGATCATTTGATATTCGTTGTCTGTCTGGTGCTTGGTGCAGCGGCACTACCGGTTTTGATCTGGCGCGTTAGCGGATTCACTATCGGGCATATGCTAACGCTGACCGTGGGGTTCTTTGGATACGTGCCGAACTTCCCGTGGTTTGTGCCACTGGTCGAAACCGGTATCGCCATTTCTATCGTCATTGCTGCGGTGTACGCACTTGGCAGCAATAAAGCGCAAAGCAAGGGAGTACTGATCACTGTACTCATTGGCATGCTGCACGGGTTGGGTTTTTCTTTTGTGTTGCGTGAAATTCTTGGTGTTAATTCTCCGAATTTATGGATGAGTTTATTATCCTTTAACGTGGGCGTTGAGATTGGTCAGTTAGCGGTTGTGTTGCTGCTGTGGCCACTGCTGTATGTCATCGGGCGGAAATTCCCGGTTGCAGTTTCACCGATTAAGTGGGCTATAGCGCTGCCGTGTATCGGGCTTGCTGCATTCTGGAGCGGGCAGCGAGGGTTGGAATTTTTAAATGCCCTTATTGGTTAGATTACTTGGTTAGATTACGGCAAATCGTCCTGCAGGCAATCTATTTTTATGAATAGACTCAGAGCAAGGTGCTGTTTGCCAGAAATTAGTTTGCTAGTGCAATAAGCAAAGCTGCCCGTTGCGGGTAGTTTTTCAGTCAGCTTATCTTACTGTTGTCTGGCTGGCGCTACCTTGGAGACAGGATTGGCCAGTTGACCGGTTCCAGCCCCAGCTAGTGGGCTCTTTGGAAAGTTCGGTAACACGGATCGAAGCCACAGCCGCCATAGCTGCGTTGGAAAAATTCGACGTAGGCCCTGCTATGCCTGCATTTTTCCGCCTTGCTCTGACGACTGTGGCTGCGAAAAGTTTGTTACCGAACTTCCCGCACAGCCCACTAGCATTGTTAGTCTGTACATATAAGTATTACTCTCATCGACATTCAAGCTTTCGACTGCATGTTACGGTACCTGGTTATTCAATAATAGGGCAGGGGTTCCGGCGCAACGTAAGGTGTATTTGAGCACGCACGACAACACCCATAGATAAGTCATGTGCGCCCTGAATGGTTACGGCTAAATTGCCATTTTTTGAGGAGCTAACGGCTTTTCATCATCGTTGGCAGCTAGTTGGGCGGATAAGCCACTGAGGCAAGTGTTCAGGTGCGTTGCGACTGCTTTCGGTGCGAGCGTTGATTCCCAGTAATTGAGTGAAGCCTGTTGATGTTCAGCCAATTGTTCCGGGTTCTCAAGCAACTCATCCAGTATGTTTGGTAGTTGATTCCAGTCTTTAACGATTATCGCTGGTGAGTTTTTGGCGAACCAGTGATCCGGTTGCTCTTCAGAAATTACGACACAACCGTAGTACATGCCTTCGCATAACCGGTAGGTTTCCAGATGTGTACCTCTTGGTGAGAGACAAATTTTTGTGTTCATTAAAATAGTCGGATAGTCATCATGTTCCGGTTGATCTTTCGCCTTTGGGAAGTAGCTGGATAGTTTTACATCAACGCGGTAGTGTTTGCCATTTTTCCACCGATTGACCACCTCAACCATTCGCTCGCGTGATAGTACTTTGGCTGTTTTTATTAGACCGCCTAGTACCTTTTTGTGATCAATACTGCCGGTGAAAGAGGCATCTATGTCTCTGTCATTAATTGGCTTCACTTCTGCTCTGCGCGGTAAGCGGTAGTATCCGTAAGGTACGGCGAATATGTTATTTGTTAGATCGCGGTGATGGTGGGGAAAGCGCTTTAACTGTTGGCGAAAATATTGAATGCAAGTCATGAGGTTGAATCGCACCCAGCGTTTATGAGTCGCGATTTTCATGTGTTGCCCGGGCGCTTTGAAGACCGCATGCACGCGACTGGCATAGGTTGGGACTCGGGCCCACTCATCGCCCATGACAAATACCACCAGATTCGGCGTTTGATCAAACTTTGCGGGCAGTTCGGTGACACTACGCGTGAATACAAAGTTGTAGTCGTCGAAGCGATACAATGAATTTTGCAACTCTTCCATCAGCTCTGCGAAGTAGTCGATGTTGCATTCCAGCGCATACGGTGAGCTTTGCGCGACAATCGATATTTCTTCTGTGTCTTCACCGCCCATGCAAATCAGGCAGTTAGGTAACACTTTGCGAATCTGTTGGCAGGAAAGTGCCATGTTGACGACCAACGATAAAAGGCTGTTATCGGGCCGTTGCAGTATTGTTTGAGTTAAATTTTAAGTGATACATTTAGTCGAACTAAATGGAGCTCAAGCTCTTACTTGCCTGGTTAACATAGCGCTGTCTGCCTGAAACGATTTTCCAACGACTGCCGCCGCATTGTCGCCACAAAACCGCTGCGCGAAGCCCGGCGAGCAGGCAGGCGCGAATGCAATCAGCATGTTTTTCTTGTTCAAGGTATTCGCGATTGCCATGGACCACCACTCTCGGTGAAATCTCACTGACATTGTCCGTGTAGATTTTTGCAAGCAACGCAATAATCTCGTTGTCTAAAGTGTCGTAGTGCGTCCTCATCTTATTTGCGCTGTCGATGCCGCGGCTAATTCTATCCATCACTTGCGGCTGCGCGTGGCATTTGTTCTCAAGTTTTAGCAAGGTCAGGGTGTACTGGGTAATTTGCATATTCGGCTTGCTGTCGGTCCCGCCGAGCTGATCAATCAGCCGCTGCTGGCCGGGTCGCAGGTTGTTTATGCTGCCATAGACTGATTCCACAGTGTCTGGATCAGTGTTGAAGAGGGATTCCAGTGCGATCCGCATATTTCCTTCGTTGAACTGTCCTGTATTGGCGATAGTCTGCACTAGCTCGGTGGCGAGAAATAAGCCCGAAAGGGCTATGGTTTGATTTTCTATTGATGTGATCAATGGAGTAACCGCGCGTTGACCGGTGCGTGAATGCGAGCATATTTCATTAAGACGAGTTCCGGTGTTGAGCAAGCTTGCCTGGCAAATCGAGCCTTTGTTGTTTCTGCCAAGTGATAGATTGGCCTTTTGAGTAGATTGTGGGTAGTAAACATCATGGTGTTCAGTGGCGATACTCCTGTAGCTATTTATCGAAATAGCGTTAGTGGGGTGCCATTTCAATGATACCACCACCCAGGCATTCATCGCCGTTGTAGAAGACAATTGACTGACCCGGGGTTATTGCCCGTACGCTTTCTTCAAAAACAACAACAGCGTTGTGATCACCTTCAAAGTGAATAGTACACTGCTGATCTTGCTGTCGATAACGTGTTTTTGCGGTGCACTGATAGTTGTCTGTCGGGTGCTCTCTTATCCAGTGCAGTTTACCAGCGCGTAGTGAGGTTTTATGAAGGGCGGGGTGGTCGTGTCCTTGCACGACAATTAGCTCGTTGGTTTCCAGTCGCTTGTCTGCAACGTACCAGGGTTCATTAGGATATTTCGCATTACCGCCGATACCTAAGCCCTGGCGTTGGCCGATCGTGTAGAGGGCAGTGCCGTTGTGCTTGCCAACAATGTCTTCAGCCAGAGTGATTATATTGCCTGGTTTAGTGGCAACATATTCAGATAGGAAATCGCGAAATTTTCGCTCCCCGATGAAGCAAATTCCGGTGCTGTCTTTCTTATCGTGTACTTGCAGGTTGAGGTCATGTGCGAGAGCACGTAGATCCGATTTCTGTAGCTCTCCCACCGGGAATAGCGCGTGTTCCAACTGTGATTGGCTGAGGGTGTGCAGAAAATACGATTGATCTTTGTTTCCATCAGCGCCACGTAGCAAGCGTACTTTGCCGTCATTCGCTATATCACTGCGAACGTAGTGACCGGTCGCTATCTTCTGAGCGCCAAGTGTTTTGGCGTGATGCAGAAATGCTTTAAATTTGATTTCCTTGTTGCAAAGAATATCTGGGTTGGGTGTTCTGCCGGCATTGTATTCATCGAGAAAACCGGCGAAGACGGTTTTCCAGTATTCACCGGAAAAATTCACGCTGGTGAGTGGTATGCCGAGGCTTTCGCATACACCAGCTGCATCGCGGAAGTCTTCAACAGCGGTGCAGTAGTCGTCGTCTTCTTCTTCCCAGTTTTGCATGAACACAGCTTGCACCTGATAGGCAGGATCACGCTTTAGTAAATGCGCAGCCACGGCAGAATCAACACCACCGGATACGCCTAGCACAACAGGTTGGGGGGTGGTTGTCATTGAATTAAGTCCAGCGCTGAAACACTACATCTCATGAAGTATTTCCAAAGGGTATTGTCGGCTATTCAGGTAATCATCAATACAACGCACCACCATTGGGCTTCTCAGGTTTGAATCCAGTAGTTGATCACGGGTGAGCCAGATCGCTCTTATGATAGGGCTGTCCAGTGGTTGTTCCGGGTTGTGATCAGACACTGTTCCAAAAAAAGTGGTGCGTATATGAGTATGAGTCTTTGACGGATGCTGCCAACGGTAGATTCCGATGATCCCTTGGGGCTGAAATGTCCAGGCGGTCTCTTCCTGCACTTCACGTATTACCGCGGAGGTCAGGCTTTCATTGTCATCTAAATGCCCGGCAGGCTGGTTGATGACGATGTCGCCCTCGATCTTTTCTTCAACCATTAGAAAGGTATTGTCCCTTTGAATGACTGCGGCAACGGTGGCGTGTGGTTTCCAGACCATAGTAAGGTTCTATCTAGTGTCGAATGAAACAGAGTAAAGGGTCAAGGAGTGGTGTCAAGGAATGCTAGAAACAGCTTTGCTGAGCCGTTCTTTAAGTTGATGAAGTGCTTTCGCGTTTTCATATGGGTGATCTAACGGGGCGTCCCCCTCCGTAGAGAAAAAATCTTCATCCATAAATTCAAGAAAAGCTTTTGCCTGTGGAGAAAGAAACTTGCCGCGACGCATGACAACCCCATAGCTTCGACTGGGGAAGATGTTATCTACCGGGATTTTTACCAGTCGCTCATGGCCGCGCAAGCAGAAGCTTGTGACGATACTTATGCCAAGTCCAAGTTCGACATATCGCTTGATTACCTCCCAGCCACCGACTTCGAGCACCACGTGACACGGCAAGCCGTGTTCCTGAAAGACCGCATCAATTTGATTCAAAGTGCTTAGGCTTCTCGGCGGAAGAATTAACCCGTGCGGGCTAATATCTGCCGCGGTGACCGTCTTCCTTTTAGCCAACGGATGATCAACGGGTGCGATCAGTATCGGTTTGTAGTTGTAGATCGGGTAATAAGATAGATCCTCAGGTACGTCATCCATCGCCCCAATTGCAAAGTCTGCAGAGTCGTCGCGCATCATAGCGGTACCGTCTCTGCCAGTGACATTGTGCAACCTGACGGTGATCTTTGGATATTTGTCCATGAAGTGTTTGGTTAGCTCCGGGAGGATGTAGAGCAGGGTGGATTCACCTGAGGCGATATCTAACGGCCCATTGGTGACATCACTGACGGCGTTACTAAATGAATCAACCAGATTATCCATCCCTTCAACCAGAGGTTCGGCCATATCTAACAGCAGCTGCCCGGCGGGAGTAAGACGAATGCGAGGACCGCGCCTTTCGAACAACAAAATCTGCAGCTCTTTTTCGAGCGCTTGAATTTGAAGCGATACAGAGGGCTGGCTCAACTGCAGTCTGGCGGCAGCTTTTGAGATGCTGCCGGTCTTGGCAGCCTGGCAAAACGCCCTAAGCTGCCGGTATCGGTTCTGGTTCGGGGTGTTTTCCATAGAGTTATTATAAGACGAGTTAATAGTAGAGTCATGCTTCTATAGATATATTAAGATTAGCGAAATCTCAATGCCCAGCCGGGGCTTGGTCAATATGCCGCGGTAATTGATACACCCTGGTGAGCAAGTTGATTGAACAAGGATCAGGTGGCAGTGGTTTGGATAGATTTGCCGTCGTGTGATTCCTGCTGAAAATGATGATTGCCGGAAACAGTTGCCAGGATTATAGGCTTAATTCGTTATTGCCAGTTCGTAGCAAAATAACCACAAATAGCGGATTGCATAGTACAAAGGGCGGAAATATCCGGTGAATTGTCACAATCTTTCACTACGGCAACCATATTTACTGACCCTGTTGCCAAAAAACTGTTGTTTTTGTGCAAATTGCTGGTTAGCATAATTACCACACATTTGGCGCGTACCACTTTTGGTCCAACGTCATGGTGCTCGCTGTCGCTGAGGCCAGCTGGTCTAACGGGGTGGGAACGAGGCGATTTGCAATGTGGCAATTGATAGCCACGCAACTTTAGATGATCACAATCAGAATACCTGACTGGAGAAATAACATAATGAAATTTACAAAGACCGCGACAGCACTGGTACTAGCAGGTATGGCTGCAGCACCACTGGCTCAAGCAGAAACAACTGTTGTCCTTTCTGGATACCTCGGTATCGGTGTGGTTGGGAGCGATGCGGATGATGTGCTGGTGACGGACGATGCGGGCGTTACTTCCAACACTGAGCCTGGCAATCTGAAGTTCTTCTCTGATGATTCAACAATTAACGTTCGTGCTTCACAGACTTTGTCTAGCGGCTTGGAAGGCTATGCGAACTACCGGACTGACTTTGGTCTGTCAAATGATGGCACCGCTAATGGTGACAACATTCATCTTGGTATGAAGGGTGATTTCGGTGACATCCGAGTGGGTGAAGTGCCAGATGCTCTTGAATATGGGCAGGTTGCTAACGATATTTTGAAAGATATCGGTGGTGAAGAGCGCGGTATCAGCTACACCGGTTCATTTGGTGGTGCTACGGTTGGTCTTAACTGGTCTCCTGTTGGAACACTGAACGGAGATAAGGCTGGTGGTGGTAGTGACAAGATTGCTGCTGGTATCAAGTTTAATGCCGGTGGGTTCGGAATCGGTCTTGGTGTTGCTGATGTCAATGAAGCCACTCACATGTCTGTTGGTGCTACCTATTCAATAGGTGGTGCATCTCTTGGTCTTGCTTTCAAAGACGATGAAGCTGAGCAGTATGTCAGTGCACAAGTTGGATGGGGTGTTGGCGATATCAGCATGGGTCTTACCTATGAAGGCATGCAGGATGTTGGCGACGACAGCAAAATCCGTTTTGATGCTGGCTACGATCTTGGTGACGGATTCAGAATCAGCACTCGTGTGAACATGCTTGATGCTGCAACTGACGTGACAGATTATCGTTTGATGCTTTCTGCTGACTTCTAAGGTTGGTTTGATAAGATAGCTGTTACAAAAAGGGAGTCCCAGTGGGTCTCCCTTTTTTTTATCGGTATTTTTAGAGATTGCCTATCGATAAATTGTTTGTCGATTGACACAGAATTGATCTAACAATAATAAAGTAAGTAGTGTGTTTTAAAGGCTGATTGCAATGCAATCGGCCTTTTTTTATGTTCATTGGCTTCGTTTTTACTTTTGTTATTCGCTGTAATTCTTAGTTGCTTTGATGCGCGGTAGTTCCGATCGGGCACCTTACCAATAACTGCTGAGCGTGTATTGAGTTTTGCAGCGATTCTGAGTTGTGGTTTGTCGCTACATCCTGTGCTAATTAGTTGCAGACACCCATTGCTTCGACAATGATCGCAACAACGTTCGTGATATTCGGGCGTCACTCAGGGCAACTGATTCTATCGCCGATGCTGCGATACGAAGAAGTATCGTGTCTTTGGAAGTGGTTGCCATTGTCATTCTGGGTGAGTCGGCCATCACATCCAGCGCACCGAATACTTCTGGTCGTCGAAAGGTACCGATCACCTCCGAACCACGAATTTTCGGTTGGGTGGTCTGCACTTCTCCATCTACAACCAGCCAGGCAGAATCAGGGTTGTCTCCCATTTCAAAGACGCATGTATTTGCTGCAAGCTTCACCAACCTGCTGTGATCAGCGATATAACTTTGATTCGCGTCGGATAAGTTACTGAACAGTATGGAGTTGGAAATCAGATCTAACGGGTCTGTCGTGAGCGTTTGGTTATGTGGTGTCGCTGTTGCCGAAATACTGCGTTGTTCGGAGGTGCTTTCCAGAACCAATGGGCCGGCTTCAGTAAAAGTATAAACTTCATCAAAATCTCCGAAGTTCTCTACCTCATTTGCAATCCAGATTATTGTACTGTCAGGCAATAGCTCTCGTACGGACATTCTGACGTTTTGTTTTTCTTCGGCGTCAAACAGCGATAGCGCATCGTGAAAAATTAATAAGCTGGGTTTTTTCAGCAGTGATCGACCGAGCGCTAATCGATGTTTTGCTATCTGTGGTAAACGCGATCCGCTGATCCCTACCTGTGATTCTCCGAATAACATTAACAGCGGCTCATCCAGCTTGAAGTCTGTGATTACTTGCTCAATTAGTACGTCAATCGTGCGGCTTGCCGCCGGGTGACTCGAAGACATGCGGCCGAATAATAGATTATCTTTTACTGTCAGGTTGGCGTGATAGCGTTCCTCGCTGAAATAGTTCACGGCGTTGTCGAGTTCAGGTGGCAGGAATTCCTGAAAATCCATTCGCGCTTTGACAATTCTTCCAATTGCGCGTTCACTTAACTGCACAAACGTGTGACGTTCCGGTATCAACAGCAAGAACAGTGACAGCAGCAGGCATTGGCTGCTTTCGGTTAATTCCTTTCCGTACTTGTGGGCATCGAGAGTTGTTTTTATCCGCTCCACCATTCCGTCTGCAGACAAATTAAAATGTTCGACTTCCCTGTGGGACAGTGTGTTGTTATCGCGCGCGCGCGAGAGGTGGCGCGCGAGTCTCAAGCCTACAAGTGTCGCACGTGCTGTTAATTGTTGTTTGTCGATAATCTCGCGCAGATAGGGGTGTACTTCACATGTTTCATTGCGCAGCCGTTGATCGGTCGGCACGCCAAATAATATGTTTTCGAGAATACTGGCATTGGGATTAAAACCTACGGCGTCAAAATGTGCGACATAAGATGCCTCTGGCAGTAGCGCCAGACGTTTTCTTATTTCTGCACGTGCCTCAAGCAAATTGGCAGCAAGTGTCGGTTTTTGTTCCGGATCGAACACCTCGTGCAATCGGCCTTCGGCAATCACCCGGCCAGCACCAATCGCATTGATGACACGCTGTAGCCATTCGACCGATCGTTCTTTGTTGGATTCTCCGGCTTGCCGGTAGTCCAGCCATCCGATATCAACTGGTGCCCGATTGCCAGCTTTAAGAGCTTCAGTGAGTTGCGATTGATCAACTCCGTCGCCATGTTGATCGGGCTCATGTTGCAACAAACCATACTCAAGATTTTCCGAGATAGTGCCAACGAACATGTGTGGATCCGGGCCTTGTACAGCCACACGACGGCGCAATATGGAATCTGGAATCTGTTCCATAGGCTGATCGTCCATATGAATCGTGCCTGAGGATGGTCGTTCAATGCCGGAGAGCAGAAGTGAAAGTCTTGATCTTCTCGCTGCAAATTCTCCGGTGATGGCAATTGTGGCTCCGGCGGCAATGTCCAATGAAATGCCGGAGAGACTGGTTGATCCATTCTCATCACGCCATGAGACTGACTTAAGTGTGAGTTTGCCTTTGAGGGGTACAGCCTCGTCGACGGTTTCTACCTCGTCAACGTCGACCAGTTGATCAGGATTAAACAGCTCGACGATCTGCTGGTACTTTATTTTACTGTCTTCATGTAGTTGATAATAATTTAGCAACTCCCTCCATGGGTTGGTCAGTTCTTTGTAAGCTGCAATCGCTGCCACCAGAGCACCAATGGTGAGGCTGCCCTTTATCACCAGATAGCCACCGAAAAGATAAAACATAAAGGGGGTTATCTGGCTGATGGTGTTGTTAAGAAACTTCATATAGTATTTTTTCTTGAAGATCTCCATGCGAATCTGGAATAGATCTCCGAGTCGACGCGAGTAACCCGCCAATGTATAAGGCTGGGTACCGTGCAGGCGAATCTCGGTTGAGCCAGCTACCGATTCACCGATTTGCTCTGACAGTTTTCTAACATGCCGCACCCGCTCTTTTTTTAGCTTGTTCACCTCCTGCTGCAATTTTGGAATCAGGTAGCCTTGTACCGGGATCAGCGCTATCGAGATCATCCCCAGCATCCAGTCCTGCATAAACATGAAAATAAGAATGGTGATCATCGTGCCGCCCTGGAACAGTGGCATCGCTATCGACTCGCCAATGTAGCCACCAAGAGGTTCGGTTTCGGCGGTCACTGTGCTGATCAGTTCACCGGAGGAAATGCGTGAGAAGTAGGGCAGTGGAAAACGTAAAATATTCTGTATCAATGTATAGCGCAGACGTCGGATGAGCCTTTCACCGAGTACACCTTTGTAGGTATTGAGGCGCATTTTGATGATGCCGTTACCGATTACCAGTCCAAGTAGACAGAAGCAAAGGACAGTCAAAAAGGCTATTGGACTTAGCTGCCATCCAAACAGTGTCTTTTGCGTTGATACCCCGCTCAGCGCATCGTTAATTATTATTTTTGGTAGTTCGAGTGTCAGGTAAAGGATCGGGAAAGAGAGCATCGTCGCTGCTACCACGATCATCTGTTGCTTGCGGCTGTACTTCCAGATGTACTGGACTAAGTTAGTTTCCATTAACGTGGGTTGACCATTCGTGAGGGTTGAGCGAAAAGTAGAGCAGTTAGCTTATCAAGGTTAAGAGGCCCGCGGCTAACCACCGCGACAACCTGGTTTTTCAAACGCAATATAAATAACGAGTTAAACGCGAAGCCTCGTTGTCATGACGCGCGCGCTCGCGATACAGAACTTCTTCGATTAGACACCCACGCCTGCGTTTTCGTTCAGATGTGTTTTTCACCCGATCATCGTTTCAACTGCAGAATTTGTTCAACGAAAAGTATCAAACTCATTAACAGGCGAAACAGTGCAGTTGTGAAAACCCGGATAAAATAAGCAGGGCCGGGCGATGTCCTGCTTCTGATGAATATGCAGGCCTTCTGTGTCTCAGTTATGCAAACTGGATATTCTCTGTGGTTGTCTGCATAGCGGTTTCATGGGAATATCAAACCAGCACGGGTTTGCAAATCCTTATCATGGGGTCGGTTTAGCCGTTTAACAGCTAATGCATCGCTGGCGCAACCCGGAATGGAGGTCTGAGTTTCGCCGAGCGGCCGATACAGTCGGAACAAGGGCGCAAATGTCAGGGTTACCATGCAGTCTTTATTAAGTGTAAAGGACTTGTCTATCGGTTTTGGCAAGAACGAGCCCACAGTTGATCAGGTGAGTTTTACCGTTAATGCCGGAGAAACACTGGCGCTGGTCGGTGAATCCGGCTCGGGTAAGACGCTCAGTTGTCGTGCTATTCTTCGAATCCTTCCTTCGTCAGCGCAAATTCGCAGTGGCCAGATAGTACTCAATTGTCGTGGAAACGACATCGATCTGGCTAACCTGAGTGAGCGCAAACTCCGCGGCATCCGCGGTGATCGCGTATCGATGATTTTTCAGGAACCGATGCGATCGTTGTCGCCATTGCATCGTATTGGTGATCAGGTCAGTGAGGTACTTAAGCTGCACCGGGATTGTTCGGCGAGTGACGCGAAACGGCAGGTATTGGCGGAATTCGAGTACGTCGGCCTGAACGATCCTGAGCGGATTTATCGTGCTTATCCGTTTGAACTCTCCGGTGGAATGCAACAGCGTGCAATGATCGCGATGGCAACGGTGGCCAAACCTGAATTGCTGATTGCGGACGAGCCCACCACAGCACTGGATATGACAACCCAGGCTCAGGTATTGGGCCTGCTGAAGAATCTGCAGGCCGAATCCGGAATGGCACTTATATTGGTTACTCATGATCTTGGAGTGGTGGCCAATATGGCCGATCAGGTTGTGGTGATGAACAAGGGTCGTGTGATGGAGTCAGGATCAGCGGATCTTGTGCTGGGTTCGCCTGCGCATCCGTACACGAAAAAACTGTTTACGGCAGCGCCTGTGATACCTGAGTTTGCTCAGCCCGCTGTGCAGACTGAAGCGGCAGATATCATCTTGAGCCTGCGTGAAGTGAGTAAGACCTATGGCTCTATTCAAGCGGTCAATGGGATAAGCCTGAATGTGCCTCGCGGCAAAGTGATGGCAATAGTCGGGGAATCGGGCTCCGGCAAGTCCACTTGCGCGCGCATTGCGTTGGGGGCTGAATCTGCAGATCCAGGGGGGCATGTGTTCTTCAGAGAGAGCCCGGAAGCTGATGCCATTGATATTCAGTCTCTCAACCCGGTGCAACGTTGTGACTTTCAGCGAAAGGCGCAAATGGTATTTCAGGATCCACATTCTTCGCTGAGCCCGAGGATGCAAATTGTCGACGCGTTGACTGAACCGCTGGACATCCACAGTATCGGTACAGCAGCCGAACGTCGGGACAGAGCGATCGAACTATTAGAGCAGGTCGGGCTTGATCCTTCGATGCTGCGACGGTACCCACACGCGTTTTCCGGCGGTCAAAGACAACGATTGTCTATTGCGCGGGCACTGGCGTTGCGTCCTCTCCTGCTGGTTTGCGATGAACCCACATCGGCACTCGATGTATCGGTGCAGGCACAAATACTGGATCTTCTGGAAGACATACGAGATCGACTGCAACTCTCTTATTTATTCATCTCTCACGATCTGGCAGTGGTGGCGCGGATTGCTGATGAAGTCGCGGTGATGCGTCGCGGGCGGATCGTAGAGCAAGCCCCTCCGGAACTGTTGTTGGCGAACCCCAGGCATCCCTACACACAGGCGTTGATCGCTGCTCACCCTGAGCCAGACATTCATCGTCCGATTGATCTCGATACCGTCGCCAGGGGAGCCGGTGAACCGGATACCTGGCCTGATGCTTTTCGCTACACAGACGGTGCCGCGCCACCGTTAAAAAAGTACGAAGCAAATCATTTGGTGCGAACCCATGCGTAAATTATTAACTCTTGCTTTCAGATGCCAGATATCACTCCTCCTCATGGGATGCCTCTTTTTACCAGTGCAGATCACAGCGGCTCCGGTGGCTGTTGAGAGTGCACTGCTGAGTGATCTGGTTGCTAGTGGTGAATTACCACCGGTGAGCGAAAGGATCCCGGAAGTTCCGCTGGTGGTTGATCTTGCGGCCAAAGGCCGGGTACCCGGTGTGCAGGGCGGCACTTTGCGAACGATGGTGGCGAGAAGTAAAGACATTCGTCAAATGGTTGTGTTCGGATATTCACGTTTGATGATCTACGATAACGACTACTCACTTGCACCGGACATCTTATCCAGCATAGATGTTGAAGAGGAGCGGAAATTTACCCTGCGTTTGCGAGCCGGGCATCGTTGGTCTGATGGCCATCTGTTTACCTCGGCTGACTTCCGGTACTGGTGGGACGATGTCGCTAATGACCCTGATTTATCGCCCTCTGGGCCGCCGCAGTTTATGCGCGTGAATGGTCTGTTGCCTGCGGTAACCTATCCAGATAAATATACAGTGGTATACGAATGGGCCCGACCCAACCCGTATTTTTTACCGCTGCTGGCGCAGGCCCGACCACCGTTCATTTTCCGCCCCAGACACTACCTGGAGCAGTTCCATAAAGCCTATGCTGATATGGAAGAACTAGAGCAGGAAATATCGAAGCAAAAGGTGCGAAGCTGGAACTCGCTACACAACAAACTCGATAACATGTACAAGTTTAATAACCCGGAGTTGCCCACGCTTCAGCCGTGGATGTCATCACCTGACAGCAGTAAAAACCGCCGCGTGTTTGTACGCAACCCTTATTATCATCGTATCGATAGCAATGGTACCCAGCTGCCCTACATAGATAAGGTAGAGATGAGTATTGTCGGCGGTGGCCTCATCGCTGCAAAGTCGAACGCGGGTGAAGCTGACTTGCAGGCACGTGGTCTGGATTTCAACGATGTTTCTATATTAAAAAAAGGCGAGCTCGACGGTGGTAACTATCGCGTATTGTTATGGTCGAACGGATCGGCATCACAGATGGCAATTTACCCGAACTTGAATTTTGTCGACCCGGTGTGGCGCGCTGTTTTGCGTGATGTACGATTCCGGCGAGCTCTGTCGATGGGTATTGATCGGCGCATGATTAACCGTGCGCTTTACTTCGGGCTTGGTGTGGAAGGCGGAATGAGCTGTCTGTCGGCAAGCCCGCTGCACTCCGAGAAAAATCAATCGGCATGGTCGCAGTTCGATATCGACCACGCTAATCGCCTGCTCGATGATATGGGTCTAGTTGAAAGACAGGGCGATGGAATTCGTTTGTTACCCGATGGTCGTCCGTTGCGGCTGGTGATTGAAACTGCTGGTGAGCGCCAGGAAGTCGAAAACGCCTTACAAATTACAGCGGATACCTGGCGTGACCTTGGTATTGAAATGGTCATGCGACCGCTTGACCGCGATATCCTGAGAATGCATGTGAACTCAGGGGTCAGTATGGCATCTGTGTGGTTTGGCTGGGACAACGGCATCCCTACAGCCAATACTTCACCCGAGTATCTGGCACCTACTCATCAGGAATTTTTTGCCTGGCCTATGTGGGGTCAGTATTATCAAACCGGGGGTAAAGCCGGCGAAGCGCCGGATTTAAAAGAAGCACAACAACTGCTGCTCTACGCAGAGCACTGGGTCGAAGCAGGCACAGAGGATGAGCGTGCTCAAATATGGCAGCACATGTTGGATATACACGCCGATCAGTTATACGGTATTGGTATTGTGGCCGAAACACCGCAGCCTATCGTCGTCTCCAAGCGTTTGAAAAACGTGCCGGAGGAGGCTTTGTGGGCGTGGCAACCGGGGGCGCACTTTGGTGTGCATCGACCGGACGAGTTTTATTTCAGCAACGATGAATCTCTTTAGCATGGATTATTTGCTGAGGACTTGGGTGAGAAGCATCGATTGGCACGTGGCGAGCCGGGTCGTGCAACATATGGCCGGCTATCTTCGCCTGATGTCGAACAGACTCACAGTTCAGCCTGATGAGTTATTCAAACTAGTGTGCCTTGCACGTAACCGCGAGAAGCGAAGTTCGCAGGCAATGGCCCTTCCTCGTCGAGAGCTCAACGTGGCTGAGGTTGAAGTAAAGAAACTAACGGGCATTGAGCACACAATTGTCGGGTGGCAAAACCACTAATGGATATTATTAAATTTGCATTGCGTCGATTGGCGACAATGATGATGACACTGCTGCTGGTGTCGGCATTGATATTCTTAATTATTAATTTGCCGCCCGGTGATTACCTGACTAACCAAATAGCCGAGCTTCGCTCGACGGGTCAGGAGTCGGGCGTTGCCAAGGCCGAATTTCTTCGAAAGGAATACTCACTTGATCGCTCCCTGCCGGAACAATATTTAATCTGGCTCGGGGTATGGCCCGGGCCACACGGATTTTCCGGGCTTCTGCAAGGAGACTTTGGCTGGTCTTTTGAATTTAACAAGCCGGTATCCGAAGTGATTGGCAGTGCCATGTGGATGACCATACTGGTCAACCTTGTGGCTGTGCTGTTTGTTTATATGGTGGCGTTGCCGCTTGGGGTGTTGGCGGCTGCAAAGTCCCGCACCTGGATCGACTATGTATCGTCGTTCGTGGGTTATCTGGGTCTGGCGACCCCGAATTTTCTGCTGGCACTTATTTTGTTTTATTACGGCAACAAGTACTTTGATCTGCCCATCGGCGGGCTTATGGCAGCTGAGTTTGAAGGGCAGCCGATGAGTTTTGAAAAAATTAAATCAGTACTGTTGCATCTGATCGTACCGACCTTTGTGATTGGTACCGCCGGTGCTGCTGCAATGATGCAGCGACTGCGAGCCAATATGCTCGATGAACTGAATAAGCCTTATGTCACTACTGCATGGGCCAAAGGTGTGCCGCCGGTGAAGTTGTTGGCAAAGTATCCGTTGCGGGTGGCATTCAATCCGTTTGTAGCAGATATCGGTAACCTGATTCCGTCACTCATTTCAGGCTCGGTATTGGTGTCAGTGGTGTTGGGTTTGCAGACTATCGGCCCGGCCCTTCTTGCTGCATTAAAGTCGCAGGATCAGTTTCTGGCAGGTTTTGTCCTGCTGTTTGTGGCAGCACTGACTTTGATCGGGACGATGGTGTCTGATCTGCTATTGGTGTTACTTGATCCGCGGATCAGATTTGGTGCGCGGGTACGATGAGTATTCTACCTGATGGGCGTTACATTGATGATGCGCCTTATGATCCTGATGAAGAAGCGCTGCAGCTAGACCATCCGGAGCTTGATGCTCCCAGTTGGGTACTGATCTGGCGTCGCTTCAAAAAACACAAGCTTGGTTTGATCTCCGGCGTATTTTTATTGTTATCGTATTTGATGCTGCCTTTCGCAGGTTTTATTGCACCGTATACTGCAAAAGAAAGAGATGCTAACCATCTGTATGCGCCACCGCAGTCTATTTCGTTTATGCATGAAGGCAAATTTGTCGGGCCGCATGTGTACAAAACGATTGCCGCGGCAGATCTGGAAAACTTCCGCTGGACCTATCAGCAAGACGAGAGCAAACCAGTCCCTCTTGAGTTCTTCTGCGCAGGTGGTGAGTATCGACTGTTCGGTCTGTTTAAAACAGATCGTCACCTGTTCTGTGCGCCCGGTGATGCGACAATATTTTTGTTTGGTTCTGATCGTCTTGGACGCGATGTGTTCTCACGAATTCTCTATGGCGCACAGCTATCACTAACGGTAGGTTTAATTGGTATCTGTGTGTCTTTTTTTCTGGGTGTCGGTTTCGGCAGTCTTTCCGGTTATTTTGGTGGCCGTATCGACTGGACAATTCAGAGGTTGATTGAAATATTAAGATCACTTCCCGAGTTGCCGTTGTGGCTCGCACTGTCCGCAGCGGTGCCATCGCACTGGGGACCGGTCGCAGTATTTTTCATGATATCCTTTATTCTTGGGCTGCTGGACTGGCCCGGTCTGGCACGCGCAGTGAGATCAAAATTTTTAAGCCTGCGTGAAGAAGACTATGTGCAGGCCGCAGAAATGATGGGCGCTACGCCGTCACGAATCATTACCCGGCATATGCTGCCCAACTTTTCCAGTCACCTGATTGCCAGTGCGATGCTTTCCATACCGGCGATGATTCTCGGTGAAACAGCGTTGTCGTTTCTGGGGCTTGGCTTGCGCGCGCCTGCAGTCAGTTGGGGCGTGATGTTGAATGATGCGCAAAATCTGGCAGCTATTGAGATCTACCCGTGGACGGCGATCCCGATGATCCCGATCATTCTGGTTGTGCTGGCGTTTAATTTCCTCGGTGATGGCCTGCGAGATTCTCTTGATCCTTATCAGACGTAGTCGGCGACGAGCTTCCGGCACAGTCCACTAGAGCACCTTGCACGGCGCGGATAGGGTAGAAAACCCACAACGCAAGCTGTCCTCGTGTTAAGCAACTTAGAGTATGATTGCAGCTCTGTTAACGACCAAGCGCAATCATGGATCCGTGGCAAGCACTTAATACTGAACTTGATCTCTGGGCAGTCAGCGGCAAAGTTGCCGATTTTTGGTGGCGTGATGATGATGCGGTTGCAGCGGGCACAAAGCTTGATCAGCTGATATCAATCACTGAATCGACAGGGCTGCTGCTGGCCGTTATTCCTGCCAGAGCCGAACAAGCGTTAGCCACCGTCGTCAACGCGGCACCTCACGTTAGAGTGGCACAGCACGGCTATGCACACATAAACCATGCAAGCCGAGGGCAGGGGCTCGGTGCATGGGAACTCGGTTTGCATCGTGGTGAACAGGCCGTTCTCGACGATCTTGATCGTGGTCGTCTGCGTCTTGAAACGTTATTCAATGATGATTTTATACCGGTCATTGTACCGCCCTGGAATCATATGGATCCGGCGTTGTTGGCACCGCTTGCAGCTCGTGGTTTTTGTGGTGTGTCGAGATTCGGGCCTCGTCAACGTAATATCCATCCCACCGGTTTGGTTAGCGTGAATTCCCATTGTGATCTTATCCGCTGGAAAACCGGTGCAAAGTTTAAAGGAGAGGCGAAAACTATTAATCAGCTTGTTGAACATTTGCAGGCTCGCCGCGCAGGGGCTGTCGACGCCACTGAGCCGACTGGTTTTCTGACCCACCACATTGACCTGGATGACGAAGGCTGGATGTTTAGTGAGCAGTTGGTTCAGCACATCAATAACCACCCGTCGGCCTGTTGGTATGATGATGTGGCTGCGTTGTTCAGGGTCAATTGATGGATGCTCATGTGCGTGCTGCCGCTGAAGCAGATATCGATGGTATTTGTGCGTTGTTGCATAGCAAAATGAACGCAAAATTGCCGCTGGAACGCTGGCGTAAACTGATGACTTACCAGTGGCTTGAAGATAAGCCTGACTTCGGTCGAGTCGTGGTTTCTGATGATCAGGTGTTGGGTTATTGTGGCATGGTTTATTCGGATCGTTTAGTTGGCAGTGTAGAGGCAGGGCTGCGATCAGAGCGCATGGTCAGTATGAGTTCCTGGTATCTTGATCGTTCGCTGCGCGGTATGGGGTTGGGGCGCGATATGCTGGCCTCTTCAATTGCAGACCCGATGATGACTTATGCCACACTGACAAACTCTCCTAAGCCACTGGCAATTCAGGATGCAGTGGGCCTGCGGGTGCTGGAAGATCATCGCTACCTTTGGCGGAAAAAATCATCATCGTCGCATGATCTATTAACTGATGTACCAACTATTTGTGATCTGGTCCCGCCGCATGAGCAGGTGATACTGAAAGATATGTCATCGCAACCGTTAACACCGTTCCTGTTGCGGGCAGACAGTCGTGACAACCTGTTATTTTTTTCTATAAAAAGAAAAGCTGAGCACATCACCTGGTATGACCTGATGTATGCCAGCGACTATAAACATTTTTCTGTCCATGCACAGTATCTTGCGGATGCATTGCTACCGGAGAGCCCGGCGGTATTGGCGGCTGACGGTCGTTTCGTTACCGATGCGACTGCAGATGCAATGCGTGAGGTACTGCCAGTACCTCGCTATTTTAAATCGGAGCGTGTGCAGCCACATGAGGTTGATCATCTCTACAGTGAGTTACAATTGCTTGATTTAAAGCTCGACTAGCTTTTTTACTTCCTGTTTTACCTGGTCAGTTTTATAGGTCTGTTTGTAGTTCATCATAAAACTGTATAGCAACTTCTTCGAGTAGTGCATCATCGATCAGCGCACGGTTGACGAACAACACGTTAAATTGCTCTGGTTCGTATTCGCAATCACGCAAGTAAGGGAAAAATCCCAGTGTGTCCAGTAGCGTCGCGATTTCTGAAAACGTTGCCTGATCGTTCCATAGTCGTGCGGTTTCTACTTCTGCGAAAATCACCAGGCTGTTTTTAATAGTGTGTTGGCCACCCTTGATGACGAGGTCGAGCGCGCCTTCCACATCAATCCATAGTGCAGGATGCGTCACTGCCGGATCAGGAATAGATTGTGATTTCACGTAGCTTTCGACCAATGCATCGAGCGTTGTGCCAGGGACCGATACCGCGCGAGTCATCGGCCGTGCGTCGCTCTTAAGTATTGAGTTGTTGCCGCGTATATAGCCGTTCTCAATGTCAATGTCGGTAACATGCAGTTGCAACTCACACTGGCCTTCACGGTCCAGCACGGCGGCGTGATGATAAAGTACGCCAGCATCAGTTAGTGAGGGTTGAAATTTACTAAAGTTATACGGGTTGGCCTCAACGGCAAGTGCAGTTCGTGCTGGTGCCGAGTGGATGAATCTGCGCGAGACCTCTGCTTGAAAAGCACCAATCTCAAGCAGAGTGGTGACAGTGTGTCGGTCTAAAATGTTAAAGAACGCAGATACCAGTGCTGCATGTGAACGCTGCTTATAAGTCTTGCCGCTAGTGTCTATTCCGCTCTGATGAATACGAGCGGTGAAACGACTGAAGGCGTCAATATCCATGTGCTTATCGATCATCACCTGTACTCGGTGGACTATTGTCTTCATCGTCATCCACTGCAGCCGCAACGATAGTCTTGGTTTGTGTTTCGGTTAAATTTTGCGGCACATCACCAGCCAGACGTACAGTCACTTCCTTGTTCGCAAACTTGATTCCCTCACGGTGGAACAAGTCTCTGATTTCCTGGTAGACCCGTTTGCGAATCACCCATTGATCACCGGGTTTGGACATGAATTTTACCCGCACGATCATTGCCGAGTCCTGCATCTCAATGACACCCTGAGACTTTAGTGGTTGCAGGAAGGTGTCGCCGATCACCGGGTCTTCCATCAGTGACTGGCCGAGCTTCTTGACCAGCTTGCGCACCCGTTCCGGATCGGTGTCATAGGTTAATCGTAACGACAGTTTCATCATCACCCAGTCACGTGAATAGTTCGTTAACGACTGAATCTCACCAAACGGGATAGTATGCAGCGGGCCGAGGTGATGGCGCAGTTGAAAGGAGCGTACCGAGATTTTTTCTACCGTGCCTTTAACGCTACCTATATCAACGTATTCTCCACGACGAAAGGCATCATCAAACAGATAGAACGCACCGGAGAATATATCCCGCACCAGAGTTTGTGCGCCAAAGCCGATAGCCAGGCCAACGACACCGGCACTGGCAAACAACGGGCTGACATTAATGCCTAACTCAAGCAGCGCACTGAATATGACCGACAGAGATATTACCAGCAGCATGAAGTTGCGGAACAGTGGCAACAGGGTGGCCAGTCTGCTGGCTCCGCTGGCACCGCCCTCATCACCCGGTGCGAGTGAGGTTTCGCCGCCTTCCTCCTGAATTTTGTTATCAATCCAGATGCGCACAATGTGATAAACAATGTAGCCAATGAATAGTATCGCGATAGCGTCGAAGCTGCGCTGAGTTACTGAGCTATACATCATGGAGTGATCGATATTCCAGACTTTTGTCAGTGCCCAGCCACCCGCTAGCACCGCCAATATCCCTGCCACGCGTCTGGCCAGATCTTCATAGGTTGTTAGCGGGTGCCGAACTAAAATGGTATCGCCAGTGCTGTCGTCCATCACGGTGAGAGCGTCAGCAGTTAGCAACTCAGCATCACTGTTGTTTTCGGGTTCGAGCACAACGTAGCGTTTCTCGCGCTGGAAAAAGCGCTCAATTAAAAAATTGATCAGTGCATAAACCACTATGGTGGATATCAGGATTCCATAAGCGCCTGCAATCAGTGGCGTAGATATAGGCTTGCCAATTACTACCCGGTAGGTCAATTCAAGCCACGAGAAAATAAAGTAACTAATTGCGACAATAAGCCAGACCTGCGAAAGAATTCGTGGCAACGTAGCCGCTCCCGTAAGCGTTTTTCCGTTGCGTATGGCTCGTGACAAAGCCTTGCGGTTTGCAATGACCATCAGGATGTTGCCCAACGCCACGATGGCACTAAAGATTGAGGCCAGAGCTGCATGGATGTGACTTCTGCCCCCCAGTTCTGCGACCCAAACACCGATCATAATAACGAGGATGTTGATCGATGAAATTATCCATAACCAGTGATAAAGCTTGAGTGCATCCTGGTTAGTGAAATGCGGGATACGGTACTGGCACAGATAAGGCGCCAGAATCATACGCCAGATAATACTGACTAGGCGGCAGGCGGCGTAGCCCAAGTATAGGGCGGCAACTGTGAACTGAATGGATTCAGGCGGAGTGCCTTTGAATAATAAAGAACCGGTAAAAAAAGCAATCACCATTGAAATGATGACACCGATAATTTTTAACAAGGCACGCTTGATCAGGACTGGGATTTTTTCGAGATATCCGACCGGATTGTCCTTTAAACTGGGGTTTAGCCAGCGCGTAACGATACGTTTAACGTAAATTTCCTGTTCAAGCCAGGCACCGAAAGCCAGCAATAACACTGACCAGTAAATGGCACGTACAAAAGGCTGGAGGTCACCGGAGGGGCTTTTCTTTCGCAATTCCCCTTCTGTTTTTTTGATGGAATCAGGTATTTGGCCAATTTTCGCAATCATCAATGCACGAAATCCGAGAACTTCAGACTGGAACTTCATCAGAGCCGACGCCTGTGTCGGTGGCATTGTCATTGTCAGAGTGTCGTAATCAGATGGCGATGGAATATAATCAGATGGCGATGGAATATAGGTATCGGTGGATTCAGAAGTGTCAGTATTGTCTGGTTGCGACGTGCCATCGATAACTATGATCCGCATACCACTTTGCTCTGCAGCGGAAATTAAATCGGAGACAAGATCGGCAGGATTACCGGAATCAGCGGTTGTACTGCTTGCTGCAGACTGATTTGCTTCCTGTGCAAATGCAGCTGAATTAAAAGTGAGCGAGTATGCAAGGCCCAACATCACTATGGTGCTTGCTATTTTTGCTAAGTACCGCATTTTTGTTTTAGTTCCATTACAATGAGGCGCAGGTCGTGTGTGTAATCGGGGTGCCTAAGATCTGATTTTCAGTGTAGATTTCATAGGGCGGATGTGCCAGATTCGGCGACAAAGAGACGGTTTGTTCTGAGCTGCTGTCAATTCAGATTTGGCTTTGACAGTTTTATCGCGATGATCGCATTCTACATTTTTTGTGAGCACAAGGCAGCATGGCGTATTCGAACAACCTCAACCGTCCTGCCACCAGTCGCGGTCCTGTGAGGCGCGCTCCCCGAGTGCTGTTTTATAGTCACGATACTTTCGGCCTTGGACATCTGCGGCGTTCCCGTACTATTGCCGCCGCACTGACAGCGGCGGATGATCAGATGTCTGCGCTGATTATCACCGGGTCACCGGTAGCCGGACGATTTACCTTTCCAGAGCGTGTCGATTACGTCCGTCTGCCCGGAGTCACAAAACGGTCCGATGGGTCTTATGTGTCCGATAAACTCGACTTTGATATCGAGGAGACCACCATAATTCGCGCAGGGCTGATTAAATCTCTGGTTGAATTGTTTGTGCCTGACATTATTGTGGTCGACAAAGAGCCGAACGGTTTCAGGGGTGAATTGCGTCCTGCGCTCGAGTGGTTGCGTCAGGCAGGTAACACCAATACCAAACTGATTCTCGGTCTGCGTGATGTGTTGGACGGCCCCGAGTTGCTCGCTGAAGAATGGCAGCGCAAAGGGGCAGTGGAAGCAATGGAGAAGTACTACGATGAAATCTGGGTGTATGGATTGAAGTCGGTTTACGATCCCACCGAGGGCCTGAACCTGTCAGATGAGGTCAAACAGCGAATGATCTGGACCGGCTATCTGCGACGCGAATCGGTTACGCGCTCGGAGATGCCAGAGATCCCTTATGTTTTGGTTACCCCGGGTGGCGGCGGGGACGGTAAGGCCATGGTCGATCAGGTACTGCTCGCTTACGAGAAAGACCTGACACTTACTCCGGCGGCGCTGTTGGTCTATGGCCCGTTCCTGACCGGTGATGCTCGTGCTGACTTCGAGCGACGCGTAGCCAATCTGGATGGACGGGTAATGGACGTCGGTTTTGATTCCCGCATGGAAAGCCTGATGGCCGGAGCACAGGGCGTGGTGGCGATGGGCGGTTACAATACCTTTTGTGAAATTCTGTCCTGTGATGTTCCCGCTGTTATTGTACCGCGCACGGTGCCACGCCTGGAACAGTACATACGTGCGTCCAGAGCACAAGAGTTGGGCTTGGTACGAATGTTTGACAAAAAACTTGATGGCAGTTCTGTCGATGCCATGATTGAGGCGATCCGCAACTTGCCAGCCCAGAAGCCTCCGTCGGCAGGTCGCTATGAGGGGTTGTTGGACGGGCTTGATTGTATAGTGGGTAGAGTCAGGGCACTTTTGGCACAGGAGCCGGAAGCCGAACAGGCATGACGGCAGACACAACTCCACTCGCCATAGTGGTTAAGTGCTGGCCGCGTTTGTCGGAAACGTTTGTCGCACAGGAGCTGGCGGCACTGGAAGCAAAAGGCCAGCAGTTTCAGATTTGGTCGTTGCGCCACCCGGCCAATGAGAAGCGTCATCCGTTACATGAACAGGTGGTCGCCCAGGTGCGTTATTTGCCAGAGTACCTGCATCAGGAATGCGGGCGCGTGCTGCGCTGTTGGCGTGCATGTCGTCGCCTGCCTGGCTTTGCTGCTGCGTGGCGGATTTTTCTGGCTGATGTACGCCGCGATCGCACCCGCAATCGTGCGCGACGTTTTGGTCAAGCCTGCGTGCTGGCGGCCGAACTGCCTGATTCTATTCAGGCAATTTATGCGCACTTTCTGCATACGCCATCGTCGGTGGCTCGATATGCAGCGATTATTCGCGGTCTACCGTGGAGTTATTCGGCCCACGCGAAAGATATCTGGACATCTCCCGACTGGGAACTTAAAGAAAAGCTCGATACGCACCACTTCGGTGCCAGCTTTGGAGTGACTTGCACCGCTATCGGTGCACGTCATCTGAGGTCGATGTGCTGCCATGATGATCAGATCGATCTTGTTTATCACGGTCTTGATCTATCGAGGTTTCCAGCACCCCCTGAACGAACTGAGCTAGACCCGGGATCACCATTGCGATTGTTGTCGGTCGGTCGGCTGGTGGAGAAAAAAGGCTATGATCGATTGATCTCGGCACTGGCATTGTTGCCCGAATCACTCCACTGGCAGATGACCCACATTGGTGGTGGTGACCTTAAGGCGTCGCTGCAAGAGCAGGCTAAAGCTGCGAACCTGGCGGACCGTATCAACTGGCTTGGTGAACGGGAACAACCCGAGGTCATACAGGCGATGCGCAATGCGGATGTATTTATCTTACCCAGTCGAATTGCCAGCGATGGTGATCGCGATGGCCTGCCCAATGTATTGATGGAAGCGGCATCGCAAAAGCTGCCCATCATCGCGACAGCGGTGTCTGCAATCCCCGAATTTCTGCAGCACAACGAGCACGCGTTTCTGGCCGCTGATAGTGCCGAGGCACTGGCCGCAGCAGTGGTTGTCTATGCTGAAATTCCGGGTAGGCGTGCAGCGATGGCAGAGGCCGCCTACCAGCGTCTGGTGAGTGATTTTGGCATGGATGCAGGTATCGAGATCCTCAACCGACGACTACGAGCTTTGTGTTCAGACACCCGGATCAATACACACACCTAGATGAATCAGTTAGCTTTCTATGCTCCGTTAAAGTCACCGGATCATCCCGTACCGTCGGGCGATCGCGAAATGGCACGAAGTATCATGGCAGCGCTGAGCATGAACTCTTTGGACATCGAGGTCGTACTTGCATCACAGCTGCGTTGTTATGACGGGCAGGGCGATGCACTTACGCAACAAGAGATTAGATCGCAAGCGAATGCAGAAGTTGAGCGATTGCTCGACTCAAAACAGAAGTGGTGCGCGTGGGTCACTTACCACAATTACTACAAGGCGCCGGATCTGGTAGGGGCAGCTGTAAGCAAGCGCTTAAACATTCCCTATTTTATTGTTGAGGCGAGCATTGCTAAAAGCCGTTTAAGCGGGCCCTGGTCAGGCTTTGCTGCCAGTGCAGACAACGCGACAAACGCTGCCGATGTCGTATTTTATTTGACTGAAAAAGATCGAGTCGCCCTCGAACAAAATCATCCGGAAAAACAAAAGCTGATTCATTTGGCACCGTTTTTAAAACAAACTGAATTGCCAGTTTTGATAAAAGCTCGTAAGGTGAATAAGCAGTTGCTTAGCGTTGGCATGCACCGCTACGGAGACAAGCTTGAGTCGTATCGCATCATTGCCGATGCACTGGCTCATCTGATTACCCCCGATTGGCAACTGTCTATTATCGGTGATGGTCCGGCGCGTACCGAGATTGAATTGATGTTCGCGGCTTATGGCAAGCAAGTGAAATTTTTCGGGCAGCTTGATCGCAGTGCCGTGAATGCGGCTTACCAGCAGGCATCATTGTTTGTCTGGCCCGGAGTTAACGAAGCGTTTGGTCTGGTCTATCTGGAAGCGCAGGCGGCTGGGTTACCGGTGGTTGCACAGGATCGCGCAGGTGTTCGTGAGGTTATTTCCCCGGCACAGTCACTGGTGCCCATTGGTGATTCAGCATGCGCTAATCCAGAATCAGGTGATCCCGGATTGATTGCCCGGGCGATAGACGATACGTTGGCTGATTCATCAAGGTATCAATCGATGGTCATTGACGGCCGCGAATTTGTGCGCAGACGGCATCTGCTCGGTGCTGCAGCGCGTATTCTGTCTGATGAGCTGTCCAAGCGGGTATCGTGAACTCATGATTCGACTCGCGATCATAAGACATGGACGAACGGAGTGGAATCGTGACGGTAAAATTCAGGGTCATCGCGATATTCCGCTTGAGTCTGAAGCGATAACCGAGCTTGCCGGATATCGATTGCCGGATGAGTGGCAGCATGCTGCGTTGTTATCAAGTCCTTTGAGTCGGGCCGTCCAAACGGCAGAGTTAATTGCCCGGCGACAACCGACTATAGAGCCGGCGTTAATTGAAATGGATTATGGCGATTGGGAGGGACGGCGCAGTATTGATCTTGGCGCTGATCCTGATTCCGGCTTTCGTCATCTGCCGGACTGGGGATGGAAGTATCAGCCACCTAATGGAGAAAGTCCTTTGCAGGTCTGGGCGCGGCTTGAGCCGTGGTTGATGAGCTTGTCGAACGACACGGTGGCTGTATGCCACATCGGGGTGATGCGTACTCTGCTGGCGGTGGCGTTTGACTGGCCTTTCAAAGGCTCCCCTCCTTTTAGCATTAAGCGCAATTCCCTGTATTGTCTGGAGATCACAGACACAGTGACAGTCGCCGACCCATTGCGAGTCAGGCTGGTCCGTGGCTCTGCCCAGTGACGGAGCAGCGTATGCAAGTTCTGCTTGTTGTGACCCATCTGCTGGGTACCGGACACCTGCGCCGTGCGATCAATTTGGCAAAGGCATTTGTAGCATCCGGCCATAGCGTCACGCTGGTAAGCGGCGGACTGCCAGTGGCCGCTTTTGATACTGATGGTATTGCACTTGTGCAACTACCGCCGTTGCATTCAGATGGTACAAACTTCACTCGCTTGCTGAAGGCTGATAGCAGCGTTGCAGACGAATCCTATCTGGCGGCAAGAGAAATTAAACTCAAGCAGTTGGTTCACAATCTACAACCCGAAATTATAATTACCGAGCTGTTTCCGTTTGGTCGTCGTGTGCTGCGCCGTGAATTTATCGGCTTGCTTGAAGTAGCGCAGACGCTAGCGACAGTGCCGGTTATTTTATCTTCTGTTCGCGATATTCTGGCTGCACCATCGAGTGCAAAAAAAGTTCAACAGACAGAAACGCTGATAGATCGTAACTATGATGGTGTGGCTGTGCATTCTGATCCCGACATAACACCGCTTGATGTGAGTTGGCCGGTAACGGATTTAATACAGGCAAAACTGTTTTATACCGGTTATGTCGCGCAGTCGGTAACTGGCTTTAAAGCAAAACCATCGAGCGCAGATGTTGTTGTCAGTGCAGGTGGTGGTTCTGTCGGGCGGCACATATATGAGGCTGCCATTAAAGCCTCACGTTTATCACCAGACTATCGCTTCCGAATACTGGTTGGTGGAAGGGATGCACAGACTGAAGTGCAACGTTTGCAAGCGCTTGCCACAGATACGGCGGTGGTTATTGAACCGAACCGGTCTGACTTCGCAGAGCTATTAACGGCTGCTGCGTGCTCAGTGAGTATGTGTGGTTACAATACAGCGATCGATTTGCTGTCAACGGGTACGCCGGGAGTGCTCATTCCCTTTGACGCTGGTGGTGAGCAGGAGCAGACACTGCGTGCCACCAGTTTGTCCCGGCGTTCAGCGTATGTCATGTTACTCGCTAAACAGCTGACGCCGGTATCTCTTGCCCGGGCGGTTGCTGAAACGATTGTGGCCGGCCGATTTGCAAGTGATAAAAAACAATTCAACGGAGCGCTTGAAACAGTTTGCTTTGCCACCAGACTTGCGCAACAGAAGCGACAAACGATTCAGGGTGAAAAGTGATATTTGCGAGACCATTAGCATGAATCCTTTTCAATCAATCGCCAGGGTACTGGCTGAGCGGCAAACACCGATAAAGGTATTTTTCCGCGATGATGATGGAGGCTGGGCGGATGAAAGACTGCAGCAACTCGCCATGGATTTTATCCGCCGGGATCTGCCGCTTGATATTGCGGTAATTCCGGATGCCCTGTCTAATCAGTCAGTGGATGTCATCGGTTCACTGCTGAATGCAGACGGCAGAATCGCTGTTCATCAACATGGGTTTGCACACACAAACCACCAGCTATCGGGTCGTTCCTGTGAATTCGGCAGCGACCGGAACTACCATCAGCAGTACCATGATATACAGGCGGGTCGAAGCAGGCTTGCGGCCGTTTTTGGATCGCAGTTAGCACCTGTTTTTACACCGCCGTGGAATCGTTGTACAAGTGATACCACAGCCGCTTTGAAGTTGCTCGGAGTGCAGTATTTATCACGAATTACCGGGTCAGATTCAATTGGTGACTCACTGCCTGAATTGCCGGTGGCTGTTGACTGGTTGAAAAAACGCAAAGGCGTTAGATTAAATACTTCCGAACTAATAGAGTATATTTGTGGTCTATTTAAAACGGATGATGCGGTGATTGGCATTATGCTGCATCATGAGCATATGGATCATGGCAACCGGCTATTGCTTCACCAATTCATTGAAACACTTAAAGAATCGCAGACGGTATCGTTTCATTCGATGATGGATGCCGCCGGGCGGAATGATAGCTAAAAGAATCGGTTACCGACAGATAGTCGCAATATGGCAGGGTGGTATTTATGAGTCGACTCGATAGCTTCATTCGTCGCATGACGGCACAGAGGGATATACTCAATCAGGTAGCTGCTCTTGCACTGCTACCTGAATCGGGAGCCATATTGGAGTTGGGGCTTGGTAATGGCCGAACCTACAGCCATTTGCGTGAAGTGTTTCCTGATCGAAGAATTGTTGCGTTTGATCGTGCGTTAATGGCTCACTCGTCCTGTATTCCGGAAGATAATAATCTGGTGCTTGGAGAAATCTCGGAGACAGCCAGAACGTGTATCGGGTCTGATGCTGCGATGGTGCATGCCGATATTGGCAGTGGCAGTGACAAAGTCGATGCTGTAACACTACAGTGGTTGCCATCTTTGATGGCCGATCTGTTGGCCACCGGTGGCATTGCCATGAGCGGATTGCCACTAGACACAGAAAAGTTAGTGGCGCTGCCGATTCCGGAATCAATCGATAGCAAGCGTTATTTTCTGTACCGGAAGATCTAGTTGCCCCCACTGGCACTGTGTGTTGTGTAAACAGATCGACAATGCGTCATTGTTATTTATAAATTCGTATTTGCAATTGAGAAAAAGGAATTACCCGTGCGAGTTAATAAGGTACTGCGAGCTTTTTTACTTACCTGTGTTTGCCTTTTACTGGTTAATTGCAAGGCGCAGGATAAAGCTTCTGCTACGAATGATTGGTCGGCGTTTTATGGGACTTTCACAGGAAATGCCGAAACTGTTGTGGCCGGTGAAATGTCGGCACGTGATCTCACCGTGGTGATAAAACCGTGGCATGACAAAGGTTTTACTGTGGAGTGGAAAACGGTGATTCATCGAGCCGGTGGCGTGACAAAAAATACTGATCTGTCGATCGATTTTTATCCGTCACCACGGCCTGGTCTGTTCGCCTCGGCTATGAGAACCGATGTGTTCGGTCAGGCGGTGCCCTATGATCCAGTCGGCGAGGATGCAGATCCATACGTCTGGGCGGGACTCGAGGCGAGCACGTTAACCGTATCGGCTCTCTATATTGTTGACGGTGGTGGTTATGAGTTGCACGTCTACAAGCGTTCGTTAAACGAGGAGGGCTTGTTGCTCGAGTTTGAGCGATTAAGCAATGGTGAGAAGGTCACTGAAGTATCAGCACTGCTTGAATCTGTTAAGTAATAAGCTGGAATGTTTAGTCATTGATAGAGACAGTACACATGATAAATCGGCTTGGTTGAATGTTTGAATTTAATCAACACCGTGCAGCTGAGAAAAGTGCCGCTATAAGACCTTCAGAAAAAATAGACTTTGCGAATGGGATTCGCAAACGTTCTTTATTAATCTGGAGCGAACACTGTGTTGAGTGTGCAGCACCTGAATGTTACCAGACCTGTGATCTATACAATCCCAGACCGGATCAGCGTTGCAGACGCTTTGAAGTCGGCATGCGGCGCAACAATCACTTCCGTGGACAGACCGGCAGCGCTGCGGATATCGTGTTCGGGCAATGGGCAAAGCTTGAAGCGCGCGGAAATACGGTTTTGTGGCATAGCAGTACGGTGTCAATCGTTGAGAGTATGTTGCCGCGATTGCAGCCATTGGTCGATGCCGTTGGCCGGTTGGTTCGACGCTTTGGTGGCAGTGCACCGTGGACCTCTCTGTCCTTTGAGTTGCTGGACTACACCAGTAAGCGTTTGCACAAGGCGTCAACTCAAAACACCTCAACCGAAAACGAAAAGCCGGATGGCTTTCTTATCGAGATCTATAACCCGGCGGAGCATACTTGCAAGGTGAAGTTTGCCTGTGCTGTGACTCGATCAAAAGCGCTCACCATACCGCCGAATGGAAAGCTGGCCTTGCCGTATTGGGAACAACTGGTACTGGTCCCGGGTTACAACCGGCATTTCATTCCGTTCTCTCGATTGAGTGCGATTGCAGAGTCGCGGCTGCCTTACAACATTTCGTTCACCCCCGAAGAGGAGTCCGGCACGCGGCTGGTATTCATCTCTACCGACTTTATTACTGTAGATGATCCTGACACAATGATGCCCGCGCCGCTTGATTCAACCGCGGTAAAGCCCGCTGCAAAGTGTGTTGTATTCGATCTCGATAATACGCTGTGGGAGGGTGTGTTACTTGAAGGTGACGTTTCCCTAAAGCCATCAGTGCCCGCATTGTTCGAAAGCCTCGACAAACGAGGTATTCTGATTACCGTTGCGAGCAAGAATAATGAACAGCAGGCGCTCGATCGTCTGACTGAATTCGGCCTTGCGCAGTATTTAATTTATCCGGTGATTAACTGGAAACAGAAATCTGAAAACATAAAGTGGTTGGCAGACAAAATAAGCATCAGTAGCGATACACTGATATTTGTCGATGATTCGGCGTTCGAACGCGAAGAAGTGGTTACCTCTGTTGCTGGTGTCGAGGTGTTGCCTGAAACAGCCTTGGATACTTTACTCGAACATCCAAGGTTGCAGGGAGGCCGTACCTCGGAGTCTCGAAACAGACGAATTATGTATCAACAACAAGCACAGCGTAGTGAGGCAGCCATTGAGTTTGGTGAAGACTATTTGTCCTTTTTGAAATCCAGCGATATTGTAGTGACAATCGGCCCGATGGCAGATCATCATCGCGAACGGGTGATCGAACTTTTGCAGCGAACCAATCAGTTGAATTTCTCGGGCACAAAATATTCCAGAGAAGCGGTGGGTACACTGTTGCACGATACCAGTACTGATAAGCACGTAATTCACTGCAGAGACAAGTACGGTGACTATGGTCTTGTCGGGTTCTCCATAACCAGAGTAGAGCGGGCCGGAGCTGCACAGGGCAGTGTCAGGGTGCAGGATTTTATGTTGTCCTGTCGTGTGCAGGGTAAGTTGATTGAAAAAGCGTATTTCAGCTATCTGGCAGACAAGTACTCTGATGGGACACTATTGCTTGATGTGAATTTTGTCAGCACTGATCGAAATGCGTTGGCCAGGTCGGTATTGCAGGAAATTGGTTTTTCCATTGGTAAGGATAGTGGTGCCGACGATAAAACGGGGGTCATTGGATCTGCAACTCTCGCAGTGACACCCGGTCAGCTGGATATCGATTTCCTGGAGCTGCGCTCGAACACTGCGGCAGAGGGTTGAAGCGACAAGTCGTTGTTATTCGAGGTGGCACTTACTCATGCTGTGGTGCAGTCAATAGCTGCCACCACTGATCCCACGATTGATTGGACCCTTTCCATTCATTGTGATCGAGAGGCAGAAAAGTCACCAGGGCAGCGTCGTCAAGCCCTCTGGAACGTCCCTTTCGGGTCACTACCTGCAGATGAATGTCATTGGTTGTGGTGCAGAAATACCTTGCCAGGCTTTGCTCTAAGCTGTCCAGCAATGTATCTGTAAAATGATATTCTGCGTGTTCTGATTCATCGAATACTTCTTCTTGCAGGTTATTCTGTGTATTGGAAACGACGAATAAAGTGCGTGCCGGGTCCAGGGCGGAAAATCTATCGCGCAGGTAACGCCATCGCACTATTTCCTGTTCAAATGTCGCGTCGATACTTACGCGGCGGCTTTGATGATCAGAGACAAGAAAGTTGTGCCAGAAATAAAGATTAAATTCTTCCCAGTATACACGCCCCTTTCGTATGGCAATGCTGCTTTTGGAGAAGTCTGGAATCCGTTGGTTAAGCAGACGGATGGTGCTAGCGGGTGGACAGATAAGCCAGTCGAACAGACCGGACGGTGCGGTAAACCGCGGTGATGTGTTGACGGCTTTTGGCTGTAAGTTTGTCAGGCGGCGCAATTGATGAGTTGTCTGGCATGACATTCCTAAGCTGACCAGGGATATGATTTTATCTTCACGCACGACAACGGAACCTTCGGGACCACCTATATTGTTTTATCTGGTGGTGGATATTTAAGGTCAGCTTTCACTGGAAGCGTTGATAAGGAATTTGCCAGGCCAGGGAAAGGGCTGTGTAAATACTACCAGATAAGCAGGATATTAAAGTGAAGTATGCTTTGAGCAGGGAATTATTAAATTTAAGGACAATGCTGTTTGCACCAGGCCGATTTTTTCGGCCAATTTCAATAGCGGGTAGTTTGTATTTGGCGCGTAGGCAGATGGCCTCTGCCTACATGTGGTTAGCTTACAAAATCAAATTTTGTAATACGACTTATACCAATCAACAAACGCGGCAATTCCATCTTCAACGGTTGTTGCCGGTTTATAGTCCACTGCCTTAACCAGGTCTGTCACATCAGCGTAAGTGTCAGGAACATCCCCTGGTTGTAGTGGTAATAAGTTTTTCTGTGCTTTCTTGCCTAGACAGTCTTCCAGCACTTCAATGTATCGCATCAGATTTACCGGCTCGCTGTTGCCAATGTTGTAAACCCGATAGGGGGCTGCGCTGGTGGCAGAGCCCGGTGTATCGCTATTCCAGTTCGGGTCTGGCTGCGCAACATTGTCCAGTGTTCTGACAACACCTTCGACGATATCGTCAATAAAGGTGAAATCGCGTCGATGGTTGCCGTGGTTGAACACGTCAATTGGTTCGCCTGCCAGAATTTTCTTCGTGAAGCTAAACAGCGCCATATCTGGTCTGCCCCATGGGCCGTAGACAGTAAAAAACCGCAAGCCTGTAGTCGGAATATCGAACAAGTGACTGTAGGTATGCGCCATCAACTCATTGGATTTCTTTGTCGCGGCATACAAACTGACCGGATGATCGACGTGATCATGAATCGAAAATGGCATGTTGGTGTGAGCTCCGTAGACTGAGCTGGTCGATGCGTATACCAGGTGCTCGACTTTATGGTGTCGACAGTTTTCGAGAATGTTCATAAAACCGTAGATATTGGCATCGATATAGGCGTACGGGTTTTCTATCGAATATCGCACACCCGCCTGGGCAGCCAGATTAACGACGCGGTCTGGTTTGTGTTCCGCGAATGTGGCCTCCATCGCCTCTTTATCTTCGATAGAAATACGCACTTCGGTAAAGTTTTCATGACTGGTAAGTCGCGCGAGTCTGGCTTCTTTAAGCGTTGGATCGTAGTAGTCATTAAGGTTATCCACACCAATGACTGAATTGCCTCGATCGAGCAACTTATGGGAGAGGGTCGAGCCAATAAAGCCGGCTGAACCGGTGACAAGAATTTTCATTGAATGGTCTCAGCTAATTAGGGGCGGAGTATAAAGGAAATTGCCTTCAGCCCCGTAAATACGAGTGTCTCCGATTGCAAAATCGCTAGATTTTCCGACGCAGTGATGCTTTATGAAGAATGTAGGCGCCAATTTCCTCTACAGACTTCTTTGTGGTGTTGACGTAGGGCACATTGTTATTCCGATATAGGGCTTCCGCCTGAGCGACCTCAAACTGGCAGGTTTCCGGAGACGCGTAGCTATCGCCGGAATATCGTTCCTGCCGGATCTGCTGTAATCGGTAGGGGTCGATAGTCAGCCCAAAAAGCTTGTCCCTGTAAGGCGCAAGCGGTTCGGGTAAGTCAGTACTTTCAAGATCTGGAGCCGTTAGTGGGTAATTAGCGGCAAAAATCCCGAATTGTAGAGATAAATATAGACAAGTAGGCGTTTTGCCACTGCGAGACGCGCCAATCACCACAACATCTGCGCGGGCGTAGTGATCGGTCTCCATGCCGTCATCAGTGGTCATCGCGAAGTTGACTGCGCTCATTCGAGACGAATATTGAGCGAAATCGAGGACACCATGAGACTTACCTACCGAATGTGATGACTCGAGATCAAGTTCCTTTTCTAATGGCTCGATAAATGTGTCGAATAGATCAAAAAAGATCACGTTGCCGTCAGAGATGATTTTTCGGATCTCATCGTTGACGAGTGTGGCGAAAACCAGGGGTTTGTCGGCATTTTTCTCAGCGAGCCCATTGAGCGTTTTTACCACGTCTTGGGCCTTTTCGACTGTGTCAATGAAAGGCAGATTTTCAATGTCGAACTGAACATTAGGGAATTGGCTAAGCAGGCTGTGGCAAAGCGCTTCAGCCGTCAAGCCGGTGCGGTCAGAGATTACGAATGTGGTGCGAGTCAGCATAGTGAGTCCGAATCAGTTGGTAAGCACTCGATGCGTACCGATTAGCTAGAATGTTGGTGTGGGCGGCGGAAGCCCTAAACAAAGACCAATACCAGAAGAATAGATCAAGAGAAACGACTTTGACTAATTACGTATTATGGTTTGACAAACTTTCGATGGGCGATGTGCCCGTTGTTGGTGGCAAGAACGCCTCTCTGGGCGAGATGATCAGTAACCTCGCGAGTGCTGGAATCACTGTGCCGGGTGGCTTTGCCACCACAGCAGACGCATTTCGAGACTTTCTGTCGCACAATGACCTCGATAATCAGATCAACGGTCTGTTGGTGGATTTTGATGTGGAAGACGTCGATGCACTGGAAAAAATTGGCAAGCAAATTCGCGACAAGGTAATGCAGACGCCCTTTCCTGAGCCATTGGAAAAAGCAGTTCGGGAAGCCTACGCCACGTTGCAGGACGCAGGAGAGATATCTGTAGCAGTCAGATCATCCGCCACTGCAGAAGACCTGCCTGAGGCGTCTTTCGCCGGTCAGCAAGAAACCTTTCTCAATGTTATCGGTATCGATGACGTTCTAGCTCGAATAAAAGAAGTGTTTGCGTCTTTGTACAACGATCGAGCTATTTCATACCGGGTGCATCAAGGGTTCGATCATGCTGAAGTGGCGCTGTCTGCCGGGATTCAAAGAATGGTTCGCAGTGATGTCGGGGCCAGTGGCGTGTTGTTTTCGATTGATACTGAAACCGGCTTTGAAGATGTTGTGTTTATCACTTCTTCGTGGGGGCTGGGTGAATGTGTCGTTCAAGGGTCTGTTAACCCGGATGAGTTTTACGTGCATAAACCAACACTTGCTCAGGGTAAGCCCGCCATTTTGCGGCGTACGCGCGGCAGCAAGCTGATTAAGATGGTTTACGGTCAGGATGTAGCAGTCGAAACCATAGACACCAATGAAGCTGAGCGCATGCAGCTTTCACTAGATGATGACGATGTGGCGGCATTGGCGAGTATGGCGGTAACCATAGAATCTCATTATGGTCGCCCCATGGATATCGAGTGGGGTAAAGATGGGGTCGACGGCAAATTGTATATTCTGCAGGCGCGACCGGAAACCGTTGAATCACGATCGAACAAAAACGTTATTCGTCGATACGAACTTGATCACACTCAATCAAAAGTTCTGGTTACCGGCCGGAGTATTGGCCAGCGCATTGGCTCTGGCAAGGTACGAAATATTCCAAACCTTGAGCATCTGTCCAGAGTTCAGGAGGGAGATATTCTAGTAACTGATATGACTGATCCCGACTGGGAGCCGGTAATGAAGCGAGCTGCGGCTATTGTCACAAACAGAGGTGGCCGAACCTGTCATGCAGCGATCATTGCGCGTGAGCTCGGCGTGCCCGCAGTAGTCGGGTGTGGTGATGCAACCAAGTTATTGCAAGATGGTCTTGATGTCACTGTGTCTTGCTCTGAGGGAGACACAGGCAAAGTCTATGAAGGGCAGATTGAGTACAACGTCAAAGAGATACAGCTGGATACGTTACCGGACTTACCGTTTAAGATCACTATGAATGTGGGTAACCCTGAGCGTGCGTTTGATTTTCAGCGGCTACCCAACCATGGTGTCGGGTTGATGCGTTTAGAATTTATGATCAGCAATACCATTGGTGTTCACCCGAAAGCGCTGCTTAACTACGAGATGATGGAAGAGTCTGTAAGAAAGCAAATTGATGAGCGTGTAGCGGGATATAAATCACCCGTTGATTTTTATGTTGATAAGCTTACAGAGGGCGTAGCAACACTTGCAGCAGCGTTTTCGCCACACCCGGTGATTGTTCGTCTTAGCGATTTTAAATCGAACGAGTACGCCAATATGATTGGCGGGGAAGTGTTCGAACCCAAAGAAGAAAACCCGATGATTGGTTTTCGTGGTGCATCAAGATACATATCGTCATCGTTTAGAGAGTGCTTTGAACTCGAATGTCGGGCGCTGAAGAAAGTGCGTGATGAAATGGGATTGACGAACGTTTGGATTATGATTCCATTCGTTCGTACTCTGCAGGAAGCTGACGATGTGTTAGAACTTCTGAAAGAAAACGGCTTAGAGCGTGGTCGCAACGATCTCAAGATTGTCATGATGTGTGAGGTGCCGAGCAATGCGATTCTGGCTGATGAGTTCCTGGAAAAGTTTGATGGATTTTCGATCGGCTCAAATGATCTTACACAGCTGACTCTCGGCCTTGATCGAGACTCCGGCCTGATTGCTCACTTGTTCGATGAGCGCGATCCGGCAGTTAAGAAAATGCTGGCCTCTGCCATTGCTGCCGCCAATAAAGCCGGTAAGTATGTGGGCATTTGCGGGCAGGGCCCATCTGATCATCCTGATCTTGCGAAGTGGTTGATGGAGCAGGGCATCAGCAGCGTGTCTTTGAATCCGGATACTGTGATTGAAACCTGGTTGTTCCTTGCGGGGCAGGAAGTAGAGTGATGCCTGGATAGAGGGAGCGCAGGGAATGCGCTTCATAGGGAGTCTCAACGAGCTTGATATTTGTTTGCTCGATGAAGGTGTCGTATTGGGCGAGCTCGACCTGATTTACTTGCTTACACGTCGGAATCCCAGTGCGCGCCGATAGCTGTAGTTCAAGCGGACAAGGCGTGGTTTATCTGTGAATTACGATTGCGACTCGTCCTGAGTCTTGAAATACTCATCGGTGCGTCGACGAATCTCTTCGTTACTGAGGTCTTCAATTTGCTGAGAGATAATCCAAACGTGGCCGTAAGGGTCACGCAGTCTGCCTGATCTGTGGCCGTAGAATTGGTCTTCGACGGGGGATTCAAGCACCGCGCCGGCAGTTTGTGCACGGCTTGCAGTGCCGTGTGCATCCTCTACCTGAAGATTGATTCTGACGCAGGTACCACGCAGTGACTTCGGACCTTTATTGCCAAACTGTGGCATCTCTTCGGACAGCATAATCGAGCTGTCGCCGAGCTTTAATTCTGTGTGAATGATATTGCCGTGATTATCTTCGAGACGCGGCCCGATTTCGTCAAAGCCAAACGCGGCTTCATAGAAAGTAATGGCTTCATCTGCTCGACTGACAGTGAGGTAAGCAGTGATCGTCGCGCGTACTGACATAATAGCTCCGGCTATTCGTTTCATATTTGTTACAGGTGGCCGGAGTTACTTGTTCCGGCACCGCAATGGTACCGGAAATAACCGGTCTGGAATGCTTTGCCGTTGTGCCTAAGGCAATTTTTCACATTGCGGTTTTAATCCAGACCGATTTCCATAGACGATGCCTGATGGACAAAATGTTCAGGCACCTCAAGATCTTTCGCGATTCCGGTAATTACTTTGATCTCCGGGCTGCTGACTTTTTTATCAGCACGGGCGACGGTGCAAATGTCACGTACAATTTGCATGCGCTGCGCGACGGTTGTTGTCGACTTTACTTGTGCGATGCGATCAGTCAGGTCAGTGGCAAGTCGCTCCAGATTTAAATCTTCATTGAATGTTCGTTTACCAAAGAACTTCTCAAACACGGCTATTTCTTTGTCAGATATTTTACCGTTAGCGTTTGCTACAGATAACGCAGCAGCAAACAGTAGCCTGCGCATGTTTTCTGCGGTATCTGTTCTGCCTTCCAGGTAGCTCGGTTCCATGATCGTCATCAGTACTTGAACGCCGGCTTCCAGTTCTTCAACACTGCTGCCACCCTTCTTTGCCAGTACTGAAGTGTCAAACAGGCGCAGTGCCCGTACGCGCAAAGGACTGAATGGATGCGTCATAAACCAGTCTTCCTGTGGTGCTCCCTGACCCGGTTCTGCATCTTCGGTTTGCATTTCATCGACTTGTTCCATGAACTCATCGATGTTGAACTTAACCAGTTTGGTGCTTAACCCGGAAGCCAGTTTGAACAGTGATCTTGCGACACCAATGGAGTCTTGTGCGCAATGAGCGCCAGCACGGTCCGCAGAGATCTCGGCATAGCGCGACCAGGTGGTCAATTGCAGAGCGAGCTTTGGGCTGGGCTTGGCTTTGCCATTCAAAAGGTATCCGATGGGGATATCGTGGTGTCCATATAAATAGTGTCCAAGCTCGTGGCCTACCACAAATCGCAGTTCAGACCCTTCAAAGGATTCCAGCAAGCTTGAAGAAAACATGATGAACAGACGACCGTCTTCCGGCTTAACACAGGCGGCGTTGTAGGAAGGGCTGGCATACACATACAGTTCGACAGGAATCTCTACCCCGAGTTTCTGCACACAGTCGTCGGCCATTTCATGAAGCCAGGGTGCCATGTTGCGGCTCAGCCGAACCGAGGTAGCCAGCAATCGCCTGCGGGTTCCCATCGGTCCTTTTTCTTCGCGCTTTTCGATCATTTCGTTGATGCGCTGAACCTCTTTGGTCTCCATCAACTGGCGGGAAATTTCCCGGTCTTGTTTTGATCTTAAGTCGTCAGCATTCATGATTTGTCCGTCTGCGCTATTGCACATCAGTTAAACAGAGGTGTGCGTCAATTGTATAACTTAACTGCGCAGGCACGTTAAAATTGATTAAAATCTTACAACATAGTCAGCGAGCTGTAGCGGCCTTGTGCTTTGGGCCTGGCGCTCAACGTGTCCTGATGAGTAATACAGGAAGCCGCGCCTTATCAGTACCTTGGCTACTACACACGGTTCACATAGACTGAAATCACATCAGGGTGCCAGAGTGATCGGCTCACCCAAACTCAGCACATCGAGTATTGATTTGCCGGATCTCAAGCGTGTTGAGACTTAGCTGTTCAAAGATATACCTGGCTTCGCTTTGCAACCATGCTTCCCTGAAGGAAGCATGAACAGTGAACACTGCGCAGCGATTTTTTCAGGTAATACCTAATGTGCTCTGCGTGCCAATTCTTCGTTGACGCTGGCCAGTTGCGCGTCTACATCAATCAGTAAGCTGCTGGTTACTTCGAGTTCACGATCCTCAAAAACATCTATATCGGGGTGAGTTTCAGCCCACCGTGCGATTGATTGATCGCGTTCTTGTAGCAATTGTTCAATTTGTGGCCGGAATAATTGCATGGTTTTGGTGATCCAAATGTTAACCGGCCACGATGGATATAAAAGATCCATGTTGAAGTGATCGAGCATATTGATGACGTCATCAGCTTTGTACCAGGTTTCACCTGTAACCCATCGGTTAGTAGAAAATAACCCAATTGGATACCCTTTCGGATCCATGGAGATTGCAATTAAATGGCTGAGCGCATCATCGCCCGATGGCCACTTTTCTTCTCCGGAATAGGGTGCAGGTTTTGGATTACCGTGCATGCCTTTGGCGCGCAGGAATGTGTGGAAGTGACCGTTTTCACCGTCTATGCCGCGGTGTGCGTGATAGAAGTATTGTGAGTGTGAATCACTATCGTGAACATCGCCCTTCGGGTAGTGTTCCAGTTCGTAAAACGTGCCTTGATCGTTGAGTACTTCACGTACTACATTGCCGTGTGTTTCATTTTTCTTGAGTAAGCGGTAGCAATGATTGATTTGCTCACCCGCTGATTTCATATTCTCAAGCTGCTTGACCGATAGTGCAGCCAACTGCTCTGGCAGCGAGGTAGAATGAATTGTTTTTTGTGTATCCTGTGTCATTGAATTTTAACCAGTCGAAAACCTATAAGTATGTGGCGCAATGTTTTGTTTCTACTGTGGCGTGCTGCTGGCCGGCAGACTCCGCAGCCGCTGTCATCCCATGAGCCGCCTTTCACCCATGCGCTTTTAGCATTCGGTGTTAGTACCCACTCAAACACCTGGCCGGCTCCATCAAGTAATCCGTAAGGCCCTGGTGATGATCTTTCACCAACGGCGACTGTGTCAAACGGGCCGTCATCGTGACTGTTTAATTTAGCACTATCAAACGTGTTTCCCCAAGGGAAGATATTGCCTTTTGTGCCCCTGACAGCTTTTTCCCACTCCGCCTCCGTGGGCAATCGCCAGTTCTCTTTAAGGGTCGAGGATAACCATACAGTGTAGGCATTCGCATCTTCGTAACTCACCAGTACAACCGGATGATTTTCGCGGTTTGGGGGTGGCTGATTGTTGTTCCATGCATGGCGTCTGGTGCGTTCGAACGGATGAACCAACCCATAACTTTTCCATGTGGCGGCGTCTACATCAGGTGCGGGGTGTGTGGTTGAATCTAAAAATAGTTTGTATTGAGCGTTGGTGATGGGGGTGACGGTTATATTGTATGAATCTGTGGTGGTGGTGATACGATCGCGTTCAGTGTCGTACCATTTTCCAGTACGTGTGCGCGAGTGGCCATAGGCAGCCTCATCAATAAGATACGCATATTCACGTTCTGCTTGATTTGAACCCATCAAAAATTCACCGCCTCGAATGGTTACCGTATCAGGTGCTGCGAGCGGTTTGGCATGCACACAAGCGGTTTGTGTGACGAGTGCAACGATCAAAAAAAGAGCCCGACAAGCGGGCTCTTTGATAACCAGTGACATCGGTGTACTAGTTGGCTTTGGCAGCACACGGGTTGCAAGGGTTACATGGACTGCACGGGTTTTTCGCAGCACAAGGGTTGCACGGATTGCATGCTGCACATGGGTTGCAAGGGTTCTTTGCAGCACATGGATTGCAGGCTTTAGCAGCGCATGGGTTACATGGATTGCACGGATTCTTTGCCGCACAGGGGTTAGCTGCGCATGGGTTGAACGCAGCTTGCAATTCTAGTGAATAAGCACTTAGAGCAATAATTTCGTTTGAGTTCCACTCAAGTGGTTCTGCCTGCATAGGTGCGACCATGCAAAAGTTCACCATCTCATCGATGTCGATAGCACCTACACCAGTTTGTTGAGTGGGCATAGCAACGTTGTGGGGGTAGGGTTGTGCAAACGAGGCGTTGAGTAACGCACCGCCATTGTGACAAGAATTACAAGACAAGCCGTTGCTGCTTAGTGATGTGTCATTCCAAAGTTCTTTGCCTTTGGCGGCCATCGCCATCGCAGCTGCTGCGTCGAACTCTACGCCAGCCGGGCGAACGAAGTCCGAGGCTTTAATGCCGCCGGCTGCGCATGGGTTACAAGGATTGCACGGGTTACAAGCTTTAGCAGCACATGGGTTGCAAGCTGTAGCAGCGCATGGGTTGCAGGCTTTAGCAGCGCACGGATTGCAGGCTTTAGCAGCGCATGGGTTACAGGCTTTAGCAGCGCATGGGTTGCAGGCTTTAGCAGCGCACGGATTGCAGGCTTTAGCAGCACATGGGTTGCAGGCTTTAGCAGCACAAGGGTTGCAGGCTTTAGCAGCACATGGGTTACAGGCTGTAGCAGCGCAAGGGTTACAGGCTTTAGCAGCGCACGGGTTGCAGGCTGTAGCAGCGCATGGGTTGCAGGCTGTAGCAGCACATGGATTGCAGGCTTTGGCAGCACATGGATTACAAGGGTTGCAAGCTGCAGCAACCACCTTCTTTACCGCTGTGGGGTTGGCAGACTCTTCCACTTTGGCAGAATTGCTTTCGCAACCACTGAGTGATGTCACTACCAAACCGGCGGCGGCGATGGTTCCGGTCATGATTGCCACCTGCAATGGGCGGCGGCGATTTAGG
>CALISD010000028.1 GCA_938041955.1 uncultured Granulosicoccaceae bacterium | reverse complement strand
CCTTTTGCTGGCTTCTTTGGCAACACGATGCATGGGTGAAAACAGAACGCAGCCGTGCATCGATCCCAGGTAGCCCGCAGCGTGAGCGAGAATCAGCGTTTACGCTGTTGATCTGTTGGACGATCGGTATCCGGCCATGCTCACACTGCACTTTACCTTGATCGACTACTGCTGATCATGAGTATTTCTTTTCAAAATCCCGACCTGCCGATTACCCTAAACCTGCGATTGTCGATGCTTTTGGCGCAGTACCAGGTTTTGCAATACCAAGGCACTGATAACCATTAACGCGCCTGCCAACTCAAGAAATGAAAACCGGTAACCCTGTACATAGCGGATAAAAAACGTGATCACCGGTATCAAATTAGTAAACAGCATCGCATTGATTGGCCCCACAAGTCGCGATCCCGCTGTCCACGCAAACATACCTACCACCACACCAATATAGGTCAAAAACAGAATTTCATACCTGGCCTGATACCAGTCATCCGGGGAAGGATGGCTAATCAGCCCAATACTTATCAACACCACTACCACCAATGTGTTTGCAAGCGCGCCGGACATCATCGACCATGTGGTCAACCTGAGGTTGGACCAGTGTTTGTACCTGCCACATGCAAACGTGTATAGCACCCAACACAATGAACCTGTCAACACCATCACTGCACCAGCCAATTCAACTGGAGAATGGAATAGATCAGACTTCCATTGTGTTACCACAGTGACAACTCCGAGGAACGCGAGCAGCACACAGGAAGTGGTACGCCAGCCAGGCAAATCACCGCCTGCAAAGCGTTGCAACAGCACCGCCATAATCGGTTGAGTGGCGACGATAATCGCGGCGATTTCAGGCCGTGTAAGCATCAACCCACCAAAGATAAGTGTGGGAGCACCACACATTCCCATCACACCAAACAGCCAGACTTTTAGTGACTCGCGGTTAATTCTGAACGACGATCGCCCTTCCACCGCGTAAAGCACAACGGTAAGCGTGAGTGCTGCCACACCAAAACGATAAACCGCAGCATGAAAGGCATTGACAGAATCGAATGCCGACTTGGCTACCGGAAACTGCACACCCCATATTATTGCTGTCATTAGCAATATCAGGCTGCCAGTAATGTATTGGCGGTAGGCACCGAGGTTTGTATTAACTGGCATTTGGTGTTTTGCATAAGACTAGGGAAAAGGAAAACCGATCAACAACTGATTGCCGCTCGCTTCAATGGCATTTGCTCACTCACTCTACCACCGCTGGCATCCGATAGAACGCTGTAATTACCACATACGCCATAACCTGGCTTATCAAAGAATTCGCGTGTCTCTCAACCGGGGTACTTCTAATTTTCTACAGCGAATGCTAATAGTTGGTGGAATAGTGTGAAAAGTCGTAGACTGATCCTGTGAGCAACCTCGTGATTGATAATGCACAAAGCCACAAATTATCGCTGCAAGCGGCCACCGTCGATTTCGATCGTGGCAAACGTTGTGACAATCACCGCTTTGCTGCTCAAATTAACGTTGGCCGCCGCTGCGGAAGTTCCTGCACCTCTTCCAACATCGGATCAATTTCGCAAAGTAAGTATCCGAACTGACATAGTTAACCCTCCACCAAAGACCGGCCCGGCAAACGAGTTCCATTTGGCCAGACTTGTCTTTGATGTAAACAGTCAACATGGTTGGGGGCCCGGTCGACCGTGGTGGCGAATCGATTGGCCGGAAGCCGAAATGCACTTTCTGCAGGGGCTGACTCGGTATACCGTTATGGACGCCGCTTCGGACAGCGTTCACATTGAATTAAGTGACAACTCCCTCTTCGACTACCCATGGCTATTTGTTCAACAGGCAGGCCGATGGAGAATAAATGACGCAGATGCACAAACGCTTCGTGAATACTTACTAAGAGGCGGTTTCCTACTGGTCGATGACATTCATGGCCCTGCTGATTGGAACACCTTTGCTGAAGTGATGCGACGCGCACTACCTGACTCCCGCATAGAAGATATTGCCGCAGAGGATAGCGCGATCAATATCCTCTACGACATGGATCATCGAATTCAAATACCCGGACGTCGGCATATCATGAGCAATGATGGCCAGGGCAACGTTCAAGTGCAAATGCCCTACAGCCCGCATAAGTGGAAAGGCATAAAAGACACCAAAGGACGATGGATGGTCGCGATCAATTATAATATGGACATGGGAGACTCATGGGAACATGCCAACGACCCATACTACCCGCTGGATATGACGTCATTGGGTTACCGGCTCGGTATAAATTACATTGTCTATGCGATGACACACTAAGGTGCATCATGATCAGATAGAGAAGCTTTGCGTTAGTTTTCTCACCAGAGCCTGTTGATCATGACAAGCAAACGTTACAAGGTAGCTGCTAGTGGGCTGTTTATCGGTCAGTTCTGACGCAGTTCGGGATGTACATTAGCACCGCAATACAGCCAGGGTTTAATTCTGAACGCCAGCAGGGCCGGCAATACGACGCAAGAAAACTAAAGTAGTAACTGAAGCATAAATTTGCCATTATTTGTTATGGGCGTAGGACGGATCGAATTAAACCTATTGGTAAATATGATCTTGGCTCATAGTGCACACTAATTTGGTAAGTCAATATCCAGGAGGAAGTCATGAAGAGCAAACTAAAACGAATAGCCACGGTGCTGGCGGCAGCCAGCCTCGTGAGTGGAGCAGCCCGGGCGGAGTTTCCCGAACGAGAAGTCCTCGGTGTGGTGATGTGGGGTGCGGGCGGCGCAACAGATACCGTTGCACGGGCAATTAATCCGGCAGCTGAAGAGGCTCTGGGCAAGCCCATTGTTGTCTTGAATAAATCTGGCGGCGCCGGCGCGATATCGACAGCTTACGTTAACGCAGCACCTGCAGACGGCTACACATTTCTCTATGGCGCTGAGAACCCGCAACTGCATTCCGTAATGGGTGTATCGGACCTGGACTACGGCAGCTTTTACCCGGTAAATATACTAGGGCGCGGTATTGGTGTCATCGCTGTAAACGCAGACTCCAAGTATCAAACAATGCAGGAACTGATGTCTGACATAAAAGCCAACCCTGGTAATGTGCTGATGGGTTCCACCGGACCTGGTGGATTGCCCAGCACCATCGCCGCCATTATTTCCAACTCAGCCGACTTTAACGTCACCGCTATCCCCTTTGATGGTGAAGGTCCGGGCCTAACAGCAATGCTTGGCAACGAAGTAGACTTCATGCCGGCTGGTATTTCTGCCGCTGCCGAGCAAATTAAAGCGGGAAAAATGCGGGCGCTTGCTGTTGTTAATACCGAATCTGTAGATACCCTACCCGATGTACCTCCTATTACCGATGCGATACCAGGCATGGCTAAGTTTCTACCCTGGGGGCCATTTTATGGCGTGTTTGTTAAGCAAGATGTGCCCGACGATGTAAAGGCGACACTGGTTGGTGCCTTCGCAGTCGCGGCAAAGAGCGAGACATTTACCACGCTAATGGCGAACAAGGGCAACATCATCATGGACATCTCCGGTGATGAAGCATCTGCATTTTTAAAGAAGTGGCAACAAGTGACCACATGGGTTTTACAAGACACTGGCGCTGCAAAAGTTAACCCCGAAACACTGGGAATTATGCGGCCGGAATAGAAAACATACCACTTAAGTACCGATAACCACTGGTGTCGGGCAATTCGCCAAAACGACAGGGAGAACGTGGCTTCTCCCTGTTACTGGTGGTGTTCAGTGTTACTGCTTTTTGGCAGTCATACGCTATATCGGGTTTTACCGGCCTGTCTACCGCAGGGGTGTTCCCGATGCTGGCGTCGGCAACCATGATCGCCGCCGCGGTATGCATTCTGGTAGAGAGCTTGCTTGAATCACACGACGCTCACGCCGATGTAACAGTAGATCAAAAATCTATGCAAAGCGTGTTGCCAATGCGCCTCGTGATTATGGTGTTGTTGATCACCGGCTACCTTGTAGCAATGCCGGCAATTGGATTCCTGTTGTCATCAGCTGCTTTTTTGCTCGCTTCTTTTAGCTACCTCTGGCGTAAACCGTTTCTGGTTTCACTGTTAATTACCGTTGTTTCTGTCGCCTCTGTGTACATCATTTTCCGAAAATTATTTCAAGTGGTATTACCCAACGGCTCGTTGATACAGGGTTTATTTTAGGCATGGGTGAGATAGTTTCTAACCTGTCCATGGTCTGGACAGATCCATGGCTTTTGTTTTTAACGGCGATTGGAACCCTTGCCGGAATATACGTAGGTGCTATTCCCGGGTTGTCAGTCACCATGGCAACATCCATCCTTATTTCATTTACTTTCAAATGGCCGGTTAACGATGCACTGGCATTGATTGCCGGTATTTTCATGGGTGGTGTGTATGGCGGATCCCGAACCGCCATATTACTCAACATACCCGGCGCGCCCAGTGCGATTGCAACCGCCATTGAAGGCTATCCGATGGCAAAGCGTGGCGATGCTGGGGAAGCGATAGGGCTGACTACGGTTATGTCAGTCATAGGTGGGTTTGTCGGTATTTTTGCACTGGCCATGTTTGCGCCAGTTATCTCGTCTTTTGCGATCATGTTTAATTCGCGCGACTATCTGTTACTCGGGTTGATCGGTATTTTACTGGTCGGAACACTGTCAGGTGAAAGCTTTGCCAAAGGCGCTTTCGCCGGTGCCCTCGGCGTTCTTATTGGTATGGTTGGCCTCGATCCAATGACAGCGGAAGGCCGTTTTACCTTTGGCAACGTGTCAATGATGGGTGGAATACCCTATGTCGCGGCAATGATCGGGTTTTTCGGTGTTGCGGAAGCATTGGTACAACTACATCAGTTGGATGTCGCCGTGGTCAGGCAAAGAGTAGATCGTATTGTTCCAAAACTGCGTGACGTAAAGCGATATCTCGGCCTCGCATTACGCGCTTCAGGCATCGGCACCATCATCGGTGCGTTACCCGGTACAGGTGGTGATATAGCAGCACTACTTGCTTACGATCATGCCAAACGCTCAACCAGCAATCCCGAAGTGCCATTTGGTGAAGGTTGCAAGGAAGGACTGGTGGCACCGGAGGCCGCCAATAACGCAGCGGTTGGCGGAGCCTACATTCCTATGTTAACTCTCGGCATACCCGGTGACGCAGTGACTGCCGTTATTATCGGTGCTTTGTTTATCCACGGACTTAAGCCGGGACCACTACTTCTGGTAGAGACCCCTCACCTGTTCTGGTTTATTGTCGGTGCTTTAAGTCTTGCCAATATCTGCCTGCTTATATTCGGCTTGACCGGCATACGTATATTCACAAAAATTGTCGAATGCCCAAAAGGCGTTTTAATACCGCTTATTATCGTACTGTCAGCAGTCGGCACTTATGCCATTCAAAATAATCCCGTTCATATTTACTGGATGCTGCTGTTCGGTATTATCGGGTACTTTATGAAAATGTATGGCTTCCAGGTGGGGCCAGTGATTTTAGGGGTCATCCTTGGCCCGATGATGGATTCAAACTATCGGCGAGCGATGCTGGGGGCCCGCGGCGATATGGGTACATTTTTCTGGAACTTTGTATCTCACCCGATAACCCTGGTGCTATCGATAGCACTGGTTGCAATGTTGCTATCTCAAACGCCGCTGATGCGATGGTTTAATAGATGGCGCACTGCTCGCCAGCGTCGCTGACACGATCAATCAGGAACGCTTGACCAAAACCTTAACTCGGTGCCTCCTGATTAAACCGCTATTTCCAATTAATTTTAATGTCAGGCTATCTGATACAGCCCACTACGCCTGGAGAGAATCAAGCTTCTGCTTACCAGCGTCTGTCAGGCGGCGGAGAATGATTGTTTTAACCCGAGTTCCTGCGCTGCCCTGTGGCTTGCTGTGTTCAGCCAGTTCATTATCGATCAGGTACTTCCAGTCGCTGAAGTCGTGCTGGTTGTCATCAATTCTCACTTCTCCCCCAAGCACTTCAAATAATAAATCGGCAAGACGATCATCGTTCATTTTGTAACCTTATGGTATCAGGGTGCTGGCGGCTGTTGGATAGCAGGTTCAGGTATTTTGAACATCTTTTAATGGTAAGAATATTCATCCATGAGCACCAGCAGCTGCCTATGCGCAGAGGGCAAGCCTTCACTATACACAATTACATAGCCCACGGGACAGGCGCTGTAGTTCCATAAGTTTCTATCGCGAAAGATGACTTTTTTTAAAACGCCTGACCCTGTGGATTTCATGCATAAATAGTTGCCAGTAACATTCTTCCGCAACACAACAATCTGCTCGCTGTACATTGGATAAAAAGCTATGAATTAAAAGCTATGACGCATTGCCTTACTTCAAAAGAAAGCGTTGTCCGGGGCAGATCGACTTATATCTCAATCTACGATGAAAGAAAGTTCCGGCCAGTGGTGAAAAGCATTGATTGGCTTCACTGAATTTACTACAGCTCTTTAGCAACTTCGGCAGCTAAGGTAGCTCGACACATACCCATTGGTCGATCATGCCATCAGGAATTTCCATACACGGCGCATCTTCATACTCATATTGCTCTGTAAACAACCCGAAGGTATATCGGTCATACGCTCTGGTCTCAGTGCGTTGACCCAGACTATTGTAAGTGTAAATAATGTTCGTGTCGTTCTGCCCGCCTGCAAATTGAATATCCAGATTGCTAATCCGTCCGACGTCATCATAAGTATAAAACCCGAGCTTGTTCAACTCCCCATCAGAGAGAGTCGGCTCCGGTATAAGTGGGTCCAGCGTCCTCTGCTCATACCCCGTTATTCGCTCACCCGCGTATGTGTATTGCACAACAAGACGCGGTATACCTCCAACTGAATGAATATACCCGGCAATACGATTCTCCTCATACAGGTAGTTTCTAATTTCATCCCGGCTATATTCGCTTACGAATTCAATCGCGTACGTTAGTAACCTGCCGTCATCAGAGTAAGTATTGGTCCATGTTGCATACACCTCACTTCCCTTACGCATCTCACCCCCTTTTAAGCGACCATAGTCATCATACTGATAGATTTTGACATCGCTAAAACGGGCCGCGCTAGCCCAGGCCACCTTCAATATACGAGAATTACCGGTAATACTTAATGCCGCAAGCGCGGCGGCTGCCTGCTCTGCTGTAACTTCAGCAGCAGTGTCATTCATGGTGGCCGTGTCACTGCCACAAGACAACAAAAACAATGTCGAGCCTAATGTCGCTGCCAACAGTTTTATATTCATGGAACAATCATCTGAAGTGAAGTCTTCCTGTAGCAATTTCGTTTCCGTTCCTGCACAGGAATGACCAACGCCCGACAAACATCGTGAAAGGAATAACTCAACCGGGTTGTCTGCAAGCTCTGTTTTCAGTCGTCACACAGCTGCTGATTTCACCACGTGATAAAAGAACTGCAGATTCCATGACCCAGCGGTCTCTGACACCCTGGTCCAGGTTGACGCCCATATGAATTGGTGAAACCAGCTCAACGACGTGAGGGAAGGTTCCGATGCGCCGGGCATCCGAAATGGACTGGATTGGCAGATTAGTCTTCGCGGTGTCGGCAGCGCTCGAAGCGAATAGGTCGAACCTGCCAGCGGCCTATGGTGCACAACTGATCTCAGTCGATGGATTGCAGAATATCGGTATTGATGTGTGCTCAATCAATTAACGAGGGGGTCCATACTCTCTGACCGTTGACACCGACGAGCTTGATCCAACCATTATGCCTGCTGTAAATGCACCCACTCCAGGCGGCCTGAAATGGATTCAGATTCATAAACTCATCCAACCAATCACTTGCTGGACAAATCTTCGGCGATCATGATTGCGTTGCCATCAGGATCGAAAAACGCAGCTACTTTCACCATCCCTTCCACCTCGATTGCTTCACCATCGAATGTCACCCCCGCCTTTTCCAGTGCGGCACGCGCGGAATCAAAGTCGGGGACACCGAAAACGGGCATCGTGCTGGCAGCACTGATTTCTTCCGCATCTCCCAACCCGATTGTGACGCCGGGAGTATTGGTTGCGAGCTCAGTCCAGCCCGCCTCGTCTATGGCCAGCAATTCTTTGAAACCAAGATGCTGCTGGTACCAGGCGGAAGTGGCCGCCCGGTCTTTTACGGAAAAGGCGATGGTAATGGTGTCGTCAAGCGTGATTGTGGGCATGGTGATCTCCTCGGTTACATTTGATATAGTAAATATACAAAATGAACAAAAGTCAACTCGTCACAATTTGCTCACGCTCCTGGTCACTGATGGCACTGCGGCTATTGGCAGACGGCACGGCGTCACGCGTGTCACCTCTGGCTGCCGCCGCTGGCTGCGGCCGTACCTCTATGAGCGCCAGCGTCGTGCATCTCGGTGAACTGGGGTTGGTAGAAAGGAACCCCGGTTACGGGCACCCATTGAGGCCGGAATTCAGATTGACCAGAAGCGGAAAAGCACTGGCGGCATGGGCGGCGGATCTTTACGGTATTGCAGAGACAGATCAAGACCGTTTGCTGATTCGCAGCAAGTGGTCTCTGCCGTTAATCAGCTGCCTTCCAGACGAAACGCGTTACTCTGAACTGCGCAGACAACTTCACCCGGTATCAGATAGAGCGTTGTCTCAATGTCTCGGGCATTTAAGCGACGGGCAATGGGTACATAGATCTGTCAGCGTAAATACTTCGCCACCCGCAGTGAGCTACCGTGCGATTCACAACGGGATTGCTTTGCATCAGCATCTTCAGCACCTCCCGCCACTTACCGCATCAGGCTAAGCGATCATCAAGGCGCGACCCGTGTATTGATCCGGCATCCCTGCAAGCTCGTGATGAATAAGCTAAATTTTTTGACCCCGCCCTCGATACACGCAGGCTGACCAGGTCGAACATCTCACAAAATCGGGAAAAAATACTCTGTAGGTAATTATCCCTTTACCCGCATTCAAATATTTTAGAAATTTATGCCGATAGATTAGCGTCGTCTCAGTCGGTGTAGGTCTACATTAATATCCTGCGATTTATTTCATGTTCAGTATTAGCGTCAAGCCTCACGGCTTGCGGCGGAGACCCGGATAACAACACTTCAAAGGTTACCCCGGACATCGGCGCAGCATACGGCACTCCTCCAGCCGCGCCGAGTGGTAGTGATAACGCTGAAGGATTCGCTGCCGGAACTGATACGCAAAGCATTATCGAACCCGATATTAAGGAGGCAACAGCTGAAGAATTCGTCAAGGATAGCAACGAAGATACACCTCCGGACAATGAACCTGTCAAAACACCCACGACAGATATCAATGGACAAGATAACATCGGCGCAGAGTCACGCGAATGCCAGGCGGCCGCTGCCCTTCCTCCGATCGCAGAATCCGACCCTGGAAAAACCATTGTAATAATTGCACCTGGAGACGATCTGGGTGCTGCAGTTTATGAAGCTCAGCCAAATACCGTTATTTTAATCGAGCCAGGTAACTACCTACTCGACTACACGCTGGTTGTTGTGTCTGACAATGTCACTATACGAGGGAACAGTGATCACTGTGACGATATCCGGCTAACAGGCAAAGGAATGGATAACGCCGCAGGTGCCGACGCTGTTCCCCATGGGATATACACCGATGCGGATTTCTTAAAAGTGCAAAATCTCACGATCGAGAACGTGTACTACCATGCTATTGCCATTCAAGCGGAGGCCGCAGCACCGCAAATATACAATGTCGCGATGCTCGACACCGGACAACAGTTCGTGAAAGCCAGTGGCTCTGACGGAAAAGGATCGAACAACGGACGACTCGAATACTCTGTCATGAAATACACCAATGGTTCGCCTGTAACCGATCACGGCCCGGGCATTGGTTACACACAAGGCATATCGTTGCACGGCGGCGATAATTGGATTATCAAAAACAATCGCTTCGAAAACATTAACACTCCAGACACGGCCGACTACCTCTGGAACCCCGCCGTATTAGTTTGGGATGTATCAAGAAATACTGTTGTCGAAAATAATCTATTTATAGATGTTGATCGGGCTATAGCATTCGGATTATGGGCACGTGCCGATGGCCAGAGCGATCACTCAGGCGGCATCATTCGCAACAATATGATAGTGATGCGCGAAAACCTGTTCAGTCAGGGGCGCAAGGACAACGCCGATGCGCCTATCATTGTATGGAGTTCACCAGACACACAAGTACTGCACAACACGATACTTACAAATGGCAATACGCCGTACGCAATCGAGCTTCGCTTTGATAGTAATGGCGCCATCCTGAGCAACAACCTCATAGATGCCCCGATCCGAGACAGAAGCACCAATACCTATGTCGAAGCTAACAACGTGTTGTTTGATGACCCGTCAATTTTTCATAATCCCGAAGACGGAGATCTACACCTTGTGTCTGAAGTGGAAGGTATAACCAGTGCCATAACACCACTCGAAAACGCAGCGCTAGATATCGATGGCGAGGTCCGGAGCGTCACTTTAACTGACGCAGGCGCAGACGCATTTTCCGAAAAATAAGTACACTTCCTGCTGCGGTGTTGTTTTAATAAGCACGCTAACACTCATGACTGAGCAACATCAGTCCACCACAGCGCCAATAAAAAAAGCTCCAAACATCCTCAATCGGTACTGTGGCTTACTGTTATAACAGCCAACCACCAAAATGTTAACTGTGTCACTTCCCGGGAATTCGGCTGAGAGCGCATTTGCCGCTATAGTTCCAAGACACACAAAAATAGTGGTTAGTACCTCCATCCCCCTTCGAATTAATCAATGAGCGCAATTGCAATTGAATGAAAGGATCTAACGACAATAATAAGCAAGCAGGTACTGTCTCGTTGGTGGGAAAGCAAGTCTCCAGTACAACATATGATGAGGTGTTCCTCAACTGTACGGACGGCTACTGTGTATTTGATGAGCATCATAGCCTGCAGGCTTTCTCGTCCGATTTTCCGCTTCTGTACCCCACTATTAAAGACCGGATTGTCATTGGTATGTCATATACCGAATACATGCGGGCTTTCTTCGATTGCAATGCTGTGCGTAACATGGGGCCAAAAGTATCCGCGGACGAGTGGGTGCACCAGGCACTGAAAATATTCGAGCAGGAATCTGCTCAACACACACATCATTTACATGATGGCCGCTGGATGCGGATCAACATGAAAAACACCTCTTCCGGGCAGCGGTTATTCGTCGCCATGGATATAAGTTCGTCGCGTGAAAATGAGCACGCTTTGCGGCAGAGTCACGAACGTTATCGTGCATTCGCTCACCTGGCCATGGACTGGTTCTGGGAGTTAGATAAAGACTTACGATACATCTACCATTCAGGCCACAAAGAATCCCTCACTGGATACAACAGCACTGAGATTATCGGTATGTCTCGAATTGAATCCATTGATGGCAAAGCGCTAGTTTCAGAAGCGCTATATGAACACAACCGCGCACTGCGGGAACATCGTCCGTTTGACCTCGTACTGGCGTGGAAGGAATCTGACACCAATATACGACACGTCAATATCATTGGATCTCCAGAATTTGACAAGTCCGGGAATTTTACCGGCTACATGGGATGCGGCAGAGAAGTCACCAAGGAAATTCTACTGCAATCCCGGCTGAATTATATTGCCGGGCACGATGACCTGACAGGACTGATCAATCGCCGCATGTTTGAGTCTGCACTCACTGAAAAATTGCAGCAATCAGTTAATAGAGAAAAGCCGTCCACACTCTGCTTTATAGACTTAGATCGATTTAAGCTGGTCAATGACGGTGGCGGACACGATGCTGGCGATCAGCTACTGAAGAACATTGCCAATACCTTCTGCGAGATACTTGGCGAGAAAGCGTTAGTTGCAAGACTCGGCGGTGATGAGTTCGGCATCATCCTGCACATGGGGATCAACGAAGCGCTTGAACAGGTTAATCATTTGATCAGCCATATTAGTTCGTCACCTTTTAATTGGAAGCAACGCAAATATACTATCGGCGCCAGCGCCGGATTGGTTGTCATTGATGATCAATGCGACGACATTTCAGTACTTATGTCTCATGCGGATACCGCCTGCTATATGGCTAAAAACGCTGGTAGAAATCAGACCCAGATATACATGTACGATGAGTACTTTCAGGATCCTGTCAGTGTTGAATTAAAACAGGTAAATCTTCTAAAGAATGCAATGGACAATGATGGCTTGATGCTCTATTTGCAACCCATCAAACCGCTTCAATACGAAACCACGCATACACATTTTGAAGTTTTATTACGACTACAAGGTTCTGATGGACAAATAAAATCAGCCGGTGAATTCATACCTGTCGCTGAAAAATACGACCTTATGCAACACCTTGATAAATGGGTTTTGCACGAAGCGCTGCGCACGCTGACCTTCATGATGGACAAAGGCCTTGACGTTTCGTTTTCGATAAATATCTCAGGCAACACATTAAGTAACAAAGACAGCCTTAACGTCTACCGATCTGTCATTGAGGAATCTAATGTATCATCAAGCCTACTCACTTTCGAAGTAACTGAGACGGCAGCAATAAAAAATATTGAAACAGCAAAAAAATATATCGCTGATATGAAAGCTTATGGGTGTGACTTCTCACTCGATGATTTTGGCAGTGGTTTGAGCTCATTCGGATATCTAAAAGAACTATCGGTTGACTACCTGAAGATCGATGGGAGTTTTGTAAAAAGTATGGCGAACGATGCCACTTGCAAAGCAATTGTTTCCGCGTTTAATCAGCTCAGCCATGAGATGGGTATGGAGACTGTCGCAGAGTTTGTCGAAGATGAGAAAACAGAGAAAATGCTAAAAGAGCTCGGGATAGATTTTGCCCAGGGCTATGGCGTTGGAGCTCCGCAGCACGCCGATGTATGGGTGCAGTTTCTACTGGAAAACAAACCAGGACTAAAAAAAGCGGGATAGGGATTTTTCTTTGGGCAACTATTGTGTGTCACTCCGCGAAAACAGTTCGTTGTTATGCTTCCGGGCCACTGGCATGTCAATTACTCAAGATGTAAGGAATGCCGCATTTTGTAGAAGCATTGAAAATGCCTATAAAAAAGGCCGTTGTCATTCTTTGTCATCGGCCTTTTTTTAAAATTAAATTAATCTGGCGCCAGTTCGGCGACAAATTCACCCGTTCAAGTATCAGTCTTCCGGGTGATCATCAAACTCTTTTCTTTTCGCTGCAAAATACTCTTCCATGGCACCGGGCTTTTCCATCAGCGCTTTCATTTCGCCCATTACTTTCAGATGTGCTTCATCGCCCTTCTGGAACATTTCCATTCCGTGCTGCTTGCTTAATTCCGCCATCTCTTCAAAGGTATTTGCGCTGAATGTCTCATCGCATGCACCACCGAGTTGCTTGCAGGTCATAGTTTTCATAGTTTTCCCAAATTTGAAGTCATAAACAGGGTCAAAAATACCACAACTACAGTTACTACTACAGGAACAGGCGTATAATTTTCCACACTGCTTCCTGCTGTAGTGACGACGACCTGAGAAACAACTTCGAACGAGCAAGACAATATGTCTCACGGCTCATAGAGCTTCGCTTAGTTTTTTTGCGCAACTAATTGTATATAGCGCGCGGTTTCCTTATATGGAGATCGCGCGCCAAGGTGTTTTTCAAGCGTATGCAATTTGGCAACGGTGGCGGCATCGTCATATCGCTCGGAAATACTACGGTGATTGTATAGGCAAAAAACACCGTAGTCCGCGATGTTGCTGAACCCGTGTTGCGTTAACCAGTCTTTCAGAAAACCAGTCGTAAAAAATGAAATGTCGGCATCGAAGACACCTGATTTTCCATGTGGCTCTTCAAGAAGCGCCGGCAGCTCATCCAGCTCGTAGTCGTCCAGTGCCGCATCAAACGGAACAGCATGCTTGTTTCGTGTCATGAGTGAAAATGTTCCACCCGATGCCAGTGGCGCTAACATGGAATGCAGCAGATCCTCCCAGTCGTCTGAATATTGAATAACATTGTGGCAAAGCAACAGATCAAAACTGTCAGTCGCAAAGCGCTTTCTAATTTCTCTGATATCGAAGGAATGAGTTTTCACAGCGCCACCGACACCACGTTTATCTGCATTTGTTTGCAGATCGTGCAGCATAGAAAGTGAGGTATCCACCAGATCCACTTCGTGACCCATTGCGGCCAGGCGTATACTGTCAATGCCGTTACCGCCACCAGCATCCAGCGTTCGAAGTGACTTGTCTTTAGGCAGATGACTAAATAGATTCTGTGCCGAGAGCTCATAACGGATTTGCCCTTTCAGGGCTTGCTGTTCCTGCTTCCACTGTGGAAGGCCTGATTCAAAAGCAATTTTTCGGCTGGTCGCGCGCAGGGCTCTCTTAAGATCAATTTTCCCCGTGTGCAATGCCTGGCCGATCAATACGCCATTGATGCCCTGGTGGTTGTAGCATTCGACGACGTCATCCATATCACGCACTTCCCCACCGACGATCACGCTGAGCCCGGTAAGCTGTGCAAATTCTTTTGAAACCTCCAGATCAGCACCACTCATTGAACCATCTGGTCGAATACGACTGTGCACCGCGGTGGTAATACCCAGGTGGTACATCTGTACGCCCAGAGCGACAGCGTGCTGGCCGCCCGCCATTCGCGAACCGTGAGTCATTACCTCTCCCTCAGGATCAGTGTTAATAGACAATCCGAATCGTTCGCTACCATGTTTTGCAACAGCTTCAGCCACCATACTGGGATTCTCAACAGCCGCTGTGTTAATCAGCACCCGATCGACACCAATACGTATAGCCCAATCGATATCTTCCATTGTGCGGATACCGCCACCGTACTGCACCTTGATAGGCAGCTCACAGATACGTTCAACCAACGGCCAGTGATGGCTGGCATCTTCATCCAGGGCCGCATCCACGTTGATCACGTGTATCCATTTTGCGTTTTGCTCGATCCAGTATTCGGCGCAGGCCACCGGCTCGAGTACATCGGGAATGGCGGATTGATCCTCCACGCTCTCGGTAAAGTCGAAGGACTTCCCGCCTTTAAGGTGCATGGCAGGGAAAATCAGGAAATCGTCAGTGTGCTGTGGAGTTTTTGGGATGGGTGTTGCTCTCTTCGGGTTATGAGAATGACAGACGAACGTGCGCGCCCGGTGGCCTCTGTTCAAAACAAGGAAAGGAATTCTAACATGGAGAGCCGTAGACGTATTTCCTGCGACCTTGAATTAAAAGACGGCAGGTACGCCACCAGAGTATTTCGACACAGGCCTACCGGTCACGACACCGTCAGGACCGCAAAACTCACAATAGATTTAATTAGCCTCGGGGTCGGCTTTCAGACCCACCCCTCTCGAATTCAATAGCCAGATAACAGGTGATCCGTTGACCTGTTACGAGGTACAAACCTTGCGCTGTCCATCTAATCTAACAACCGGAATTGTTCATGATCATTCGCGCTACCATGCTGTCACTCATCATGTTGATCACTGGTTGTGGTGGTGAGTCTATTATCTCAGATCAGTCACAAGACGAATTCGAACCTGCAGCCACGGACACTGGTAGCACACAGCCAGAAGAGACAGACACCGACAGTACACAGTCAGAAGGAACAAACAACGGTGAAGAGAGCCCACCCGTTGGAACAGACGGTTCAGAACAACCGGCCGCTAACGATCTTGTATCAAGTGCCGCCACCCAGGTAAAAGAACTGACGCTCAGACAAAACCTTGACGCACCGGCGTCACACACTAAGTTAGAGTCAGCAGCAAACGAGCTGGATGAATTAGCGTCGTACTCCTACCCCGAAGATTTCCCGTTGGCACAAAGCACAAGCCTGTTACATGCAGCGTTCCGCGTGACTGGCCTTTCGCAACGAACGGCATACCGATTTTCAACCTCTGGCACAACAGAACAGTCACTGCAGGCTTTATTTGTATTCAACGTGACTGAAGACAACAGTGTTGTGAGCCCTGTTTGCATGGATACGGCCGTCTGTAACGGCACAGTTTCTGGAAGCAGCGCATTAATCATACTGGTGTCAGCAAATTCAAACGCCAACAATCACACATTTACCATTGAACCGACCGGTGATCGTGCGGTTTACAATGAAGGGACAGAAATCGTACCCGTGTTACTAAATGAGCCCCTGCCCCTGCAACACAACGGCGCTGTCGGGCCTATCCAATCGGATGGTGATCAACTGATTGCCGGGCAGAGCTACTATCAGCTCACAGGACTGACCCCGGGGAGTCGATATCGTATCGAAATGACAGATCGATCTGCTGGTAGGGCAAAGGTCAACTTCACCACACCCACAGATCTCCTTTGTGATCCAAATTTTTCTGACACACTTTCCTGTCAATTTGTAGCTCTGAACACAGAGGTGGAATTTACCGCAACAGGTGACACAGCAATATTCGGCGATGCCTTTACGCTCGCTATTGATCAAATGGCCCCAGCTGAATTCTTTGATGGCACATGGAACAACCCTCTTCCGTTAACAGCAAGAACTGACCGTACTGTGCGACACCTTGGCATCGTTGATCACGCAGCAGGCAGTTATTATCTGATTTACGACCTTGCACCGGGCATTTCCTACCGTGTAATCGCGAGCGGAAAAACCAACGGGGCTGTGTTAGCGACCTTCGATCCACAAAGTGGGGAGGCCATCTATTCACCACAATGCAAAGCGATCAAAGACGAACAGCGTACGGGCGCAGACGAAGCCTGTGTGATTCATGGTGGAGCACCCGCCACTCTGTGGGTAAAAGGCTCAGCCATGAATACCCCACCGTCAGAACACGGCTCTGCATCGGCCAGTCAACTCCTACTTTCTATTGTTCCGGGTGTCAGTGATGAAGGCAGCTACAGCACACCGTTTAAACTTGTTGCAGATGCAACCGCTTCACAAACATTTACTATCGGTGTTCGCGAACGCAGCATCTATGAACTGGAAAATCTGACCACGGGAACTGCAATGATGGTCAGTGTCGTCGGCGCTAACGCCTTCACCCGAGTTGAACTTCTGGATACCAATGGAGATTCATTGCCGTGTGATATTTCTAACTACCAATCCTGTGTGTTCACACCACAGCAACCCACAGCTATTATCGCAGTTAGTATTGACGCAGATGAAATTGGTCAGCGCATGCAGCTGACGGTAACACCACTGCCGGACAACGAAACAAAAACACTTTCAATAGACGATTTACCGCATGCCGGACAAGTAGGTAGCTTTTTCAGCACCTACCTGATCACTGGCCTGCAGCCTGATGACTATTATCTAACCGAAGTAAATCAAGCCAGCATTCGAAGCACTGCCTTTGCGTGGCCAGCAAGCAGTAATACGGGAAACTGCAACGTGAACAGTGGCTACGGCCAGTCCGCCGGCTGTCTGGTGGCCGACAGTAATGGCGAAATACAAATACGGATCGGCACCCAAAACACACAACCTGGCGCGCTATTCAATATTGATGCAATACCAGCGATGCCAGTTCCTGCTGATCATGTAAGTACCTCCCCGCCGTTGAGCATTTTAGACAATGACACCAGCGGCACAACGACAAGCATTTTTGTTGAAAACGAACCCGCCGATTCGATAGAGACCATTTCAATAACGGTTCTACTTGATCATGGTTACTCCAAAGACCTTATCCTTACCCTCATTGCTCCTGACGGCAGGCAAGTGATATTGGCAGACCACATCAGCGGGAGTTCAAACATCCACACTGTCTTTAGCGATCTTGCTGCGTTTGACAGCGAAACAACAGAGGCCAGGCTCTATCGCCGGAGCGTCAGGCCGGCCCAACCGCTACACCCGTTAAATGATCTGAACCCGAACGGACAATGGCAACTAAAAGTTGCAGACGATCGTTACAGCAATATCAGCACTGCACTTGGTGGTGTATTTCTGGGCTGGGGAATATCGTTTAATCCGCCCGAACAAAGCGGCTATCCGGAATAGCCCTGCTGATCGAAATCAGCCAGGCGAATAACGCACTCTCGACTGGCTTGGATTAATAAACATACACCAGCACTGCTATTTCCAGGTTCAAGGTTATAGCAGAGACACCGGCCCTTAGAACACCGTTGACGCTGCCACGGGTTGCCATGATATAAAAATTCAAATTCACTGCGTCATCGCTGGATATCACAATTACAGTGGCTACTTCTCTTTTCGTTTATTCCTCGTCACTGTACAGCCAAAAAACTCAATTCAAACCTTAGACCCTTTACAGCTTTTGTGGCTTTACAGGGCGCACCTGTTGTATCTTTTGTATCTGCTTAATCAACGATGGCTTGCAGGAGTTCGCACGCAACATACAGGTGTATTTGTGTACCCACGACAACGTCCATAGATACGACAGATGCGCTCTGAATAGTGACTATTGTTTCAATAACCGAATCGCCACATCTTCCCTTACTGTGCCTAGCTCGATCATGCGTGCGGCAACCGAATCAACCACCGTTCCCTTGGCACCTGCCGCTATTGCAACATTTTTTGCGTGCAGTGCCATGTGGCCGCGTTGGATGCCTTCTGTCGCCAGCGCCTTAAGCGCCGAGAAATTTTGCACCAACCCCACTGCTGCGATAATACTGCCCAACCGTTTAGCACTTTTTATTTTCATGATCTCTAGGCACATTTGCGCCGTAGGATGAACCCGCGTTGCGCCGCCGACAATTCCAACCGCCATGGGTAGCTCGAGTGTGCCACAGAGATTACCATTGGCGTCTTTCTCCCACAAACTCAGCGGTGAATACTGTCCGCTGCGCGCAGCATAGGCATGGGCACCTGCTTCAACCGCCCGGGTATCATTGCCTGTGGCCTGCACCACTGCCGAGACGCCGTTCATGATGCCCTTGTTATGAGTAGCCGCCCGGTAAGGATCAATCTGTGCAAACTCGCCTGCTCGCACGATAGCGTCACAGACATCCTCTCCGCCAATAGCCGCAGCAGTCCAGCAAGCAGATGCTTTGACTACCCGCCTATCAGCCAGGTTGGAAAGTATTTTCAGCCCTACTTTACCAGTGCTCCATTTTTCAATGTGCGGTGCCAATGCTTCAGCCATCGTATTGACGGCATTGGCCCCCATTGCATCCAGCGTGTCGACGATCAAATGAACAATAAGTTGATGGCTATTGGATGATGCAGGAAGAATTCTGGTTTGGACTTCCCGCAACCCACCCCCCAGTTCCACCAGACGAGGGTCACAGCTATTACAGATCGCTCTTATTTCTTCGGTGTGCTGATGCAGAGTCACGGATGCAGCATGGGGATTGGACAACCCCGTCACTTGAATTTGACCAATCATGCCGACACCAACATGTACAGTTTGCACACCGCCGGATTCACAGCATTGTCGCGCCCCGTTGCAGACCGCGGCTATAACTGAAGACTCTTCCGTCACCATGGGCACCAGCACTTGCTCAGTATCGATGATCAAATTGGTCGCAATACCCAACGGTAACTGATAAGTGCCAATAACATTTTCAACAAGCTGATCAGCCGTGACGGTGAGCTCGTCTGTGTCCGCATTCATATGCTTCGTTAGATCAGCGGTAGCCCCGGTTTCTTCGATGAGTTTTAACCGCCGTTCGGCAACGGTCATTTTATGAAAACCGCGAATTCTGGACATGAATGACTCTATAAATTGAATTAGTGTCTCTAACACTACACGGACAGGCGATATAAAAAAAGAAACAAAGCAACCAGGACACACGCCAACACCCGATAGACAAGATCAGGTGTTGACTAGTTTGACCTTAGGATTTAACTGATCATCACGTGCTTAAACTGTGTTTTCAGGTAGTCCATCTGATCGATCAATACGTTTCTATTATCGAGAAAAAGATACTCATGCATGTTCGGAGCAAACGGAACCGCTATCAATTCCAACCCGGCTTCTTCCGGGGTACGATCGGCTTTAAAGTGATTGCATCTCAGGCACGACGTAACGCAGTTCTCCCAGGTATCCGGGCCACCTTTTGATGTTGGCTTTATATGATCTCGTGAAAGCATCTTTGCACCGAAGGACTGGCCGCAATACATGCACATATGCCCGTCTCTGGAAAAGAGCAGTTCATTAGAGATTTTAGGTACGGATCTGTGAGCTACTTTACCTTGCACCGCAATGATTGCCGGCAGTTCAATCCGTGATTGCTCTCCACTTTTTTGAACGCCACCAAACATGGTGCGGGCAACATCACCCAATTCCCACAGCACTGACCCTTTAGCGATTGCAGTCGCCGCAGCGTGAAAGGCTATCCATTCTTGTGGAGTGCCGGCTTTATCAAGCTTTAATACTTTCGCTTCCATATTGCATACTTCTTTATATTCACCATCTTCGGAACCTTGACATTATAAACAACAACGATTATAAATGCTGCCATGTTTACTCTAATGCCCAAAATACTTTTCAACAACCGTTCGATGTCGAAGGGCTGGTTGTGCTCGCGGGTTATGTAGAGAATTTTAGAGATAAGATTTTCACAAACCCGCACATGTTGCGGTTTTTTTTTGCTTACTGTTAACTGACAGACAGCACTATGTTTTTATTTATAACGAAACAAAATCAAAGTCACTATCCAACAACGACCTGGAGAGTGCAATCACGTGTCTGATAAAAAACTGCTGCAGAGATAGGTTTTTATCAATCCTGCACATATTGCGGTTTTTTTGACCATTATTTCCGGTGGATAGCTTTAGGGTAAAGCGCTTGACTGTTAATCATCAGGATGTGCGTTCGATCCTCGCTCCACATAGCCATTTAAATAGATATCGTAGCTCATTCGAGCAACGGGCTTCAGTGTGAGTCACACAGGTTGAAAAAGAGGACGGCTGGGTAAAATTTGTAATTTACGGTGCTGTCGCTCTACCGGTAAGAGCACTGAACTCATACTTTGAGCGGTCATTGGTTCGATCCAGCCAGCACTCCAATTTTATCGGGATGTAGGCCGATTGGCGAGGCACGTGGCTTTTAACCAGACTATGCGGGGTTCGTTCCCTGACGCCCCACCACCACTTGCAGCTAAGGTAAATGTTTTCACTTCATTGAACACGAACGTACTTAATGTAGTTTTGCACCAACACCTTATCGGCAGGCCTGGGGCGCCGACTCTCAGCAAGTCGACACCGCCCGACACTCATTCCTTTGGAATTCGGGTTATTCTAGGACGATTCGGATCCCCTAAGCCTCCCTGCCGAAATCCGATTTCACAAATCCGCCCGGTTGTGATGTCGAAGAATCCGGAACCTAATTCACTTTTCAGCCGGTCCCGGGTCAACCCGATGTCGCGTAACTGATGGTCGCTTAAGTTACTCAAAATCTGCCTTTCGCTATTAGTCTTTACTATGCCTGCCGCCTTGGCAGTCAGAGTCCTCACGAGGGCGAGCAGAGAAACCAATGTCTTACGACCAGGTGATCTTTTTCTATCTCGCTTGTGGCGAGATCGCACTGCAGGCTGTTGCGTCATGTCCTTCCCCTTAAACGTTATACGCACTTGTGGCGCGTCTTAGGAGTGTGGAGTAAAAACGGAAATCTCCCCAACGAATGTTATTGATAGACAATATCAACTATTGTGATTGCATCATTGCAGGGTAATCTGTTTCACTGGTGCCAGATGTATCGTCTATTAATGACTATCACAAACAACGAATTTGACTATCAAAACTTGTGATAGGTGAGGTGCCGGGGGCCATGCTCAGAAATCTTGATATAGGAACGCTAAGAACTTTCATAACCGTGGTTGAAATGGCCAGTGTAACGCGCGCGGCCAATAAACTTCATCTGACCCAATCCGCGGTCAGCATGCAATTGAAACGATTAGAAGAGATGCTCGGTGTGGCGCTATTAACGCGTGACAGTCGCGGCATGTGCACCACGTCCGAAGGCGACCAGTTGCTAAGTAACGCCAGGCGCCTGGTTGAATTAAACGATCAGACACTAAGCTTATTGCTGCAACGCGATGACGGCGGCGAAGTGCGATTCGGGGTGTCGATGGACATCGTAGAACCACATGTCCCAGGCATACTAAAACAGTTTGTACAAACCTACCCGCGAGCATCCGTGCGGCTTTTCTGTAAACACTCTGCAAAGCTGCTCGATCGTTTTAAAGCTGGCAAGCTCGACGTCATCATTACTACAGAACTGGAAACGGGCCCGGGTTGCAAGAAGTTACTCGAACGCGATCTTGTGTGGACCGGCGCTGTTCACGGCAGGGCCTGGCGTCAGGATCCAGTGCCATTGGCCTTTACCCGTATTTGCATGTTCAGAAAGCCCGCTATTGCCGCACTCGATGCGTCAGGGTTGTCTTGGATAAACGCGGTTGACGCTGGAAATAACTTTGACTCGGGGGCGATCGCCTGCGCTGCAGACTTGGGTATAAGAGCAGATATAAGAGGGTTCAGGGCGCCCGGCATGGCAGAAGTCATTGATGCCGATAGCCGCCTGCCCAAGCTACCTACCTACTTCATCAACCTCTACACGGCGGAGCGGATTGGTACATCCAACGACAAAGTTATTCAGGAGTTTTCGCGACTGATCGAAAGCGCTTTTACACTAGAGCACGCGAAAGACCCGGGCGTGTGACACTGCAGGTCATTCGAACTATGGCCGAGCAGTTGGACTGTTATTACGCGACAACCAATAACACAATAAGTGCAGTCACCGACCTACCCTGTGCTCACCCATTCCGATTTACAGGATACCGCGCGGTATAGATCACTTATCACTTTCGTCGGCTTCAACAGATTGAGTATCATATGCGAATACCTGGCGCAGAAGGACTGGCGACCGCAACTCGCAAACGGCGAGATGCTGGAGACACCCTGTTCAACTATGTGTTAGCGTGCCAACACTAACGAATATTCATCGATCAAACTACCAAGCACCGGAGCCCTGTGGATAACAACGAGCTATTCAAACGTTTGCGCTATGCGCTACAGATAGATGACCCTACAGCCATGCGAATATTGAAACTGGGTGGACTTAAATCCACGATTGAACAAGTCAGTGCCTGGCGACTTAACGACGACGAGGCCGATTTTAAAGGTTGCCCCAATGAGGTCATCTCGGCTTTTTTGGCAGGCTATATCGTTGAGCGGCGTGGTGTTCAGGAGGGCAAGCCCGTCCCTCCTCCATCAAAATCCTATATCGAGAACAACACCGTATTAAAGATGATGAAAATCGCATTGGCAATGCGAAGCGAGGACCTGGAAGAGATCATGACCGCCGGCGGCGCATCACTTACCGGCAGCGAAGTCAGTGCACTTTTGCGTAAACCCGGCAGCCGAAACTATCGGCAATGTGGTGATCAGGTTTTGCGGCAATTTATCAATGGCGTGGGCCAAAGCCAACGCGATAATGAACCTTCTGCTATATGGGCAGAAGCACTAAAAAAGAAATCATGAACATCATCGGTTACCGCTTTACACAGACTCCTGCGCAATGCAGTACTCACAGACAAATATTTTCAAAATCCATTTGTGCAATAGCCTGCCTCACGATCAGATACACTTAGGCACAACGCACGCACCCATTGCGCTACCTTCAGGAATCCAACGCTCCCGGAGTGAGCCTTGTGTTCAACTTCGACACCGCACTGGCCGATCACGGACGTCAATAAGAAAATACAGGGACAACGCGGAAAATTTTGAAATAAGGATTATCAGTGAAATATTTTACCTATCTTTGGAAATCCAGCACCTGGAACAAAAAAGTATCTCAGTCAGATACTTCCAGCAATATGCTCGAATACGCTGTCAGCGACAAGTTTACTGCAGCGGGAGTCGGCCCTGATTGCACAGTATTTATAGTCACTGCAAAAGAAGGCCTTTTGTACCTGGGCGGCTCAATAAAAGTATCTTGTATCACTGATAAAGCCACAGCGGCCGAGCAACTTGGAGTTGAAGTGGATGAACTGAAGGAAGATGGCGAATACATCTTGGCCAGGGAAGGCACGGTAATGCAGTTCAAGTCTGATTTACTAGTCAGCGACTCAGTGGTTAAAACCTTGGAATTTGCCAAGCCGGACGGCGGATTCGTCAATCTTAAATACGATTCGACAGGCAAGCTAAAAGGACAAACCCTACGTGGCGTTCGGCGTTTATATGCCGGTGAACAGAAAAAGCTGTTGCAATTGTTATAGCCTAATCAGGTAGGAACTGGCCAAACTAAACCCTTACGGACGATGCACTCCCGACACTGATGCAGGTACTATAACCTGTCATCAGCAAACCTAAGGCGCAATTGTGTAGGCAAGCGCCCGATCGCTTTGCGGTGCCGCAGGATCAATCGCCGCATCCGGATAGTGATCTACCCCGGTGCCACCAAACGGCGCATTGGTCGCTCTAAGATAGAACTTTATATCCGTTGGATCACCCAACAAAGCGCGTGGCACTGCTATCTCACCGATCTCACCACTTGCCACCAACGTGACCGATCCCGCTTGCAACCAGCTCCAGTTAAAGCCGGTACCTGTGTACTTATGAACATCATAGGCCTCAATCAGGTAATCCGCTCCAACCGGGAAGTCACCCGCGTACCCTTGGTATCCGGTATTAGGATCATTATCAGCATCAATATAAATGCCCTGACCCCAGCTAGGCTGAAAGACCTGATCATTTCGATAGGCCATATAAAGCTCAGTAGCACTATGAGCGACCCACACCTCACGCCAATCCAGTGGATTACTCGGACCAGTAACATCATCAGGGTCCAGCCCGAATGACGTAACCCCCGTCCAGTCTGCTAACACACCATCAATAACCATTGAGCTAACTGGGTTACTTACCGCACCATCGGCATTTTCCCCTACGTCAATAGTGACCGTAGCTGCTGCACTATTCAGATTGCCGTCATTTGCCAGAAAACGAAAACTATCCAGCCCGGAGAAGTTTGCCGCCGGTGTATAAATCAAATTCGGCGCAGTACCGGATAAGGTACCACTGCCGGGTGGCGACACGATGGTGTATGTCAAAGCCAAAGCTTCCGGATCGGTTGCGCTCAGTGTGATTGCCATCGGCTGTGCAAATGCTGTGGAAACAGCTTGCCCGTTAGCAACAGGAGGCAGGTTAACCGGCGGCGCAGGTTGAACATCTATGCTAACCACTGCAGGGTCACTGACATCAACACCATCACTTACAGTAAAACGGAAGGTGTCTGAACCAGAGGCTCCACTGAATGGTACATAAGTAAGATTGGGGGCTGACCCTTGCAAAGCACCCGCAGACGGCGGACTTACTATTGCAAACGTAA
>CALISD010000027.1 GCA_938041955.1 uncultured Granulosicoccaceae bacterium | reverse complement strand
CAAAAAAAACCCGTTTTCGAATATCCTTAACATTGCTACGGTGCTCCATACATGACTATACCGGCCCAATAAAACGGATGACGCCAATCGGCAGTACAATTTTTCATATCAGAACTAACTGTTGTTAACGGATCGCTCCCCACATTTTCGCAACTCAATCGTCCCGATACAAAATCAGATCGGGTTCTCATAAGCGATACAGATTTTCCATAACCCATACTGACATACCTATAAAACTGCCTTGAAAATGTTGCGGTGCTGAGGTCTTCTACCTTCCACAGTGAAGCTAACACAGTGCGAGCTCCGGACCTAATCGCCCCACCCGCGAGACTCTCCCCTTCAAATGTGCGTTCTACCGGCTGCTTGTAATTTCCTATATTCGATATTTCATCAGAAGACAACGCAGTTTCGCAACTTGGAAAAGCAATTAGACTCACTCCATTCAAAGCATCATCGTTGGCAGTGGGTTGCACAATGGTAGATGCTGGAAGAATTTTGTCGTTGCCTGCCAGATAAAACGAATTGCGAAGTTTTCCACGATTGAAAATAAAATGACCGGTTATATGCAGAAACGGAATCTCCTTTTCAATGGCCTCAATATACCGATTTTCTGTAAAATTTTCATCCAGATACACCTCCCCTGGAATTGCGCCTTGATCTGAGTCGTTTTCCTTTATTATGTCATTGAGTTCGGTCCGAACATTCGGCAGCGGATACATGCCATATTTGTGCTTTTCTGCCACCCCGAAACCGGCAATATACAGATTGAAATTTGCGTTGACAGTGGCCTCATAGCCTTCTGTAATATTGCTGACAGAAAATCTTTCACCAAGGTACTGCTTGCCATTGTAGAGGGCGTGAAATGGCAAAAAACGCAGCACAGAGTCGGGATCTATAATGAGTCTTTTCGGCTGTACAGTAGCGAGCAATCCTTCTATCGGGCCCAACAACAGCCTATACATCCGCTGGTTCCCGGCAAGTACATTGCCTGCACTCTTTCTTTGTATGATGTTCTTTCGCATTTTTCCGACCATACGTCCAAGAGTACGCCGACTAATGTATATCGTGCACGATGAGTAACCATTGATATCGGAAACAAGCACTTGAATCGATTCATCAGATACCAGATATCTAACAACCAGTGAATCTTTATCAGGACGCCGACCCGGCGGACTGCCTGCCCTGGGTAGCGCCGCTTTACATTTATCTGACCGTGTCAGAGTCTGTTTTTTTTTTCGCGTTACATCTACGTCTTCTACTGAGAGACTCCGTAACATGCGGTTCAAGTCCCCGGTATTGTTGTTTTCATAGTCCCTTTTATTAACCGACAATTTACGACGCATTGCACTGCGGAGATCGGATATTAGCGTCGATACCTTGCCAGAAAATGTGAGCTCCGCTGGAGTAAGGATGACCTTTTCTGCCTCTTCCTCCTCAGTTGATCTCAGTAACTGATCATTCTGATATATGTCAAGTAAGTCCATTATTTGATCGGCTTCTTCAAGTCGATTGTCTTCTATCAGCCAGTTAGCGAGGGTTCGAAAAAGATCCTCGTTTGACTCTAAAAACGAGACTTGCAGAGTTTCCGGCAATAGTAATTGATCTTCCCTTATAGTGTTAACCGCGTCTTTTTGAAACCAGACAGCGCTCTCCATCTGTCCGGTTTTCCTTAGTGCGCGCGCAAGGCTACTGGAGATATGAGCGTGCAAATGTCGATGATCAGTTTTTTCGAGCAACGCTAACGCCTGAAAATATAGATCTTGAGCTTCATCTAACCGGTTTTCGATCTCGACTATTTTTCCCAAGCCGCTAACGACATGGGCAATTCGGTCAGCAGGGGAATTTTCAAAAACAGAATAGATTTTCAGGGCCTTCCGGTGAAGCTCAGTAGCATCATTCAAATTACCCATGAGCATTTGTATGTATCCCAGATTACTCATCGTCAAAGCAATATCCTGGTGACCTGCAGGTAAAATTGATTCCCTCATTGACAGTGCCCTGGCAAAAGCGATTTCGGCTTTTTTAATTTTATTTTGCATCGCATAGGCGTAGCCAAGATTATTCAAACTTGATGCAATATCTATGTGATGTTGTCCGAACAACTCTTGACGCTGTTGAAAAGATTCTTCAAGCAACTCGGTTTGTTTTTCCGGCTCGCCCAGTATTCCGTACAACAAGCCCAAATTATTCAAACTGTTCGCAATTCGCGGGTGCGGACTCACAAGCAATTTCAAACGTATTTCAAGTGCTTTTTCCAGATTGTCCAACGCCTCACCGTACCGGCCCATCACTTTTAACTGGTAGCTCAGATTGTGATAACAGGTAGCCATCGATGGGTGAGAATCTGGTCGAATCCGGCGCGTTACATCACATGATTGTTCTATTAAGGAAAGTGCCTGATCATTATTACCTTGTTCACTCAGTAACCACGCTAAATCATTAAGGCTGTCAACAATCAACGGATGCTCGGGCTGCAAAACCTTTGTTCTGGTAGCTATGGCAGATTCCTGTAATTCAATCGCCTCGGCAACACGATTCGTAACGCCCAAAAGCTTGGCAAGGTTATGATCAGATTCAGCCTGTATAGGATGGTTCAGAGAATAGAGTTGTTGTCTAAGGTTACGTGAATCACTGAGCCTGCGTTCAGCCAGTTCATATTGACTCAAATGGAAAGCAGCAACACCAACGTTGTTCATGTACTCTGCTACCACCGCGTCATCTGTACGATCTGATTCAAGAGCACTTTCAAGGGCGGATTTATGTGCTGTGAATGCATCAGACCACTTCCCTTGATGTCCATATATAAAACCGCTGACATCCAGATATTCGGTAATAGAGAGATCAGGCATCGACTCTTTCAATGTAAGATCAGCAGCTTCGTTGAGTGACCGCTGCGCGCTACGATGGTTTCCGTCCTCAACCTGCATTAGTGCCAGCCGACTCAGTGAAAAAAGCAGAGTAGCGGCGTTGTCGCCTTGTTTGTCTAGTCTTACTGCAAGTTCCTGTATCGCTATTGCCTGCCTGTGGAAACCCAGAGCGCGCACTGCCATTGCCACATCTGATATTTTTTCTATCAGCTCAAGTGATTCTGTAGTTTCACCTGCGACAAGAGTGCTGTAGTCAAAGCCAAAATCTCTTGGATCATTTTCCTTCGGTGTCCAATTCTCAAAGCGCCAAATACAACCCAGAATAGAATCCAGGCTTTTTAGCGGTTGTGAATGGTGCTCTGTTTTTGTTGCCTCTTCAAATATCGATTTACTACGTAGCACAATATGTGCTGCGGTTTGCGCGGGCTGACTGTAGTCAATGCCCATACACAAATTTCTCTCTACCGGGTGAGCTACGCTGGGCAAAACAACGTTAAGTCCAAGTAGCATAGCTAGCAGCAAAGCGAAGAGAGAATATTTTTGCATCAAGTCGAACGCTCCCGAACGCCAATCAGTTTACAGTAACGGAGTTAACCGAAGGCAATTTCTCCAGATCGTTTACCAGCAGAGGAACCATACAGGTGTCGCCCGTTATACTTACCACTACCTCGGTGTTGCCAAGCACTTCAACCGTGAAATTTAAACCCGGAAAATACTCCATAAGTATGTTTTTTGCACTACCCGTCACGCTGTTACTGTTGGTCGTAATCACACGGAGTTCGTGCTGCTTTACCACGTGTTCACAGCCACGCAGCGGGCTTTGCGTTTCACCACCATCAATAGATCTGGATAACACACTGACCACAACCACGGCACAACACCCCAGGGCCAATGCACCTCCGAGCGCTGGCCTGGGTGTTAGCAATGTGCGTCCATAGTCAAGTATCCGCTCCATCAAGGGATTACCACTTACATTGTTACCCTGGACTGGCAATTCGCTTTTAACTATCGATGCTTCTAATTGCGATGCCTGAAAATGCGATTTATCTGCTAGTCGTTGATCGAGTTGTGCGTTAAATTTCATCAGATTTCTCTGTGATATCTCAGTCACATCAATTTCATTTGCATTTATAGATTCTTGTAGCGACCTCTCGAACGCCAGTTCAGCTTGGCATTCAACACAATGGTTCAGGTGTTTCTCAACCGCCAGCATTTTTACTTTGTCGAGGGAATGGTTTACATAAAGAGGCAGCAGTCCAAAAAAGTCTTCATGATCATCATTTTCTTTTACCTTGGTCATATTCTTTCACCTTATGCTGTCGTTGATACACTCGACCTCATTATTTCCTTTAGTTTCTTTCTTGCATGGAAGACACGTGTTTTCGCTGTATTCTCTGGACACTTTTCGATCATTCCAATCTCTTTGTAGGTATAACCCTGTGTAACCAGTAAAATCACACTTCTGTGCTCATCACTAAGATATTCCAGGTACTGCTCAATTTCTTCTACTGTGGCCAGCGTGTCTGCGTCGGTCACCATGCCAAGGGCCAACTCTTCTGCCAGCTCTTCCTCATGAGCTGCCAATACTTTTTTATCGCGTTTTTTTGCAGATTGCCTTTGATATCGCTTCAGACACAGCATTCTCAATATGCCGAATATCCAGGTAGAGACCTTTGAATCTCCCTTAAAAGAGGCACTGTGCATCCAGACTTCCATCATGGTTTCGTTTACCAGGTCTTCCGCTTCATTTTCCCCAACCATTCGGACAGCAAAGCGATACAGAGATGAATACATCGTCGTAAAAAGACTGTCCATACTATTCCGGTCTTCAGAACAGATGCCTGCCATCATGGTCAGCAATTCATCATTCGAGCTTGTTATAGCCATACTTTACCCACTGCTGAAGACTCTCAACGTTATGTATGGAAAACGCCGCAAATCGTTCATTTTTTATTCGTCCAGCAATTCAAATTCTACTCGTCTGTTTTCTGCCTGACCCTCATCAGTAGAATTGTCTGATATCGCCATATGTTCCCCCCACCCGACCACCTCAAGTCGTGACGGTTCGATGTTGAAGTGAGTCACTAAATAACTTTTTACAGAACTTGCTCTTCTTTCGCTCAGATCATCATTGTAAGCATCCGTGCCCGTCGAATCGGTATGCCCATTGATTCTAAACTTTGATTGACCAAGCTCAGCAGAGGTAAGCGCGCTACCGATGTTGTTCAACATCTCGAAAGCTGAATCGATGATGCGATCACTGTTTACGTTGAACTGAACAGGTGCTGCAAGAACGGAACGCGTTATACTGCTTCGTGAGGGGCCTCTAAAGGTTTCTATAATATCTTTTTCACTAAAGACAGAATTTTCTCTCCCGATAATTTTTAGTGAGGTCTTCGCTGAGGCGATTATTTCACCGCTACTCGAGAGGTCGTGGAGAAATTTAGGAATCTGCCTTATGGCATCTTTTACAGACACACCTGCGTGATCCTGCGTGAATAACACACGGGTGAAAATGGGTTTATGGCGCGTACAAAACGCATAAATCGTATCCCAGCCCAGTGGAGGAGTAGCCTCCAGTGCCCCGAGCGCTTGATCTGGAAATATTCTGGGTTTGCCGTCAGGGGTTAAACGCTCTTCATAGTTCCAGGCTTTGATCATATTAATGTCGCCGCCACTCTCAACCCAGAAGATAGTGACAAAACAACTCTGATTCGACGCAAACGCCAGGCTGATATCGCTGCCTACCCTCACCGTGGATTCCCCGGCACTCACGAATTTCACGCTTAAATCAGCGGTATCCCGATCGCCAGTAGCGCTCTCCAGAATAGAAAATACTGACTTTTTTATCTCTACAATTGGCTGACTAACAGCAATCCCGGGACTGATCGCTGTAAAGAACAAAGCCAAGGTGGGTATAACTAGTCGCCTCATCGGGCCCTCTTTTACTTGTTGTTACAGAGTAGTAGTCCCGAAATCCCTCGATAGGGTTCATATTGGATTATTCACACGCCAGTTAAGGTATTGCCTGTTGTTGAGTCAGAGAAACCGATACATTTAAAAATGCGATTTTGACTCGTGTGAGCATCAATCAGGATCGACACCCCGCCCGGGAAAGACTACCGACTTCGGCGGCGTTCATTGCAAGGGACAACTGGTGTTCCGTAAACGAAACTTGAGTCGCAACTGTTGGAAGTTCTGTTACCGTGACACCAGTCACCGGTAGTCCGCCACGGCCGGTTTCTACCAATGAGCTGGGTGCGCCATCCAGGAAGCCGGCACACGGGTCTGAAGCCACTGTGGGTGCGTCACCCGGGTTTGCATTCAGTTCTGTTACCGCTGCACTGATATCCCTTTCCGGTGCATTAATAGAGGGCGGTACTGAAACTCCGTCCTCAGCTACTGCTTGAATAATGATGCCAGGTGCGTCTGGAGTTAGCCCCTCCGTGAATCGAAAGTCCTGTTGATTGGCAAAAGTTACTACTGCATCAGAATCGATTCTGATGGTGCCGCCACTTCCACTAATTGCATTGGCTAAAATAAAAGTATCCTCAAGGATGAAGACTTCAGTTTCAATAGATATATTTCCACCATCTGCAACGGGGGAAGAGGTGTTTGTAGCTATTACTGAATTACTGGTTTCAAGTATACCGGCACCTATATTCACCGGCCCGGCTTCACCCCCGTTAGACTCTGTCCCCACGAAACTGTCTTCGATGATTATTGATCCCCCGGTTGAAATAGTGATATCACCAGCATCACTGCTACCACTAGTAGCAGTGCTTTCTATCCCGGCATCCTGAAGAATCCGAATGGTTCCATTGTTTGAAATGATCGTCACAGAACCGGCATCACCTTCACCAGCGCTAAATGCCGTGATGGCCGCTCCATTTTGTACCGTAAGTTGCTCCTCGACCCGTAGTACAACAGTGCCAGCGCTTCCGGTTGAACCAGGATTTGTGGAGCTGGCAATTAGGGACACACCACCTTGCCCATCGATCAGTACCTCATTTGCAGTAAGTAAAATGTTGCCGGCATCACCCTGCCCTATACCAATAGCAGAAAGAATTCCACTTCCATTTTGTACCGTCACCAGGCCACTTATCGTGATGTCGATTGTACCGGCGTTACCCGATCCACTGGGTGCAGAGCTTGAAATTCCGGTAAAAAGCTCGCTGGTGCCCCCGTCAATGAGTAACTGATCAGCGGTCAATTGAATATTGCCTCCATCACCTTGAGAACTAGTGACCGTGAATATGATACTGCCTCTGAGTAACGTTACCGAGCCGCTGATCGAGATGTCGACAGTACCGGCGTTGCCAGTTGATTCACCAAATGCTGAACTTGAAATTCCTGTAAAAAGCCCGTTGTCGCGCCCGTCAAAGAGCAACTCACCGGCAGCCAATTGAATATTGCCAGCATCACCTTGAGCAAAAGTAGAGGTGTTAAGTCCGCCACCGCCTTGTATCGTCACTAACCCCTTAATCGAAATCTCAATGGTACCAGCGTTACCCGTTGAATCACTGACCGCAGAGCTTGAAATTCCGGTAAAAAACTCTCTGTCGCGTCCGTCAATAAGCAGTTGATCAGCGGTCAGCTGAATAGTACCTGCATCCCCCCCGGCAGAGGTGTCTGTCGAAATGCTCCCAGCGTTTTGCAGGGTCACAACATCTTCTACACGGATGCTGATATTGCCTGCATCACCGCTTGCTCCAGCTTCTGATAAACTGAAAAGACCGGTCGTTAGCGGCGTGTCGTTACCCGTTCCATCACCGCCATCAACAAGAAGTTGTCCTGCAGTTAACGTCACGTCACCAGCATTGCGGTCAGAAAACGTTTGGCTAATGACCATTCCCCCGTTCTGAATAACCGCATCGTCCGAGACCTCGATATTGATGTTCTCTAAACTCGCCAACGTTCCATTATCAATCAGCAGTTCATGACTCGTTACACCCAAGTCTCCATTAACCACTTCTATTTGAGCACCGCTTACTTCAATTGCTCCGGCGCCCTCACTCAAATAACCAAACGCCTGAGGTGTAGAAATAGAAAGCACACTGGTCGTTGGTGACGCTGTATCCAACACGGCACCATCGGCAAAACGCAACTCATTGTTTGTACTCACATGAAAAGATGCAGGGACGTCTACCGAACCCCCTTCTCCGAACGTCACACCGGCTGGATTAATGAAGTAAAAATCAGCATTTCCAACTTCGGAGCGAAGCGTACCCTGTATGTTCGAAACGTCACCGCCGGTAACACGGCTGATCACATTTTGAATATCCGCATCACCAGTGAAAGTCGCTGAACCACCAGAACTGATGTTGAAGGTGCTAAAGCTGTGAAAGAGATTACCGCCAGCACGTGTGCCCAGCGCTTCTTCGATGGTTACATCTTGTCCGGTGAGTGAGATCTGTGCACCGGTAGAACCATCAGTAATGATTTGTGCAGCGCTCTGGTTGGACGCGACCAGACAAAAAGCGATGGTAAAAGCGTCAAACCTGCATTTTTGTCGTGTTTTGTTCATGCCCTTTCCTCGAGATCAGATCGGTATCGGCTCAACCTGACGACCCCAGCTGAAACAGCTGCCTTTCGCAACCTCAGTTTGCATGAATCTTTGGTGGCTTACAAACAAATGTCGTGCTTTAGATTACCGCTGACAGTGCACTTCTGCCACTAACTAAGTACTTTGAATGTAAACATCGCCTCTTGTTCCTCGTGTGTGAAGGTGTCAACATCAAGTTGCCTGCAAAAGTAGCATTACATGGCATCGTTGCATATAGTGTTATGCAACAACCAACAATATGATTCCTTGATTGAGAGGCTGTTAGCGATAAAGGTGGGAAGAAAATACTACATACGATCTGCGATAACGCCGCCAGTGATAGTGGCGGTGTCCCTGTTCGTAATGACCGCCACCTCTGCAGAAACAGACACCAACAAAAGCAACAGCAAGAAAGCTCAAATCAAACAGAGCGCTATAACCAGCGTCAGCAGCGATGACCTGGTGGTTATAGTCAGAGAAGGCGATTCACTCTATCGCATCCTGCGTGGCAATCTTGGCTCTATTAGCGCAGTTAATGAGGTTGTCCTATACAACAAACTTGGAAGCCCGGACTCACTCGAACCCGGTGATATCATCAGGATTCCATCACGGCTACTCACAAAACCCCAGGTAAAGTGGGATGTACGAATCAGTGAACAATCACGTTTATCAGGATCTAACTTAGAAACACCGAAGGAAATAACGCCACATGATACCTCTACTTCAGGAAAAAACAATACTGGAAATTCTAATGACCTCGTCGTTGGTAAAAGGCTGGTAGTTGATGAAAGTAGTACATCGAACCGACTGGGTAACACTACAACCGAGACCGCGCCACCTAAAAATGTACTGCTAGCCACTCCGCCTCAACCACAAGAACTGTTGTTACAACGTGTTGTGGTTGAGGGCAACACCGCAATCAGTGACGCGCAGCTCGCAACCATCACCGGACCCTACCTCAACAGACCATTGCGATTCTCCGACCTGGAGCAAATGCGTGTTGACATAACCCGTGCCTACACTGATCAAGGGTACATCAGTTCCGGTGCCGTGCTACCAGATCAAAAAGTAACGAACGGACAGTTGGTTTACCGTGTTATTGAAGGACGGCTGGACGAGATTGAGGTCTCCGGTGCCGGGCGCCTTAAACCCGCTTACGTAGCCAACAGAGTCAGGGCAGCAGCAGGCATCCCATTCAATAGCAATAAACTACAAGAGGCCTTCCAGCTATTACTCGATGATCCGCTTATCGAACGCATGGACGGGCAGCTCCTGCCACAGCCGGGAACCGGGCTGACAAAGCTGAAACTCGCGGTAGTGCCCTCGGCTCCCTGGTTGTTAAGCCTGACGGCGGACAACCACGGCTCACCCAGTGTCGGGAAGGAGCAACTAGCCGTTGCCGGAACTTACCTTAACCCAACCGGCATAGGAGACCGGGCAGATCTTTCGGTAAGCCTCAGTCCCGGCAGATACAACGTATCAGGATCCTATAGTGCGCCAATTAATGCACAAAACACGAGGCTGGTCTTTGACTATGGAGCGACCAACAGTACCGTTATTGAAGAACCTTTGAATAACATAGATATAGAAAGCGATAGCACCAACCTGGGAGTGTCGTTAATTCATCCGCTCACACGTAGTGTTTCAGGTGGTGTTGAGGTGGGCGCAGACTTCACAGTACGCAATAACAGCAACACGCTCCTGGGCGAACCATTTTCGTTCTCTGCGGGTGAAGAAGATGGCGAAAGCCGTGTGGCAGCACTTCGCCTTTGGCAGGATTTTACCCGCAGACGTAGCCAGCAGGTGATTGCGCTACGATCGAGCTTTAACTTTGGAGTGGACGCATTTGGTTCAACCGTGCACGACGACAATCTTCCAGACAGTGAATTTATATCCTGGTTAGGGCAGCTGCGCCTCGTTCGCAGTCTGCAGGACGGCGCCGGGAATATTCTGTTGAAAGCCAATGCACAATACGCCAATGAATTACTGTTACCACTCGAGCGTTTTGCACTGGGCGGTGCGGACAACGTACGTGGTTACAGGAAAAATCAACTTGTTCGAGACAATGCCCTGTTTCTTTCAGCGGAGTATCAATACAGTTTTTATCAATCGCCTTCTGCGGGAGAGTGGAAAGTGGCACCGTTTGTAGACTATGGCCAGGGGCGCAATAAAGGAGCAGAGGCTAATAGCGAGACACTCACATCTACAGGTATAGGCCTGTTGTGGTCAAAAGAGAAATTTAACGCGGATCTATATATAGGCCACACTATCGAGAGTGACGCTGGCAACACGGAGTCCGGTTTGCAACATGATGGTGTTCATTTTCGTTTTTCGACCAATTTTTTCTGATTATTTTTTCTGGCTTTCTGATCATGATAATTCACCGGCATTGTTTGTGAAACTGACGTAAAAAAGGTACCAACCGCAATGAGATCATATGCTGCAATTTGTTCTTCAATCAAGGCTCTGCTAGCAGCAACCTTTCTCATATGCAGTTTTGGGGTTGAGGCGTCTGAATACTCAGAGCTTGAGAATAAGATCGATGAAGCAAGATCCAGTGGCCAAACAAAACTACTGGTTCAACTGCTATTGCAACAAGGCGAACAATTTCGAGTGGCCGGCTATCTTCGTGATGCGAAACCACTGATACGTGAGGCTGTAGACTTAAGTTCCGGTTTAAAAAAACCGGGGCTTCGTGCATTGTCAATGAGCGCACTCGGTGAGCTTTACACAATGCCGGTAAGCAACGCAGCTTTCATTGAAACATGGCCAAGCCCCGGATCATTTTTTAATGAAAGTAAAAAGCTCGCCCTTCATAGCAGAGACGCCGGTGTAATAGCGTTAGTAACTTCACGAATAGGTGCATGGCAACTACAGCAAGGGAAACTACAGGATGCAGCCGCTTCTTATACAGAGAGTGTTGGATCTGCGAAATCCGCTTCGAACCAGGGCATTGAATCATTGGCACTTATTGGTCTGGCCCGTACCCAATCTGCATTGAGGCAGGAAGACAAGGCGTTAAAAACGCTTGCGCATGCAATAACAGTAATAAAGTCGCTATCAACCCAGGCTCGTGCAGCATCAAACCTGAACGTGATAGAGGTTGCACGCGACTTACCAGATGGCAGACAGATCTGGATAACAGCACTACAAGAAAACGACTCTTTAAAAGACCAGCTTGACAACCGATTACTGGCTCGCCACTACGGAGAGATGGGCAGATGGTATGAACTAGAGCAACAATTGGATGTGTCACTTGACTACACCGAACTGGCTATTATGGCGGCACCACAAGCACATGATCTTGCGTTGGATTGGGAATGGCGTCTGGGCCGTTTATTTGAAAAGAATAAAGAACAATTGGCCGCCATCAATGCTTATCGACGCGCGGCCCATCACGTAGAAGCAATCAGGCACGACATTCCTGTCAGTTACAGCCAGGGGCGTTCGTCATTCAGGCAGACTCTGGCGCCAATTTTTCTAACCCTCGCTGATCTGTTAATGCAGCAGGCCGATAAAGAATCCAATGATAAACAAGTGCAGTCACTGCTCATTGAAGCTCAGGATGTTGTTGAGCGATTGAAAAGCTCTGAACTACAGGACTACTACCGTAATGTTTGCGTGATAAATCAAACACAGACGCTAAGTGACGCTACCCTGGCTAAAACTGCCGTGCTTTACCCGATATTGCTACCGGATCGATTGGCGTTGTTGGTAAAACTTGACAGCGGATATCATCACGTAAATGTCCCTGTAGGATCAGCGGAAATTGATCGTACCATCGATGATTTCATGGACGAACTGCAGAATCTCAACCTGCCTGACTCCTACCGACAAAACGCTAATAAGGTATATCGCTGGCTGGTGGAACCGATAGAGCAACTTCTCACTGAGTCGGAAATTTCTACACTATTTTTTATTCCCGACGGTTCGCTGCGTCGAATCCCGATTGCAGCACTCTGGGATGGAGAAAAACACCTGATCGAAAAGTATGCTATCGCGTCCGCACCAGGGTTAACACTACTGAATGCAGAGCCATTTTCATCAGTGGAACGCACTACCTTGCTGGCAGGTGTCAGTAACCCGGGCGCGGTACTGGACAAACTTAACCCGGAAATTATTGATGAGTTTGTAAAGAGCTACCGCAGTCGGCAAGCTCGTGGACTTACGTTTCGCAAATCAACCAAATCGCCATCTGATAATCAAAAGAGACTGGACGAGCGCATCGAAGCGTTTCGTCTTCCCGCGGTCAAAGATGAAGTGGAATCACTATCCCGCCTGGTGCCCTCTACTTTGCTGCTGGATGAGAATTTTGAGCTAGAGCGCTTTCGCAATGAAGTGAATGATGGTTCCTACCGGATAGTACATATTGCGTCCCACGGATACTTCGGCGGCACAGCGCAAGACAGCTGGTTGATGGCACACGACGAGTTACTTGACATGAACGAGCTAACAAACTTGTTTAAGCCCAAAGAATTTGCAGACAAGCCGGTTGAACTGTTGGTCCTCAGTGCCTGCCAAACGGCAGAGGGAAATGATCGTGCACCACTGGGTTTGAGTGGCGTAGCATTGACCTCTGGCGCACGTAGTGTGTTAGGCACACTCTGGGTTGTGGCAGATGACGCCACCAGTGAGTTTATGCAATCGTTTTATACGCAATTGGCAAAAACAGATCAATCAAAAGCACAGGCATTGAGACAGACTCAATTGTCAACGATCCAGCAGGACAGATTTAGTCATCCTTTCTACTGGGCGGCATTTGTACTGATTGGTAGTTGGTTGTAATAGAGTCGATCGGCGACCTGGCTGGGGTGTTTGAATTCACACAGATGGCCCGAGCATGGTCATCAGCGCCATCGGGATCTCCGCACGCGGTGACCGAAAATACGGTCGCCAACGGTGTCATCCCGATTGTATTAGACCCAACAGCCACTGTTTGAACTGGACGATCTCGTTAGTCAATTTGCAGCCCTTCGGACAAATTATCCAGTACGAGAAATCAGCGTCAGAGTCCTCTTGTACTGGCCGAATCAACCTTCCAGCTTTCAAATCGAGCGTCACTAGCGTAGTTTGGGCAAGGGCAATACCTTGTCCAGCAACTGCACTGTCAATCGCTAAACTGGTTTGACTGAACACCGGGCCAAAATCGAAGTTAAAAGCAGTTGTATTTACTCCCATCCCGCGCAACCAGTGTGACCACCCTTCGCGCTGCTGATCATGTAAAAGCGTATACATTCTCAAATCTTCAATAGATTCATCGGAACGCCACTTAGGCTGCATGTGTGGGCTGCAAACAGGAAAAACTCTTTCTCGACACAAACGTGTAACTTCCTGGTCTGGCCAACAACCATCGCCGTGACGAATTGCAACGTCAATATCACCTGCTCGAAAGTCGACTGGCTCAGAAGATGCTGAAATACGTAAATCCAACGAAGGTTGTTGCGAAAGAAAGCTGCCTATACTGGGAGCGAGCCACTTTTGAGCGAAATTTGGGGAACAACTTACAGTAAGCACATTGTCCAGATCCCGGCTGCGTATGATTCTCTCGGCCTCATATAGCTTATCCAATGCTTCCCGCGCGTAAGGAAGGTATTGTTGCCCCGTGTCAGTCAACGTAATGCCTTTCGGTAATCTGTTAAAAAGTTGCTGATCCAGCCTTGCTTCAAGATCCCGAATTTGATGGCTAATCGCTCCCTGCGTTTGTGACAACTCGTGAGCTGCATTAGTAAAACTAAGGAGCCTTGAAGACGCCTCAAACGCCCGTAGAGATGCGGTCGATGGAAGCGGCATTGATTTTCGTAGCCTATCCATAGTGATCCATGGTGCTAAATAGCGACACCGCAGCTGATTCTGTAGATCGTGTGGAGTTTCCAGCATTAGCGCTTCCACACCTCCATTGGATCATTCGAGGCCACAACAGAAATACAAAACCGTTTGCAGTGCTTACGCCTGGTATGATTGATATTTTCAAGCCGCTCTCCAGAGAATGCGTTTTAACAGAAATATAACTGTACGTCCCGAAGAGGCTTTGATTAGTTCATATGAGGTTAATTGATCAGACTCAATTACAATCGGCGTGCAGGTAAATTGACGATTTTATATCTTGGGGACCACGCGGAAAATAGTTGAAAAAACTCTTCAAGGCACCATGGTCAGAACAAGGTGGAAAGTGCAGGCCCCTTAATTAGCATTCTGTTAACCGTCTGCTTTCCCTACGCCACAATGGAACAGGTAGTGGATATCTATATCTTATTTTTGCAAATAAGAATCAGTACAATTGTACACCGAACCATACTGACTGAATGTCTCCTTTTCTTGCCGAAGCCCCTGGCCTGCATTATTCATAAGGCGACACCATGAAAAGAAGCTATGACTATATTTTTAGAGAGTTTTACCTTCATACACCCTGTCTATTCGACCACAGAACCAATACCGCATCACATCTCACTCGATCTGGATCGCTAGCGGCGGGCCACGCTTCTCACACGATCGGACGGCCCGTTTCAGCGCTATGGGCCCGTAATGCCAAATCCTCATGAATAATACAGGCAAGTTATTCAGTACGATCTAAGTGACCAGATAGATCAGACTAATTTTGCCAAAATGGTTTCCTGGCCTCTTGTGCGGCGGCAATTGGGTCAATCCCTACATCGCGCAGACTATTGTCATCAAGCTCACTCAATCTTCGACGTGTCGTATGGTTCCTTATCCAGCGTTCGGTTACTAATCTTCCACGTGTTGTATGGTTCCTTATCAAGCGTTCGGCTATTTTTTTTGTCCAATTTCTTAGTGAGCGTTTGTCGTTGATAACTTGCTGTTCTACTAAATACATTTTATTCCCCTCAGTTAGTCTGACTACTATAAAAACAACCTTGATAATCAAGATGAAAATAAGCCACACAATTCTTGCAGTGCCTAGTGAAACGTTCTTGCGTCTACCTTCTGTACCTGACTATGTTAAAGCGTAGGTATATCCTGGCAATCGAAGATTTCTGAGTCTCACATTAGGGTATTTAATGTCGAGGTATTAATTCACTCGGGTTGTAGACCGAATTGTTCGGCTTCAGCTACACATAAGATGTTGACTGACCAATTGGTCAATCCTGCATACCATCCCGGTCTGCTTGTAGTAATGGAGCGAATTAAAAGTATAGATATACACGTTTACCCGGAATATAGAACGCCCAGTCCACACTGGCGACTCCGAAGCGGACAACCATCAGTGATTGCAATGGTCCATGCATTTTTTATCGATACCGTAGCTCTGTTATTACGATAAAAGCTACGGCATCACTGTATTAACACCAATAATGAAGACAAGGCATAACACAATTTTCTTAAATGTTTTTTCACTGACCCTTACTCGCAAGCTCTCACCGATCAATGTACCGAACAGCGCAGGAACGGCCGCCAGTGCCGACAATATAACAATGTCCGAAGTCAGGGTTTCATTCAGATTACTACCCATAAGTAGTGCTCCACCACTTAAGAAAAGCAAGAATCCGGAGACCGCAACAAATTCGTTTTTCCTGATTTCCCGTAGCATCATATAAATCACCAAAGGGATTACCACCAAGCCGGTTAGTCCTCCAACCACACCAGCAGCACACCCGGCGACAATTTGTGCGATCGAGTCGTGACGATCAGAAACCGTTGGTGTTTTTAAACCAAGATTAAGAATTACAAACACAATTGTACTTACCCCAACTGCCTTTGTGACTATTGATGGCTCTATATTCGCCGCCATATATACGGTTGCAACCATCACAGACACCATCACTATTGCAAGCAATGAATAATGATTCAGTGTTTTTCTCACATTGCCTGAAACTATACCTTGATGGAAATTTGTAACCACCAAGGGAATTGATATCAGTAAAACCGCCAGGCCAGGGTTGTATAACAGGCTTATAACAGGTACACAAATAAGTCCCATACCAATTCCTGACAAGCCTTTTACGATACCGCCTAATAGATAGACAATAGCCACCGTCAACACCAAATACGCCGGAAGCGGATCAAGTGCCTTAGCAATTGTAACGGGAAGATTTCCGAACACGGCGGCTATTATTACAAGCCATAGCGATGCCCCAACTAAAACGAGCAACGTATATTCCTTAAGATTCCTTAATCGTAGATTCCGCTCCCTTCTTACGATCAATGAAGTCTTTAATCGGGTAAATATACTGGCTTTCTTGTTTACAACGATACGGATAAGCATAGCAGCCCCTCTGGTAACGATTGCTCTAGTTACGAATTCCTTACTACTCTGGCTGTCAGAGCCGATACAGAAAACCACACATCTGCGAGTCCCCATAGATCAATTCGATCTTGTTCATTTTTTGCGTTCAAAGACTCCGCCAGAGATGCGATACTTAAACCAGTATTTGTCTATAACTTAAAAATCTGGTCTTAGGTGGATTCCCCTTTGTATTTTTCCATCTACGGCGTTTAGAATAAGTAACCCGCTGTAACAGAAATTCAAAGCATCCCACCCATCACTTGTATGGTGATCCATATGTTATCGCTTGAGAATTCAATGACAACAGAGAATAATTGGTGCATGCATTCGAACTACTAATGTCAAAAAACCTGCGTAAGTGTTGCCAACACAATCAAACCGATCCTCTTGCAACAACATAAAGTTGTCCCAACTGTACTATCGCTTCAACGTGATTCAGAACGCTTCGGAACGCCGAGGCGGGAGATTTTTATCGAAATAGATGCGATAAAAAATCAAGATCGAAGTATCAGTCAGATCAGTCGCTTATTTTTGAGTCACACGTAACACGGTAGGACAAAAGGTATTTAGAAGAACCACTGGATGCTCGAGCAAATTCTGTAACATAGCTAGGCTGGGCGACGCTCAGAGCTATTTGCAATCGCGAATATCTTCAACGCGGAGCTCAGCTATAGTGCTATTGACTAGATTTGCACCGATTGCATCTCGACGGAACGCAATTACGAAACAAAGATGAGCCTATAGCGAAATCTTATCCATAGTGCGTTTTAGGACTGGAATTGACTTTGAGAAGCTTTGATTTCAAAAAACCTGATAGATGGACTCGCAAACTATCTCGGCAAAGGCAGGAGTGTCAGCGCATTTGTGCATTTAGCAGATGTGCTAATCGATAGTTGGGTGTAGTGCGAAAGAACTATACACGGCGATATTTCCATTACTTATCTAATTGAACCTTTAATAGATATTTTCACACCTACAGTGACTCTTGGTGATATTCCTTTCTTCGTGCAGACAATTATGAACCCCCTGAAAATAGAAAGAGACGAGCAGTTGCGATGTTAGAACAATTAGCCACAATAGTAGCTGGGCTAGGAATGTTTTTCGCAGGATGCTGGTTGCTTACCGCAAACCTGAAGGAACAAGCCGGAACACGATTACACAGTGTTGTAAAAAATGCGATTCGTCGTCCCTTTCGCGGGTTATTTTGCGGAATAATCATCGGTGGGCTCACACAGACCACAACGGTTGCTGTTTTTATTCTTGTCAGTCTGATAGCGGCTGGGGTCACCACCATTAAAGCAACACTACCTGTGTTGCTTGGTGTAAACATCGGTACGTCAGTGCTGATATTTCTGGCGTCGCTGGATATTGAATCGGTAGTCTTACTGGTTACCGGTGTAGCTGGTATGCTCCTCACCAGTAACAAATCCGTTGTGTTACGCGCATCAATGCGGGCTCTGTTCGGCTTAGGGCTGTTGTTTATAGGAATCGATATGTTGCAGCAGGGTGCTGCATCCTTATCACAACACACCTGGGTTGAGCCTTATCTGGCTGCAAACTCAGACGCTTACGTGACCGGATTTACGGCGGGAGTTGCGCTAAGAGTACTCACGCAATCCGGAGCAGCAGTGACATTGATGGCCGCTAGTTTGTACAGCGCAGATGTCATCGGTATCGAACAGACTATTATAATAATATACGGGGCAAATTTTGGGGCGGCCGTTAGTACCTGGCTGTTTTCCTGGGGTGCTAAAGGTCCCCCGCGTGAGATTATCCGATACCAGGTACTCTTTGATGTTCTTGGGACAGCGATCTTTCTGCCGTTATTTTATCTTGAAGTGCAGCATGAAATTCCGTTGGTTGAATTTCTGGTAGTTTCACTGACCGATAATGTGGAGCAACAAATGGCCTTTGTATACCTGTTCCACAACGTTTTTTCAGCCGTCGCATTGGCCGGTGTTATCGCTTGCAAAGCCTATTTTAGTGAAAGATCGCAGGCATTAACAGTTAAACAAGTAACCAGCACCAGTGTTACATTTCCAGCCTCGCTAAAAGCTATGCTGCGGGTTCACGCAGACAATACAATGAATACAGGAAATAACAACCAGGATAGGATACACCCGAGAAAGGGTAGCACCTGGCTGTCGCTGAGTATATTCATGCTCACAGCAGCGATCGCAACAGCTTCGGTGCTTGCACACAACAAACGCAGCGTGCTTCAGAGTACAATTGAATATCGATCTTCTGCCACGGCTCCTGAAATCGCAAGGCCAATAACTGAAGGCGCACCGGTTTTGAACGACGTAGATGTAACATTAACGGATTATCAAGTTGCACCGATCGGGGATATAGAACAGCTGACAAATCAGAACCAAAAGATCCTGCAACCAGGCTCTGCGCAAACTGTAGGGAGAATCGCGATGCAGCAACTTTTGTCTTACCACGTGAATCTGGCAGGTAATGCGATAGCGAATGATGACCATGAGGTTGCGGAATTTCACGCTCGAATAGCACGTTTAATTTTGTTCGGACAAGACGAGTCCGAATAATTATTAGGGTCGCATTACGCTAGGAAACCTTGCTTGATACGCGAGCCGGAACCGGCCACAAACGCCATACGATCATGCAGGCTATAATAGAAGTATTTTCGCTAGCGTGCCGTGGGTTACTCGAATGGTGTTCCGTCTGAGTCCGGCGCTTCACGTGTATGCCCTGAATTTCAAGCTTTCAGCGTATTGTAGATCTTTACAAGCGCACACTTTCAGCAACTAACGATCAGCCTCCTCAGCGGACTCCCCCGAGGTTTCGGCTACAGTCGAAAAACTGAGAATCTTCAATCACCACTCCCTGTAATTGTTTTAATCAGTACCGTCTCAATTCCCTGATCAATCAGGTACCGTTTTGCTTTTCGTTCGGCTCTCCTCCAAAGATTAGCATGTTGAAGATACTTGGTATTCAGAAGGTATAAAGCTGACAGCGTCATCTTTTCATGCGGAATCTCTTTGAGCAATTCCGTCCCAAAAGAGCCAATGGATTTTTCAAATGACGCGATTATTTCAATCTCAAGAAAACTCCCGTCACATTGCTGTAGAGCTAGAAGACCGAATAATTCATCCAATGCAGGTGTGTCATCACTGGTGGTCACATCCCAATAAGGCGGCTCAACAGTTTCAAACGAGCTGCCCGACTTTTTCGCGTTAGCCGGTGCTATGGAGTCGCCAAAAGGGATGTCATTGTCAAAGTTCCCTTGGAAATCATGTGAAATGGGCGATGCGAGTTTGCGAGAGGCATAAAAAGCTTCACTTTGCAATTCACTAAACACATCTTTCCCGCCGCCTCCACCATTGCTGTAACAGCCCATCAACCTATCAGGCCTTACAGCCTGGGGCTTCGTTAAAAAGCCTTGCCGCTTGCTTGATTGGTTCAATTCTTTTTCAAGAACCGCAAAGGAAATCGCCTCCGTACTGCGGTTTTCAGTGCCTGACTGAAAGCCTTATAAAGCACCTACCTTCAAAAGCATGCCGCCCTAATCGCCAGATGAGCCGAACTGAGACTGGCAGAAACATCAGAAGTACCACGCTGACATCTGTACAACGAGTGAGATGTTGAATACTTGAATTGTTGGTTTCTTGAATACTTAAAACTGCTGCGAATATTTTCAACGACAAGGTAAGCAAAATTTTATCGCGACTGTTCCCTCTATTGTATGCCGGTGCAGAATGGCTGGATACTCTGGCGATATGAAAACCTTGTTTAGAATGAGATCACTGTAGTGGTAGGTATCAGATGCTCATACGGGATCCCCACCTACAGAAGCACTGCTGCATAGTCCACATCTAAGACTCGGACTGACATGAATTTATTGGTCACAAAAATTGATTGGAAAGTAACCAGAAATTCGCATCATTTGCGCGCAATTTAGTCGATTTCACTAAAAATCCGCCCAAAACCTTTACCATATAAAGTAACAAATAAAGTAACATATTGATTTATAATGGTTTAATTCGTGCACCCATGGACCTTAAAATCCCTCGGAGTTAAATCGTGCCGGTTCGATTCCGGCCCCGGGCACCACTAGCTGTCATTGATACTCAGACACAACCTGCAATACCCTGACAATACAATGACTTAGTATAGACTTGTCCAAGTCTGTCCATGTATAAATACCCCTAAGTTGACACAAACGTGCGACTTTTATGCGACTTTTTTAGGGGAAATACATGCCAAAGCCGATCAAAATCACCACAAAAAAAGGCGTCCGTCGCTATAAGGTGGATCCGATTTATAAGGGACGGCGTTTAGGCGCAAAGACCTTCGACACCGCTGCAGAAGCGCGTCACTACGAACGTGAATTGATTGCACAAGCAGGCAAAGGTTTAGCAACGCAAAAGCGCACTTTTTGTGAAGCGATGGAGAAGTATCGCCTTGAAGTTACTCCTTCAAAACGCGGTGCCAGATGGGAAGATATCCGTCTGTTGAAACTAAAACGCGATACTCAGCTGTCGCGCGTCATGGTCGCCGCCCTCGCCTACGAAGATTTTGAAGAATGGATAGACAGAGAGCGTGATCGAGGACTGAAGGACAGTTCCATACTGCGTGAATTTGGCGTTCTAAATCAAGTGTGCCGGATGTGTCGTAAATGGCGATGGATGTCACACAATCCAACCGAACTGGTAGACCGCCCCAAGGAAAGCCCTCCTCGAAAGCGGCGCATTTCAGACGAGGAATATAAACAGATAAGTGCGGCACTAAAAGTAGAGCAACCTTGCGAAAG
>CALISD010000026.1 GCA_938041955.1 uncultured Granulosicoccaceae bacterium | reverse complement strand
TGCTGGAGCACTTCGTCATAAAACGATGTGATCCGCTCTACCGAATTTAGCAGGTTGAAAGTATCGATAGGCACATCACCAATATCTGCAACTTGCATGTGCTCAAAAGGTGCTGCACGTGTCCACATGTTGTAGGGGCGCAGCATGTTGCTTTCGGCACGTACCTGCTTGGGCCCGAAGCGGGTGCCTGAACGCCAACTGGTGCCAATATCCATCGGTATTCCAATAATGGCTGCATCCAGGCTTTCTGCAGTCTCCGCCGTCGGCAGGCGCATAAAAGTACCGGGACCTGCGAAGCGTGGCATATCATTGCCGCCAAGTGGTTGATTAAACGATTGCGACATAGTTGGGACCCTATATTTTTAGCATGCTGATAAGAGTTTGAGTGTTAGGTAATACGTTACGGAACAACTTTAAGTTGGGTTCGAAAGTACTCCGCGTTGCTTACGTAGTGCTTTGCAGATCGTAACAGACCCTGTTGTTCGTCTTCTGTCAGTTCGCGAACCACTTTGCCGGGCGACCCTAATATGAGTACGCCGTCAGGATATTCCTTGCCTTCCGGTATCAGTGTATTCGCGCCCACAAGAGAGTTTTTACCGATAACGCAGCCGTTAAGCAAAATACTGCCAATGCCAATCAATGATTGTTCCTTCACCGTGCACCCATGCAGCATGACTTTGTGGCCGACAGTGACGTTGCGATGCAGGGTAAGCGGGTAACCCGGATCTATGTGGATGACACAACCATCTTGTATGTTAGTTCCCTCACCGATCACTACCCGATCGTTCTCAGCACGGATTATCGCGCCAAACCAAACGCTACTTTTCGATTGCAACTCGACATCTCCGATGATGGAAGTATCGGGTGCCACCCAGGCATCGTCTGCGATAGCGGGAGTTTTTTCACCAATTGAATAGATTGTCACAGCATGCGCTCTAGTGGCTAAGTCAATGTAAATTGATGATATTACTTCAACCGGGAGATGTTTCAGTTACCCGACTGCCATTCAGTGGTATTAATCAGGATATTGCCCTGTGGCTTCATTAGTGCGAGGCTACAGGTACTTTTATTTGGAACACCTTCTGCAATGACCGCACATGCGATCTTCCATTCCCGGTTAAGTGATTTCCACGCTGAGCTAACACCACAGCTACAAGGCACAGCAGATTTTACTGCTGCCGGTGTAGCCATGTTTACCAGTGATGCGTCGAACTATCGCCAGATTCCGTTAGGTGTTGTTTTTCCGAAAAGCGAAGACGATATAAAGCTCACTGTTGGCCTTTGCAAAAAACACAGTTTGCCGGTATTGATGCGAGGTGCCGGCACCTCGCAGAATGGTCAGACGGTCAATGAAGCGGTCATCCTGGATTGCTCGCGGTTTATGAATCAGGTGTTGTCGATCAATGTTGAAAATCGAACAGCGCTGGTACAACCCGGTATTGTCTGTGATGCTTTAAAAGCTCGGGCAGAGGTACATGGTCTTACTTTTGGTCCTGACCCTGCCACTCACAGCCGCTGCACGCTGGGTGGCATGATAGGCAACAACTCTTGCGGCCCCCATTCGATGCTCGCAGGTAAGACAGTAGAGAATGTCGTAGAGCTTGAGGTACAAACAACCGATGGCGAAAGTTTCTGGGTTGGCCCGACCTCTGAGGCCGAACTTGAAGAAATTACCAGCGGCAGCGATACGCGTGCGAGCATTTATCGTGAGCTTAAATTAATACGGGACGAGTACGCTGATGAAATACGTCAGCGCTACCCCACCATTAAGCGGCGCGTATCCGGCTATAACCTGGATCAACTGCTACCGGAAAATAACTTTAACGTTGCACGTGCGCTGGTGGGCTCAGAAGGCACTTGCGTAAGTATATTAAAGGCCCGTGTATCTCTGATTGAAAACCCTCGTTTTAAACGGCTATTCGTTTTGGGTTTCAAAGATATCTTTGAGGCTGGTGACATTGTACCAACTGTAATGCCCTTTTCACCTATCGCGATGGAAGGTTTGGACTGGAATATTATTGGCGGCCTGAACGACCGCAATCTACGTCAGAGAGAAGTGGCGCTGCTGCCGGAAGGTAAAGCCTGGCTGCTAATTGAACTGGCAGCAGCCACAGAAGGCGCTCTGCAGAGCTTATGCGCTGATTTCGATGCCGCTATGACTGAGAATTCCACGGTGGTCGCCTTTAAACAGATCGTTGAGGCTACTGAGGTCATCGATATCTGGAGCATCCGCGAACAGGGGGCATCGGCAACTTCTCTGGCATTGAAGCCGGGTGACCCTGACCCTGTTGTGGGCTGGGAAGATACCGCTGTCGACCCTTCACAGCTCGGTGACTACCTTCGAGAGCTTTCTGCACTGGTTGATCGCTATGGTTACACCACGAGCCTGTACGGCCACTTTGGCGATGGTTGTATCCATGCACGCATGACCTTTGATACACGCACAGTTGACGGCGTTGCCAAATGGCGTCGATTCAGTCAGGAAATCGCAGAACTGGTGGTTAAATACAACGGCTCACTTTCCGGTGAACATGGCGATGGTCAGGCGAAGGCTGAGTTTTTACCTGTGATGTACGGTGAGAATTTAATGCACGCCTTCCGCAGATTCAAAGCGGCCTGGGATCCGGAAAAAATAATGAACCCGGGCAAGCTGATTGATGCCTACCGTATGGATGAAAATCTGCGCCTTGGTCCTAGCTATTCAACGTCTGCCTATGAAAGCGTTCTGCACTTCGGTGAAGATCTGGGCAACTTTGGCCGCGCCACTGAAAGATGCATCGGTATGGGCAAGTGTCGAGCGGCGACCGGGGCCATGTGCCCAAGCTATCAGGCCACCGGTGAGGAACGCTTCTCAACTCGCGGCAGAGCGCATTTACTACATGAACTATTACGTGGCGAAGTAGTTCCAGATGGTTTTGATGACACAAACATCGCAGAATCCCTGGAGCACTGTTTGTCATGCAAAGCCTGTAAAACAGAGTGCCCCACGCAGGTTGATATCGCGGCCTTTAAAGCCGAATTTATGTCACAGCACTATAAGAACAAACGGCGACCTCTGCATCATCACCTATTTGGAAAAGCAGGAAAATGGCTGCCGCTGATGACTCGCTACCCTCGATTGATCAACACACTTCAAACTGGGCTACCAGGCAAGTTTTTGAAAACAGTTTTAGATGTGCGTGCAGATAAGAAGCTACCCCATTTAGCAGCAGAACCATTTTCGACCTGGGCGCAAGCCAATGCATCGACAAACAAGAGCTCTTTTATGCGATTCGGCGAGCCTGACAAACCCGCAGTGGTGCTTTGGGCTGACAGCGTTAACGATGCATATAGGCCCGACATTCTGCAAACCACAGTGAATATGTTAACCCGTTGTGGATATTCCGTTCACGTGGCAAAGAGTAAGTTCTGTTGTGGACGACCATTGTTTGAACATGGCTTCCTTACTGAGGCAAAACAACAACTGCAGTCGATTCTCGATAACTTTCACGGACAGTTGCCAGAAAACTCATCTGTGGTCGTGCTTGAGCCTTCATGCCTTTCTGTTTTTAAAGATGAATTGCATCGACTGTTTCCAGAGGATACTCGTGCCAGTGACTTGTGTTCGCGAGCGATGACCGTTGCAGAGTTTCTATCGCAACAAGGGATCACCCCGACGAAAACGATTCCCAGCGGCGTCCTGCATTTGCATTGCCATGGCAAGAGTACACAAAAGGCTGAGCGTGAATGGATGCAACAATGCTTTGACGAGTTGAATGAACCCGACGATGGCTGTTGTGGAATGGCAGGTGTTTTTGGATTGCGCAAATCAACCAGTGCTATTGGAGACACTTTATACGCCAGAAAATTGCAGGGTGCGATTGAGGGTGTCGATGCGGAAACCCGTATTGTGAGTAACGGTTATAGCTGCAGAAAACAAATTGAAGACCAATCTGCAGTGACTGGCAAAGTATGGCACCCCATTGAAATTATAGATGCCTGTATATAATCACCACATGGAATCAAGTCCAGCACGTCTAAGTCTGCCGACTAATGGCACATCTCTATGCCGTTAACGCTTACTAAATTTTCTACAGGAAAGACTTGATCAGGGCTCCTCAAAAGATGCTTACTTGCAGTACGCGCTCAATCGCAGTCCGAGAACAGACAGCACGCTCGCTTACGCGTCGGGTTGCCTTACGCATTCCATCTGATCAACTCGTTAACGCGCTGGGCTACTGACGTGCCGGAATTGATCCATTGCACGTCGGTTCCTAGCCTGGTGCATAGCTATATGGCCAGATATTCGTGTCGTAGTTGTTCGTTCTCAAGAACTTCTTTCGCAGCCCCCTCATAAACAAGTTGACCGGTATCAAGTATCACGGCCCGGTCTGCAAGTTTAAGCGCTGCCACTGCATTCTGCTCAACAATAATGGTAGTCATGCCCTGCTCGCGAATATAATGCAGTGTTTTTTCAATCTCTTGAACAATCACCGGCGCTAAGCCTTCGTACGGCTCATCAAGTAGCAGCAGCTTTATGTCACGCGCCAACGCACGTCCAATAGCCAACATCTGTTGCTCACCCCCGGAAAGTGTCACGCCCTCTTGCTTGCGGCGTTCGCCAAGACGCGGGAACAGCTCATATATTTGTTCGAGCGACCAACCGACCGGCTCGACAATCTGAGCCAGTTTAATGTTCTCTTCGACGGTTAAGCCCTGGATGATTCGTCGGTCTTCGGGCACAAGACCTACCCCGGCTACCGCTGCTTCATGACTGGGCATTGTGTGCAGGGGTTTGCCATCAAGCCAAATCTCACCTTGTTCCAACTCAGGTTCGTCCATACGTGCAATGGTTCTGAGAGTCGATGTTTTACCCGCTCCGTTTCTACCCAGAAGGGCCAGAATTTCGCCTTCATTAATTTCAAAGGAGACGCCCTGAACAATGTAACTTTCACCGTAGTACGAGTGAACGTCGTTACATGCAAAGAAGGCGTTGCCATTTGTTTGTGTGTGAGTGCTCAATTCGTAGTCCCCAAATAGGCTTCCTGAACTTTCGGATTGCCTTTGATGTTGCCCGGCACATCTTCTACGATCACGGTGCCTTGAGCTAAAACGCTAATTTTATCGGCAAGGCTAAATACTACGTGCATATCATGCTCAATAATAACCATGGTGATACCACGACTATCACCAATATGCTTGAGCACGTCGATGGTGTTGTTGGTGTCCGCCCGACTCATACCAGCGGTGGGCTCATCCAGTAACAATAGTTTTGGATCTTGAACCAGGCCCATGGCCATCTCGAGGCGTCTTTTGTCGCCGCGAGACATCGATGAAGCGGTCATATCAATTTTGTCTTCAAGACCGATGTCTTCGAGTACATCAATGGCTTTTGCGCGAATCGCTGTTTCCTGGCGCATGCGTTTAAACGGATTGAGTTTAAAAGCACCATCTCGATGAGCCAGCGCAGGAATCATGACATTCTCAAGCACCGTTAGATCAACAAATATTTCAGGTGTCTGAAACACTCTGGATACACCGACCTGGTTAATCTCGTGTGGCTTCATACCTAACAAACTCTTGCCGTCAAAGGTGACGGAACCGGAGTCTGGATTAAGGCGTCCAATGAAGCAGTTCAGCAAGGTCGACTTGCCGGCACCATTGGGGCCGATAATCGCATGGACCGACCCCTCAGACACGCTAAGGTTGACGTCGTTCAGCGCCTGCAGACCACCAAAGCGTTTATTAACGCCCTTCACTTCTAGAATCTGCATGACTTACCCCTTGCTCTTACGACCGCGGCCGGTGAGTACCCGCCCCAGACTGGTTAGACCACCTATCAAACCACCAGGCAAAAAGATAACGATCATCATAAACAACAAACCAAGTGTTAAATGCCAACCCTTACCTACGAATGGATGCACGATAGCAACCATTACATTTTCCATCCCGTCCGGCATAAAGGCGAACCAACTGTGCAGCACCTGATCATTGATCTTGGAAAAGATAGCTTCAAAGTACTTGATAAAACCGGCACCAAGCACAGGCCCCAGCATCGTGCCTGCTCCACCGAGAATAGTCATAAGTACCACCTCACCTGAAGCGGTCCACTGCATTCGCTCTGCACCGGCTAGTGGATCCATACAGGCCCACAACCCGCCAGCCAATCCTGCATACATGCCGCTGATAACGAAGGCAGCCAGCATATAGGGGCGTGTTGAAACCCCGGTAAAGTTGAGTCGATTCTGATTGGTTTTTATTGCACGCAACATCATGCCGAATGGCGAGCGAGTAATACGCAACGCAAGATAAAACGCAATAATCAAAAAGAATGCACAGAAGTAATAGCCCACATTAAACTGTGCTTCAAAGCCGAGAAACTCCGGTCGCCAGAACACCTCATTCATTTTGAGCCCGAACAGGTTCGTTGTCAGCGGGCTATCAGCTCCCTGCAACCATTGCGGATCATCGTTGTAAATCTGTAAACCGGTTTCACCATTGGTGATTGGCGTCGCCACTGAATAGGCAACGTTAAACATCATCTGTGCGAAGGCGAGTGTAAGGATTGAAAAATAAATACCGGATCGTCGCAGCGAGATGTAGCCGATAACAACGGAAAAGAAACCAGCTACTACCACAGCTACCACCAAGGCGGGCAACACGTTGTAACTTAATAACTTAAACATCCATACCGCCCCGTAGGAACCAACCCCAAGAAAAACAGCATGGCCAAAAGATAAGTAGCCGGTTAAACCGAACAGAATATTAAATCCAATGGCAAAGATGCCGAAAATCGCAAATTTCTGCAATAAATCCGGATAACTACCGCCAAACGGTGCGAGCAGGAAAGGCCCTGCAACAACCATAATGATAAAAAACAGTAGAAGCGCTGAGTCGCTGTATTTGGAGTTATTCATGATTAGTCTTCCATCATTCCTTTATGGCCCAATAGACCACGAGGGCGAACGAGCAACACGATAACCGCCACTAAATAGATCACGATCTGATCTATAGAAGGTATAAAGATGGTTTCAAAAAATTGTTTAACAACATTCATTGAAGCGATGCTTTCAAGAATTCCAAGTAGGAATCCAGCCAGAACCGCGCCGGGTAATGACCCCATGCCACCAACCACTACCACAACGAAAGACAGCACGAGAAAGTCCATACCCATGTGATAGTTCGGTGAGTTGATCGGCGTGTACATCACACCTGCCACGCCCGCCACACAGGCGGCAAGTGCGAACATAATAGTAAACTTCTTGTTGATGTTAATGCCCAACAGACCGACCGTTTCACGATCAGCCATACCGGCGCGAACAACCATGCCGAAAGTAGTAAACCGTAAGAAGGCAAATACAGCAAAAATAACCAGACAAGCAAAAGCAAAATAAACCAGACGCCAATAAGGATAAGTGATCGCATCTTGCGCAAAGCCAAGATAAACACCTATATCGAGCGTACCGACAAAAGTGCTCGGTGCCGGGGTCTGAATCGGGTTAGCGCCGTAAAAAGCCTTGATAATTTCCTGCAGAACAATGGCCAGGCCAAAGGTCACGAGAATTTGATCAGCATGTGGCCGCTTGTAGAAATGCCTGATCAGTCCGCGCTCCATGACGTAGCCAATCAGCATCATGATGGGTATCGAGACGATAATGGCAAGTGGTACAGACCAATCCATTATTGCCAAACCAGCGTCGCCAAACCATTTTTCCAAATAAGGCGTTTTGACTTGCAAAGGCTTCCCGAGAAAATCCGTTTTTGTCGGGTCGATGGTTATCGACGACAAAGCGAACACCTTATTTAGTGTGACAGCGCAAAAAGCACCAATCATAAATAAAGCACCGTGGGCAAAATTCACCACCCCCAGCGTGCCGAAGATCAATGTCAGCCCAAGTGCGATCAGAGCATAAGCACTGCCCTTGTCGAGCCCATTTAATATTTGCAGAAGAATGGCGTCCATAGACTCACGGAAGTTGAATGTCAGAAAAAAGAAAGGCTAGCCCCCGGTAAGGAGCTAGCCAGCCTAGTCTTAAGAGTGCTTACGCGCCCGTATTACATTTACCGAGATCGCCACCAGCAAACATTGGATGATCAGGTGCGTATTCGACCTGGGCACGAGGAGTCACTTCAACTACCTCTAGCAGATCAAATTCAGTTGTAGGGTTTTCTTTACCCTTCACAACCAGAACATCCTTAAAACACTGGTGATCATCAGCACGGTAGTGAGTAGGACCATTACCCAAACCATCGAAGTCAAAGCCTTCAAGAGCTGCGCCAACCGCACATGGATCAAAAGAACCGGCACGTTCACAAGCATCTGCATAAAGCAGAGTCTGTACGTAGCAGGTATGTGCAGCCTGACTTGGCGGGAAGCCATACTTTTCACCGAAAGACTTAACGAATGCTTTAGAGCCTTCATCTTGCAGCGACCAGTGCCAGTTAGTAGAACCAAAGATTCCTTTAACATTCTCACCAGCACCACGCGCCATTAAGCGTGAGTACAATGGAACGATGATTTCGAACTGCTTGCCGTTGACCATCTTGTCTTTAAGACCAAACTGTACCGCGTTGGTTAAAGAGTTAACCATGTTTCCGCCGTAGTGATTCAGAACCAACACGTCTGCGTCAGTCTTCAGGACCTGACCGATGTAAGACGAGAAATCGGTTGAAGCAAGAGGTGTACGAACCTTCTCTACTGTTTCCCAACCTTTGGCTTCAGTCGCAGCCGCGATCGACTCTTCCTGTGTCCAGCCCCAGGTGTAATCAGCAGTCAGGTGGTAAGCCTTACGGTCTGTGCCGTAGTTCTTTTCCAATACTGGCGCAAGCGCAGCAGCTGACATGTAACCGTTAAAGAAGTGACGGAAGCCATTTGCCTTTTTATCTTTACCAGTGGTGTCATTTGAGTGAGTCAGGCCAGCCATGAAAATCACGCCTGCTTCCTGACAAAGACCCTGAACAGCAATAGCCACACCAGAAGATGAACCACCGGTGATCATTACAGCGCCGTCTTTTTCGATCATTGACTTGGCTGATGAGCGAGCTGCGTCTGACTTGGTTTGGGTATCGCCCGTTACGTAAGTCACTTTCTTGCCCAGGATCCCGTTGCCCTTCAGTGCTTTTGAAGAGAAGGTATTCATCATGCCGCCATCGCCACCGCCATTCAGGTGCTCGACTGCAAGCTCGTAGGCACGCAATTCATCAGCACCTTCATCTGCGTAAGGGCCAGACTGAGGTACATTAAAACCAAGTGTGACAGTAGCACCCTTAGGCTCGTTCAAGTAAGCGTGAGCTGTACTCGGGATTATCATTGGTGCTGCACCAACTACTGCAGATGCCGCACTGGCCTTCAGCATCGAGCGCCGGGTTAGTGGCGTGTGAAGTGGATTCTTGTCTGAACTCATAACGTTTTAATCTCCTCCGGGAGCGGGCCCCGTTGATTATTAGATCGCAGCAATTGGCTGCGAATATTCGTCCCAGGACGCAGAGAAACGCTGGCCTGATGAACTAGACCATAGTAGATAGCTAGCTCGCCGGAGTCCAAATCTGAAAATATTGTTTAATAACAATACGTTGATAAGTTTCCCCACGTGTAAACACAATACAAAAAGGCTAATGGGACACTGGATGTTACGAAAGGTAACGAGCAGAAATATTAATTATCGCCCAAATGAACCAGCCGTGAGGATACGGCATTTTTTGACTACTGCTTCACAACTGCTGAGAAGCGGATGCGCGAAACTATGTGGCGGGCTAAAAACGCTTAGAGAAGGACCTACCAATGGAGCTGATGAGAAGCTACCGGCGATATCGGCATGAAAATAAATACGATGCGCCACTACTAATTTACGTCACTGATGCTTGCTTGTGGTTAGGAAAAGTGTTTTTGCTGGTTTTATTTCTTGCCGGGGCCTGGATTGCGGGCAATCTGTTGATTGAAAAAATTACCACGATTCCAACGGAACCCTCGTCACGGGTTCAGCCTCAATCAGTCAGCGCCAATCCAAGTGTCTCGAGTTTAGAAAGCCGAATTGAATCGCTACCAGGTACCACTGAAAACTTCTTGGTCTCTGGTAGAAAGATCTCTACCCCCCCCGATCTGGTGTCTGAAAAATGGATATTGGATCAAAACCGTTCAACCTTCACTATTCAGTTTGGATCATCCCCGGACATACATTTGCTGGAACAGTTTATTTCAATTATCGACACTGGCTTGCCAGTAGCAATATACCCATACAAGAAAACCCCATCGGGTCGCAACGTGTATGGCCTGGCGACAGGGTTATATAGTGACTTGGACACTGCCTTGTCAGCAGTTGAAAGCCTGTCAGACTCTGCAAAGGCATTCGGTCCATGGGTGCGTCCGATGACAGATCTACAAAATCAAGTAAAAAGGACCCTCAGCATTACAAGTGACTAGTTTGTCGCTTGATAATCTATAAGCCATGCCACCGAAAGCAAAAGGCAAACTAACCTCAGATTACCAGCGAACTACAGTCACACCACACTCAATTCATACTGAGCCGCAGACTCCACCAATAACTCCCAAACGGATACGGCAAAACCTCTTGGCGTGAATAACTCATAACCATCTGCAGAGCGCCACAGTGTTACTCCGATGTGGTGAAAAGCGCTGGAGGCAACCGTGCCGACCGGAAACGATTGTTCGCGTAAGTCCAATGGCAGATAGCTATTGAGTAGTGTTACCGCGTGGCTGCCTGTGATTCGCATGTGAGTGCGCGAATGTGAAAGGTCAATGATTACTCCATCGTTAGCATCCAATTCAGTCAGTGCACTGCCAATCACCCAGAACTTTAAAGGTTCAATGCGCAACATTGATACAGCACCATTAGACTCCACTTTTCCGAACCCCGGCGCTGCTGACAGTGACAACTGTGTAGCAACCCCCTGTGCAACGCGCTGAACCGTATCTGGCCAGGCTGCCAGTTGCCACAGTGTGAGGCCCTTGACTTCAGTAAGCGTTACCCCCGCGTTAGCGACGGATACCGGTTTGTAGTGTGACGCGAGCGCTGACACACGCGCAACGTCTGTTGATGAATTGTTATCCACGCATTCTCTCCCCGCTTGGGTCAACCATATGGGGTGACACAATTTCTACATTGGTGTTGCCGGTTCGAACCGGATCGGCCGCCACGACTGTTTGGCCTGTCCATTGATCGTGCCCGCCATTGATATAACCTAATCCTATCCAGTGACCCAATGAAGGCGAATGAGTAACTGCTGTGATCCAGCCATCGCCATGCCCCTCTACTTTGCCATCGGCGCACAGCACTGAACCTGCCTTAAATTTTTCAGACTTGTCTTTAGGGAATATACCCACCAGTTGCGGCCGATCAGTACGCATAAGGTCCGGACGCTTGCGAAGCGCACTACCGATATATGATTTTTGATCTGACGCCATTTTGCCAAGCCCTGCATCATCAATAGTTGCCCGACCATCAAGTTCAACACCTGTGACGTGACCTTTTTCTATACGTAATGCACCCAGTGTCTCTGTGCCGTACAGACAGCCATCAAACGATTGTGCCGCTGGCCATAGCAAATCCATCATGCTTTCAGCGTAATCTGACTCAACGTACATTTCATACGCCATTTCACCAGAGAAGCTGATGCGTGCAATTCGACAAGACACACCGTTCTTAAGCGTTGTTTCTGTCACTCCCATAAACGGTAAAGCGTCATTTGATACGCTAGCCGGATCAGCCACACAGGCTTCAAGCACTGCTCTGGACTTGGGTCCCGCCACTGCAGAGCCCGCCCATTGTTCAGATACCGAAGTGACATGGACCTTTAGGTTCGACCAACGTGTTTGCAGCAGCTCCTCAAGAAATACCATGACCTTTGCAGCATGTGCAGTAGTGGTGGTCATAAAGTAGTCTGTATCTGAAAAACGCCAACTGGTGCCGTCGTCCATCACAATGCCATCGTCACGTAACATAATGCCGTAACGGGCTTTGCCAACAGGCAATTTTGCAAAAGCGTTGCTATAGACCCGATTGATTAACTCTGTAGCGTCGGGGCCTTGTATGGCAATTTTACCGAGCGAGGTTACATCGACTAAACCAACGGTCTCACGCGTTGAAATTGTCTCTCGAATGTAAGCTTCGGTGATCGTCTCGCCGTCTCTGGCAAAGTACCACGGACGTTGCCACAATCCTGCTTCTGTCATGGTGGCACCGTGGGCAAGATTCCATTCATGCATTGGTGTGCGGCGTAAACCCTTAAAGTGAGCCCCCTTGCCACGGCCGGTGAGTGCACCAAGACTGATCGGTGTATAAGGCGGCCTGAAGGTTGTGGTACCGACTTGCGGAATCTCTTTACCCAAGGCCTCAGCCATCAATGCCAGACCGATGATGTTACCCATCTTGCCTTGATCAGTTGCCATCCCCAGCGTCGTGTAACGCTTGAGATGCTCCACAGACACAAAGCCTTCCTGATGAGCAAGTCTCACATCATCAGCGGTCACATCGTGCTGAGGATCAATGAAGCTTTTAAGTTGCTTGCCTTCCACTGATACTTCATACAGTGGATCAATCGGCGTCTCCCATCCACCGGCATTTGGTGCAGATGGTGATGATGCACTTTGATTTTTTATTTCGGCAACCGCGGCCGCCCCGGCTGCCTGCCCTGATGCTTCACAGTCACTCGTGCCCCAGATGGCGCAGGCAGAACCTGCCATTTGAATGGGTTCGTCGTATTCAGGGGCAACAAAGCACAGATTGTCAGCATCCCACACAGGCCTGACGCCACGATGAGATAACAGGTTGACCACCGGTGACCAACCCCCTGACATCAGTAACAGGTCACACTCTTGTGTGTCACCCGATGTCCAGTGAGCACGTGAACCAGTGGCCAGATCAAGGCTGCTGATACCTCTTTTGCCATTGGCATTTAAAGCTGTGGCTCCGGTTTTTACTGTTACGCCTTTGGTCTCCAGCAATCCACTGATGTTAGCGGGTATAGAAGTTCTTGAATCAAGCAAAGTGACTTCAGCACCCGCCTTAGCAAGTGTCAGTGCCGGGCCATACGCAGAGTCATTATTTGTTGCTACAATGATCTGCTTACCCGGCAGTACGCCAAAACGATTGACATAAGTGTTAGCTGCAGCGGCAGTCATGATTCCAGGTATATCGTTGTTGCCAAAAGCCACCGTCCTTTCCATCGCACCGGTAGCCAGTATCGTTTGTTTGGTACGCAAGGTTAAAAATCGCTGCCTTGGTATGTGTGATGCAGGCTCTGACAAGTGATCAGTCACGCGCTCGAGCAAACCTGCAACACCATAATCATAAAGTCCGAACGCTGTTGTGCGGGTCATGACTCTGGCGCCATGTTTCTCAAGCTCGGCTATCGCGGTGTTTCGCTTTTGCTCTGCCTCTGTGTTCGATTGATTCAGGTAGTCGCCACCGATTTCAAAATCCTGCTCCACCAACACGACATCAAGGCCGGCTTTTGCCGCTTCGACCGCTGCTGCTAAACCCGCAGGGCCGCTGCCGACAACCAGAACATCACAGAATAAATGCCCGTGATCATAGATGTCCGGATCGGGCTCCCGTGAGGCGACCCCCATGCCTGCCGCTTTACGAATCAGTTTTTCATACTGCATCCAGATACCGGTACCCTTGCCCCACTCCATCGGGGGAATACCCATAAAGGTCTTATAGTAAAAGCCCGCAGAAAAGAATCGTGAAAACAGGCTGTTAACGGCACCCAGGTCTCTTCGAACGTTGGGCCATGCATTCTGGCCTTTGGCGTATAAACCGTTGTAGATTTCCTGTGTGGTCGCTTTAACATTCGGATCTCGGCGGGCGCCGCGCCCGACAGTCACAATGGCACCCGATTCTTCAACACCGGCAGACATTATTCCGCGTGGCCGATGGTACTTAAAACTCCGGCCAAAAATGGTTTCACCATGGGCCATCAGGGCCGAGGCGAGCGTGTCACCTTTGAAGCCTGAAACCTGTCGGTTATCCCATTGAAATTCGACCGCTGCTGATCGATCTATGCGTCCACCATCTGGAAGTCTTGAGCCGCTCACGTACCTGCCTCCAGCACTTTGGCCACACCTTCGTGCGCTGCCTTTATCGAGTGTATTTCGTGAGTCATTGTATCCCGCTCAATCACTAACCATTGTCTGCACCCACTGACGTGATGCCATGTCTCTGTTTGTACACCACGAATATTTTCGCGTTGGAATATTGCTTCAACCCACTCTTCTGCAGGCGCATCAAGTTCGGGGTACACAATGCTGCCGTCGCCGCCATAGGTAAACTCACTATGATCGCGTTCACCACAGAAAGGGCAATTAATTCTGATCATGGATTATTCCCCGCGTTTTACATTGCATTGTTGTATTCGAAGATTGTCTTTTCTGGATACTATTCGGGCTCATATGCTTAACCATGCAACTTCGGATCAGGGCCTGCGCCCCGTTCGTCTAGTGACACACCCTGTGCGAATCGATCCAGATTGAAGTTTGCTATCGTTTCATGCGGCCGATCATTGGCGATTAAGTCAGCAAAGTACCAACCGGAAGCCGGGCTTGCTTTAAAACCGCCGTAGTTCCAGCCAGCGTTCAAATACAGATTGTCTAGTGGTGTTTTGCAAATGAACGGTGAGCCATCCATAGACATATCCATGACGCCCGACCAGTGTCGAAGTAATCGAACTCTACCGAGACACGGCAGTATGGATACTGCACATTCTGCTACGTCCTGCACAATGGGTAAGTTGCCGCGTTGAGCGTATGACTTGTACCAGTCGAGATCGCCACCAAATACCATCCCACCCTTGTCGGATTGCGAAATATAGAAGTGTGCTCCACCAACACCAAACACCACCACCTGATCAAGCAAAGGTTTTAAAGGCTCACTTACAAATGCCTGCAACTTGTGTGATTCGATAGGCAATGTATTAAAGCCCGCCATCTGCCATAAGCGTGACGTATTGCCCGCCACAGCAAAGCCGACTTTCTTCGCGCTTATTTCGCCGCGCGATGTAGTGAGACTGGTAATTGAATTGCCAGACCGGCTAGTGGACGTGACTTCGCAGTTTTGAATGATATCCACGCCCAGTGCGTCCGCGGCGCGGGCGTAGCCCCAGGCCACTGCATCGTGTCGGGCAGTACCTGCACGTTTTTGTACAGCGGCCCCAAGAATTGGAAATCTGGAATCCGGCCCGTAGTTAAGATGCGGCACATTCTGCTTTAGTTTTTCAAGGTCCCAGATTTCCGCGTCCGGCGTACCGGTGAGTCGCATCGTGTTGTACCTGCGCGCAGCCCCGTCAATCGCCCCGGGGCTATGCAGTAATGCAATATGTGATCGCTGACTGAACATGACGTTGTAGTTCAGCTCATGGCTCAGGTTCTCCCACAGCTCCAGCGAGTGTTCGTAAAACTGACGATTACCCGGCATGAAGTAGTTGGAGCGCACAATGGTCGTGTTACGACCCGCGTTGCCGCCACCCAGCCAGCCTTTCTCAAGGATGGCTATATTCTTCAAACCATGGTTTTTGGCCAGATAATAAGCGGTTGCCAACCCGTGCAAACCGCCCCCGACAATAACGATGTCGTATTGCTTTTTAGGCTCCGGGTCACGCCACTGGCGAGTCCAACCAGATTGGCCACTCAGGCCATTGCGAAATACACTCCATGCAGAAAAGCGAGTCATCTCAAGCGGGTTTCCAGTGTTGTGGCCTAGGAGCCTGCGCGGCAGAACGTCAGCTACTGCGAACACGCCCTGACGGTGCGTTTTCATCGATCATTCTCGTTACGCATAAACAACTATGCGCCTCAAGTGATCGTAAAAACGCCCTCGCCATGGCACGTTCTCGCCACGCTGATTTCTACCGCGCAGACTCCCAGGCAGCCATTAACGATGCTGCTAGCTTAACTCACCAAACCTCAGCGATATATGGCCGCAATGGAACAATTTCGCAATGCTCGCGACACACCAGAGAGTGCATGTCGGCGAGAGTCGAATCAAAGGCGTGGTGGCGACAAGAATTACTACAACTCTACATTGAGCTCCTGCTCAACCAATTCCACCCAATACGATGAACCGACCGTCAGCAGTTCATCATTAAAGTCATAGTCTGCAGAATGTAAGGGGCGAGAATGACTGCCTGATGTGCCATTGCCCATCAGCACATAACAACCGGGTGTAGCGGCGGCCATGTGCGCAAAGTCTTCGGAGAAGAGTTTTGGCTCGCATTCTCCGCTTACAGCTTTATTGCCAAGTAACTTCTTTGCCGCTGCCACCGCTTTTGATGTGCTGTCTGAATCATTGATGGTCGGTGGAAAAGCAGTTTCATAACTGACATTGCCAACCACCCCATGGGCCAAACAGACCCCCTCAACAATCTGCCGCATTCGTGCCTCAATAGTGGCATTGATATCCGGTGTTAATGCACGTGCGTCACCTCGTAACACGGCATTGCCCGGCAGGACATTGCGCCCGCCATCAGTAATAAACTCAGTGACTGATACCACACCGTTAAGGCCCGGGTTCAGCTTGCGCGACACGATGGTCTGGAGAGCCGACACGACCTCTGAACCTACAATGATAGCGTCAACCCCCATATGCGGGAGTGCGGCATGCCCACCCTGTGCCGATATTTCTATTTCGAATAGTGCCTCACTGGCCGTGATAGGCCCTGCTCTGGTAGCAAACTCGCCCAATGCCATATTGGGTATATTATGCATCCCGTACACAGCATCGACCGGGTGTTGATCAAACAAACCGTCGTCAAGCATGGCGGCGGCACCGAATCCATGTTCTTCGTTCGGTTGGAATATAAACACGACCCGTCCGTTGAAATCACCTGATTCAGCTAAATGCTTTGCAGCGCCGAGCAACATAGACGTGTGTCCATCATGGCCGCACGCGTGCATTACGTTTTCAGTTTTTGAGCGATACCGGAATTCGTTTTTTTCGTCTATGGGCAGAGCATCCATGTCTGCGCGCAGCGCGATACTCGCGGTGCTGTTACCACGCTGCAGTACACCGACCACGCCGGTTTTACCGAAGCCTTCATGGATCTCGATACCAAAGGACTTCAGTAGCTCGGCTACTCGTGCTGATGTGCGGTGCTCATCAAACCCCAGCTCCGGGTACTGATGGAAATCGTGGCGCCATTCACGAAGAGTTTCTTTTAGGTGTCTTGTTTTCAATGATTTGTTCGTTGAGCTTTTGACGATTCGGGTAGCTTATCATTTAGCCATTCGTAGCGCTCGACCCGAGCAGTTGTGAGTGAAGCCTTTAGCATTCTTTGAGGTACGCGGATGTATTCTGGCGGTACAAGACCATCACAACATGGAAATCTACGCAGGCATTTCGGTATTTTTTCGGTACGCCTCAATGATACGAGCGCTCCCCATCCGGCAAAGTAATTCTCGATGGAAAGCGATTCGGGCATCCGACAGGCCCTGTATAAACAGGCGTCGGTAGCCTACCTATATTGTGCGCTGAACTTCAGACGATACAGACGGTAAGACCATTAAGGAATTGAGACAATGATATACGTAGTGATTGCCGTCGTATTTTTTGTGCTTACTTTTGATCGTATCTGAATTCGGCTTTTGTCGCTGGTGCCTGACAGTCCAGGTAAGTCAACCTTGAAGTATGAGTAAAGCAGCCTGCGGATGCCCGTTTTCGCTAGCGCGTAATAGCTGCGTGCTGCTTCTCGGTACCACTGTCGGCTCTCGTTATGGCGCAACCACAGTGTCATTGCCCGCTTTGATCCAACTCATCATCCCATCTTCCACGTTATAAACCCGGTCAAACTCCTTGCCTAACCATTGGCCGATGATTGAGGTTCGACCACCGCTGTGGCAAATCAGCACGAACGGTTCATTGGGATCGATTAGCTCGGATAGTTGACTTAACCACTTCTGCGCGTCGTATCGACCTTTTTCGTCGAAAAAGGTTAATAAATGACTATCTTTGATGACACCTGTCTTTTTCCATTCATCCAGCCTCCGGACGTCAATCACCGGCGTACCTTCATCTATCAGAGACTGCAGTGCCTCGTTATCTATGCCTGTCAGTTCAGCAAAAGCCGGGCTTATTGGCGCGACTGACAGCAGAAGTATAAGTAAGGTTGCGATTTTGCTCATTTGTTTGAGTGCCATTGTGTGTATACGACTGATTCATTTAGCGAGTCGAAGTTACCGACAACGCATCGCAATACTGCATCCATTTCACAGTGATCGCTCGTTGACAAGACAGCGCAGCCGAGAATGTAAGCTGAATTATTCCAACGGCAGCGCACCGGAGCAGCATATCGATTCGACCTGCAGGTCTTAGCTGCATATCCCAAGGATGGCATCTTAACCTGAAAGGGATACCGATGGGTTTGGCTGATATGACGGTTTGCCGGAGACGACGACATGTTGCATTTGCAAACGTTTTAGACTGGGCCGGTCCAATGCGCTCTCGATACAGTGATTGTCCGGTGTTAGTGCTGACGCCCTGGCCGCTTGATCGGTTAGCTGACGGGACTTTGACCTAGGGCCAGCCGCAGACCAACCTCGGTTTTGGCGCTGGCGGGCGTGGATTTTGCCCGAAGTATGCACCCATAGCGTTAAATAGTATTAACCAAGTCATTGTCCGCTATCGCGGTGGAATAAGTTACGTCTGCTGATCTGCAGGGACTCAATCAGCGAAGCTAAACAAAATAAGCGAAGTCGAACAAGTGTCTTTGATGTTGAAATGAGATATCGACGATTTCCTGATATAAATAGAATACGAACCACATCGAGGATTTGAATACATGTCTGACTACCCGGTAAGAATGGACCAACAGCCGCATATTGAACCGTTCTTTGATTCAGCTTCCAACACCATTAGCTATGTTGTTTCAGACCCCGAGACCAACGCTTGTGCAGTGATCGATTCTGTTCTTGATTTCGATTACGCGGCTGGTCGCATCTACTACGACAACGCAGACAAGCAAATTGACTACATCAAAAAGAACAAGCTGTCAGTCGAGTGGATTATTGAATCACATGTTCATGCCGACCATTTGTCTGCAGCGCCATACCTTCAAGAAGCTCTGGGAGGTAAAACCGGTATCGCTAAAGAGATCATTCGAATACAAGATGAGTTCGGTAAAATATTTAATGAAGGCACCTCATTTCAACGTGACGGATCACAGTTTGACACGTTGTTTACTGATGGCGATACCTACCAGATAGGCAGCCTCCATGGATTTGTCATGAGTACACCCGGCCATACCCCTGCCTGCATGGTGCACGTAATTGGCAATGCCGCTTTTGTTGGTGACACCTTATTTATGCCTGACGGCGGTTCAGCAAGAGTTGATTTTCCAGGTGGTGATGCAGAGACACTTTACGAATCTATTCAAAAGGTATTGTCACTGCCAGATGACATGCGCCTGTTCATGTGCCACGACTACGGTCCCAATGGTCGAGATATAAAATGGGAAACTACCGTACTTGAGCAACGAAAAAACAATATCCATGTTGGTGAAGGCAGCACCAAAGACTCGTTTGTAAAACTACGAACAGAACGTGACAAGCAACTTTCTATGCCGCGCTTAATCATCCCCGCGCTGCAAGTCAATATGCGTGCGGGTGAGATGCCTACAGATACTGACGGCAACCCGATGTTGAAAGTACCTATCAACGGCTTATAAATCACTCAGCACGGAGAAATGCCATGACCAAAGAAGACCTGAACACACTTAGACAACGGTACCTTGAAGTGCGCCAGCAACTGGCGGATGCTCAGAAGTACCGGCAACCGGAGCCAGTTGAGAACTACAGGTTTCAAGCGCCGAGTGGCACGGTTTCTCTCGCACACCTATTCGCAGATCACACAGAACTGTTTGTTGTACATAACATGGGTAAGAGCTGCTCCTACTGCACTCTGTGGGCGGATGGTTTAAACGGCGTGTTGGATCATCTTCAAGATCGGGCATCCATAGTCATATCGTCACCTGACACGGTTGAAGTGCAACAACAGTTTAAGCAGGATCGAAACTGGAACTTCACCATGGTCTCCACCAACAAGAATCAATTTGCAGAAGATATGGGTTATCGTAACGAACAAGGGCCGCACCCCGGTGTGTCTGTATTTACAAAATCAGGGGAACAAATTACTCGTGTTGCCGACACCCCATTCGGTCCGGGTGATGACTTCTGTGCGGTATGGCATTTGTTTGACCTGTTACCAGACGGACCCAACGGCTGGCAACCCAGGCTTTCTTATTGAGTAACAAAGTAGCGGGGTTATTTTCGTCGGTGTGACGCGAAAACAGTACCTTAAACATTCCCGACGCACGACTTTAGTTCAGAAAATGTTACGAACTTACGCGGCAACCTACTAACACTTGCGGCAATCGAAGGCAGGCTTAAGCGCTAGGGCGCATCCCATCATGAATGTATTCACTGGTTAAAAGACACACAAGATCTTTAGAACATCTGCAATACTTACATTTGAGCGCAATGCGAGCAGAATACATCTAATATCCATGCAACTTACACATGCACCCTGTTCATCGCGACGCTAGAAGATTCACCTGATTACTATATGTGGCGGATGCGCCAACATTCTGTAAACGCACGAAGCATGGCAACAAGCAGAAGGCAGCCATCAGTTCGCAGTAAAGTAGCGCGCTGTCTGGCGATGAACTGCGATTACGCTGTTGATCTGTAGACGAGCGTTATCCGGCCTTGCTCACGCGGCGGGTTGCCGTGATCGTTATTTCTGATGATGAGTGTTGCCTTTCAACTTCCGTTGCCGTACGAAGCGTGGCAAGAGGCGGAAGGTGACCCTAGATCTATTTCAGATCGCTGGCGTACGCAAGGATCTGCAGTTATTGATCTGTTGGAAGAGCGGTGTCTGACCTCGCTCACGCGGCGGGTTACCTTGATCTTTATTTCTGATGAAGTGTATTACCTTTCAGGTTCGGTTGCCGTACGGCGCATGGCAAGACGCTGAAGGTGCCCTTAGATCGATCTCAGATAGCCCGCGGCGTAAGCAACGATCTGCAGTTGTGCTGTTGATCTGTTAGACGGAAGGTGTCCGGCCTTACTGACGTTGCGGGTTAACTTGATCGTTATTTCTGATGATGTGTATTACCTTTCAAGTTCGGTTGCCGTACGGAGCGTAGTAAAGACGCGGACGGTGACCCTGGATCGATCTCAAGCAGCCCGCTGCGTAAGCAAGGATCTACAAGTGAACTGTTGATCTGTTGACGGGCGGTGTCCGGCTTTGGTCACGCGGCGGGTTGCATAGCTCCTTGTGATTGATGACGTTCCCCCTACGATGCATTCCTTGCAATTACTAAGCGGTCGACAAACCATATTCAATTAGTCGATTCTGTCTTTATCACCAACTTGTTGTGCAAGGTGCGATGCACAGGACATTTATCTGCGATCGCCATCATGCGTTGATGTTGATCTGCATCCAGATCCCCAACAATAGAAATGCTACGGGTGATCACATCAATCTGTGGGTGAGAGTCATCACACGCGATACAATCTGCCCCGTGATCACGTGAATGATCAAGTTCAACGCTGATCTGTTCGACCGGCCATTTCTTCCTTGCGGCATACATTCGCATGGTCATTGTCGTACAGGCTCCAAGCGCAGCCAGTAAATGTTCATAGGGATCAGGTCCGAAGTTCGACCCGCCAACCGCGACCGGTTCATCTGCAATCCATTGGTGACTATCGCTCTGAATATCTTGTGCGAAGCGTTGGTCGCGTTCACTCACTACCAAGTGACCTGGAGCCACTTTGACAGACGGTGTCGCTGCAGACTTATGAACGAATCGGGTGGCCCACGCAGCGATGGTAACAGCCGCATATTCAACATCTGCTTTCTTTGACAGCAAGTGATCGGCTTTGCCCAAGCTAACGAATGATTTGGGGTGCTTGGCAGCCACAAATATCTGTTCGGCCTGTTGAATTGATACCGTGCTATCAACCGGGGAATGCATCACGAGCAACGCCTTTCTCAGCCTGGCAACGTTAGTGTCTTTGTTTTCACGAATATCATCAACAAACTGCTTTTTGATTGTGAACGATCTGCCGGCTAGAGATACCGTCGCCTGGCCGTCCTTTTCAATAGCATCAAGGTCACAGACGAACTGCTTTCCAACATGCTCGGCATCTGCCGGCGAACCAATGGTCACGACTCCGCGACTCTCGGGAATCTGATGAGCAGCCTTTAATATGGCGGTGCCACCCAAACTATGACCGATCAATAATTCCGGCGCCTTGTAGTGCGTACGCAAATAATCTGATGCCAGCACCAGGTCTTGTACGTTTGACGAGAAGTTTGTGTTGGCGAAGTCACCATCACTATTACCAAGTCCGGTGAAGTCGAATCTCAACACCGCGAAACCGCGAGCAACAAGTGATCTTGCGATACGAGAGGCCGCAACAATATCTTTTCCGCAGGTAAAGCAGTGTGCAAACAGGATGTAGGCGGAAGGTTCTTGATCTGGTATTTCCAGTAGACCCGCCAGCTTATCTCCGTGGGTGCCCTGAAAATCTATTTTTAATTTGGTGCTCACATGATCCCCGACGATTGACTGTTCTCCTATGACCATAATCAACGATATACGTTCAAGACCAAGGAAAATGTTACTTCAATGTGAATGCACCCAATAAATGTATGATCAGCACTGCGCTGCCACCAGTTGAGAACCCTTGAAACTCACCGACAAGTAGAATACAACCCGGATCGATCTCAGGAAACCCGCAGCGTGAGCAAGGATCAGCGTTTAGGCTGTTGACCTGCAGGATAATCGCTATGCTATTGACCGGAGCTAAACGAGCGGTATCTGGCCTTGCTCACGAGGCGGGTTGCCTTGGGCGTTATTGCTGATGATGTGTATTGCCTGTCAACCCTACGGAGCGGAATAAGAGGCGGAAAGTGACCTTAAATATTGGTCGTTTAGTGATGGTTTTGTTTCTTTTTCTGACTTCTGCGTAGCAGGTAGCGAGGCAGTGAGGTAAAGGCTGACGTCAATCGACATGAGGTAGCCCGCAGCGTGAGCAAGGATCAGCGTTTACGCTGTTGACCAGCACGGAGAAACCAGGCACCGCACGTCACGCCTGACGGCATGAGCGGGTGATAAGCCCTACGCGTCAATGCCAGCGAGAGAAAGGAAAGAGAATAAAGATATAATGTCGTGTGCCTGAACCACTCAAAGCACTGCAAGTTGTAGTAAGACGAACTTGCTTTGATCCCTCGGTCACGTATCCGTCATTTCCCAGGGTAATGGGAGTCTCTTTAGAGTCATTCAGAGTATGCGCGGTAGAAGGAATCACGCATGAATGTTGCACAAAAAGCCTGCAATTACTGATTACCCGGAGAGCCACGATCAATTGTGGCTCTCATCAGTTTTCAGTGACGCTTACCGAGCAAGCGGTCGTCCTCTACCCGCCGCGATTGACGTTAAATCGATTCAAGGTGAATGTGCCAGTACCCCAAAAGGTTTCAGTACCGAGCTCAATGGCGCCCATACAGGTATTACGAGCCATTGAAGGAACGCCGAACGATGGGCCAACATCTCTGGACCAGTAAACGAATTCGTTCCAGTTGAGCCTGCCACTGTTGTGTGGCTGCTTAGCGACAAAAGCAACGTATGCCCAGCCCAACGATGGATTGACGTAAACATCCCACTCTTTGCCGCTCAACGTTACTGTTGTGGCGAGCGAACCCGGCGTCCGGATAGTCGGCACACCCACCCAGACCATCATCTCATACTGTTTGTTATATTCTTCCGCATCACAACTGGTGTGGAAAAAAGACTCAAGCGCTACATTGCGTTCAACAGTGCCGGTCTCAGAGTAGTCGTAGTCAACCCAAAACTGTGGCATTGCATCGGTTCGGACCGGCAATCCAGTCTCTGCTACCGTGCCTGACAGGTTGTAGCGTGTCTTGCGACCGTAGTACACTTGAGGATAAGACTTAACCGCAAAGTCATTGCCTTCATTTCTTTGCAGCCAGTTGTAGTCCCACTTGGCAACATAGTTGCCGGGGCCACCGGTCAACTCAATACACTGTGACCAGTCGTCTGAATATACCGCGCTGGAATTCCAGGTATTATTTTGCAGTCTGTAATTACCATAGCCAATCTCAAGCCACGGAATACAGCTGCGCTGATTGACTAAGGGTTGGTTGCGTGTAGCAGTTACACCGGAAACTACAACACAAGTGCGATCGTTCTCATAACCGAAACCATTGTTGCCCGCATCACTCGTATCAGTTAAGCAAATAGGATTGCCGTTGCTGTAGCCGCCATTAGCAGCAGCAACCGGCGGTGGCGCTACTCCCGGTGTTGCCACAGAAGTTGAAGATTCAGCACTGCCGGAAGAAGCCGTGACTATACAACTTCTGCCACTCTCAAACCCCCAGCCGTCGTTATCTGTATCACTGGCGCTGGACTGACACACCGGAGTGCCGCTGCCAGCAGCTGCTGCCGTAACGGGTGATACCGTTACGCTGGACGAAGTCACTACCCGACAAGAGCGGTTATTCTCCCAGCCCCAGCCATCATTGTCGCTATCTGATGCGCCAGATGCACAAACGGGCTCGCCACTGTTGGTGGTTGTGGCGCTGGTCGCGGTAGTGTCAGTTACTGAGACAACGCAGGATTGGCTGTTTTCCCAACCCCATCCATCATTGTCTGAGTCAGCAGCCGGAGAGGAGCAAATCGGTGCACCCGCATGTACTGGCTGTGACGGCAATGTGAGTGCAACAACAGACAATGCAAAAATACTGGCCGGTGTTGCAGCAGTGAGTGCAAGTCGTAAAACTCGTTTTGAGAGCATGTTTAATTTGTCCTGATTGACTGAACTAATGACGTGCTATTAGCCTAGTCAGTTTCGGTGATCTGGCTTGAGGAAAGTTATTAACGTTTCGACAGCTACGATACCGATCAGCGATCGTCAATTGCTCTTACGAATTAAACATGTTTATTTACAATCCTTTTGCTCCCAGCTTACACCGGCAGATAGGAAGTACATTATTTACGCAAAACTAAATCCGGGCATTTTTATTCTTCCTAAGTGAAAATATATTTGTTCATAAAGCGATACCTAAAACAAAAAACTGTTTAGTTATGGATACTGCCTAGGAGTCTTTCTCATTGCGAAAGGGAGCTATTATTTTGCGTGAACTTATCAACATATAGATTCAACCAGCTCAGTTAACTCTCATCAAATGCTCAACGCGTTGCACGGCAGAAAAGTGCTCGTCCTACAGTTAAAACGTAAACGCTGATCGTTGCTCACGCTGCGGGCTACCCTAAATCGATTTACGCCTACCTCCACTTATCACAATGCTTCGATCAACCACAGAAGTCAGAAAAGAAACAAGTACCATCAGCAATACAAGAACAAGGCAACCCGTAGCGTAAGCAAGGACACATACCGCTCGTCCTGCAGATCCACAGCGTAAACGCTGATCCTTGCTCACGCTGCGGGCTACCCTAAATCGATTTACGCCTAACTCCGACTTATCACAATGCTTCGATCAGCCACCGAAGTCAGAAAAGAAAAAAGAACCATCAGCAATACAAGATCAAGGCAACCCGTAGCGTAAGCAAGGACATACACCGCTCGTCCTACAGTTCAACAGCGTAAACGCTAATCCTTGCTCACGCTGCGGGCTACGCTAAATCGATTTACGTCTACCTCCGACTTATAACAATGCCTCGATCAACCACCAAAGTCAGAAAAGGACAAAGCATCATCAGTAATACAGGAACAAGGCAACCCGCCGCGTGAGCAAGGACACATACCGCTCATCCTACAGATCAACAGCGTCAACGCTGATCCTTGCTCACGCTGCGGGCTACCCTAAATCGATTTACGCCTACCTCCGACTTATCACAATACTTCGATCAACCACCGATGTCAGAAAAGTAAAAAGAATCATCAGTAATACAAGAACAAGGCAACCCGCAGCGTAAGCAAGGACACACACCGCTCATCCTACAGATCAACAGCGTAATAGCCGATCCTTGCTAACGCCACGTGTTATCTGAGATCGATCCACTTCTGCCTAACACTCCGAGTTCACTACCATCGTAACGTGTACAAGCGCGACGCCATCAACAACAATTTGTATCATCCAATCCGGGCTATTCATACATCAAGAACAATCGCGCTCAACTCATCATCTATCTTTAATCGATACGCATAGCACCAACGAAAGCAAACAAGCGACAGCAAACCCTATAACCAACGGATGACCCGTACTATCTATCTGTGATCCGATTGCGGTTGCGACAATAATTGCCAGCAGGGTACTGAGTGACGTAAACACCGATGAGGCAGCCCCTGCAATGTGCCCCATCGGCTCCATTGCAAGCGACGTCGTGTTGCCGAATAGAAAGGCGAAGCAGAACATAATCACCGCAACATACGCTATATGTATAGCCAGTGGTGGCGCAATGTCTAACTCGTTGTAAGCCAGTAAATAAACCGCAGACGCCACAATAATAATACTGATGCTAGCCTTTACTAATTTCGCAGCGCCAAGAGTTTCCACCAGCCGTGAATTAATAAACGAAGCAATGCCAAATACACTCGCAAGGCTGGCGAACACCACTGGAAACCGTACACCTAGCTGATATATTTCCTGAAATATTTGTTGAGCGGTGCTGAGATAGGCGATAAATGCCCCGCTTAACAAGCCAATCACCAGCGTGTATCTAAATACCACCGGATGAGTAACTACCTCCGTCACCGACTTTTTTATTTTTACGACCGACAACTCCTGTCTCTTCTGCGGCAATAAAGTTTCCGGTTGCCTGGCCCAAAACCAGATCATCACCAAAAAAGAATACACCGTTAACACAACAAAAATACTTCGCCATCCAGCGATTAACAGTAAACCTTGTCCGACAAAAGGTGCAATCATTGGCACGCCAATAAACACCATCATAATCAGCGAGAGCATTCTTGCCATCTGTTCGCCTTTATAGGTGTCGCGAACAATCGCAATAGCCAATACGTAGGGACCCGCAGCGCCAATCCCTTGCAGCACACGCCCGACCAACATCGTGGAAAAAGAATCTGCCGAAACGCATGTTAGTGCCCCAAAACAATAGATCAGAAATCCGGCTATAACCGGCTTCTTTCGACCAAATCGATCGGCAACAAAGCCATAAAAGAGCACTCCAATGGAGAAACCTAAGAAAATAGACGTGATGACATACTGCCGCCGATTCTCAACCACTACATTAAGATCAGAACTGATCTGATCCAATGCCGGCAACATCGCATCGATAGAGAACGCATCGAGTGCGGACATCGCCGCCATTAATAGAACGAATTCTAAATGGCTGGTTTTTTTAACTACATGGGGATTAACGTCATTAATAGTATGGTGCTTCTATTGTGGGAATCATTTCTATCGGATCGGGTTCGACATCGCTAACGCAGACGAAGAGTCTGCGCGATAGATGTCTGCATAGCGAGAAACTGCCATGGCGAGGGCGTTTTTACAATCAATTGAGGCGCTTGTTTATCCATACCTAACAAAATGATCAATACAAACGTACTGTCACGGCCCACCCGCAGTAGCTGAGGTTATGTCGCGCAGAGCTCCTGCGGGTGAAGCTACTACAGTCGCTGCAGACACGCGACCTTCCGACGATCCCGTATTGCCGATTACGGAAGTACATCAGCCGATAGATCGCCAGGTAAAGCCCCGAATTGCACCCTGTATTGGAATAATGGGATGATATCTCTACACAGGTTCAATCACCCTTTACGGCTTAATATTGGAGATAGCGTTCATGGGAAACAATAGCGATGCTGACCGGCTATTAGAAGGCGCTTACGCCATCAAGTCTGCAGAGGACAATCTTGACTACTATCGGGAATTCGCTTCAATTTATGATGAGCAGTTCGCCAATGCAATGGGCTATGTGTACCCGCGGATGCTGGCCAGTGTTTACCAACAGCATGCACACAGCGACGATTTGCCAATTATGGATGTCGGATGTGGTACCGGCCTCGTGGCACACGCACTAAACCAACATTCTGTGCTTGATAACATGACTATTGACGGAATCGATATATCCCCTGAAATGCTGGACGTAGCTAAATCCAAAGGAGTGTATCGGGATTTGTATCAAAAAGATTTAACAGCGACCGATTCGGCACCGATACCGGAAAATTATGGCGCTGTCGTGTCGGCTGGCACTTTCACCTTCGGACACCTGGGGCCAGAAGTGCTGCCGACGCTGCTGGCGATGGGCAGATCAAACACTTTGTACTGCATTGGTGTTAATTCTGAGCACTATGAGCAACAAGGCTTCGCCCGTGTGCTTGACTCCATGATACAGAGATCACTCATCAGCCAACCGGTCGTAGTGACAAAGCAAATCTATGAGATAGTCGAAAACAGTACACACGCAAATGATACTGCTACCGTGCTTGTCTACCGGCAAACCTAGAAACAAACCAAAGGGTTTTACATCTCTAAGTCTTGGAAATTGTGGTGTAGGCGTGCACATAGTCCATTGCATGACCTTCAGGATTATCAGCTACCCTGGATTCGTAGGTACTGTAAAAATTGTGGATGATCTCCTTGCGTTCTTCGACTGGTCTGTCAGAAGACAGGCCACCAAAATAGATGCTCTCGTTCCAGCTTCTAATGGTGGGGACATATTCCTTTGCGAACTTTCTGGCATCACCGTGGGACTGAAAATCACGCGCGTAAGGGCATTTAATAATGCCTGTTTCTATATGATCAAGCGTAAGCCCTGCCCGGCTTACCTTGCTCTGCTTATCTGTAAATGGCAGTGAGAATTCCTCCACTGTGTTGTAGTACTGGGGCAGTGTCATCGCTGCATATTCGTCCGCAGTTATAGCCCCGTTATCACGGAATTCACACCATAGACTATTGAACCAGTCGAACATGTTCTCACCGTCGGTATTACCGAGGTAGCGGCCCTGCTCGTCTTTACAGAAGTTAGCAAACACCAACTTACCACCGGGCTTAAGTTCTCTTGCCCGATGTAACAGAATGGTCTCCCAGTCTTTTTGAGCCTGGGCTTGATACTGACTCAGCACCTCACCACTGGCACCTACCATATGAACGTGATCAGGAATGTCACAAGGCTTCTGACTTAACCAATGCATTGCAGTGGCTGAGAATCCGAGGTCGAGAGAATTGGACGGCAATATCGGGTCGTAGAAAGAAGATCCTGATTCCAACACGTGAACATTCGAATGCTGCTGCAGGTAGGAATCAAAGTCCGTCAGGCCATGTAAAATCTGCACTAACGCGTTAAAGTCATTTCGTGGTTGATCAGCATAGGTAATTTGAATGTCTGCTTCTGACTGATTGCGAATAGCGCTTACTGCACTTCGCCAAAGATCTAGCGACGTTCCGCCATCAGCGCAGCCCATATCTGAAAATGACCAGTGACCCACTGGACGATTCAACTCACTGATTGCTGCAAGCACTATGGGTGTCGCATGATCAATAACGTCTTTGGCACCAGCGGTCGCAAGTGAATACACCCCTCCACCAGACATCGTGATGTTATCAGCCTGAGACGACTTGTTACTCTGCTTACTCAACGCATTCTCCAAAAACTGTTGGGTGACTAAGTTTTCGCCTACAAATTAGCCTGATTGAGAAGAAATTGCGAATTGTTTTTTGACGACGCGCGATTGTCCCGGTGCTTACGCTGGAGGCTTATCTCCAGACACTACCTCAGCAGTAAATCGCTAGCGCTGCATCACCAGCGCGTCACCCACCAGTTGGTGCACGCTGATGATCTGGTCCATCTCGAATCCATAATAAGGCAGTACCTTGGCAAACTGACTTTTACAGATGGCGCACATCGCCGCCATGTGAGTGATGTTGTGCTTGTCATGCAATTCCTGTAAAGCTTGCATGCGAGGCAACGCACCTTTAACACGCAACTCAAGCAGGTCATCAGTCAACAGGCCACCACCACCGCCACAGCAAAATGTTGCCTCGCCTATGGTGTTAGATCGCATATCATAAAAGTGATTGCAGACCGTTTTAAGCACGTCTCGCGGTACGCTTAGCTGTCCGCCCTTAATTCCTGCCATCCCAGAGGCTCTGGCAATATTGCACGAGTCATGGAATGTCACGCGCTTATCATCATTGGCTGAGGCATCAAGGTGAAGCCGCCCCTGCTGAATAAGATCATACGTCACTTCAACGATATGCTGTGGCATCGGGTACTTTGGATCGAGAAAATCAAATGGACCTGCCAGGGTGTTTAAATAGTTGTAAGCCACCCGCCATGCGTGGCCACACTCACCAAACACAATACGTTTAACGTTGAGCTCCAGAGCAGCGTCTTTAATACGAGATGCAATCTGCTGCATGTTGTCATAGCTGCCGATAAACAAACCGAAGTTTGCCGCTTCACTCGCTGTAGAGCTAAACGTCCAGCTAATACCCGCCTGGTGCAATACCTTTGCGTAACCAATCAATCCGTCAACATGTGGCTCTGCAAAAAAGTCAGCTGATGGCGTAACGAGAAGAATATCTGCGTCTTTTTGATCTAACGGGAACTTTACCGCCACGCCGGTTTCCTCCAGAACATCTTCTTCAAGACCTTCAAGCGTATTGGCCAGAGCAGGCCCTGGCAGACCTAAGTTATTACCAAGCTTATGGACTTTGCCAATGACTTCATTTGAATATTTTTGCCCGACACCTATCGTGTCCATAATCTCCCGTGCGGCCATTGATACTTCAGCGGTATCAATGCCATAAGGGCAGTACACTGAACACCTTCTGCACTGCGAGCATTGGTTAAAATAGGTGTACCAGTCGTCCAGCACTTCTTCGGTTAAGTCTTCGGCGCCAACCAGCCAGGGAACGGTTCTACCGGCAAACGTGTAGTATCGCCGGTAAACTTTGCGCATCAGGTTTTGCCTGGCGACGGGCATGTTCTTCGGATCACCGGTGCCAAGAAAGTAATGGCACTTGTCAGTACAGGCACCGCAATTTACACAGGAGTCAAGATACACTCTCAAGCCCCGATACTTACCTGACAACTCACCGAGCTTTTCTATCGCAACGTCTTTCCAGTTATCGATTAACCGGTCAGGAAAACCCAAAGCCGCTTGATGTTCAGCAGAGGCTTTGAATGGCGCAAGGTGCTTTGAGGCCGACTCTTCAATTTCAGGTATTGAGAGCTTCACCGAGGCATCAGGCGTAATAAAGGACTTTTTGTCAGTGTTGTTGACCACTGTTATGAATCCCACCGATTAACATAGCGTTTGGCTCTGGTGTTATCACGTTGGTTTCGTGATGGCGAGAAAAACACACCAATGGCGTGTGTAAGTTTTGAGATCGGAAATACCAATAACAAAACCGCCACCATGAGAAGGTGTACTAATAACATTGCACTGGGCGGCAGCACGTTAAACGAAAACGATCCTAGCCCCAAAGCAAAATTTCGGAGGGTGTAAAGATCAATATAATATTTGTAGCGCATGAGTAAGCCGCTTCCTGCCAGGCACATCAACATCAACAACATAAGGTAATCTGAAGGGACCGAGATATAGCGAACCCGTGCAATCACGATTCTTCGCAGCAACAGGCCGGCAAGGCTAAAAAACAAAACAATGCCCGCGTACCTGCTATATGGCGAAATAACGTTAACCCAGCCCCAGACAGGATCTACGAAAAAGCGCAAATGGCAGAGCACCACAAACAGCAATGACGCATGAAATAGCCACCCGAAAATCCATGTCCATTTTGACGCTTTGAACAGACTTTCAAACAGCACGGTTTCTCGCAAAATCCGCAGCGCCACGCCACACCGTGTTGTGGGAGCCGGCATGGTGGGCATATTAAGGGGTGCCGGGATCGAAGCGTACCTCCAGACCCAGTACACACACCCGATAACAAAAACACCGAGGCCCAGATACAGCAAAGTGGCAATGACTACTGACATGAAAATAGGTCAATACGGAAGTGTATATGCCTGCTCATTAGCATGCGCTAGACACAGCCCGTGGGTTTCGGTAAACCCGCATATTTGCATGCCTGTTTTGCAGGACCGTTCGGGTACAGCTCATACAGGTACTTACTGTTGCCCTTGTCCTTTCCCAGCTTCTTACCGATTGCCTTGGTCAGAATACGCACCGCCGGCGCAATCTCATACTCCTGATAATACTCACGTAAAAAACTGATCACCTCCCAATGAGACTCCGTCAGGGAGCAGTCTTCGTTTGCTGCCATCGCCTCGGCGACGTCACGGGTCCAATCTTCCAGGTTGGCCAGGTATCCTTCTTCATCGGTAGGAATTTGCTGTCCATTGACTTCCAGGGTGTTCATCAGAGCTTCAAAACCATTAGTTGGATGCCTCTATTGTCCTCTATTTCGTATCGGGAATGAAGCAAGGTAGACTAAGACTCGCAGCTTGATGACACCTCATGCCTGCAGACGAGCCAATATGTCAGAAAAAATACTTAATTATCAATCAACCATTCAGTTTGCCGGACTAAAAGCCGGGCAACCATCCAGCGCAGTTGAAATCGAAACCGGCACTTGCACCGAGGCCGAACCGTTTGCCCTGCAAGTCAAAGGTGACAGCATGGCACCTGAGTTCCACGATGGTTGTGTTGTGATTGTTGATCCGTCAGTGGATCCCACGCACGGCAGCTTTGTGATCGCAGACTGCGGCGAAGACGGTTATTTGCTCAGAAGGCTCAATATCGGGGACGATGTGTGGAGACTTACCACATTGAAGCAGGCCACACTGCAGCGGCCCACAGCGGAAGGGATCACAGCCGGGCAACGAAATGCAGCCGCCGAAATAAAAATAGCGCCCGATAAGAGCGCTATTTTAGGAGTGGTCATTCAGCGAACAGGCGCTAGAAGAAGCGCAAACAAAACCTATAGTTAAGCATATAAAAAACCTACTTTACGATTGCTTCTTTTACTGTGTCAAACAAGCTCGTTGCTTCTTCAACGCGGCCGGTGAACTTGCCCATGTCTGTTTTCAAGTTACCAAGATCATTACCGAAATCCGTCAGAGTCTCACCTGTATCAGACAGAGTAGAAAGCTCAAACGGGGCAACTTCAATTTTCTGCACCGTAGTGGTAACCGTGGACTCAACGGTCGCTGCTGCCTCTTCAGTCGCAGTCTCTTCAACTGCAGCGGTTTCAGTTTCTTCTGGAACAACTTCTTCTACCGCGACGACTTCTTCAGTCTTGGCTTCTGTGGTTTCTACAACCACTTCTTCTTTCGCTTCTGCTTCTTCGGTGGTGACGGCCGACACAGCAGCTACTGCAGCAGTTGTCGCGGCAGCCGTCGCTGTAGTCGCCGTTGAGACCACTGACTGAGTCTCATCTGTCGTTTCGACTTCTGCCGCTTCATCTGATTTTTTGGCATCTTCGTCAGTATCTGCGGCAACGGCCTTTTCTGCGTTCGCGTCAATTGAGCTCGACTCGTGAGTTACCCCTGCGTTGGTCGTATGCCCATCCGGACTCGCCTCGTAGGCGCTACTGCACATGGCGACTACCAGTAGAAATAGTACGGCCAAAGCAGCCATTAGATAAAATCTGACGTCGTTAAATAGACCCATGAGGATTCTCCGAATTCCGAAACATGACTTTAAAAAGATAATAGTGTCTGTGTCAGCGGCTCTTAGAGCAAGCCGGTGCGCTGATTATTCACAAATGATTACTGCGATTGTTGCCCGAACTAACACAAGCCGCGCTCATCCGCCTTATTCTACCGCACCCATCAAGCTTCTGGCGACAACTGCAAACGCGAATCATCCCTCTGGCGGCGGTGTAAAAATCGCAAATTGACTCAATTTAACAGCACCACCGGGACCCGCTTGTCGTACGCCAACCATAGCCACACGGTGGTGCCGCAATATTTAAGAAATTGAGGCAGGTGGCCTGCTGCCAACAAATAGCCGGTATGGGATTAACGCTAACAATGCCACAAACCACTTGACCGCTAAGTCGCCAGTAGCCCATTGCATCCAGGGCAGACCCGTTGCGACAAATGCCAACGAGAAAAACAAGAAGGTATCGACGATGCTACTCAACGCTGATGAGGTAGCCGGAGCTATCCACCATTTGCTCTCGCGCAGTTTGTCGAATATTGACACATCCAACATCTGAGCAACAAAAAAAGCTGTGCCTGATGCCAAAGCAATACGGGGCTCGGCAAGCACCAATGAGGCAGCTACACCAACAGCAAAACCAACTACCACGACTTTACGCGCAGCACTGGCGCCATAGAATCGGTTGGTTAGATCAGTCACCAGAAACGCAAACGGGAAAGTGATTGCCCCCCAGGTAATCCAATCATTAATCGGGTAGCTGACTAGAATATTAGACGCCACAATGACTACTGCCATCGCAATAGTGGGTAGAATAAGGCGCGAAATTGAACTCATCGTTTTATCTTTATACTGGGCAATCCGATATTGTACTGGATTGAACGACTGATAGGTGAGCACCCAATTGAGTCGCGGCTCGCAATTATTGCCAATCCTGATCGCCACAATACCTGCGATCATCAGATGCCTCCCAGATTCGGAGGCACGCACTCGATTCAAATTTCCATTTGAGAATCAGTCAGGTATCTGGCGGGATCAGCGCTGAGAGTTTGCCCAATCAGGATGCTGCCACGCCTGTGCTGTTGATCGCGGTAAAGCCCGCTTGCCCAGTATGGCATCACTGGCCTTTTCTGCCGTCACAATCGTCGGCGCGTTCAGATTGCCGTTGGTGATGCGAGGGAAAACAGAACAATCAACAACCCGCAGCCCGTCAACTCCAATAACCCGGCATTCCGGATCGACCACCGATGCCGGATCATCTGCCGCCCCCATTCTGCAGGTACCGCATGGGTGATAGGCGCTTTCTACGTGCTCCCTGATGAAATCGTTGATCTGTTCGTCGCTGGTGCAATCATCACCCGGCTGTATTTCTGATCCTGCAAACGGTGCAAAGGCCTCCTGCTGCAGCAATTCACGCGTTAGCTGAACGCATTTTCTGAAATCACTCCAGTCTTTGTCTGTCGACATATAGTTGAACAGTATTTCCGGCTTGTCTTCCGGCTTAGCTGACGACAGAGAAACAGAACCTCTGGAATCGGAACGCATTGGACCCACATGCATTTGGAAGCCATGGGACTTAGCTGCAGATTTGCCGTCATAGCGAATCGCGACAGGCAGAAAGTGGTATTGAATATCCGGGTACGGCACGCCCTTATCACTTCTTATGAATGCCGCAGACTCAAACTGATTGCTGGCACCAAGGCCCGATTTTAAGAATAACCATTGCGCTCCAATCATCCCTTTAGAGAACAGATTGAGCTTTGAATATAGAGTTATAGGTTGCTTGCACTCGACTTGAAAGTAGAACTCCAGATGATCCTGAAGGTTCTGACCCACTCCCGGCAGATCGGCAACCACGTCGATACCAAGCTTATTAAGGTGTTCGCCGTTACCGACTCCCGACAACATCAGCAGCCGCGGGGAATTGATAGAAGACGCACTTAATATGACCTCCTTTCCTGCTTTGAGAATTGACTTTCGCCCCCCCTGCTCGATCTCTACTCCGACTGCTTTCCTGCCTTCAAAAATTACCCGTGTCACCAGGCATTTTTTCATTGTTACATTGGAACGCTTCAGCGCCGGGCGAAGGTAGGCGTTGGCTGTCGACCATCTGCGCCCTCGATAAACTGTCTGCTCCATCGGACCAAAGCCTTCTTGTTGCTGTCCGTTGTAGTCGTCCGTGGCAGGATAACCGGCCTGCACACCTGCTTCTACGAAAGCGTGAAATAGCGGATTGGTACGTGGGCCACGGGTGACATGCAATGGTCCATCGGTGCCACGCCAGCCTTGCTGGCCACCGTGTGAGGTTTCCATTTTAAGGTAGTACGGTAATACATCAGCGTACGACCAACCTGTCGCCCCCATACTCTCCCAGTGATTAAAATCACCCGCATTGCCACGCACATACACCATGCCGTTGATTGATGAGGATCCCCCAATGACCTTGCCTCGCGGGCACGCCATTTTGCGCCCTCCCAGATGCGGCTCCGGAACGGACTCAAAGCCCCAGTCATAACGCGACATGTTCATCGGGTACGACAGCGCGGCAGGCATTTGAATGAACGGGCCCATATCGGTACCCCCGTATTCCAGCACCATCACAGAATGTTTGCCGTCTTCGGACAAACGACTGGCCAAAACCGACCCTGCGGACCCGGACCCGACGATCAGATAATCTGCTGCAAACTCACTCATGTATACGGTTCAAATTGAGGCTTTGTGTTAACGACAATGATACAGATGCGAGCACCGAAGTGCGCGCCAATGAACATACCACCGCGACACAAATTGCATTCGAATAGTCCCCTACAACGGCCCCGTGGTAATCGCCAGCCACATCCGTAAAGCCGTCGTTGCTGGTGTCCCCGGTGAAATACACACAAAGAATAAGCACTCTGTGACTTGACTGACAGGCTATCCCGACTTACTCTCAGGCCATGTCTTTAAGAAAAGCGCTCCTCCTGCTCCTTATCAACCCGGCGGCCTAAGGCTTCCGGGAGCGTTTCTTACGTGCCACTCAGCTTGGCACCACCAAAACCAAAAATTGCCCGAAGCGCTATCGCTTTAGACCACGGGCAGATGAGAGCAGAAAGACATGTACCACCCAATATCCTCACGCTTGTATTCTGAAGCCTTGTATTCAAAACCCTCATTTCCCGGTGTTTTGACATGCGCTTGCAGCCCTTTGTGTAACCTATCTCTGGTTGGCCTAACCGTTGTTGATCGCCTTATTCTCAATTCTTCTGGCCGCGCTAACAACGAACAACGAGTGACTTCAAAATGACCAATAGAAAACCCATACCAGCCAATAAATATCGTGCCTTTCCACCTATCGCGCTGCCAAATCGCCAGTGGCCGGACAAGACCATCACCACAGCACCTGATTGGTGTAGTGTTGATCTGCGAGATGGCAATCAGGCGCTTATCGAACCGATGGGCAGTGAACGCAAACTGCGAATGTTTCAGATGTTGCTCGACATTGGCTTTAAAGAGATTGAAATCGGATTTCCCGCTGCCTCACAGACAGACTTCGATTTTGTTCGTCATTTGATTGATAACAAGCTGGTGCCCGAAGACGTCACATTGCAGGTATTGACGCAGTCCCGGCCAGAGCTTATTGATCGAACCTTTGAAGCCATGCAGGGTTGCCACCGTGCTGTGATGCACTTGTATAACTCAACCTCTACAGTACAAAGGCGAGTTGTATTTAAGCTTGACCGCGATGGCGTAAAGAAAATTGCCACAGATGGCGCGAAATACGTGGCTGACTGTGCGGCAAAAAATACAGACACCGAATGGGTTTTTGAATACTCGCCAGAAAGCTTTACCGGAACAGAGCTCGACTATGCGCTTGAAGTCTGTGAGGCCGTGGTAGATGTATGGCAGCCCTCACCGTCCAACAAAACAATCTTAAATCTGCCGGCTACGGTAGAGATGTCGACACCTAACATTTATGCAGATCAAATTGAATGGTTCTGCAATAACTTCAGCAAGCGCGATAGCGTGATCATCAGTCTGCACCCACACAATGATCGCGGCTGCGCGATTGCCGCGACCGAGCTTGGTTTAATGGCTGGCGGGGATCGAGTCGAAGGCACCTTGTTCGGCAACGGTGAACGCACAGGTAATGTAGACATTGTGACCCTGGCGCTGAACTTAACCAGTCAGGGGGTGGAATCAAATCTGGATTTCACAGACATTTTCGATGTTATGCGAACAACAGAACACTGCAACAAACTACCCGTACATCCACGCCACCCGTACGCGGGTGAACTGGTGTTTACCGCCTTTTCCGGTTCTCATCAAGACGCTATCAACAAAGGTCTGAATGAACGCAAGGAAAACCCCGAAGCGGTATGGGATGTTCCGTACCTGCCAATTGATCCAGCTGATGTGGGTCGCAGCTACGAAGCCGTCATTCGAGTCAACAGTCAGTCCGGCAAAGGTGGCGTTGCATTTATCATGGAAAAGGACCATGGCCTCGAAATGCCACGACGGCTACAAATAGAGTTCAGTAAAGTCATACAGGGCATTAGTGAAGATACTGGTAAAGAGATAGATTCAGACACAATCTGGTCAGCGTTTGATAACGAATTTATAAAGTCAGTTACACCGATAGAATTTATAGAACATCAAACTAAAGCCGAAAGTGATACCGAAGAACATCGACAGCTCAGTGCAAAAATCAAGTCAAACGGAGAAGTGCTGGATATTGATGGCAATGGTAACGGCCCTATTGATGCTTACGTCGACGGCCTGAAAAAGCAGTTCAATATAGACTTCAGAGTGGTCGACTACCACCAGCACGCAACCGGCGTCGGCTCATCAGCACAGTCTGCCTGCTATGTCGAGATTCAAGTGGATAAAGGCGCCACGCGATACGGTGTCGGCCTTCACTCGAATATTGTCTGTGCATCATTGATTGCGGTAAGTTGCGCAGTAAATCGAGCTTCTGGTGAGCTGCTGACTCTGGGCAACCCGGTCACTGGTTAATCACCCGCAGGCAACTTTAGCGTGCGGACCGAGGTTCGCACGCTACATTGAAACCCGCAGTTGTGCTTGTTGTTTTTCGATCACCCTTACCGGCAACGGCAGCCTCGTTGGCGATGCCTTTACAGTTTTCGCACAGACTACACCGGACTCTCAAAGAAAGTCGGGCAGGAATGGTATTTTCCTATTCCGTTTTGGTTTTTGCGTAAGTGAGCACCTGCCTAAGCATTGGATGGAAATCGCAAGTCTCAGGTATTCCATATGTGCACTGCCTCAACACTTTTCAACACGTTGTCTTTCAAAGATCTCAATAGGTTTGGTTGAAGGGATAACCACAAATTCAAACGGGTGCGTTATTGTCTGGCTGGTCACACAACCGAGGCCGGGTGCAGACTGCACTACAGTGACGACTATCCGATCATCGAGTTCCTCCATCTTCGAGGCCGCTACCTCGTAGCCACTGGTCGGTTTCTCACCGATAGAGGAAACAAGTATTTGAGAGGTCGTAAAATCAACCGGCTTGGTCGGTTCATTTGAATGCAGCCCTAACTCAGTTTGATATTTCTCACCGCTATTGAGCACCTTGAAGTTCTTACCGATATTCCGATCCAGTGGATTGTTGGAATCTTTGTGCAGAACCACCATTCCCAGTTCCATCGTAACCATCGGCTGCGGCACATCCTGCGATACATTACCCGCCGTATTTTCATTTGCTGCTTTCACTGCCGGTACCGGTGCTTCTACAGTGCTGACCGCCGTTTCCTGAGGTAACCGTGGTAGCTCATCTATGGGCAGCTCTGGCAACGATGCTGTGCAGCCGACCAAAGTGGTGACAACAGTGGTGGCAAATAATCGCTGAGCCCAACTGATTAATGTCATTTTGATCCTGATCCTTGCGGTAAGTAATTCTCTTCTATCGGCATTTGGCTGCTATTTGGTAATTTGTATGCTAATTAAAGATCATATGATAGCACCTGAATTTAAATCTTCACTCTACAGAAGCAACTGTAAACGGCGCCAAACCTGAGAATTCGCCTTTGAATACCGATATCACCATAGCTGCCTTACAACATGTCCCCGCGCCAAATAATCTGGCCGCCGCGCTTAGACGCCTTGAAACCTCAGCCAGCCAGGCAGCAGACGGAGGCTGTGATCTCCTTGTGGTTCCTGAGTGCAGCATCACGGGTTACAACCAGCCGTTAGAGACCATGCAGCAAATTGCGCTCGAAGCCAAAGGCCGGACTACCGACTCAATCTCCGAAATATGTCGGCAACACAAGATTGCGATTGCCTATGGTTTTGCCGAAAAAGACGGCAATCAGTATTTTAATTGCGTACAAGTCATTGACTCATCTGGTGACATCGCTGGCAAATATCGTAAAACTCATTTGTGGGGCGATTTAGACAGAACATTATTTTCCGCTGGTGATGCATTAGCGCCGGTGTTTTCGATCAAAGGATGGCAAATTGGCTTACTTATTTGCTATGACATTGAATTTCCCGAAGCAGCCCGTGCACTGGCATTAGCCGGAGCAGAGCTCATCCTTGTGCCAACAGGCTTAATGCAGCCCTGGCGTGACGTCGCGGAACGCGTGGTGCCGGTACGAGCCTATGAGAATCAACTTTACATCGCCTACTGTAACTATTGCGAAGCCGAAGGTGACCTGACTTACGAAGGCCGTAGCGGAATTGTAGGCCCGGATGGAGCGGATCTGGATCGAGCTGGAAAAACACCCACGCTGCTCACTGCTACACTTACCAAAGATGCCATCGCGAAAAACAGGGAAGCTCTTCCGTATCATCGTGATCGATTGCCCCATTTATACAAAACCCTCGCCGAGTAACGTTACCCGATGTCTACCCCACCTATCACCGTATTCGGTCCTGACTTTCCTTTTGCCTACGACGACTGGATCAATCACCCATCCGGCTTGGGCGTTATTCCTAAAGAGCAGCATGGAGTTGAAGTCGCGATAATCGGCGCAGGCGTGTCCGGAATGGTCACGGCGTTTGAATTAATGAAGCTTGGTATAAAACCCGTTATATACGAAATCGGCCGTATTGGTGGCAGGCTGCGCTCCGAGAAATTCGAGAACGCCACAGATGTTGTCGCTGAGTTAGGCGGAATGCGGTTTCCGCGTTCTGCCACATCCTTTAACCACTACACTGATCTGCTGGGGCTTGAGAAAAAGCCCTTCCCGAACCCGTTAACTGACGCTGCAGAAAGCACAGTGATTGAGTTGGCAGGCGAAAAGCTCTATGCCGAGTCTATGGACGATTTACCTGATGTTTTCAAAGAAGTAGCGGATGCCTGGGCAGAGGCATTAAAAACCGAAGCTCACTTTACAGAAATTCAGACAGCGATAAAACAACGCGATGCACACGGTATAAAAACACTCTGGAATCAACTGGTCAATGAATGGGATGATCGTACCTTTTATGACTTTATCGCCACCGCCCCGGCATTCAAAAAACTTGATTTTCATCATCGTGAAATTTTTGGTCAAGTAGGCTTTGGCACGGGCGGGTGGGATTCAGACTTTAAAAATTCCATGCTTGAGATATTACGTGTGGTGCTCACCGATTGTGACGACCATCAAGATCTGATCGTTGGCGGTTCCGAAACATTACCTCGAGGTTTGTGGGACTGCTCGGTCGATAATGCAGAGCACTGGCCCTCAGGCATTAGCCTGTCCAAATTAAACGGCGGAGCTACCAGACCGGGGGCGGTAAAACTTAATCGAACATTGAACAACGCTATTCTTGTCACAGATCAGTATGGCAATGAACGTGAGTTCCCTGCCGTGATTGCCACCTGCCAAAGCTGGTTACTAACCACCAGCATTGATACTCAAGAGTCACTCTTCTCACATGCGATGTGGATGGCACTTGATCGCACTAGTTACATGCAGTCGTCCAAAACGTTTGTCATGGTTGACCGTCCGTTTTGGAAAGATCGTGATCCAGTCACTGGTCAGCAACAAATGAGTATGACGCTAACAGACCGACTCACTCGCGGCACTTACTTGTTTGACAATGGGGAAGAAAAACCAGCGGTAATCTGCCTGACCTATACATGGATGGCGGACGCATTAAAAATGCTACCGTTACCAGTAGAACGGCGCGTTGAACTGGCCCTGGATGCACTGGCAAAAATCTATCCGGACATCGACATAAAAAGCCATATCGTGGGCAAGCCAATCACTATTTCATGGGAGGCTGACGCGAATTTTCTCGGCGCATTTAAAGGCGCGGCCCCGGGGCATTATCGCTACAACCGTCGTATGTACTGCCACTTTATGCAATCTCAGATACCAGACTCAGAGCGTGGCATATTTATCGCCGGCGACGACGTGTCATGGACCCCCGGCTGGGCTGAAGGCGCTGTACAAACCGCTCTGAACGCCGTCTGGGGCGTGGTAAACCATCTGGGTGGCCGATGTCATTCAGACAATCCCGGTCCAGGCGATCTATTTGAGAGCATCAAACCTGTTGACCTTGATTCAGCCTAGCCTGCATTATTCACAAGGCGACGAAGAAAACGTAAGGCAAACACCTGTAAACATAGGTCTAAACTGTCGTTGGAGGGCCACTATGAAAATAACAGTGTGTCTATTCGCCATCAGACGAAAATATCGCGTCACATCTCGCATGATTAAGCTCGGCACGTGGCGGGCCACGTTTC
>CALISD010000025.1 GCA_938041955.1 uncultured Granulosicoccaceae bacterium | reverse complement strand
AGCAAACGGTGTCCAGAGCACAACTGATGAGTGTTCTGCGCGGTATACTTACATAATATGGCTTCCGGGCTGGTCTTTCGATCGGTCCGCCCTTGGTACAGAGTAGATGGCTGAATACGAAACAGAAGAACAACAAGTCGAAGCACTGAAAAAATGGTGGGCTGATAACGGCCGCGCTGTTTTATTAGGAATTGGACTCGGGTTGGCACTGATATTTGGATATAGAGCGTGGCAAAGCTACAAGGTATCGGTGGCGCAGGATGCGTCAAGCGCATATACCAATGTGCTTGAATCGCTTGAAAAAGATGATGACGGCGCACAGTTCCTTGAACTTGTCAGCGACATTCGCAAAGATCACGGCGGGTCGCCGTATGCTGCAATGGCAAGCCTGGCTGAGGCTCGTTTCCAGGTGGAGAATAATCAACTGGCTGAGGCGGAAACAGCGCTTCGTTGGGCAGTTGATAAGGGATCTTTTCGTGAGATTGTGCCGGTCGCTCGTCTGCGTTTGGCTCGTGTGCTGAAGGCTCAGGATAAACACAAGGATGCGCTCAAAATTCTGGACAGCGTCAAGGCTGCCGCGTTTGCCGGTCACGTTGATGAGATCAGAGGCGACATCTATCTTGATCTCGGTGAAACCTCGCAAGCGGCGAGTGCTTATCGACGCGCTCAAAGCTCTGGTTCACCCACTAACTCCGGGCCTGACCTGCAGATGAAAATTGATGATCTTGCAGCACCTGATTCCAACGACGAGAAATCATGAGTCGAGTGAGGTTTGAAGTTACAGCGGGTGTTTTATTGCTGGCTGCGGTGATCGCTGGGTGTGGCAACGCGCCAAAAGCTAAACCGAACGAACTGACCAGAGTAGAAAATGTAAAGCCGGCGTCTGTACGCTGGTCTGCGAATGTGGGTAAGAGCAGTACTCGTGATGCAGTCAAATTATCACCGTTTGTTACTGATGAATTTCTCTATGCAGTAGATCGAAACGGCAAGCTGACAGCTTTTGACGTATTGGCGGGCAAGTCTTCATGGACCACAGATCTGAATAAAAACGTAACTGCTGGTGTCAGCGGTGACGGGGAAAATCTGTTTGTCGCTACCGCCAACGGTGAGGTGCTTGCGATTAGTCAGGTACACGGAGGGGTTTTGTGGAGCAGCAATGTATCCTCAGAGGTGATCGCTGCACCAGTTGCCGGAAGTGACTATGTTGTCGTTCGGAGCATCGACGGCAAGGTGTACGCATTAGAGAAAAGCACAGGCGAACGTCGATGGATCTACAACTACAGCGTTCCGGCACTTAGTGTTCATGGTAATGGCCGACCGTTGGTGGTCGCAGATGGAGTGCTTGTCGGTCTTGATAATGGTGAGCTGGTCGCGCTTCGTGCAGCAGATGGTCAGGTGTTTTGGGAAATCAGTCTAGGCGACAGTAGTGGCCGTTCTGAAGTTGAAAAACTGAATGATCTGGACGCTGATATCCAAATCTTTGAACCCTATATTTATGCCGTGAATTATCAGGGCAGGCTAGCGCAGGTAGATGCCTCACAAGGTCGTGCGGTATGGTCCACTGATGTATCTTCAGTGGCAGGTCTTGCCGTCACTGCCACCCAGGTGTTTGTAACGGACGAGTTAGACACCGTGTGGGCTTTTCGCCGCAACGATGGGGAGCTTATGTGGAAGCAAGAGGGTTTGGGTAATCGACGCCTGACCGGCCCTGTTGCCACAGAATCGGGTACAGTTCTGGTGGGTGATTATGAAGGGTATTTGCACTTGTTGGCTGCTGAGGATGGCAGCATGATCGGGCGTGTTAAATCGGGTGTCGGTGCTATCGCAGGGCGACCAGTGCTTCGTGGAGAGACACTTTTTGTACAAGGTCGCGCAGGCAAAGTAGCTGCTGTCCAATTGTAAGGTGCTGGCTGGACATGTCAGGTTTTCCGGCAGATCCATTTTTACCGCTAAAGATGACCTTTAACACTGCCTGAAGCCGTCTAACCGGTTACACTTGGCAGATGAAACCCGTTATCTCTCTTGTCGGCCGACCGAACGTTGGCAAATCGACTCTATTTAATAAACTCACCAAATCCAGAGACGCGCTGGTAGCCGATTTTGCGGGGCTGACGCGTGATCGTAAATACGGTGACGGCAAGCTCGGCGAGATTGACTATCTGGTGATTGATACCGGCGGTCTGAACGGTGAATCCGAGGTGCTGGATGTCCGCATGCAGGACCAGGCCTGGCAGGCAATAGGTGAATCTGATGTTGTCGTGTTTATGGTCGATGGTCGTGATGGGCTGACCACAATTGATCAGGAAATAGCAGATGCCTTGCGTCGCACTGGGCAAACGGTGTGTCTGGTAGTCAACAAAACTGACCAGATGGATGAAGACCTGATTGCCTCGGAGTTTTATCAACTTGGGCTCGGCCAGCCTCATTGTATCGCTGCGGCGCACAGTCGGGGTTTGCTGAAAATGATGGTAGAGGTGCAGAGCCTGTTGCCGGAGCCAGATACCGATGATGCCGGTTTAGAAGATGAAGGCATGCGGCTCGCCGTAGTCGGTCGACCCAATGTGGGCAAGTCTACATTGATCAATCGTATTCTTGGTGAAGAGCGCGTGGTTGCTTTTGATCTGCCGGGCACCACTCGCGACAGCATCGAAGTGCCGTTTGAAAAAGATGAACAAAAATATACCCTGATCGATACGGCCGGGGTACGGCGGCGCGGTAAGATATCTGAAACGGTCGAGAAGTTCAGTGTGATCAAAACGCTGCGAGCGATTGATGAATGCAACGTGTGTGTATTGTTGCTTGATGCATCAGAGAAAATTACCGATCAGGACATGAATCTGATGGGTTATGTGATTGATAAAGGTCGTGCTCTGATTGTGGCAGTAAACAAGTGGGACGGCTTGAGCCGTGATCAACGTGACTCAATCAAAACCGACATCTCCAGACGACTCGATTTTCTAAGTTTCACCAGTATAGAATTTATATCGGCCTTGCACGGGACTGGAGTGGGCAATCTATTTAAGCTTGCAAACCGTGCATATGAATCGGCGATGATCGACATGCCTACGCCGCAACTTACTCGCATGCTGGAGTACGCGATAGAGCAGCATCAACCTCCTTTGGTGCGCGGTCGACGAATCAAGATGCGCTACGCGCACCAGGGGGGCTCGAATCCGCCGATCATTGTGGTACACGGCAACCAGACAGAGCGTGTACCCGATACCTACAAACGATATTTAAGTAACTATTTTCAGCGTGAATTGAAGCTTTTTGGTACGCCTGTAAGAATAGACTTTAAGAAATCAGATAATCCTTATGGACATATCAGAAATATACGTACGCCGCATCAGGAGCGAAAGCGTAATCGTTTGATGAGGCACCATAAAAAATAGTCTGTAAACATTATCCCGGTAATTTTGAATAGTTCTGGAGTGACCTTGAACAAGAGCTACACAATTGAAGAAGTAAATAACCTAAGTGACTGCGAATTTACCGATTTGCTGGGCGGTGTCTATGAACACTCATCATGGGTGGCGGAGCAGGCGTTAAGTCAACGGCCTTTTCAAAACAGGGATGCATTGGAAGCGGCGATGAAATCTTGTGTGGTTAACGCATCAAAAGATGAGCGGCTGGGCATTCTAAAGGCTCATCCGGAGTTTGCAGGTGTCGCGACAGTCGAGCTGACTGATAGTTCAACTGCAGAGCAGAGCAGCTTAAGTCTTAACAAGCTGCCTCCCGCTCAACATGCAAGAATGCAAGATTTCAACAAGCGGTTTATGGCGAAGTTCGGGTTTCCCGGTATTGTTGCAGTGCGCATGCAGAAATCGGTCGAAGATATCTTTGCGGCTTTTGAACGTCGCCTGGACAATGATGTAGAGACAGAACAAAAAGAAGCAATGGAGCAGGTGTATGCCATTGTGCGTTTTCGTTTGCATGATTTGCTTACCGAGAGTGAGACGCTGTAACTTTTTCTTTTGTAAGTTTGAAAAACTATTTCAAAAGCAATTGAATACGCTGTGGTATCGCTATTCAACGGTGAATTATCAAGTTTGGGATTCAATCATGTCAGATAACCACTATCCTCGTGATCTTGTAGGTTACGCTAATCAACCTCCTGTCGCTGCCTGGCCTAAGGGCGCAAAGCTGGCTGTGCAGTTTGTGATTAACTATGAAGAAGGGGGAGAGAACTGTGTGTTGCATGGTGACCCGGCTTCTGAGAAGTTTTTATCGGAGATCGTAGGAGCTGATGCGATACCCAATATGCGCCATATGAACATGGAGTCGATCTATGAATACGGTTCGCGGGTTGGGTTCTGGCGGCTGCATCGGCTATTTACCGAACGGGATATACCCGTCACTGTTTATGGTGTGGCCATGGCGCTTGCCCGAAATCCCAAAGCAGTGAATGCCATGCAGCAGGCTGATTGGGAGATTGCCTCTCACGGTTATCGATGGATTGACTATCAGCACATGTCTATCGATGAAGAGCGTGAACATCTACAGCGTGCGATTGAAATTCATACTGATTCCACCGGGGAAAGACCCACCGGGGTTTATATCGGGCGCACCAGCCCGAACAGTGTGCAACTGGTAGCAGAAGAGGGAGGCTTTACCTATTGCTCTGACACCTACGCAGATGATTTGCCGTATTGGTGTAATGACTATGCTAAGCCGCAACTGATGGTGCCTTATACACTGGATGTCAACGACATGCGATTCGCGACGCCACAGGGCTTCAACTCTGGCGATCAATTTTTTACCTATCTGAAAGACAGCTTCGATATGCTGTTAGAGGAAGGTGGGGATACACCGCGAATGATGTCGGTTGGATTGCATTGTCGGCTAGCGGGTCGGCCTGGTCGGGCGCTAGCGGTAAGGCGGTTTCTGGACTACATAAAATCGAATCCTGATGTGTGGCTGGCGAGAAGAATTGAAATTGCTGAGCATTGGCAGACGAAGCATCCTAATAGCGAAACGTGAATACTAAAGAAAGTCGATAACTTGCCGTTATACGCGCTGCAGGTACACGTTCGGCCAGGACGTGAGTAGCACACGACATAACAATTAAAATATTTGCGTGGTGTAATTTGAAAAATCAAGAACCTTTGCAGTCATCTGCAGAGTTACAGGAACAATCTATTGTCTTGCCGGAGTCTTCTTCAGCTCAAGACTCGATGCAGCAATGGCTCGATGCAGCACTTAGCAGTAGTGATGCCCGGGACCGGATCGCGGTCACGGCCGGCATCAGTAAGGGGGTGTTTGGTTATCTTCACCTCGGTACCTGCGATAACCTGGGCGCTATAGCGTCGAACGATAGTGATTACACAGAAGACGTCCGCAGCGCGTAATGCAGGCAGGGGTGCCGAAGAAGACAGTCTGTCTACAGTTTGCGCAAAAGTACTTTGTCAATGGCATGGTCTGCGTTTTTGTGCAGAATTAAATCTGCGCGTAGCTTTGTCGGGTAAATATTATCGCGCAGGTTTACAGAGTTTATCGTATCCCATATTTCTGAGGCAGTCTGTATAGCTTGTTCTTCATCGAGTTCTGCGAAGTGCGAGAAGTAGGCGCCGGGCTTTTTAAAGACGCTGTTTCGAAATTGCAGAAATCGTGTGATGTACCATTCTTTTACATCCTTCTCATCCACATCGACATAGACAGCAAAGTCGAAGAAGTCTGAGACAAACAATCTGGACTCACCACTTTTGGTGGCACTCGCTTGCAGCACATTGAGACCTTCGACTATCAGTACATCCGGTTGATCCACTTCTACATATTCGTCTGGAACAATGTCATAGCGCAAGTGGGAGTAAACTGGGGCTTTAACGTTGCGCCTGCCACTTTTTATGTCTGACAAAAAGGTTAACAGTGCTGCTCGGTCATAACTCTCCGGGAAACCTTTACGTTTCATTAGATCACGACGTTCAAGCTCGGCTGTTGGAAAAAGAAAGCCATCCGTGTTGACCAGATCTACACGGGGGTGTCCGGGCCACCTCTTTAGCAGCGTCTGAAGTATTCGGGATGAAGTGCTTTTCCCTACGGCAACACTTCCTGCGACACCAATAATAAATGGCACCTTTGGTGTCGAGTCCTGCATGAAGCGGGCGGTTTTTGCGTTGAGTGACTGTACCGATTCAACGTAGTAGCTAAGTAGCCTTGAAAGAGGCAGGTAAACGTTTTCGACTTCGCTGATAGAGGCGCGCTCATTGATGCCACGCAGCGTCTCCAGTTCTGTTTCTGTCAGTGGAAGCGGGGTGTTGTCTTTGAGCTTGGCCCATTGCTGAACACTGAACTCACGATAAGGTGAAAATGGCAAAAAGACGTCCTGCTAAACGGTCGATGCGGCAAGGTAGCAGAATGTACGCTGATTGGGCAAATACCTGCTTCGGATTGCGTGGTTTTACTGGAGCAAACGAGTTTATCTGGCTTTTGGCAGATCTGCCTGCGCTCGACTTGGAGTATTCGAGACCTGATTAACCGGGCAGCGCCGCTTAGCTGAAATTGTTGAGATGGGGGAGTGCCTGGACGGGTCCGGAGCGACACTTTCCGCTTTGGCGGCGGGCGCAACCGGCGGCCGGATGAGAGTGTTTCGCTGCAGTTGGATGTGCTTTAGGAATCGAATGCCTTAACAAGAAGATCTGCTGCGTAGTGATGAATGCCGCACGTCACACTTATATGTCTCAGAACTGAAACATCATGTGTGATTGATTCAAATGGTCCGTGAATGATTAATTAGCTACACAAAAAAAAGGCGGGGTAAAACCCCGCCTTAATACTTAAGTGGTTACCTAAGTCTTACATGAAGCTTTTTAGCTTCTCCATTATTGGCTCTAGTATGGCTCCAACACCTGGGATAGCACTTGCTTTCTCAAGCAATGGTGTGAGGTTACCTAGCAGACCGCTGAGTGGGCCGCGTGAACCTTCAGGTACTTTGTCTAACACAGCAGTCAAACCGTCAAACTTTGGTAGAGCAGCTTTAGCAGAATCAACATCTGTAATACTTCCAGCAGCGCTGGTAGCTCCTGAGAAGGCTTCGCTAAGTTCGCCTTTCATGCCGTCTGGCAAGCCAGGCATATCCGGCATTTCAATTGAAGGCATCTCAACTGAAGGTACGTTGACGTCTGGCATTTCCGGCTTGTTGCCGCTTAGAAATTTCCACGCCATCAGGCCAATAGCAACAATCGCTGCGATAGGAAGTAGCTTTTTCAAAAAACCACCGCCACTTGAAGCAGCGTTTCCAGCAGCATCACCAATGTTTCCAGCAGCATTACCAACACCACCGGCGACATTGCTGGCAGCATCGCCAACGTTTCCGGCGACATTGCTTGCAGCGTTGCCTACCGCACCAGCGGCGTTCGATGCAGCTCCAGTAACTCCAGAACCGAAGTTAGACATCTGATCCATGAAGCCGGATGACTGTAGCTGGTTTTGGAATCCGCTTGGCATAGCAGCCTGGATGTTGTCTTTTTGTCCGTTCAGAAGACTCAAAAGGCCACCGGCATTCTGAGAAAAACCACCACCACCGCCGAAAATCTTGCGCTTTATCATGCCAAGAACAATAGGCATCAACATGCCCATCAGGCCTGAAGATGACTTGCCGCCAATACCCGTAAGGCCTGCTACTGCACTCGCTAGTCCGCCAGCTGCGCCATTACCTAGTAGCGATCCAAGGATATTTGAGCCTTGATTCATTACATTGCTGCTGTTACCACCGGTCAGCATACCGCCGATATTGTCAAGTATGCTGTCATCTTGTTTGTTTACGGCATCAAAAAGTGATGCGCCACCATCAGCATTTGCAGAGGTGGTTAACCCACTGAGCAAACCGGGTATTGCAGCGCCAAGCGCCGCTTCTGTTTTATTGTTGTCTTCGCCGAGTAAAGCACCAAGCTGACCAAGTGCTGGTCCTCCTAATTGACCTTTGACTAGATCTACCAGATTGAATGACATATGCGTCTCCTTTATATAAATGTGTATAGCGTTAAAACGGTGCCGGAACTCCGGCGTACTTCATTTGAGCTAATTATAAGAACTATTGCAGGTTATAGCTCTACCAGCGAGGTGAAAAATTGCAAGTATACGTCTGCTGTTGAGTAACCTTTGTTCTATTTAAGAACCGTTCTGTTGGGTTCTTTAAAAGCTGGTCGTATAATGATGGGGTCAGTGCTGTGTAATACATCTGTACACCTGCAACACTTCACAAAATTATACCATTGTAAGTGTTGTTAAAAAGCACCTTGTGCAAATTTAACGGATTCCTATTGCTTGGATAACTCTCCGCCACTTAACGAGTGTAAAACGTCGTTCTCTGTTGCTCCGATGATGGATATTACAGATCGTTACTGCCGAAGCTTTCATCGTGTGTTATCCAGGCATGCAGTGCTGTATACAGAGATGATTACCGGGGCAGCTATTGTTCATGGCAAACGAGAGCACCTGTTGGGCTTTGACTCTGCTGAACATCCTGTTGTGTTGCAGATCGGCGGCAGTGATCCGACACAGATGGCTGAAAGTGCAGTCATTGGCGAGCAATTTGGTTACGACGAAGTGAATATTAACGTTGGATGTCCTAGCGACCGGGTCAAAAGTGGTCGCTTTGGAGCTTGTCTAATGGCAGAGCCCGAGGTGGTGGCCGCCTGCGTTGCAAAGATGCAAGCGCGAGTTAATATCCCGGTTACCGTAAAGTGCCGGATAGGTATTGACAGAGATGATTCATTCGAGCCCTTTGAGAGGTTTATTCGAATAGTGACGGAGGCGGGGTGCGATACGTTTATAGTGCACGCTCGCAAGGCCTGGCTTGATGGACTAAGTCCAAAAGAAAATAGAAATATACCGCCGCTGCGATATGAATTTGTTGATCAGATAAAAAGCCTTTACCCGGATAAACAATTTGTTTTGAACGGTGGTTTGCTCAATCATGATCAAGCATTAGCTACCAGTCAGTCGTTGGATGGTGTGATGCTGGGCCGAGAAGTATGCAGTAATCCTTGGTTGTTGAGCAAGGTTGATCATCTTTACTATGGTGAGGCTGAAGATCTCCGCACAAGGTTCCAGATTGTTGAGGATACCTATCCGTATGTTGAAGCCCAATTGGCCCAAGGTGTGTCGCTGGGTAGAATTGTGAAGCCGATGCTCGGACTCTTTCATGCTGAGGTCGGGGGCAGGTTATGGCGTAGATCATTAAGTGAAACTATGTGGCTGGACAGTGCGGGTTTACATACATTGCAGCGTGCACTTGAGGTGGTGAAAAATACCGCAGAAGAACAGCAGGCACGCCACAATGATTCAGATACTACTTTTGATGTAGCCAACGGGTAGCGCAATGTCCCATCGATTGGCGGCTGGTGATCACCTCTATGAATAGTCAGTTTCTAACCACAAAAGAAGTTGCTGAATTGCTGCGTATCAAGGAACGCAAAGTATACGATATGGCGGCGGAACAATTGATACCGTGTACCCGTGCAACAGGCAAATTGCTGTTTTCACGTGTTGCCATTGATCAATGGCTGGCGTCCCACTCTACCGGCGTCGACGCAAGCAACAGTAATGTACCTATGCTCTTCTGCGGATCACATGATCCATTGCTTGAGTGGGCGATCAGAGAATCACAGTGCTGCATTCCGACTTTATTCGATGGGAGTGTTGACGGATTGCAGCGTGTATTGTCAGGTCAGGCAACAGTCACAGCGATGCATATTTACTCTGCAGAGCATAGCCAATGGAACATACCTTCAGTGAGTTCAGGTATTCAGGAAGCGCCGGTAGACCCCTCAGTGGTTTTACTTAGCTGGGTGGTGAGAAAACGAGGGCTGATCATGAGGCCGGGGATCGCATTGTCGAGTTTTAAAGATATCCGCGGGTACAGTGTGGCGATGAGGCAGGCAACTGCCGGGAGTCATTTGTTGCTGGAACAGTTATTGGCCAATGATGGGCTATCTGCTGGTAGTTTGGATATTGCACTAACTGCGCGCAGTGAGGCAGATGTGGCACTTGCTATTGCGCAGGGTAAGGCGGATTGCGGTTTGGGCCTTGAGTCACTTGCACTGCAACACCAGCTGAAATTTCTACCATTGGTGGATGAATCGTTTGATCTTCTTGTAGAGAGGAAGTTTTGGTTTGAACCGCCAATGCAACGGTTCATCAACTTTTGTCAAAGCAGCACGTTTGATAATAAGTTAAATGATTTGCCAGGCTATTCCACTGATCATCTTTTCGACGTCCGCCTGAACAATTAGCGTGAACAATTACCTGGCGTTAGGGTGGAACAGCTGTTGATCGTTAAGGCGATAATTAGCGATCTCAGATTGACCTTTATCGCCGATTAGCCATTCAACAAACAGTTTGCCCTGTGTGACGTTTGCCGATTGGCACTTATCACCATTAATCAGTGTTACTCCGTACTGGTTGAATAAGCGTTCATCTCCCTGTACGAGTACTTTGTGATCACCGCGGTTTTTAAAGTTGATCCATGTGGCACGATCAGTCATTGTGTAAGCGCCCATGCCTACAGCAATATTTAGAGTAGCGCCCATTCCACTGCCTGTCTCCCGATACCATTTTCCACTGTCAATAGTTGGATCAATACCCGTTTCTTTCCATAGCTTTAATTCTGTTTTATGAGTGCCTGAATTATCACCGCGGGATACGAAGACAGCGTTTTTATCTGCAATTTCATGTAGCGCATCAATTACGTTGCTTAGCTCTCGAATGTTTGCCTTATCTTGTGCCGGGCCAATAATAACGAAGTCGTTGTACATTAGATCATGGCGTTGGGTGCCGTAACCATCAGTGACAAACTTCTCTTCGGCATCCCTGGCGTGTACCAGCAATACATCAGCATCGCAATTACTGGCGTTTCTTATCGCCTGACCCGTACCTACAGCAACGACATTTACTTTGATCCCGGTCTCTGATTCAAAGAGAGGTAGCAAGTAATCATATAGGCCGGAATTCGCTGTCGATGTAGTGGATTGAACAAGAATCGAGTTGTTTTTCGCGAAAGCGCCAGCGGTGGTAGTGAACGCGATGATTGCGGTAAGGAGTGTCGTTAGTGCTAGTTTTTTCAAAACCGGTTCCTGCTAATGTAAATAAGCGGACAGATAGTCTCTGGCTGCATCTGAATGTGGTTGAGTAAAAAATTGTTTTGCATCGGTGTGCTCAGTGACGCTACCGGTTTGCATAAAAACGATTTCATCTGCGAGGCGTTTTGCCTGAGCAATGTCATGAGTGACCATAATTACCTTGATTGATTGATGCATGGCATTGAGAACCTGAGATTCAATCTGCCGTGTCGCTTGTGGATCAAGGTTAGCGGTCGGCTCATCTAGAAATAACACGGCCGGTTCGGTGGCGATTGCGCGTGCAATGGCGAGTCGTTGTTGTTCACCACCGGACAGTGATCGGGCTGCCTGCTCGCCCTTGCTTTCAAGGTTGGCGGATTTTAGATAATGTTCGCACAGTGAAAGGGGCAGATTTCGTAGCTTGAGAACGTAGTGAATGTTGCCTGCGACACTGCGATTGAGCATAAGAGGTTTTTGAAACACCATAGCCTGTTGCTGTCGTGTTTCAATGATGTCTGCACCAGAGTGGTTCCAACTAACGGTTCCCGAGTTGGGTTTTAACAGGCCATGCATGCATCGTAGTAGCAGGCTTTTCCCGGCTCCATTGTGGCCCATGATGAGGCAAATGCCGTTGCTCACTATGCGCAGGTTTATGCAGTTCAACAACTGACGTTGATCAATCTGGAGATGCAACTGGCTAATGTTAAGCGGTAACAGGCGATTCATGCGAAACGCATCCGGGTACTGTACACGGTGGCATTAACAAGCAGTGCAATCACCAGCAAGATAAACCCTAACGCAAGCGCTAACGCGAGATCACCTTTAGAGGTTTCCAATGCGATGGCCGTGGTCATCACCCTGGTGAGATGATCGATGTTTCCACCAACGATAATTACAGCGCCTACTTCTGATATCGCGCGTGAGAACCCTGCCAGGGAAATAGTCATTAGGCTGAATCGATTGTCCCAAAGCAGCGTTTGCACACAACCCCACGGGGACACACAAAGAGATTGCAGCGGCTCACGATAATCTTTCCAGCTGTCCTCAATGAGTTGGCGGGTCAGGGCGGTGACAATGGGCAGTACCAGAGCAGTCTGAGCAATGATCATGGCGGCCGGTGTATACAGCAGTTGCAAAAAACCCATCGGTCCCGAGCGGGACAGCATCAAATAGACGATTAGCCCCAGAACCACGGGTGGCATCCCCATCAGCGTATTCACCAGAACCGTCACCAGCCACTTGCCAGGAAAATCCCGCATGGCCAAAAGTGCCCCAAGTGGCAGTCCGATAAGGCACGCCAGCAAGGTCGCCGTCAGGCTAACCTGCATTGACAGAAACACGATTTCGAGTAAATCCGGGTCTGGGCCCGCCAACAGGGCTGTAAATTCGGAAAATATCTCGCTAAAACTGATCATTCTCCTTAAATTTCCCGAATTTGGTTAGATTAGGGAAATATTGACAAATTATGCAGCCATCAGCAAGCCTGTCGTAATAATTGACCCGATACTAGATAGCGGGAGCCGTTTGAAAGGTAGGTCTGAAATCACGAGTAGCGTCCGTTGTTTCTCACGCCACGGGTGCTAGCTAAGGCCAGCCCTCTGTGTCTGCCCGGTCTTTGCGCCTACGGAAGCTTGAATGATAATGTGCATCATCAAGTAGTGGACCGATCAAGGTAACCGGCAGCCTGAGCAACGCCGGATACGGCCCGTCCACAGGATCAACAGCGTAAATCGCTGGGTCCTTGCTCACGCAGCGGGTTACCTGAGTTCCATCTGTGGCCGGCTTCTGCTGTTGCGAAGCTTCGTGCGGTCACGAGAGATTGAAAAGGAAACCGCATCAATAGTAGTAGGCAATCAAGGTAACCCGCAGCGTGAGCAAGGCCAGATACAGCTCGTCAGCAGATCAACGGCGAAATAGCTGTTCTCTGCTCACAGACAAGCTCAAGTCTATCCTCGAAGTAAACTTAGAAACTCATTCCGGGTATTTATGTCCTTCTTGAACCGCCCAAGCATAACCGACGTCGTCATTGTCGAGTTCTGCTTTTCGACACCGCGCATCATCATGCATAAGTGCTGCGACTCAACCACCACAGCTACCCCCTGACCACCGGTCACGGAATCTATTGCATCGGCGATTTGTTTGGTCAGATTCTCTTGAATCTGCAGGCGTCGTGCATACATGTCGACGATACGCGCGACTTTTGACAGACCGATGACCTTTCCGGCTGGTAGGTAGGCAACGTGGCATTTACCGATGAAAGGCAGCATGTGGTGCTCGCACATCGAATATAATTCGATGTTTTTGACAATCACCATCTCATCACTGTCTGATTCGAAAACCGCACCGTTGAGTATGGTTTCGAGATCTTGACCGTAGCCTTGTGTCAAAAACGACATTGCACGCGAGGCACGCTCAGGAGTTTTCACTAAGCCCTCGCGGTTGGGATCCTCGCCGACTTGCTCAATTATTTTTTTGAATTCTTTTTCCATACGTCTTTAGTTCGAGTAATTAGCGAGATTTAGCGCCGAAATTGTCAACAATGAGAACATCCGTAATTGCGCCGTCGATTGGCGATCATTGTGCTTTAAGGTGCTGATTGATTCAATTTATGAATTTTAGTGTTACCTGTCGGTCTTAAATGCCGCCTGTTTGCTGAACAGCAGCTAAAATCAGAGCATACACAACGGAAAACCTTATGACCTTCTTAATCTGGCTACTGATTATTCTCGCAGCCACGTTTGTACTGGCTAACTTCCCGCAGACCCTGTTGTCGATCACCATCGTATTGGGTGCTGCAATTCTGGGCTTTATTCTGACCGGCCTTGGCACCATAGCGACAATTATTATCGGTTTAATTTTTATCGCCGCAGCAGTGCTGTTAAATGTTACGAATATCCGTAAAAAGGTGCTCACCGGCCCTTTGCTCAAATATGTGCGCGCGGTGCTGCCCCCGATGTCACAAACCGAGCGCGACGCTATTGAAGCGGGCACCGTGTGGTGGGAATCTGAACTCTTCAGAGGCAACCCTGACTGGTCAAAGTTGATGTCAACGCCGGTGGCCAAACTGAACGCCAAAGAACAGGCATTTCTGGACGGTCCAACCAACGAGCTGTGTGCGATGCTTGATGACTGGGAAATCACGTATGAGCACAATGATCTGCCGCCGGAAATCTGGGCCTTCATCAAAAAGAACAAGTTCTTCGGCATGGTCATACCAGAGGAATTTGGTGGTCTGGGGTTCAGTGCTTTTGGGCATTCGGCGATAGTCACCCGGATCTCTGCCCGCAGCGTGACTGCCGGGTCTACTGTGATGGTGCCTAACTCGCTCGGACCCGCCGAGTTATTACTTCACTACGGTACAGATGAGCAACGCAAGCATTTTCTGCCGCGCCTGGCGATAGGGGAAGAAATCCCCTGTTTCGCGCTTACCGGCCCGACCTCAGGCTCTGATGCTGCTGCAATGCCGGACAACGGTATCGTGTGCAAGCAAATGTTTAATGGCGTTGAGACACTGGGCTTACGCTGTAACTGGGAAAAGCGATATATCACCTTGGGCCCGGTTGCGACCATACTGGGTCTGGCTTTTAAGGCCTATGACCCGGACGGCCTGCTAGGCGGTGAAGAAGATCTGGGTATCACCTGCGCGTTGATTCCGACGGATACAGATGGTGTCACTATTGGTCGCAGACACTTTCCTTTAAATCAGGCTTTCATGAACGGCCCGAACAGCGGTAAAGATGTGTTCGTCCCTATGGAGTGGATCATTGGCGGCCAGGACAACGTCGGTAAAGGATGGCGTATGTTGATGGAATCCCTGTCAGTGGGCCGCGGCATCTCATTGCCATCATCCGGTGCTGCAGCCGGCATGGCGGCGTCGCGCTTCACTGGTGCCTACGCGCGTGTTAGAAAGCAATTCAACATCCCGATTGGCAAATTCGAAGGGGTTGAGGAAGCCTTGGCCCGTATTGGTGGCCTGACCTATCTGATGGACTCTGGCCGAAGGCTAACCTGTGCAGCACTCGATAATGGTGAAAAGCCCTCAGTGGTCAGCGGCATTCTTAAGTATTTCAATACTGAGCATATGCGTGTTGTCATGAACGATGCGATGGACATTCATGGTGGCAAGGCAATCTGTATGGGCCCGAGCAATTATCTGGCGCGTGCCTATCAGGGAGTGCCGGTAGGGATCACAGTGGAAGGAGCTAACATTTTGACCCGCAGCATGATCGTATTCGGTCAGGGGGCGATGCGCTGCCATCCTCATTTGGTGGCCGAGATTGAAGCGGCTGCAATTGAAGACAAAGATGAAGCCATTGATGCGTTTGACTCCGCATTGACTGGCCATATTGCCTACGCCATCAGTAGTGGCGCGCAAGCCATGTTCCATGGTTTGACCCGCGGTAGACTGGCGAAGTCTCCGGTTAAGGGCAAACCTGCCAAATACTACAGGCGATTAGCTCGCATGAGTGCCGGCTATTCCTTTCTTGCCGACTTTACCCTGCTGTTTTTGGGTGGTGAGTTGAAGCGTAAGGAAAAGCTGTCCGGTCGATTCGCTGATGGGCTTATCTATATGTATATGGCATCAGCGGTTTTAAAGCGCTATGAAGATGATGGTCGCCCGGAAGCTGACTGGCCTCTAGTAGAGTGGAGCGCGCGATATTGCATCTTCCAGACGCAGGTGGCACTCGATCAAATACTTCGGAATTTTCCAAGTGCCTGGGTCGGAGTGATCTTGCGGGGGGTGATCTTTCCACTCGGTCGTCGCTTCCGCACGCCAAATGACAGACTCGGAAGACAAGTAGCGGAATTGCTGCTGACACCCGGCGAGGCTCGTGATCGTTTGACTGATGCGCTGTATATCAGCACTGATCCAGACGATGTAACGGGCTGTCTTGAAGTTGCGATGAAGCTCTCAATTGCAGCGGATCCAATCGAAAAATCGTTAAAGGATAAAGGCATAAAGCAACCTTACGATCTTGATTATTCTGCCTGGGTAGCCAAGTTAATGGAAACAGGAGAGTTGAGCCCAGCTGATGCTAAGGTCCTGCAGGATTCGGCGGTCGCAACCAGAAAAGTGATTATGGTAGATGATTTTCCTGGCGACTTTCTGCAATCGGGTGTCAGTGCAACGGGTATCAAAGAAGGTCTATCTGCAGCAAGCTGACAGACAGTTAAGCCCGGTTAACTTCATTTAGCACTTTTGTTGGTGTCTGCAGGTTGAAACCTGAGTCACAGACACCATAATTTATTCTGGGAAATTGCGGGTGTTAATATACATCAATACCTGCAATATCAATAATATACCAAGTAGAATGGGCTTTAGAGCGTTACCATGTACGCTGAAGAGCTATCAAGATGTATTTAATAATGTCGAAAGAATTAACGTAGGTTTATGACTGATAAACAGTATTCCGAAGATACGGGAACAGCAGTTGAAGTTGCTAAGCCCATGCTTAAGAAGCCACCGATGTATAAAGTGGTGATACTTAATGACGACTACACACCCATGGAGTTCGTTGTGAAGGTACTTGAGAGTTTCTTTAGTATGGACCGTGAGAAAGCGACGCAAGTCATGCTACATGTGCATAGCCGGGGAAAGGGTGTTTGTGGGGTATTCACTCGTGAGTTGGCTGAAACAAAAGTTGTCCATGTGAACCAGTTTTCACGTGACAATCAGCATCCTTTAATGTGTGATATGGAAGAGGCGTAGTTTCAGCTAAAGATGAAGATTAAAACAATAAATAATTATATAGAGAGAATCGTGAGATGCTGAGCAAAGAACTCGAGTTCACGTTAAATAATGCGTTCAAAGAAGCTCGCGAGAAACGTTATGAATTTATGACGGTTGAGCACTTGCTATTGGCATTGCTGGACAACCCAACTGCTGCCCAGGTACTTCGGTCTTGTGGTGGTGAGTTAGAATCGCTTCGCGATGAATTAGTTGAATTCATTGATGAAAACACACCGCTGCTTGATGACTCAGATAATCGCGAAACTCAGCCGACGCTTGGTTTCCAGCGTGTGTTACAGCGTGCTGTATTTCACGTGCAGTCATCAGGCAAGAAAGAAGTTACCGGTGCGAATGTACTTGTAGCTATCTTCGGTGAGCAAGACTCGCACACTGTTTATCTGCTGAACAAACAAAATGTCACCCGTCTTGACGTGGTGAACTACATCTCACACGGTATTTCGAAAATATCGGATGATGAGAAAGGTGATCTGGAAGATCTGTCCAGCGAGGCCGGTATGGAGGAGGGTGAGGCCGAAGCTTCGCCGCTCGACAAATACGCCACCAATCTGAACAATAAAGCCAAAGAAGGCAAAATCGACCCACTGATTGGTCGTGACAAAGAAGTTGAGCGCTCAGCTCAAATCTTATGTCGCCGTAGAAAAAATAACCCTTTGCTTGTCGGTGAGGCAGGCGTAGGTAAAACCGCCATTGCTGAAGGTCTGGCTCTGAAGATTGTCGAAGGTGATCTGCCTGAAGTACTGCTTGGCAGCACGATCTACTCACTTGATCTTGGTGCGCTGGTTGCCGGTACGAAGTATCGCGGTGATTTTGAAAAACGACTGAAAGCAATTCTTGCGCAGCTTCAAGCTGAAGAGGGCGCGATACTGTTTATTGACGAGATCCATACGATCATCGGTGCTGGTGCAGCTTCCGGCGGGGTGATGGATGCCTCTAACCTGATTAAGCCAATGCTGGCGACGGGTGAACTTAAGTGTATCGGTTCAACCACCTATCAAGAATATCGCGGTATTTTTGAAAAGGATCGAGCGCTGTCAAGACGCTTCCAGAAAGTAGATGTCACTGAGCCATCGGTATCTGAGACAGTTGAAATTCTGAAGGGTCTTAAGAGTAACTTTGAAACCTTCCATGATGTGAAGTATTCAAGCAACGCGCTGAAAGCGGCTGCGGAGTTATCTGATCGCTACGTAAACGATCGATTTCTGCCAGACAAAGCAATAGACATTATTGACGAAGCGGGTGCAAGCCGTCGCTTGAATCCAAAGCAATCGAAAAAAGCGATTGGTGTTAAAGACATCGAATCAATCATTGCGAAAATAGCGCGTATCCCTGAGAAAAGTGTCTCTTCCACTGATATGGAAATTCTTAAGACGCTAAGCCGTGATCTGGGGATGTTGGTGTTCGGTCAGGATCCTGCGATCGAACAACTGGCCTCTGCTATCAAGATGTCACGCTCCGGTCTTGGTCCTGAAGATCGTCCAATTGGAAGTTTCCTGCTTGCGGGTCCTACCGGTGTGGGCAAAACAGAAGTGACTAAGCAGCTTGCCAAAGTAATGGGCATTGAGTTCATGCGCTTTGATATGTCTGAGTACATGGAGCGCCATACGGTTTCAAGGTTAATTGGTGCACCTCCAGGTTACGTAGGTTACGACCAGGGTGGTTTGCTGACTGATACCGTCATACAGAACCCTCACTGTGTACTGTTATTAGATGAAATCGAAAAAGCGCACCCTGACGTTTTCAACTTGCTGCTGCAGGTGATGGATCACGGAACGCTGACTGACAACAACGGTCGCAAGGCAGACTTTCGCAACGTGATCGTGGTCATGACCACCAATGCCGGAGCTGAGTCCATTAGTCGTCCAAGCCTTGGTTTCACTGTGCAAGATCATGCGAGTGATGGAATGGAAGCGATTAACAAGTTCTTCACACCTGAATTCAGAAACCGTCTGGATGCGATTGTGCAATTCGCTCCATTGGACAGAACCACTATCTTGAGTGTTGTTGATAAGTTCCTGTTTGAACTTGAAGCGCAGCTAAACGAAAAGAACGTGGCTATCGATGTGACTGACGCTGCCAAAGGCTGGTTAGCTGAGAATGGCTTTGATGCGAAAATGGGTGCTCGACCAATGAGTCGGATCATTCGCGAAAACATCAAAAAGCCACTGGCTGATGAGATCCTGTTCGGTACGCTGTCCAGCGGTGGAACAGTGAAGGTGTTACTTGATGAGTTTGGCGAGTTAACGTTTGAGATTGAAAATGCCGAGGCTACCGTTTAGGTAGTCTTAACCTACGGCTTGCGTAAGTCGTTGGTGCTGCAATTGGCGTTAAGCAAACATTGCGCACACACAAAAAAGGCACGCTGTTTAGCGTGCCTTTTTCATTTCTATCAATGAATTCTGTTATCGACTTCGATAGGTGATGCGACCTTTAGAGAGGTCGTACGGAGTCATTTCTACCGTTACCTTGTCTCCAGTCAGGATCCGGATGTAGTGCTTACGCATCTTGCCTGAAATATGTGCAGTCACAACATGACCGTTTTCAAGCTCCACCCGGAACATAGTGTTGGGCAGTGTGTCAACCACAGTGCCTTCCATTTCAATTGCTTCTTCTTTCGCCATTCACTCGCTTCTTAAACATTTACAGTGTGTGTTCAGGACCAGGAAAACCCTGGTTGACCTGCCCACGCTCTAAGTCAACTTATGGGCCATTTGTGCAATTCTAAAGGGTTAATGGCAATTTTGAAACAATTTGTCGCATTTATCCTTTGAAAGACCCCCAAGTTGCGCAAAGTCGGGCTTTTCATGCTCGATATGCCCTACAATAAGCGTGATTTTCATCGGTATATTGCATCGGTCTATGTATTGTCCAGTACAGCAAAAAACTAGAACTTCAGGGCGCTTCTGCAACCTGATGGAGCTCTATGAGCAAAACTACCTGCAGCTCAGGTTACTGATACCTGATCTAAAACGGGCTGAGATCAGTACGGATGTCTCCAAAGTGCCTGGGTGCTTGCCCCTCTACATGCAAGTGATAGAGAAAAGCCCGTATACAACGACTCTCCGACTAACCTACCGGTTTGTATCCGCCAATGGTCGCTCGTCTCGTGCGTCGGCTGAGCCGGACCTGATGCTCAGGGTGTATCACGATGCCAGAACGGCGGAGGTGGTCAGCGGACTCATTCACGGCCAACAACACGTCGAGCGTAAAACGCGTGGTCTGGATAATTCCTGGCGCTTAAATCGCTTTTTGTACAAATGGCTGCGTTATCTGCACTTTCGCGGTCATCACTTTGAGTTGCCTGAAAGCTCTGATTCAGCTCGGTAACGAACTTACCTGGCGCAACTCCAGGCAGAGCGTGCGCAAGCGTGATGGTGTTATTTTCTACCTGATCCCGCATTGTCCTTTGTTCTGTTTTTGAAAGGCGCTGAGTCGAAGTACCGCCTGGTCCATTTCTGTTGCGGTTTGCGCGTTGGCAAACTGGCTTTCCAGAACCAATTGTCTCTGTTTAATCGTCAAACACTCACCTGTGATTCTATTCACTGGAGGACTGATACTCGCTGCGGTGACCGTTTTGTTTTTAAAGACAGGCCCTGCGTCATCCGGATTCGGATCGTCTGCATACTTGACTGGTTTCCAGCTGGGCTTAGGTTTGGCTACTGAGTTGGGAGCTTCCGTACCTGACGAGGGGTCGGGTGTCATCACAAGATTACTTTTGCGAGTCGTCACCATCGGATTTTGAGATCCAGCGGTTGCCTGTGGTGTTTGTTGATCGGTTGGCGCGCTTTGGGCCTGACTTTGTATGGGCTTCAGATCAGGCCCGACCATGGTAAACGGAACGCCTTTGGGTGGTGGGTCGGGTGAGTAGGTTGGCGTGCCATCTGATCCTGTCCATTGATACAGGTTGTTGGCATTCGCGCCGGAGCTGTGCAAAAGTGCCATCAGAATTGGAACAGCAATTACCGGTAAACGCGCGAGTAATTTCATAATGCCTGCCTCTCGAAGATCCGCATATGTAAGCATCGACCATGCCTTTTTCAGTCGTGCCTGCGATTCCAGTAATTTAACGAGGCGGGCTTAGTCTGTGGCATTTCTCTGGGTCGCATTGGGTGGCGCTTGCGGGGCAGTGATGCGCTTCGGTGTTTCGAGGCTATTGGCCGGTTCCGCTCTGCAGTTTCCGCTGGCGACACTCGCGGTCAACGTGTTCGGGTCGTTTTTGATCGGCCTGCTCGCGGCCAGCCTGCTGATTGACGACAAGCTGGTGCCGGAAGCCCGTTTGTTTTTCCAAACCGGCCTTCTCGGCGCTTTCACCACTTTCTCCGCGTTCTCTCTTGAGACGATGCAGTTATGGCAATCCGGCCAGATGAAAGCGGCTGCCGTTAATGTTGTTTCAAATGTAGTTTTGAGTCTGTTGGCCGTTGCCCTGGGGCTGGTGGTGGCGACGGCGTTTGCCACGCGCTTTAGATAATGCTGGTCCGCGAGACTGCGTGGTAGAAGTCTGCGCATCGAAAGTGTGCCGTGGCGAGGTGTGTTTTTACGATCATTTTAATGCGCTGAGTGATTCATGCGTAACGAAAATGATCGACACAAACGCACTGTCCGGGAGCGTTCGCAGGTGCCGAGGTTCCGCCGCGCAAGCTCCTGGGTAATAAATTGTGTGGCAAAGACCGGCAAGTTGCTATAATTCCCGATCGTCTCTTGAGTCAATAACGCCCCGTATGCTTGATGCAAAACTGTTTCGAACGGATCTTGGATCGCTCGCCAAAGAGCTTGGCCGGCGCGGCTATGAGCTTGATACCCAGGCTGTAGAAGGGCTTGAGGCCCGGCGTCGTGACTTACAAGTCAAAACACAAGACTTGCAGGCGGAGCGAAATACCCGTTCCAAGGATATTGGTGCGGCAAAAGCCAAAGGCGAAGATATCGAGCCGCTACTGGCTCAGGTCAATGATTTGGGTGAAGAGCTCAAGCGTTGCGAGCAGGATCTTGCAGAGCTTCAGGGCAACTTGCGTGATATCTCATTGTCTGTACCTAATTTACTGCACGAGTCTGTGCCAAGCGGCCAGTCAGAAGACGATAATATAGAAGTGCGTAAGTGGGGGACTCCACGAGAGTTTGAATTTGACGTGGTTGACCACGTTGATCTCACCGCAGAGAAAGGTTTGGATTCCGCAGCAGGCTCGCTGCTAACGGGCTCCCGTTTTGTGGTGATGCACAACGAAATCGCATTGCTGCATCGCACCATCGCGCAGTTCATGTTGAACCTTCACACCACTGAACACGGCTATACAGAGATGAATGTGCCGTTTATTGTCAATGGTGATTCCCTACTTGGTACATCGCAGTTGCCAAAGTTCGGGGAAGATCTGTTCAAGCTTGAGGGCGACAGCAACTATTATCTTATTCCGACCTCAGAGGTGCCGTTAACCAACCTGGTAAGAGATCAAATACTGGAGCGCGATCAACTGCCAATCAGTATGACTGCACACACTCCATGCTTTCGATCTGAAGCTGGCTCATATGGTAAAGACACACGTGGCATGATTCGACAGCATCAGTTTGAGAAAGTTGAGCTGGTCCATATTGCGCACCCTGATGAATCTTGGGATACCCTTGAAAAGCTCGTTGGTCACGCAGAGACTGTGTTGCAGAAGCTTGAACTTCCGTACCGTGTGATGACGCTTTGCAGCGGGGATACCGGTTTCGCGGCAAGTAAAACCTATGACCTTGAAGTTTGGTTGCCCGGGCAGCAAGCGTACCGTGAAATTTCATCTTGCAGTAATTGCACAGACTTTCAGGCGCGTCGCATGAAGACACGCTTCAGAAACGCTGAAGGTAATACCGAGCTTGTCCATACATTGAATGGTTCGGGCCTGGCTGTGGGTCGTACGCTGGTGGCCATTCTTGAAAACTACCAGGAAGCTGATGGAAGTATCACCGTACCTGAAGTGTTGCGCCCGATGATGGGTAAAGACTCGATCTTAAAGCGCGGCTAGTGCAGTTTTAAATATCGCCTGCTTAAGATTTCGATCTCAAAACATAGTCTTTCTGGCTTGCCTGTGCTGGTCAGCCGAATGATATCTCTGCCTGAATAAATCAAATGCCTTGGTTCGTGCGTAGAGGCTGTCGTGTCTGGGTAAGTTATTGAGGGCTTGACCCTTATGCACGCAGCAATATAGACTTTTAAACGAGTTGGGTTCTGGAGGCATAAGTGTTCTAATGTTGTGGTACTTAGTAAAGGCACCGCGTTCAGCAATGACATGGTCGTAGGCAATCACACAAATTATGCAGAGTAGCCCGGAATCCTCGATCGATACTTTTCCAAAGTATCTGGTTAGAAACTCAGATGTGTATGCATCGCGCGCAGCAATGCGGCATAAAAACTACGGCGTTTGGCAGTCTTGGACCTGGGCTGAATTGTTTGAAGAAATACGTGCCTATTCCATTGGCTTGCAACTCATTGGAGTAAAAGCCGGGGACAAAGTCGCCATAGTTGGCAGCAACCGACCCAGGTTGTATTGGACCTTTGCGGCGGCGCAAGCACTCGGTGCGGTACCTGTGCCGGTGTATGCAGAATCTGTTGCGGAAGAAATGGAGTTTGTGCTCGAGCACGCAGATGTTCAGTTTGCCGTCTGCCAAGACCAAGAGCAGGTCGACAAGGTCCTGTCTATGACAGACCGACTGCCAGCGCTACAGCATCTTTTGTATGACGAACACCGCGGCCTTCGTGAATACAGTCACGACAAACTTCATTCAATAGCCGGCCTTCAGGAACAAGGCAGAGCCGCATTGGCGGACAACGCTGAACTGGCGACGCAATGGTTGCAGGGCATTGAAGCAGGCCAGGGCAACGAGCTGTGTGTGATGTTGTACACATCAGGAACCACTGGACGTCCTAAGGGAGTGATGTTGTCGTACGATAATCTGTTGCTTTCCTCTCTTAACGGCAATGCATTTGACAAGCTTGATCACACCGAAGAGATCATTGCGTACCTACCACTTGCATGGGTAGGGGACCACGTATTTTCCTACGGGCAGTTTTTAACAGCGGGATACTGCGTGTGTTGTCCTGAGAGTGGCGAGACCATCGACATTGATCGCCGCGAAATCGCGCCAACTTATTTCTTTGCACCGCCAAGAGTCTTCGAATCGTTGCTCACCACTATTACCGTTCGCATGGAAGATGCGGGTAAAGTAAAAAAGGCAATGTATAAATACTATATGGCCGTTGCGGAGCGTTGTGGTGAAAAAATACTCAACGGTCAATCAGTAGATCTGGTCGATAAAATCAAGTACACGCTGGGCAATCTATTTATCTATGGGCCTCTGAGAAACCAACTGGGTATGAGCCGTATCAAGGTCGGGTATACCGCAGGGGAAGCCATTGGTCCGGAGATTTTCAGTTTTTATCGCTCTCTTGGTATCAATCTTAAGCAGCTGTACGGGCAAACGGAAGCCAGTGTCTACATCACAGCGCAACCTGATGGTGAGATTTATCCAGACACTGTAGGCAAGCCGTCTATTGATGTAGAGCTGTTGCTGGCGGACGATGGCGAAGTACTGTATAGGTCGCCGGGTGTGTTTATGGGCTATTACAAGAATGAGGAAGCCACCAGTTCAACTAAAACAGCAGACGGCTGGGTACATACTGGTGATGCCGGTTTTATTGATGATGACGGTCATCTTCACATTATTGATCGTGCTAAAGATGTGGGTAAGTTGTTGGATGGCAGTATGTTTCCGCCTAAGTACATAGAGAATAAATTAAAATTCTTTCCCAGTATCCAGGAGGTGGTGGCATTTGGTGATCAGCGTGACTACGCCACGGTGATGATCAATATTGACCTCACCTCAGTAAGTAACTGGGCTGAGCGTAATAATATCGCCTACGCGTCATACCAGGAACTCTCCAGTCATCCGCAGGTCTATGCCATGATCCGTGAACACGTAGATCAGGTGAATAGAGACTTGAGTGAAGAGCCGCGAATGGCTGGTGCGCAAATAAAACGATTTCTGGTTCTGCACAAAGAACTTGACGCTGATGACGGTGAGTTAACTCGAACGCAAAAAGTTCGACGCTCGTTTATAGCAGAGCGCTATATCCCGTTAATCGAAGGCCTATACGACGGTTCGTCTGAGCGCTTCATCAGTACCGAAGTAGTGTTTGAAGATGGTCGGCGTGGTGAAATATCAGCCACTGTCCGAATTGAAGAAATGGAAATTTATGGGGCTTCCGAATTGCGAGAGAGCGCGTAAATGAAAATAGTTCTTGATGCAATTAGCACCGGTTCGGCGTATACGTCTTTGGCGATCGCATGAATTACGGTACAAAGATGGCAAGCGGTATCGAGCCGGGTGCTGAACTGCTGCGTATCGAAAATATCTCGCTGTCATTTGGTGGTGTGAAAGCGCTGACTGATGTGTCGTTTGATATTCAAAGAGGTGAAGTGCGTGCCATCATTGGTCCAAATGGGGCCGGCAAGTCATCAATGCTTAATGTCATTAATGGCTTTTATCATCCGCAGGTCGGTGAAGTCTGGTACTGCGGTGAAAAACGCAAAGGCATAAAGCCTCACCAGATTGCCCATCAGGGTATTGCACGTACGTTTCAAAATATCGCGCTGTTTAAAGGTATGTCAACGCTTGACAACATCATGACCGGGCGTTCTACGCACATGAGTGCGAACATGCTAAGTCAGGCGATCTGGCGAGGTGCGGCGGAAAAAGAAGAAATAAAAAATCGACGCTACGTTGAAGAAATTATTGATTTTCTAGAGATTCAGTCAATTCGTAAAACACCTGTCGGACGTTTGCCTTATGGTTTGCAAAAACGGGTTGAGCTAGGTAGAGCGTTGGCTGCTGAACCGGTGTTGTTATTACTTGATGAACCGATGGCAGGGATGAACGTTGAGGAAAAAGAAGACATGTCGCGCTTCATTCTCGACGTTCAAAGCGAATTCGGAACTACCATTGCGATTATTGAACACGACATGGGAGTGGTTATGGATATCTCTGACCGTCTTGTCGTGCTCGACTACGGCAAGAAAATAGGTGATGGCACGCCGGAAGAAATTCGCAACAATCAGGCGGTAATTGATGCCTATCTCGGTGTCCCTCATGAGTAAGGTATGCGAGTAGGGAAAGAAATGACTAGATTACAGAAGACCAGATATGTCGCCTGACGTCCTATATACAATTGAAGTGATACTGAACGGTCTGATGGCCGGCGTCATGTATTCACTGGTGGCTCTGGGTTTTGTACTGATCTTCAAAGCGTCCGGTATATTTAACTATGCCCAGGGTGTCATGGCGCTGTTTGCCGCGATGACACTGGTCGGCATTCAAAACGGACAAGTGCCGTTCTCGCACCTGATCAATGCGATCTTCGGCACCCACATCCATCACTTTGGATGGCAGTTGCCGGCCATTGTGGCGATATTACTCACCGTCGTGGTGATGATTATCTTTGCCATACTGGTTGAGCGGCTGGTGTTAAAGCACCTGGTGAATCAGGAACCCATTATCCTTTTTATGGCCACCATTGGTCTTGCCTACTTCATGGAAGGTTTTGGTGATCTGATGTGGGGTTCAGAGATTAAAACCCTTGATGTCGGACTGCCCCAGGGGGCGTCGCTGGCACTGGAAGAATACACGCTCAAGTGGGCGGCTGAGGGCAGCGAGTACTACGGCATGTATCTGGATAAACTCGATATGGTGGCTGCTTTGGTAGCGCTTGCGCTTGTGATTACCTTAAGTTTGTTCAGTCAATACACCAAAACTGGTCGTGCGCTGCGTGCTGTGGCTGATGATCATCAAGCCGCCTTGTCAGTGGGTATCAGCCTACGCAAAATTTGGGTTATCACGTGGTGCATCGCCGGAGTAGTGGCTATGGTCGCCGGGGTGATGTGGGGGTCGAAATCCGGCGTACAATTTTCCCTGTCACTGATAGCACTTAAGGCACTGCCAGTGTTAATTCTTGGTGGTTTCACCTCCATCCCGGGTGCGATTATCGGTGGCCTGATCATTGGTGTGGGTGAGAAACTATTTGAGTACTCAATTGGACCACTGATCGGTGGTGCTACCGAGAACTGGTTTGCCTACGTACTTGCATTGTTCTTTCTTGTGTTCCGACCGCAAGGTTTGTTCGGTGACAAAATAATCGAGCGGGTTTAGGGGAGAGATCTATGTTCTATCGGCAGGCAGGTGATTTCAAAACAACGTATCGGGATGATATTCAAACTTTCCCGCTTAAGCAGGATCGTTGGGGCTATTACATCGTATTGGCGATTGCCTTTCTGGTGGTGCCGTTTTTTATAAACGACTACTGGACAAGCGCGGTGATGTTGCCGTTTCTCATCTATGCAATCGCTTCTCTCGGGTTAAATATTTTAACCGGCTATTGTGGTCAGGTATCGCTTGGAACAGGCGGCTTTCTAGCGGTCGGTGCTTACGCCTGCTATAAAATCATGACTGCGTTTCCAGACTTGAATATCTTTATCGTGGTTTTATTGTCCGGTGTTATCACTGCGGCGGTCGGTATGTTGTTTGGTATTCCGTCGCTGCGCATCAAAGGGTTTTACCTGGCTGTGGCCACGCTTGCAGCACAGTTTTTTCTCGTCTGGCTGTTTAATAAAGTGCCCTGGTTTTACAACAATTCAGCGTCTGGCCAAATCAGTGCACCCGAGCGTTCAATGTTTGGCTTCGCAGTGACCGGCCCCAATGCCGATGCTCCTGTCAGATATCTATTTTGTCTTACCTTTCTGGTACTGCTGGCCTGGGTTGCACGTAACCTGACGCGCGGACGTTTAGGCCGAAGCTGGATGGCCATTCGTGACATGGACATTGCGGCGGAAATCATCGGTGTGAATCCGCTCAAGAGTAAGCTTTCAGCATTCGCCGTTTCGTCGTTTTTTATCGGTGTTGCCGGCGCGTTGTTCTTCTCGGTTTATCTGGGGGCGGTTGAAGTGGGTGAGGCATTCGGCATCACTCAGTCCTTTCTGGTGCTGTTTATGATCATCATCGGCGGTTTAGGCTCAATTTTCGGCAGTTTCGCTGGTGCCGCCTTCCTGGTACTGGTACCTGTATTACTGAAGAACATTATGGTTAACTGGCTGGGTTGGCCAACCGATATTGCGGTCCATATTGAATTTATGGTCGTCGGTGGGTTAATCGTTTTGTTCTTGATCGCGGAGCCTCACGGTTTAGCGCAGTTGTGGCGATTAGCCAAAGACAAGTTTTTGTTGTGGCCATTCCCACATTAGGGATTTTCACAAGTTTGATGTTTTTACTGAGGATAGAATAAATGAATCCGTTAAAAATCGTTGGAGTGGCATTGATCACTTCACTGGCTTCAACAGCGGCAATGGCCGATTTGGTCTTTCCGTCGCTTAGCTACCGTACCGGTGCTTATGGCGCTAACGGCATTCCATTCGCGGATGGCTATGCTGACTACTTCACGCTGGTTAATGAAAGAGATGGTGGTATTGGCGGAATACCTGCCAAAGTCATCGAATGCGAAACCGGCTACAACACACAAAAGGGTGTTGAGTGCTACGAGTCGACCAAAGGCGAAAACCCGTTAGTGTATCAACCGCTCTCTACGGGTATCACTTATCAGTTGATCCCGAAGGTCACCGCTGATGGCATACCAATGCACACCATGGGTTACGGTCGTACTTCTGCAAAGAATGGTACCGTGTTCAGCAACGTATTTAACTACCCGGCAAACTACTGGGATGGTGCTTCACACGCGATCAATCACATACTTAGTGAAAATGGTGGCGATATTAAAGGCAAAAACGTTGCTTTGGTTTACCACAACTCAGCCTATGGCAAAGAGCCCATCCGAACGCTTAACGAGTTGTCTGCAAAGCATGGTTTCAAATTAGCTGAAGTGCCTGTAGATCACCCGGGTCAGGAGCAAAAGTCACAGTGGCTGCAAATTCGTCGTACTCGTCCTGACTATGTATTGATGTGGGGTTGGGGTGTGATGAATCAGGTCGCCATTCAGGAAGCGGTTAACATTGGTTATCCAATGGAAAACTTCATTGGTATCTGGTGGTCAGGCTCTGAGAATGATGTGATCCCTGCAGGTGCTAAGGCCAATGGCTATAAAGCATTGACCTTCCACGCAGTGGGTAGCGACTTCCCGGTATTTGATGACATCCAAAAGCACGTGGTTGATGCAGGTAAGGCTGCGGGTGCTGGTGATCAGGTCGGTACTGTGCTCTACAACCGTGGTATGTACGCGGCAATGCTGGCGGTAGAAGCTGCGAAAACCGCACAGGGAATTCACGGTACTGCAGATATCAACGCAGCGCAGATGCGTGATGGAATGGAAGCGCTTGTGATGGATGCTGCAAAGATGGAATCACTGGGTATGGCGGGCTTTGGTCCTGAGTTCACGGTTGATTGTAAAAATCACGGTGGCCCTGGTCTTGGCGCGATGCAACAGTGGGATGCAGGTGCTGGCGAGTGGAAATTGATTTCTGATTTTGAGCCTTCTGATATGGAGATCATTCAGCCGTTAATTGACGAAGACAGCAATGCTTTTGCCGAAGAAAGCAAAATTGAATTGCAAGAGTGCGCGTAAAGCACTAAATCACTACCCCCGGTTTCGGGGGTAGTTTTTGCATCGGCCATAAATATAAGAAACACATTATGAATACCGCTGCCATGGCGTCTGAAACAACCGCGCAGGATCAAACAGAAGCGCTATTGGAAGTAAATAACATTGAAGTTATTTATAACCATGTAATTCTTGTATTGAAAGGGGTAAGTCTGAGTGTGCCGAAAGGTGGTATTACTGCACTCCTTGGTGGCAACGGTGCAGGTAAAACCACCACGCTGAAAGCGATATCCAATTTATTGCATTCCGAGCGGGGGGTAGTGACCAAGGGGTCTATCCTCTATCGCGGTACAGCAATTGATTCATTGAGTCCGGAAGAGTTGGTGAAGCGCGGTGTAATACAGGTGATGGAAGGTCGTCATTGCTTTGAACACCTAACCATTGAAGATAACCTGCTCACCGGTGCCTATACGCGTAAAGACGGTAAGGCCGCAGTCAAGCGAGACCTCGATATGGTCTACACCTACTTTCCACGTCTGCGTGACAGACGTAAATCACTTGCCGGTTATACCTCAGGCGGTGAACAGCAGATGTGTGCTATCGGGCGCGCATTGCTAGCAAATCCAGAAACTATACTGCTTGATGAGCCATCCATGGGGCTGGCGCCACAGCTGGTGGAAGAGATTTTTGAAAACGTAAAAAGACTCAATGAAGATGAAGGGGTTTCCTTTTTACTTGCTGAGCAGAACACCAACATAGCGCTTCGTTACGCCCACTACGGATATATTTTGGAGTCAGGACGCGTAGTGATGGATGGTGCTGCCAGTGAGCTTCGGGATAACGCAGATGTCAAAGAATTCTATCTTGGTGTGAGTGAAGGGTCCAAGCGCAGCTTCCGTGATGTAAAGCACTACAAACGTCGCAAAAGATGGCTCTCGTAAGACAACCTTCCGGACTACACCTGCTTATTTCAACGGATACCGACGCTAAGGTCATGCTTGTCTGGTAGCCAGGCTGTGTAGGGCAGTACGGCAAAAACCAAGTCCGTAGGACACTTATACCTCGCCCAATCACAACTGAAATCTAACGCGCTAGTGTGCGTGTAGCGTGTCACGGACATCTTGACTCCCCATTGTTGCTGCCTTACCGAGCAAAATACGGATGTGCCCGGCGTTTATGTCTCTCTACAAAAATAGCGTGAATCGTAAGGGCATAAGCGAAAAGCGCATCCGCCAATGTTCCTGTGGAGAAGCAAGCCAAGTATGATGTGCTATCGGTGTGCATTGTCAGGTCGATCAATCCCTGAACCCGGAATGTCAGCAGGCTGCATCCATTTTCTCAGTGGCTTCGCATCTCCGTTTCCATGACAAGCAGTACGCAAGTATACTTAACGCATTAATTACTCAGGGATTCGCATGACCGCTGACTACTTCGACAAACTCGAAACACGTGATGAAATGACTCGCTCTTTGACTTTGCAGATGGAGCTGCCAAAGCAGATAGCGCACGCTAAGACGTCCACCACTGCGTATGCAGAGATACTCGCTGATGTTGATGCTGCTTCAATTACCTCTGTTGAATTACTGGCATCACTTCCAGTCACTCGAAAATCAGATCTCATGACCCGCCAGGCAACAGCGCGACCGTTCGGTGGATTGGCTTCTGCCAAGGCCGGGTCAATGGTTCGTGTTTATGCGTCTCCCGGGCCAGTGTATGAACCCGAAGGCGAGGGGCCGGACTATTGGCGCACAGGCCGTGCGTTATATGCAGCGGGAGTGCGGGCAGGCGATTTAATCCACAATACGCTCTCTTATCACTTTACACCCGCCGGCTTTATGATTGAGTCAGGCGCACGCGCGATAGGCTGCGGTGTGTTTCCGGCTGGCATTGGTCAAACCGAATTACAGGTAGAAGCAATTGTAGATCTGCAGCCAAATGTTTATTGCGGCACTCCGTCGTTTTTGAAAATCCTTATCGATAAAGCGGCTGAAAAAGGTGCAGATATATCATGTATTAAAAGAGGCTTGGTGGGTGGTGAAGCACTTCCGCCTTCATTGCGAGCAACATTGTCCGAACACGGGGTAGATGTATTGCAGTTCTATGGCACAGCTGATGTCGGCACCATAGCTTACGAATCACACGCGCGTGAGGGTTTGATTATCGATGAAAATATACTGGTAGAAATTGTTACACCAGGTACGGGTGATCCGGTCGCAGAAGGTGAGGTGGGAGAAATACTCGTCACCAGTTTTTCCAAGGACTATCCATTAGTCCGGTTTGCGACGGGAGATATGTCGAAAATAATGCCTGGTATCAGTCCTTGTGGTCGTACCAATATGAGGATTGCGGGTTGGATGGGGCGCGCAGATCAAACCACCAAGGTCAAGGGGATGTTTGTCAGGCCGGAGCAAGTTGCGGCCGTGGTAAAGCGACACCCTGAAATTCAAAAGGCGCGTTTGGTAGTGGATCGTGAAGGCGTTAATGATTCCATGACACTGTGTTGTGAAACAACACGGCAAGATGAATCACTGGCAGACGCCATTCGTGTCAGCCTTAAGGAAGTCTGCAAGTTACGCGGTGAGGTGAGCTTTGTGGAAAATGGTGCACTGGCATCTGACGGTAAAGTGATTGACGATGTGCGTAGCTACGAATAGCTGGCGATTCTGCTAACCAACCCTAGTTTACATTATGAATGAATTACTTTGGCAACCGTCTGCAGATAGAATCCGTGATGCGAACATCACACGATTTACCGATCTGGTTTCCGCTAAGTATGGCCTGGCAGTTGATAGCACTGATCCTGTAAGTGCGTATAAAGCCCTGCATCGTTGGTCTGTAGAGAACAAAGAGTTGTTCTGGTCAGATTTTTGGGATTTTAGCAATGTAGTTGCAGAAACCAAGGGCGAACGCATAGTCGATAATCCTGATCAAATACCCGGCGCCAAATGGTTTCCGCAGGCACGGTTAAATTTTGCAGAAAACCTTCTACGTAAAAAAGGCGAAGAAACCGCTATCTTATTTCGTGGTGAAGATAAGAAGCAACGCTCGTTAAGTTTCGATGAGTTACACCAACACACTGCGGCGCTGGCGGCATCCTTCAGGCAGGCAGGTGTAAAACCCGGAGATCGGGTGGCAGCGATTATGCCCAATGTTCCTGAAACCGTAGTGGCTATGTTGGCGGCGGTAAGTATCGGTGCTGTATGGTCTTCCTGTTCACCGGATTTTGGCGTGCGTGGGGTAACAGATAGATTCGGACAAATCGAGCCGACAGTGGTGATTGCTTGTGATGGTTATTATTACAACGGAAAATTTCACCAGTGTATTGACAAGGTTAATGCCATATTAGAAGCGCTACCCACAGTTCGTCAGGTGGTTTTGGTGTCTACGGACGAGCTAAGCACTGCTACACTGGATAAGCCGGCAGTGGCATATAATGAGGCACTGGAAGCGTTTTCTGATGCGAAGCTTGAATTCGAACAGCTCCCGTTTGATCACCCGTTGTACATTATGTATTCCTCCGGTACGACAGGCGTGCCTAAGTGTATCGTTCACGGTGCTGGAGGTACTCTGTTACAACATCTCAAAGAACACCGGCTGCACTGTGATGCGAAGCCCGGTGAGCGCCTTTTCTACTTCACCACTTGCGGTTGGATGATGTGGAATTGGCTGGTCACGGCGCTGGCCAGTGAAGTCACACTAATGCTTTATGACGGCTCACCGTTCTACCCGGACGGCAACGTGTTATTTGATTACATTGATGATGAAAAGATCAATATATTCGGCACCTCAGCGAAGTACATTGATGCGGTAAATAAAGCCGGGCTCACGCCTGCGATATCGCATGATCTGTCATCGGTGAAATCTGTTCTTTCAACAGGTTCTCCACTGTCACCTGAAAGTTTTTCTTTTGTGTATGAAAAAGTAAAAACAGACGTGTGCCTGTCTTCTGTCTCAGGCGGTACCGACATTCTTGCCTGCTTTGTCGGTGGCAATCCAACATTGCCCGTGCATCGTGGCGAGTTGCAGTGTCGAATGCTAGCGATGGATGTAGATGTATATGATGATGAAGGACATTCATTGCGCGCTGAAAAAGGCGAGTTGGTCTGTGCCAATGTATTTCCCAGTATGCCAATCGGCTTTTGGAATGATGATGACGGGTCGAAGTACCATGATGCCTATTTTGCCAAGTACGAAAACACCTGGTGCCATGGTGACTTCGTAGAGTTAACCGATCGAGGCAGTATGATTATTCACGGGCGTTCTGATGCTGTACTGAACCCGGGTGGAGTTCGCATAGGTACCGCGGAGATTTATCGTCAGGTAGAGCAATTAGACGAGGTGGTAGAGTCGTTGGTGATTGGTCAGATCTGGGAGTCAGATGTACGAGTAGTGCTGTTTGTTCGACTTCGTGATGGCGTTACACTGGACGAGGATCTGCAAACCAAAATTAAGACCAAAATAAGATCAAACTGTACACCACGCCATGTGCCGGCCGTGATCTTAACGGTGGCTGATATTCCACGAACTAAAAGCGGTAAAATTGTAGAGCTGGCAGTTCGGCAGGTAGTTCACGGTGAGGAGATTAAAAATCAGGAAGCACTTATGAATCCGGAAGCGTTAGCATATTTCAAAGATCGGGTTGAGTTGTCGCAATAGTGGATTGAAAGCAAAGGCGCGAGAGCCGCGCCTTTGCTTGTCTAAGACACTGCCACAAAGTAGATATCAATTGGGTTAGTTCATTCAAGCATATCGTTCTTGAATCACTTCAAGTAAAGCTCAGCGTTATTAGGCAGTGTGGTTATAAGATGAAAAGCCATTGCTAAAAACCCTCTAAAACAATCTTGCCGCGAGTAGCGCCCGTTTCAATATCTGCGTGAACTTTGCGCAGGGTAGCTGCATTGATCTTGCCGGCAATTTCTGTAGTGGTTGACTTTATACGGCCCGCATCTACCAGCGCTGCAACTTCTGTTAGCAAGCTTCCTTGCGCTTCCATGTCAGCTGTTTCAAATAAAGAGCGACTAAACATCAGTTCCCAATGCAGTGAAAGTGCTTTCATTTTCAGTGGGGCGATACTGAGGTCACCGGGATCATCGATCAAACCAAATCGGCCTTGAGGGGCGATCAACTCAATGATGTCAGCATAGTGCACATCAGTTTGGGTTGTGGAAAACACAAAGCCCGGCGCGCCTGTGCCGAGTTTATCAATTTGAGCTGCCATGGGTGATCTGTGATTGATAACATGGTGAGCGCCACACTCTTTTACCCATGCTGTCGTTTCCGGTCGTGAAGCAGTGGCGATGATAGTCAGATCGGTTAATGCTTTTAGAAGTTGAATTGTGATTGAGCCTACTCCTCCTGCACCACCGATAATCAGAATAGTATTGCCGCCTTCCACAGTGGGGCGTTTAACATCTAGTCTGTCAAACAGCATTTCCCACGCAGTGATAGCGGTGAGTGGAAGAGATGCTGCTTCTGCATCTGTCAGGCTTTTGGGTTTATGACCTACAAGGCGTTCATCGACAAGATGGAACTCGCTGTTGGTGCCCGGTCGGTTGATGGCGCCGGCGTAGTAGACCGCATCACCGGCTTTAAAGTTTTTTACGTCAGCGCCAATCGATTCAACAACGCCGACTGCGTCATATCCAAGTACACCCCAGCCGTCCGCTTCCGGCTCCTGTCTTTGTCTGACTTTTGTATCAACGGGGTTTACCGAGACAGCACTAATTTTAACTAGAAGGTCACGACCGTTAGCTGTGGGTTTGTCGAGAGTTATATCTTGTAAGGCGTCTTCACGGTCAATGGGACCTGTATTTTTATAGCCTACTGCTTTCATAGTATTTTCCGGTTGGATTATCGACATTTCGTAAAGACTAAATGTGGCTCGCTTCAGCTGCGCGCTGTATTGCCTGCTGCATGGGCTCGTTTGAGTAGTTCAGCATATCCATATGTTGTCGGGAAAGATCGCATTCCTGAGAGCCACCGCTGTTGCTTCGTATATGGATAGACACTAGCTGGATGCTTTGTGTATTCTAATGCAAGAATCAGATTGAAGTATTGATAAGCGCGGAGAGCTAATGCGACATCTTATTGAAGGAAAGCCGGCACTTATTGTTATTGACATTCTTGCTGCTGATTTCATGGATGACTACTCTGGTATCCCGGCAATGCCGGGTTATCGGGAACGGGTAACCAAAGCGACTGTCGCTATTGATGCAGCGCATGCCAACAACATTCCTGTTGTTTTTATTCAAGAAGTGCATCGACCTGACCACGTGGATTTTGGCCGTGAGCTTGATGGGGTAGAAGAGGTTCACTGTATTGAAACTGACCCTAAAGCACAGATTGCCAAAGCCGAGTTGGGGTTCAGGGAAGGGGACTACATTGTCAGGAAGCGACGATACTCTGCATTCTTCGGTACTGACTTTGAAATCCTGATGAAGGGGCTTAAAGCCAATACCTTATTATTGTGCGGGGGCTTAACGGATGTCTGCGTGCACTACACCTTTGTTGATGCTCACCAATCAGATTACTTTTGCCGGGTTATTGAAGATTGCGTTGCAGGGTCCGGCCAGGAAGCTCACGATGCTTCGCTGAAAGCCATGGAATATTTGCAGACCGGTGCACTCCGCTCGTTAGATGAGGTGGTTGCCGCGATGAATGAATATTCCCCATTGGTGTAGGTTGTAAAGTCAATCTCAGTCGGCGAAAATTGATTCGCGACACTTTTGCAATAAACATGGCAACAGGCAGTGGTGCGACATAAATGCCGCCCAACGAACGTTTTTAATGCGCAGCCAGCCACTCTGTTCAAACATAATGTTAACCTTCTAGGCAATCATGCAGTCGTCGAAGTCCCCTGTTTTCCGTTTCGTGTTCAGTGTTCGAAAGCGGGATCAGGGTAATCGCCTCATGTAAGGTTACTGATGTAATGGACCTGCTCATTACCGTTCATGCGTGGTCCCGCATCACTCAGCACATTTATCGTTGGAGAAATACATGAAAAAAACTCTACTTGGCCTCGCACTAGCGCTATCCAGCACTACGGCTATGGCAGAATCAGTCAATATTGGTGCACCCGCGTGGACCGGTGCACAAGCAATTGCTCACCTTATCCAAGAGGTTGTTGTTTCACGGATTGGTGGTGAAGCCACATTGGTGCCTGGCAACAATGGCGCAATCTTTCAGGCGATGGACGCTGGCAAAGGCGACATCGACATCCATCCAGATGTTTGGTTGCCAAACCAGAAAAGCTTCACAGACAAATTTGTAGACGGCACAGGTAATGTTGCACTGTCTGAAAATGCTTATGAAGGCAAACAGAGCTTTTGTGTCACTAAATCTTTCAGTGAAGAAAACAATGTCACTTCTATCTTTGATCTAGCCCGCCCAGAAATCGCTTCTAAAATGGACAGTGATAATAACGGCAAAGGCGAGATCTGGATCGGTGCTCCGGGTTGGGCATCTGCTAACGTTAATCAGGTAAAAGTCCGTGACTATGGGCTAATGCCTTTTATGGAGCCAATTCGTGCTGACCAGGCAGTGATGACTGCAACTGTCGGTGACTCAGTCAAGAAAGGCATTGGTTATGCGTTCTACTGCTACTCACCGCACGCTATCTGGTTTCAACATGACATCGTTCGATTGTCTGAGCCGGAGTTTGATCCTGAAAAGTACACCGCGTTGCAGCCAGACCAGGATCCGAACTGGTTTGAAAACTCTAAAGTCATGACTGAAGATGCGCTTAAGCAAGTACAAATTGCTTATTCAAAATCTCTTGAGGGGCGTTCACCCGCTATTGCCGATTTGGTTAAGAACATTTCACTTACCGGTGAAGATGTCTCTGCATTCGCATTCGAAATTGAAGGTGGAAAAGATGCAGCAGAAGTTGCCAAAGCATGGGTAGCAGCAAACTCTGATCGCGTTGACGGTTGGCTTGGTCTGTAAATAGTCCCTTCTGCGGCGTTCGTTCTGAACGCCGCATTTCACCTGAGAACCCCTGTGACCGAGCACCAATACGCTATAGAAATTTCCAATGTATGGAAAATATTTGGTGATCGTGCCAAAGAAGCCCTTCAAGACATCAAGTCCACATCGTTAAGCAAAGCCAAAGTCCTTTCCAAGTACAACTGCGTGATCGGTGTTGCAGATGCGACCATGCAAATCAGGCCGGGTGAAATATTTTGTGTGATGGGATTGTCCGGTAGTGGCAAGTCCACACTGGTGCGTCATATCAATCGTTTACTTGAACCCACGGATGGCACAATTATCGTTAACGGCCAGGACATCATGGCCATGTCAGACAAAGCGCTTCGTCGTTATCGCAACGAACACATCGCGATGGTGTTTCAAAATTTCGCTTTGATGCCGCATCGATCAGTATTAGATAACATTGCGATGCCGCTTGAGATACGCGATATCCCCAAGAACAAGCGTATGGAAATAGCGCACCGTACTATTGAAATGGTAGAGCTCACAGGCTGGGGCAATAAGTACGCCCATGAGTTATCCGGTGGCATGCAACAGCGGGTCGGCCTTGCGCGTGCATTGGCAGCAGACCCTGAAATATTATTAATGGATGAGCCATTCAGCGCGCTTGATCCGTTGATCAGACGGCAGCTGCAAAATGAGTTTATGCACCTTGCGTCCGGGTTAAACAAGACCACCGTATTTATTACCCATGATCTGGATGAAGCGGTTCGCATTGGTGATCGCATAGCGATCATGCGTGACGGCCGTGTGGTACAAACGGGAACACCAGCTGAAATTATCATGAATCCTGTCGATGACTATGTGTCTGATTTTGTCGCAGGTATTTCCAGGCTTAAGATTGTTCGTGCACATGCGGTGATGCAGCCCATTGATCACTGGCAGGCGTCGAACGGCAACTTGTCTGCAGAGGCGCCGGAGTTTTCTGAAGACGCCAACCTGAGTGAGTTAATCGAGGGTGCTACCAGCCAGGAGCAACCACTTGCTGTGATTAACCCTCAAGGGCAACGGACTGGCGTGATAACCCAAACGGATTTATTAAGAACTATTGCCGCTGGTACTGAAACCTCATGAGTACGCACAAAGATACTTCGGTGGTGCAGGAAGATCGGGAAAAGCTGATTTCGCCTTTCGTTGATACCAACAGTGACTACTACCAGAAACAGTTTAATAAGATCGGTAGTCGCGCGCGTTTCACCTGGACATTCAACTGGGTGGCTGCATTACTTGGACCCGTCTGGTACGGCATGCGTGGTCTGTGGAATTGGGGTTTGCCATTTATTATTCTGGAAACGTTTGCCGTCATTCAGCTGGCACGTGGTTTATTTGGTGATCTCGGGTCTGAAGCCAAAAACAGAATCAGTCAAATTGAAGGCACGCTGGATTTTCGCCACAAGCAACTTGCAGCTGCAATTGAAAAACAGACAGATAAAGTCGAGGTATTTCAGCGTACGATTGAATCGTTAGAGAAAGCGATTGCAGATATCCAGCTAGAGGTGATTCAAGCGGAGGCCTCAGCCACCACTGTCGCTTTGTTGGGTCTGGGGATGTTGTTAGTGATAAAGCTCATTGAGGGGGTTATGGCTAACCCGGCGCTCGAAAAACGCTTCTCTATGTGGTTATCCGATCGAGACTTAACCCATGGTCTTAGTCCTGTTCGTACGGCAGTGACACTCGCCTTTGTACTGGTGATATTTATCGTCAGTATTATTCACTTTGCATTTCCGGGTACGTTCGAATGGCTTGAAACGTTTCCTACAGATCGCCAAATTCGAATGACAGGAATCTCTGTTGTTGAACGAATTTTCGAAGCCGTCCGCTCTGGGGGTGGATACATTTTTGACTCTATATCCTATGGCATCAGAGTGGTGCTTGATGGACTGGAAGTGCTGTTTGTACAAACGCCCTGGCCGGTGATTGCCAGTTTTATCATCCTGCTTACCTGGCTATCTGCAGGTATTGGTGGCGCTGTCGCCTCAGCGTTTTTTCTGTTGTACATGGGCTTATTCGGCTTTTGGGAAAAGGCGATGACCACTCTGGCATTGCTTGGCACCGCAGCGTTGCTGTCAATCACATTGGGCATTCCGCTGGGCTTGTTCAGCGCCAGAAGGCCTAAGTTCTATGCAGTTATCCGTCCGATCATGGACTTCATGCAGACTATGCCGTCTTTCGTTTTCATGATCCCGGTGATTGCGTTTTTCAGTGTCGGTAAGCCAGCTGCGGTAATTACTACTATGATTTTTGGTGGCACCCCGGTGGTAAGACTCACCGTACTGGGTATGCGAGGCGTGCCGGAATCCATTCGTGAAGCTGCTATCGCCTATGGCGCATCAAAGTGGTATTTATTAACCAAGGTTGATTTGCCACTTGCAGCACCTTCAATATTAGCCGGGGTGAATCAAACAATAATGTTGAGCCTTGCGATGGTGGTGGTGGCTTCATTGATCGGCGCTAAGGGGTTAGGTGAAGATGTGCTTGAAGCACTGCAGTATTCATCTGTGGGACAGGGGATATTAGCAGGCTTTGCGATATTGTTTTGTGCGATGATATTAAATCAGATAGTACAGGGTAAACGCGACTAACGCTCCCGGCTTGATTTAACAACACTCCGCCATCTAAGAAAAACAAGCCCTATGCTTTCGGTATTGACCCTCGTGCTGCCTTTGTTTTTCCTGATAGTTGCCGGTTATATTTCCGGTCGCCTGGTTAAGCTTCCGATAGAGGGTTTGGCGTGGCTTAATTTCTTTCTTCTGTATATATCGTTGCCTGCTCTGTTTTTTAGATTGTTATCAAAGACACCGTTTGAGGAGTTCTCTAACGCAAGCTTTCTGTTAAACACCACAGCCGCCACCTTTAGTATTTTTCTGCTGTGTTTTGTTATTGCGTTGTTGTTTTCTCGCGAGGGAATTCGTGTCGCGACTATTCAAGGCTTTGCCGGCGCTTACGGCAATATCGGATACCTTGGTCCACCATTGGCAATTGCAGCGTTTGGTCCGGCCGCCGGAGTCCCGGTGGCGCTGATATTCTGTGTTGATAACACCATGCACTTTACATTGGCACCGTTGCTAATGGCGTTAGGCGAAAAATCAGATAAGAATATATTTTCCTTGCTGGCGGGTATTTTTAAAAAAATATTCACCCATCCATTCATATTGGCCACCATAGCGGGCATGACTGCCGCGTGGCTCAGATTTGAGCCTCCTGCAATCATCGATACCCTATTGCTGTCGCTTTCGAATGCGGCTGCACCCTGTGCACTGTTTGCGATGGGGGTAACTGCTGCCTTGCGACCCCTTAAGAGAGTGCCACCAGAGCTTGGATACCTGGTACCGATAAAGCTGGTACTGCACCCGCTGTTGATTTACATATTCCTGAAACAAATACCTGATCTGGATCCGGTCTGGTTGTATTCCGCCGTGCTGCTCGGTGCATTACCAGCGGCCACCGATGTCTTTATATTGGCGCAAAACTATAGCGTTTGGGAGGAGCGTGCCTCAAGTGCAGTGGTAGTGACCACAGCGGCCTCGATAGTCACGTTAACCATCTATTTATATCTGGCACGAACCGGACTCATATAGACCAATTGAACTCGCAGGTCCGGCAAGGCAGGGGGAAACAGGACGCGTAAGCGAGCGGGTCAAGTCCCACACGCCGCCACGAAAGGAAACCCGACGCAATAGCGAGTGGATCAAGCCCAACACGTCACGCCTTATGAGCATCCAGAGAAACACAATCCATTCACATACAACCTGCTAGCTTCGTCCCACCTCAGAAACAAAACAAGACATGACTTTCAAACAACTAGCCTCACTTCTATTACTCTCCAGCCTCATTTACTCAACTGCAGCGTGCAGCACAGTGCCGATTGAAGAGCCAAAATACACAGTCATACGAAGTAGCGACGAAATAGAAATCCGGGAATACAAGTCACAGCTTGTTGCTGAAACGACTGTGACGGGAAATCGAAAACAGGCGGCCGGCGACGGCTTCCGAATTTTAGCGGACTACATTTTTGGCAATAACCGCGCATCGGATAAAATTGCCATGACGGCTCCAGTATCTCAATCGGATAAAAAGCAAGCCATTAGTTCGGCAGAAAAAATCGCAATGACAGCACCTGTCTCTACCGCGCCAGCTTCTACAGAAAGCAGCGATACAGAGCAGAATAGTCATGTCGTGCGTTTCAGCATGCCTGAAGAATATACGATAGATACACTGCCACAGCCTAACAATCCCGCCGTAATTGTAAGAGTGATATCCGGGAGAACAATGGCCGCGATGAAGTTCTCCGGCTACGCCCGAGAAGCTACCGTCATTAAGAAAAAGGAAAAGCTCAGGGAGGCGGTGAGTGATGCCAACCTGACCCTCCTGGGTGAGATCGAACTTGCACAATATAACCCGCCGTGGACTCCGGGTCCTATGCGGCGTAATGAAGTGATGGTTCAAGTGGCGAAGTAGGCGACGTAATGGGCTTGATCCATTCGCTTACGCGTCGGTTTCCGTGGAGGAGTTATGAGGACGGGGGTATGGTTTATCTCTGGCGTACGGTGAATCTACATCAGTGTTATCCACCGCCTCCTATTTCCTGATAATAAACCGCCAGCGTGAGGGATATGCAAGGCCCCTCCCATTGGTGGGGACTCCACAAACCTGCCATATGCTGCGGCTTACTGCTTTTTTGGAGCTGTTGTTACCACGAGAATGTGTCGTCAACGTAGGAAGGTTAGGGTCACCCACTTGCAGCGGCTGTAGAGCAGAGGCTGGCTTGAGCCAGCCTCTGACTATGTGACGACTAGTTTCTAACGATAGTGACAACCGCTACAGGGTCAGTCCATGATTGAGCTGCAGCATCCAGATCACCTACCCCTTGCAGGCCACGATGAATGTGTACAAAGCCCTCACCACTATCATCAGGTGAACCGCCAGTCCCGCCACAGGCAGGTCCCGGTATATGCGAGCACATTTCATCATTGGTTTCTGTACCAGCATCCCATGAGCGTGCGTAGTATTTAACATAGTCGCCGGAGTGAGCTGGAAGAGCAGCAGTATCAACCACCATCAATGCATCGTTGGTATTAACCAGCATCGATGTCAGGCTAACGTAGGCGTCAGAACCGCTGACTTCGAAAGTGACTGCAGTTGCCGGTGGAACCGGGCCGCTGCTGGTCGCAATACCGCTTACGTCTGATGCAGCTTCAAGGGCGGCTTGAAGAACCGATGTATCTCCACCTTCGGCGATAGCAGTAAGGCCAGCACTGGCAGGCTCACCAGCACTCAACAGGGCAATATTTTTGTTATGAGTAACCGCAATTACCGGTGAAAGAACTTGCTGGTAACTGAGGTTTCGTACTGTGATGGTATAGCTGGCAGATGCACTGACAAGGCATGTGGCGTCGTTTTCCCATCCATAACCATCGCCATCGGAATCGCTTGCAGCGCCGTTTTCGCAGTAGGGAAAATTATTGGAAGCGGCGGTTGCGGTTTGCATGCCTAGTACCAGTGAGCCAGTAAGTAATACAGGAAGGATGAGTAATTTCATATTCAGGGTCCATTGTTCGGTTAAGGTAAACAGCGAAATGGATCCTGATTGTTTTCGTTCACGCGGTGATCACACAGATATAACAAATTTATAACGGCGCTATTTTTTGTCTGAAGGGTTATCTATTTAGCCTACTGTGACTAATGATGTAGACCAACTGCGCAGGAGGCGATGTAGGCTTAGTGCTTACATTGGCGGGGATAGCCATTGGCTGGCTATGAAGCAATCGAATGTAATTTTCGCAAGTGGATTGTTTGGAAGGTTCGGTAACACTTTGCCTTCTCCACAACCATAGCAGCGTTAGAAAAGTGATTCTGTGAAACGCAATCTGAAAATTTATTAGTTGATCCAAGCTTTACTACAAGCTCCGGATGAGTTGGTTAGCAGCAAACGCCATTTGATAAAATCGCGAGGTCACAGGTGCTGTGGCAACAGTCGTTAGATCGCTTATCGGAAGCGGCAGTTGTTTTTTATCCATCCCGGTGAGTAGATCAGCGATTGCCTTGCCGAATATTGTACCGGTGGTAATCCCTCGTCCGTTGTAACCGATGGCGGTAAACAACTGATCATCCAGTTCGTAGATTCGAGGTAAATGATCTGGCGTCATGGCGATCTGGCCATGCCATGCCTGCTCGAATTGCATCGGTTTGAGCGAAGGGAAAATTCTTTTGAGTTGATTTTGAGCCCATCTATACGATAGCCCCTTGTTTGCGGTGCCGTGTATCTTCCCCATGCTACCAAGTAACAGCCGGTCGAAAGCGTCCCGCCGAATATTGAACATTATTTTCCCGGTATCCCACAAACCTTGCTTGCCTGGGAGTATATGAGCGGCATCTGAATCAAGTGGGGTGGTGGCCAATTGAAAATAGTGAATGATGGTAAAGATGCGTTTGAGATCAGGCCATAGGTTGTCAGTGTAGGCGTTGGTGGCAAGTATTACGGCATTTGCCTGAAGAGTTCCTTTGTCAGTTTCGACCCGCCACCGGCTTCCGTCTTTTTGTAGTCTGGTTGCGGTAACGCCTGTGCTGATGTTAGCGCCAGCGCCGTGAGCTGCTCGTGCTAAACCTCGACAATAGCCCATCGGGTTAATGGTGCCTGCTCGATGATCTAGCAGTCCACCATAAAAAGCATCAGTGCCGATCAGTTTGCTGACAGCATCCTTATCGAGTAATTCTACCGGCTCGCCTAGTCGTAGCCACTCAGCTGCACGTCCTTGTAGCTCCTTGTAACCGGCGGGTGCGTGTGCAGCGTGGATGGTTCCCGTGCGGGTAGCTTCACAACGCATTTGATGTTTTTCTATCAGATAAAAAACATATTCCGGTCCTTTACCGAACTGCGTGACGAATCGCGGGCCATAGGTTTCCCCTAAACGGGCGCGAACGTCTTGAGGCGGGAGCCAGAGTGCAGCATTCACCAGGCCACAGTTACGGCCGGAACCACCGTAGCCTATCTGTTTTGATTCGATGACTTGCGCATTGAGACCTTTTTCGGCGCAGTGCAAGGCGGTGGAAAGGCCAGTGAATCCTCCGCCAATGATCGCAACGTCGACTTTTTCATCGGGCAAGAATTCACTGGCAAAGTTCTTTTCCTCAGCCGAGATATCCCACAGGGAGATTGCCTGCGTGTGATCAGATTCGTGTGTCTGATTCAAGAATAAGTGACCGATATCATGTGTAAAGTCATTGTTTATGGTGCGGGTGGCAGTGTCAACCCCATTTGGTTGTCGTTGGCTGAGCTCGCAATTTTTCCTGGTAATGTCTTTGCTTCATCGGCGTATAAGCTGGTGCATACACCGCATGCCACTCGCTTACGCGTCGGGTTTCCGGAGCATGTGGATCGAGTGCATTCAGGGGCGGGGGCGATTGGATACCCCAGAGCCTGTGTATTTCTAGTTGGATTTGCACGCCGAACAACTTACAGTTAGCAGCAAAACAACATTGACTGGATAAACCACTTGGACCTCACTCAACAATTTACCCGACCGACCATACCTGGCTTCAGACACGTCCCACGGACTGGTGTCATCTATGTCATGCATCGAGCTGAGCAATGCGGTTTTGAGTATGAAAACAAAGATTGGGCAAACTTAGGCCAGGGTTCACCTGAGACGGGTGATCTTCCAGATTCCCCGGTGCGCATCAAAAATATATCTGCTGCCCCCCCCAGTCGTAGCTACAGTCCGGTCGCAGGGGAAATAGAGCTGAGAAAGCGGGTGGCGGCTTTGTACAATGAGCTGTTTCGCAAAGGAAAGAAGTCCCAATACACCTATGAGAACGTAAGTATCGCGGGCGGTGGACGATTGTCTCTGACTCGACTCGCCGCAGCCCTTGACGATATCAATATGGGGCATTTCCTGCCTGACTATACCGCCTATGAAGAGTTGCTCTCAACGTTCAAATCTTTTATTCCAATACCTATTTTATTAAGCGCCGATAGCGGTTATCAAATCAGCACCGATGCACTGCGGCAGGAGATTCTAGGCCGTGGACTGAATGCGTTATTACTCAGTAACCCGTGTAACCCGACAGGGCATGTGATTCAAGACCATCAGCTGCGAAGCTGGGTAGATATCGCCACCGAGACGGGGTGTTCCATGATTATGGATGAGCACTATTCTCACTTTATTTATAGCGAGACCAATAACCCGGATAACATCGTGTCTGCCGCGCAGTATGTCGATGACGTTGAAACCACACCGGTGCTGATTATCGATGGGCTGACCAAGAACTGGCGCTACCCTGGATTTCGGGTGAGTTGGACACTCGGGCCAAAATCTGTCATTGAAACCATAGCAAGTGCCGGTTCTTTTCTTGATGGAGGCGCGAATCATCCGTTTCAACTTGAAGCCTGTGCATTGCTTGACCCGGAATACATGCGTGCCGAAACGAAGGCAATTCAAAAGACTTTTCGTATTAAGCGTGACTATGTGCTCGACCGCTTGCACAACATGGGTATCACTGCAGATGCTGTACCGAATGGATCGTTTTACGTCTGGGCAAACTTGTCTGACCTGCCGCCGCCTCTGAATGTTGGAATGAACTTCTTTGAAGAGGGGCTGAATGAGCGCGTAATCAGCGTTCCCGGTGTGTTTTTTGACGTTAACCCCGGGCAAAGGCGCAGAAGAAATACCCGATACAGCAACTATGCCCGTATCAGTTATGGTCCGGAAATGGAAACCCTGGTTAAGGGGCTTGACGGGTTGGAACGGATGATAAAGAAGTTCACATAAACTTGTTTGCAATATATTCATAAGGCTTTAAAGGAATAAAGTTGACTATGAAATACGGTTCGCCGGAATTAGTCGCGTGTTTTGTAGTTAGCTTGTTGCTTGGGTCGATCCATGCGTTTTCTGTTTTTGTGCCAGAGTGGGAGGCCTTGCCGGGAGCATCAAGAGCCAGCGTAAGTCTAATATACTCGATTGCCTTGGTGTCGCTCACAGTGGCAGTGTTGTTCGGGCACTTCATTTACCGCCTGTTATCACCATGTTTAGTTTTTGTATCTGTGGCCAGTATCGTTGCAGTGGGTTTGTGGGGGGCATCGTATAGCGCTACTGTTTTTGAGCTTTATTTTTACTACGGTATATTGTTCGGTGGCGCAAACGGGCTTGGCTATGGTTATACCTTACAACTATCTGGTCAAGTTGCTCCATCATCTCGTGCGCAAGCGATGGTTCTGGTTACAGCGTTCTATGCAGTCGGTGCGACTTGCGCACCATTTCTGTTTTCGTTTCTAATAGAGGCAGGGGGGAACAGCCGTGCACTATTATTCTGTGCTTTTATATTCGCGGTAATTATTTTTCTTGGTGCTGTTGTGGTGTATCGATCAGGTGTGGTTTATCAGAGCGAGCGAGTAGGTGCGATTACAAACTTTAACCAAACACATCGTCGAGCACGATGGCTGTTTTGGTGTGGTTACGGCGGAGCAGTCTCTGCTGGCCTGATGGTGTTGGGTCATGCGTACAGTATTGCGCGTTGGTTGAACATTAGCGATACCATGGCCCTTTGGGCGGTAACCTGCGTTGCTGCAGGGAATATGGTGGGTGGGTTTAGTGCGGTGTATTTAACCGGCTATGTGACCACACGTTCATTGCTACGAGTTCTGCCTCTGCTTACTGTGGTCGGCTTGGTTATATTAATAGTTCCTCAGGTGTTCCCTCTGACAGACCCGGTATTCTGGGTCTTGATAGGTTTACTGCTGGCGGGATACAGTTATGGTGCTGTGATTGCGATCTATCCAGTCGCCGTCGCCGATACGTTCGGCGTCGAATCTTCCGCCCGCGTATATGGTCAAATATTTACAGCGTGGGGTTTGGCCGGGTTGCTCGGGCCATGGTTTAGTGGGTGGTTATATGATAGAAATCAATCCTATTTGATAGCGCTGGTGATTGCTGTGTTGCTGAGTTTTTGTTCAATAGTCACCATTAGTAAAACGCCTTTTGATTTGCAGAAAAATTAGAATAGCTTCCACGGATTAGCTTGTTCACCGAGGGTAAGTACTATAGTGTATTTTGTACTGTCACTTTACTGCCTTCCCGAACCAGTTCAGCTGCACTTGTTTTTAACGCCACTAACAGCGTCCTGATTTGAACCTATCCTGTGCAATGATTGATTCAGTGCCGGATTCATCATTGTCGAACAATGTACCGAAGCCATCATCTGGTGATTTGCAAGACTGGGTTGTTCACACGGCAACAGAGTCACAAGGCCGAGGCCTTGTGTTGATTGCAGACGGGGTACTGATAGAGATACCGCCAATTAGGGCAGGTGTGCTACGTCAACTGTGCGATTGGGCTGTTCCCTGCTGTTGTTGCAATAGCACACAAGGGAGTTTCCCTTTGTATATTTCTGCATGCCTTTATTTTCTATCATTCGTCTCTATCCTACTGATAGAGACAAACAGAGGTTATCTGAGTGCAAGGTAAATTTATTCCATTCATTGTCGGTTGTATTGCAGGAGTCGCCGGGCTGTATGCGTTCATTGATAATCGGCAAATAGATGCTGCAGCGCCAGTTGATCTGGCAGGGCTGTCAAGTCAGGTAGTGCCTGTGGAGCCGGAAGTCAGATCGCCGCTGTCAGTTGTACCAGAAGAACCTGTTGTTGAGAGTGTGGTGCAGATTGAGTCAAGTCCAGGTGCAGAGCGAATAGACGAGTTGGAGTCTCGCCTGTCAGATGCCGAATCACGAATCGAATCACTGGAGCTGGTTCTTGCCAATGTTAGCTCGCCGATCGCTGAATCCGAACCAGCGTCAGAACCCGATCTGTTAAGTGCAGGGTTTGATCCTTTCGTGGTCAGTGAAATAGAAACCATTCGCAATGACTTACAGTTGCAACGCCTGGAACTCCGCGACCGTGCGACGCGGGAGGGGTGGGTAAGCTCAGATGAATTCCGCCAGGCGTTTAGAGAGCTGAATGGTGGCAGTCGATTGCGCGAGACGTTGGGTGATGAAGACTATGATCGATTGCTGTTAGCCGAAGGCAGAGACAACCGAATAAGAATAGACAGCGTGATCGATAACTCCGCCGCCAATAGCGCCGGCATACAAGATGGCGATGTTATCTACAGGTACGCCGATGATCGTATTTTTACATTCCGGGATCTCCGCAGTGCTACCGCTGCCGGCGAAAAAGATGAACCGGTGACTGTACAAGTGCTGCGTGACGGTACGCTGGTTGATCTTGTGATACCCCGAGGCCCGTTAGGTGTGACTATCTCTCCAGTTACAGATGACGGGTCAGAGTAACCAGTGAGCAATGCCTCCGTACCTGATCTTTCGATAGCTCACGATTTGTCGGTAGGTTGTAAATAGAGCCGTGAGCCATGCCGCAACGGAAAGCCCGCTGCTCACGTCTCTCAAAGCCTAAGGGTATCTCCGAAGTAACATCATCATAGCTCGTACCTCAATCACCGTTCGTCAAGGAACCCCGACGCGTCAGCGAGTGGATCAGACCTCTCGCGTAACAGCGTCACCCGGCAAAGGCCTGAACAGAAAGCCCGTCGCTCAAGCGTGTGTGAACCCGCCAGCAACAACGCCAGCCATGCAGATTGCTTCATCTTCATCACCTGTCCCACCACTGGCACCTACGGCACCCAAAACAGCACCATCAGCATCTTTAATAAGTACTGCGCCGGTCTGTGCGATGAAGTGCTGGGAGGAAGCACTGGCAATAGACGCTAAAAATACCGGAACAGTTTGCGTTCGCTCTGCCAGTACTCGACTACTACAGCCCATACCAACAGCAGCAGCGGCTTTGCCAAGCGCAATATCAAAACGCAGTGCGGTGGCGCCGTCTTCCCGTGCATACGCTTTGGTTTGCCCTGCCGCGTCCACGACAACTACCCCCATAGGTAGATAACCTGCAGTTTTTGAGTGTGCCAATGCTGCTGCGATGATTTGATTGGCTTTGTCTAGCGTCAACTGATTCATATTATCTGCTCTGGTGGTATCAATTTGGTAAAGTGAATTGGTCCGGATTGGTTGGGACTTCGCGACAGGAAGTTACCATGTATTGGCCGCAATCTCACGTTCCGGCCAGAACGCGTATAGACCCTTTCTATTGCAGTGCAGGCACCAGTCGTTCTGTATGTTCCGCACATAGGTACCCATTATAGAGGAGGTTTTGCAGTTTTCCGTTGTGCCTGGATATCGGCGGATGAGCCAAAACCTCCTGTCGTGTCAGTGAGTTGCGGACTGCTGGGTAATCTGGCCCGAGCCTTTGCATGCCCGAAACTGTGATATCTTTTGTTCAGAAAGTCTGCTTGGAGCGCATGCTTTACCATTCTTTCTTGTTAGGAAACTGAATCTGGTTCGTGAGAGGAAGAAAAATGTATTCAGAGGTGAAGCGATTCTTATCCGTAGTAGCAGCCGGGTTGTTAGTGAGCCCGGCCTATGGAGCCAGTTGTCTGGAGGTAACCATTACCGGAGTGCAGGGCGGGCCGCCTGTATTTGCCGGGCAGGCGGGTTCTGGAACTTTAGTGAGGTATGGTACCGAAGAGAATAACTGTAGTGATTTATTGCTCCAGTTTGATACTGGCCGTGGCACAACGCAGCAACTGTCAAAGTTAGGAATACCCGCTGGAAAGGTGAGTGCCGTTTTTCTTACACATATGCATTCAGATCATGTGGAAGGTTTGGCAGACCTCGCACAGCTACGTTGGCACTTCAATTCTGCAGGTCCTAAGCTTCCCGTTGTTTGTGCAGAAAACACCAAATCACCAGCTGGTCATGAAATGAGTTGCACAGCATTCACCAGCCACATTGGTGATGCGTTAATCAACAGTGGTGAGATTGCACAACGTTTGGCGGAAAACCCTAAGCGACTGGCCGGTGGCCCTGCTGATCTGCTGGATACCGTTACTTTCCCTAAATCAATCGCAGCATCAGAAGTTTGGTCATCGGGTGAAGTATCTGTCTCTGCCGTTTTCTCAAGACACGTTGCAGGTCATGCGTCGTACAGAGTAGATACACCCGCGGGCAGTGTGGTTATTGGCGGTGATGCAGGTAATGATAAGCCCGCACCGCCAAGAGATTCATCTACGTCTGCCCAGGTTGAAGCACTGGCACAGGGTGCTGACGTGATAGTGCATTCCACCATTCACCCGGTAATGGGTCCGGATGGAACCACAGGCTTTCCTCCACCCATATACTTTCGACAAAGTACAGCTACTGATCTGGGTGCAATGGCCCGGCGTAGCGAGGCAAAACATCTGATGCTCACCCATCTGATTCCACCGCTGGGTGCACCGCGACAAGGGCCTTACAAATTACCTAAGCCGCTAACCGAAGAAGACTATTCCGGTGCCGCAAAAGCAGGTGGTTTTGAGGGCAATGTGGTGGTTGGAAAAGACCTGGCTACTTTGCGGTTAGTGGCTAAGTAGAACAATCCCGATGGTGTGTTAGATGCCAGTCGCACCCATTTAATTAGACTAATTACCAGTGTCGTACAGGTAACTGAAATGAACTACGCTTGATGCAGGAATTGCCAAAGCGAATCAGGTAATTCTTCATCCATCGAGGTGCCGGGGGCGCACTTCGGTGAATAATAAGGGTGTTGCGGAAAGTAAGTGGTGTAGTAGAGAAGGCCATGCTTTTTAGCGGTGTCTTCGGGAACCCCCAGCATTCTGGCTGTGCGATAGTACCTTTGTATTGCCTGGCATTCGGTGAGTTGTTCATCGCGTTCACCACGTACATGCATAGCCTCATGCACTAACAGCATCACGCTGTAGCGCACCCGTTGATCGGCTTTGTCCGGATTTTTCAGGTAGCGTTTTAACTGTTTGCACCAGCCAGCTTTAAAAACGACATCACCGGTATCAAAATAGGTGTATCCGGCCCAGGTCATCGGTGTGCGATCAAATATTGATTCCACCACGCCTTCGCAACGCACTTTAGTGGGTTTATTGTCGGCGAGCACATGAACCACTTCGGTCATTTTCCGCTCTAACAGCCAGATACTCGCCGGCTTCCATATGGAAAGTACAGCAAGCAGCAGGCACACACCCATGTAGCCAAGGCTGACGCTGTCTTTTGGGGTGCTACTGATTAATTCACGAAAGATCAGCCAGCCGAAAAACACGGCGAGAATCATGAACAGCATCTAACTGCTCCGCTTCGAATAGATTGGTACTTCAGATAGTAAGAGTGACCGGAGCTTTCAAAACTTAAGTACTTCGGCGCGAGCCTTCCACTGGGTGTACCTAAAATGAGTGCGGTCAGTCACTTATGGTCGACTACTCAGCCTTCAGCTTCGATCAGCGCTTTGAGTTTATTGATCTGTGTTTCGTGATCAACCTGCATCTTTTTCTTTGAGCTGAAGAAAAAGATGACTTTCATCATCAAGCCAATACGTACAAAATCGGCTGACGCAAACAATCGAGTCCTGTTCGAATCCAGTGCTTCAAATTCATTAATGATTTCCATGTCAAAGTAGCTTGAAGTCATAAAGAGTTTAATATGTCCGGGAGGGTCGTACGCGATGATCGTCTCATGCATAGTGAATTCCCCTTTGCCCTGTTGATAGGTGTGTTTGGATTTATCGCCAACTTTGGGGGCTTTGACATCACCGCTTATTTGCTCATAGCGCAGAAAATCGTTGAGCCATTTACTGAGGTTGTCAGGATTATTGCTGTAGTTCCAGACGGCAGTCAGCGGTTTATTCACTATGACTTCATGAGCGAGTTTCATCACTTGTTCCTTCAGTTAAAGCGGTTAAGCAAACGAGAACTTAGCACGTCGTGTTTGTGCAGAATGACAGCAACAGTGCGTAAGAATAAACGAGTCTAGAGCAACAGCAACCATCTTATTGTATTCTCAGGTTCTAAGGGGTCGGCTACGATAGTCTGTCGTTCACATTCCACATTATTGACTCCTCGGAAAATGATAATTGCCGTTGCATGTAGTAATTAGGGGTCGAACAGAGAACACGGCTTAACATAGCGAGAAATGGAGTAAAAGAAAAAGTATTGGCAAAAGATGTTTGCCAGCGATTGTCCCGTTCTCGTTATCACTTTCAAGGTATTAGTGCTGCTATATTGTACCCTGTGCTTTGTTCAGGTTGCTTCTCCTTATAAATGGAAATTCTAAAAACTGATGTGTTGGTAATCGGTGGTGGCTTGGCAGCGCTTCGTGCAGCACGTGCAGCGCGTGAATCTGGTGCTAAGGTGCTGTTGATTTGCAAAGCAGAAGTTGCTGGAAGCGGAAACTCGTCAAGAGCGTCGGGTGGTTTTTCAGCTGCAATCCGGGCCCCTGATTCTAAGCGGGCGCATCTTGATGATCTCATGCACGGGGGACGTGGTATCAATGATCCATCTCTTGCGGGTCTGCTTAGCGGGAATGCCGGGCATTGTCTCGAGCAGCTGGCTACAGAGGTGCAGGGGTTTGAAGGAAATGAATATGGATTGGTCGGGCGTCAGGTCCCGGCGCATAGTCACCCGCGTTCAGTACAGTATTTACCGGGTATGCCGCATCTGCTGATCATGCTCCGTCAGGAGCTCGAAAACTCAGGCGTTGTAATTCTTGATAACCACCGTGCGATTGAATTGATTCGCAGTGATGGAGGTGAGCTCTGCGGAGCCTTTATTGTAAACTTAAGTTCGAAGCACCCGGTGGTTGAAATTGTTGCAGGTTTAGCTAAATCGGTCATTTTAGCTTCTGGTGGTTGCGGTCAGTTGTTCCCTGTCACATCTAACGCTCCCGATGTTGTAGGTGATAGCTACAGCCTCGCACTCAATGCCGGTTGTCAACTTCGCGATATGGAATTCATTCAATTTACCCCGACAGCCTTTGCCGCTCCAGAAAGCATAAAAGGACAAACGATAGTAGGCACCTTGTTAACACTACCGCAGGTTAGATTACTCAACAAAAACAACCAACGATTCATGCAAAATTACGCTCCCGATGTCGTTGAGCGTGCAGATCGCGCGACATTAGCGCGGGCAATAGTTAGTGAAGTAAACCAGGGGCGCGGCTCACCGTCCGGGGGAGTCTATCTGGATTTAACTCAAGTGCCGACAGAGGAGTTAAATAGTCACCGGGTAGGCTTTTACGAGTTCTGTAAAGAGGCAGGCATTGATCCCGCAGATCAGTACCTCGAAACCGCGCCTTCTGCACATACCTGTCTTGGTGGCGTCAACGTAGATCGTCATCTTGAGGCAATACCTGGTTTGTTCGCAGCCGGTGAAGTAATCGGTGGTACGCACGGCGCTAACAGACTGTCATCGAACAGTCTGGCGGAAGCCATTGTGACCGGTTGGCTTGCCGGAAAGTGCGCAGCTGACAGGCAGGCAAGTGGTGTCAGTTTGCCTCCACGGTGCCTTCCTGATGTGCCTTATTTTAATGGCGATGAGATTGAAGCATCAAAAAGTATGGTAGTAAATTTGATGGGTAGGGCCGCAGGGGTAGAGCGAGAAGGAAAAGTACTGGAGAAGGGTATAGCCACTCTCGAGGGCATTCATAGCCGTAGACAATCTGCAAGTCGAATCAATATGACACAACATGAAGCGTGCTTTGACTTACGCTCACTACTCGATACAGCACGATTGATTACCAGTGCTGCGTTAATGCGCTGTGAATCCCGAGGTGCGCACTTCAGAAAAGACTTTCCTGAACAGGATGATCACAATTGGCGAGGGAATGTACTGCTATCTATGCGTGGTAGTGATATATGCGCTGAATACCATTCAGTCGAAGATGAGTAGATAATCGCAAATTGTAAACACTGAAAACTGCTGCAGCTACCCACGTGGGGAACCACGAAAGGTATCAGTACAACTGATCCCTTCACTAAAAAATTTTGTAAAGGCTGTTGATGGACACGCAGTGGGCTAATGCCCACTGCAGTAAGTGATTGGTTTGCCGGGATAAGTGCGGCCATGAAGTTAGGCGGTTATAAAAAGTCCCAGCGAACACCCATATGTACGCGATTGTCGATTTCGCTATCTTCGGGGCGTGTATCTACCTGCAGAAAGCGTGCTCCGGCAAATAATGAGGATCGCTCTCGCAACGGGAAGGCAAAATCGATTTGCGCATCAATAGCGCGATCGCTTGTACCGAAGGTCAGGATGTCCGGTGCATAATAGACACTGGCTGCGAACTCAAGTGGTAATGTTTTAAATGGCAGGTTATAGGCTGCCTCTATACCGAAGGCCGCTGCAAAAGCATCTGTATTTTCAGTACTTAGTTGTGCGATGTAAGCACGGGTGCCAAAGGACAACCGAAACGATTCTACCAGCGATGAATCAACCGCAAGGCCGGTGTGTAGTACAGAGTCACGCTTCTCGCTGTACAGTGTAGAAACATGCACTCGCCCGTTTTCAACCTTAAAACGTTTTGCGTCTGTTTCGTATTTTGCGACTGCGACCTTCTCACTCAGATACAAGCTGAGACGCTTACCGTTCAATGGATGCACCGGCTTCCTTGGTGTCATGGCTTTCACAATGGCCTTGAATGCAGCGTCACCGGTGGGTTCTTCTGCCGCTGCTTCTACAAGCCTTACCGGCAGACCCTGCACTTTGGCGTTACTGGTTTCTGCCTTGTCTGCAAACGTATCTGGAATTGGAACGACAACACCCGTCGCGGTACTGGATGCGACAGGCGATAAATCGATGGTAGTGAGGTCAATAACAACCCCGCCGGCCCCCGGGATCTGGCTGGCGGCGAACGTCGTGGTGGATAAAGCCAGAACGGAGAATGTGAGCGTGGTGATCTTAGTAAACGTTTTCATGCTGACCCTGAGATTCAAATGCGGCTGCTACAAATTTGTGAAAGGTCGATAGTGTGCTTTGCAAGGCGGTGTAAGAATGCGACGTTGGTCACATTTATCATGCAGGTGTCAGTTGCCGGCCAATATTATATTGTCTGGAAGTGTTGCTTCGAATCGCAGGTGTCGGAAGGTTTACGGGTTATTCGGAATCTGTAACACACTGATACCAGTGTGACGGTGGCAGGGCCTAAATTACCTGGCAGATGTTACCGGTATCGGTAGCGGCAATGTCGATAATAGATTGGGCGACGGAAAGAATCGCGGGATGCGAGTAATGTTTCTTTTCTCTTATGACGCCGTGTGCTGGACGGATTGAGAATTCAGCGTCAGGCAGGTAGCAAGTGGTGCTGAATGACAGGACCAACTGCCAGCCCTCGTGCGTCGTCACGCCTGCTACGTATGAAGCCCGTACAATTGGTATTTGTTGGCAGGGTAATCACAAGAGGCCAGGGATCCCGGGAGCAATGGTCACGATGTGGTAAAAAGTCAATAATACTTCTACATTACGCCACCGCGGGAGAGTCCTGTGAAAGCCGATTTAAAGGAACTGTTAGCGCAGCTCAAACAACCTGAGTTACGCGCACTTGTGGAGTCACTATATGGTACGGACAAGGAAGTAGATAACCTTATAGAAGTGGCGGTGTTGGCCAGCGATACACAGGCCCTGGCAAAGCATCTGAAAAAGAGGGTGCAGTCCCTCAAACGCGGCAGCCGCTTTATCTCGTATCATGAGAGTTTCTCCTTCAGCGCCACGCTGGATCAATTGATAGAGCAAATCGAAATGCTGCTGCCGGAAGACCCAAGGGTTGCTTTTGAGTTAGCTGACTTGTTCATGACTTCCCACGGGAAGGTGTATGACCGTTGCGATGACTCCGGGGGCTGCGTGGGCGACGCCTATCGCGATGCAATGCAATTGTGGTTGCAAGCTGCTGCTGCGTGGCAAGCCGGCAGTCAACCTTGTAAGCTTGACTGGGCGGACGAAGTACGAAAGCGATACAGTGATAATAGCTACGCTGTCTGGGACTTTCTGATCGCTGGTAGTTTACCACTGCTGGGTGAGTCGAAATTACATGACTTAGCGATGCACTTTGAAAAAGAAGTTAAACGCCTGGGCAAAAATAAAAGTGATGGTTATAGTTCTGTTTTAGCGAATGCAAAGTCGGGTTTGAGAGGGGTGGCTGTCGCACTGGGAGACGTTGCGATGTACGAGCGCTCGTATCTCATCAACACACCAGAGCCTGGTGACTTAATAAAGGAAGACATTGCGAAATTTTGCCTTAGCCGGGATGACGCGGAGTCGGCGTTGAAGTGGTTAGCGGGCGAGTGGCACCTCAGATTTAAAGACCGACAACAAAAACTAACAGATATTGCTTACTCTATGTCAGGCCGTACTGATGATCTGCTGAAACTCAGACGTGATGCGTATCATAACGAGCCAGGCTTTCAACGTCTGCAAGCGTTGCTCGAGGTGGTGCCGGAAGCAGAAAAAGAGGCACTACAGGCCCAGGCGCAAAGTCGGGCCAGTGCATCTGAAGATATCATTGTTGCTGTAGATACACTGATTAAACTGGAAGCATTGGATGCAGCGGGCGCTTATGTATTGCAGCACCCGGAACTGATTAAGCAAGTCACCTATCACGCATTGGCAGAGTGGGCGGTACTATTTGAAGAGGGTAGCGAACACCTTGCAGCGGTATTGCTCTATCGTGAGTTAATGCTCGAGATCCTGCAAGCTGGTCGCACCAAAGCTTATCGCCACGCAGCAAAATACTACAAAGCATTGGAGCGGTTAGATCAGCACCTTGATGATTATCAATCGTTGGTCAGTCAGGCGGACTTCTACCTTGCTTTGCAGGAGTGTCATGGCAGGAAACGTTCTTTCTGGTCTTTGCTTAGTTAGCGCTACTGGGTTTGTAATTACCATCAAAACGGTCGTTATGTGTCGGGTTATCTGTTGATGCGTGTACCATGTCAGACTTCCTTAGCCAACCGAAACATGGCAACAGGTAGAAAGTTGCTCAGTGACAACTGAATTAGCGGGATTCCGGCGAAAATCCAGAATAGTGTTATGAACGTTCCGATATTCGTGTGACCGTTCGTGGAATCATTTTATGCGGCTGACGCGCGGTTCCAATTTCTTCACGTTAAAGCCGCACATATGCAATAGAAGACCAACATACCGTCATGTGAAAAAGCATGCGAAATTGGACAGCGGCTGTTGTGTTTGCTCGATTGAATTGATTTCAACGTAGTCCGGGCGGCGCTGGCCCGAATATCACGAAAGTCACGAGCAAGCCGGCGGGGCAGTTAGCCAGCAATCTATTGCGCAGTGACAGCGGTGCGAATTGGCTGGAAGAATCGTTTATTGAGTCCTGCTATTGAGTCCTACTGGTTTTTGTGCGAATTCAACATTCTCTGATACCGGCGCATGGCTATTGTCGGGCTTTACGTATATGGTCAAATTAGGGCATAGTGCTGTCGTTGCACCCAAATAAAAATAAAGCGCAGTAGGCAGTGCAGTTGCTGGAACGCCTATCGCGCTTTTACGTTAATGGATACGAGGAATTAATATGTTGAAGAGACACTTTCTGCAGTGCGCGGCTGCTATAGCAATTTTTGCAAATGTAGGTATTGCATCTGCAGCAGAACTAAAAGGCCCGGTGAGCTATGTCATTCCGTTTGGCCCCGGTGGCGAGTCTGACATCTCAGCCCGATTTCAACAGCCTTTCTTTAAAGAAAAGTTTGGTAAAGATCTGGTTATTTCCTACCAGCCGGGTGGTGGCGGTGCGGTAGGCTGGGCATCATTAAATGGCCTGAATGGCGATGGTCACACAATTATGGGGGTCAATCTTCCGCATATCATTATTAAGCCTGCGCAAAAAGATGTTGGCTTTACGACTGCAGATCTAAACACCTTTTATATGTTTCACTACACACCAGACGCCATAGTGGTAACTGCTGACAGTCCGTATAAAACACTAGCTGATTTAGTCGCAGATGCTAAAGCTAATCCGGGTGAAGTGACAATGTCAGGGTCTGGCAAGGCCAGTGCTAACCATCTGGCTCAAATCAAGTTTGATAAAATGGCTGGCACCTTGACTACCTATGTCCCTTTTAAAGGCACCGGTGCAGCAGTGACTGCATTATTGGGTAAGCAGACCAAGGCCGAATGGGGTTATACCACCGTGGGTGCCAAGCAAGGTGATGCGGTTCGTATGCTTGCTGTAGCCATGGACGAGCGTCACCCTTTGTTCCCTGATGTTCCAACGTTTAAAGAGCTCGGCTATGACATGTCAGGTGGTGCTTATCGTGGCATAGCGCTTCCTAATACAGCGAGTGCCGAAACCACCAAAATGTGGTCTGACATGATCGGTGAAATAAACAACGATGCTGATTTCCGTAAGCAGATGCTTGATGGTGGCTTCGCTATGCTAGATGTTAGTGCTGAAGACATGGATGCATTCATGGCTGAACGTGTAGAAGAATATTTAAACGACGCACGTGAAGCTGGCTTGATTAAGTAAGTACTACCCGGTAACGCTGAAAGGAGCTGTCTTGGATCTAAGTCAGTTTGTGGCCGCTCTAACGCCATTCAATATTGCTTTGGCGTTGTTCGGCGTTATCGCCGGTACTGTTGTAGGGTCTATCCCCGGGTTAACCGCTACCATGGCCTTGGCGGTTTTAGTCCCTGTGACCTTCAGCATGGACCCCGCATCAGCGCTTATCTTGTTAGGCGCTATCTATACGGGTGCTATTTACGGCGGTGCGTACGCTGCCATCTTGCTAAATACTCCTGGCACACCGTCTGCAATTGCCACAACCTTTGACGGTTACCCCATGGCCAAACGTGGTGATGGTGACCTTGCCGTCGCCCTGGCATGTTTTGCATCTGTTTTCGGCGGCATGGTGGGGGCATTGGCTTTACTGTTTTTAGCGCCGCCGCTATCAAAGGTTGCGCTTGCTTTTGGGCCAGTGGAATATTTTTGGTTGTCCGTTTTTGGTTTGTCGCTAATTGCCTCTCTGTCGAATGGCAATTTGATGAAGGGTCTTGCAGGTGGCGCGTTCGGCATGATTTTGTCGACTGTGGGCGTTGCTGAAATCTCGGCAGATATTCGATTGACGTTTGGCAGCCAAACACTAATTGGCGGGTTCGGCGTTGTCGGGGCATTGATCGGTTTGTATTGCATCCCTGTGTTAATTGACCTTGTCGCGGTTCCTGATCGGCACTTAAAAGTTGAAGAGAACGTCAAATCCGTTCGGATAGGGGATGCTTTTCGTCTCGCCTTACAATCTAAATTTAACCTCATCCGTTCCTCTGTGATTGGCACATTGGTGGGGATACTCCCGGGTGCGGGAGGCTCAGTTGCAGGTTTGGTCGCATACTCTGAAGCTAAGAGAACAGCAAAACCGCATCAGAAGTTTGGCGAAGGTGAGCCCGATGGAATTATGGCTACTGAATCTGCCAACAGCGCTACAGTGGGTGGTGGCTTTATTCCTACCTTGGTGCTTGGTATTCCGGGTACTCCACCTGATGCGATTGTATTGGGTGCACTACTGGTTCAGGGAGTGCGAACTGGTCCTGCCATGTTTACCCAGAGTGGATCGATTGTGTATACCTTCATTTATGGTTTATTAATCGCCACAATTTTAATGTTACCTATAGGTTTGTTAATAGGGCGTTATGCCTATAAGTCTATTGTGACAATACCCAAGGCGGTATTGGTGCCCACGGTAGGTTTTATGACCATCATTGGTACTTTCTCTATTCGCAATAGTGTATCGGATGTGATCATCATGCTTTGTCTTGGTGTATTTGGGTGGGTGGTTGCACGATTTGGTTTTGCTGCTTCTCCTATCGTGTTAGGGCTTATTCTTGGTCCGATAGCCGAGCAGGGCTTTGTGCAGGGGTGGACTATAGGGGCTGCCACACACAATTTGTTCGGTATGTTTTTCGGCCGCCCGATATCTCAAGCTATTTTGGCGTTCACGCTTGTTACCTTGATCTTGCCCGTTATTCTAGCGAGAAAAAGCAAAGATAGAATGGGGGCTGAATCATGAGTCAGGTAAGCTCTCGAGCAAGTGGTCAGACCGGCTCTAAAATTACTTCTGCATTCTTTGTGATAGTGGGGCTTGTGACACTGTACGACACGCTTAGCTATACCGATCGAGATAGCCAGGTGTTCCCGCAAACGGTTGCGGTCATACTTATTATATGTGCGGCAATTTCATTCATCATGCAGTTTATTAAGCCTACAAATGAGAGTGGCTTTGGACAAGGTATCTGGTGGCGTCGCGTGTTGTTAATAGCTACCATGTTTCTAACCTGCGTCGCTATGCCCATTGTTGGTTTTTTGCCCGCTGGCGTTATCGCCTTTGTCGGTGGTTTAGTCGCCGCTATGCATGACCGTTGGTCGGTAAGGAACGTACTTATTTATTGGGGGGCGGGTGCGGTAATTATGGTTGGTTTTTTTGCGCTGTTTAAATATGTTCTGCATGTTCCGTTGCCTTAGATATTATAGCGGTATCCTGTTTACAAGGACATGCATCTTTGTTGCTTGCTAACTGGAAGCCGACTCCACGATTGCAGTATGGTGTTTGTAGGGGCATTGAGGATCGCCTTAGTTTGCAGATTTCAATCCGGCTCGAATTTTACCTGCTGTCGTAAGGTTCCTTATATGCCTCAACAGAAAGAATTAAAGGTATTGGCATTTTCAGTTGGTTTGGTGTCTGCAGTTTGCGCCTCACCCGCTACTGAGATGCAGCAGGTGGGGAACCTGTCCATTGACCGTACCGAAGTCACTATGGAGGCATTTGCCACCTACGTGGAAGCAACCGGTGTTGTCACTTCAGCAGAGCAGGTCGGTGGAGGTTTGGTGTATGAGGCTGGTTGGCAGCGCAAGCCGGGTTGGAACTGGCAAACCCCTTTTGGCGGCAAGACAGATATGCAACTACCGGTGGTGCATATCACCTTTGATGAGGCGGCGGCTTACTGCCATTGGGCAGGGAAGCGTTTACCCACAGATTTGGAGTGGCATACTGCGGCTTACACAGAGTCCCGCGTTTCGCCTGAACCCCCTTTTATTACTGGTCAAACCTATCAGTACCCCACCGGAACAACACCTGAGGGGGCCAACTGTTTAGGTGATTGTGGCAAGACCAGTGCACTCGATTATTCAGCGGTTCTGCATCGTGGCATTGGACCTGCGCCAGTTGCCACTAGTGCAATGGGAGTCAACGGTTTATTCGATATGGGCGCAAATGTCTGGGAGTGGACCGATATTGAAAACGACACCAGCAAAGGTACTCGCGGTGGTTCGTGGTGGTATGGGGCGGCACCAATGGCAAGCGATCATCGGGCTATTAAATCTCGTGATCTCGCGGCGGTTTATATCGGGTTTCGATGCGCGCGGGGAGCTGATGACAAGTGAGTGTTGTCGTGGTTCCCGATCTGGATTTCTTCTGCAATGTGAACTTTAAAGCAATCATAGCTCAACAGCATTGCTGAATATAATGTTATGACGTGTAGTGGCGATAATCTTTTCTATTGGTGGTGTAGAGTTGATTTATATCAAAGTAGGTTTGACTCTTAATTGTTCAGCATCGTTGAGCAAATGCAATGGTGAGAAAATAAAACAGAGTAGTGCGGCCTCGATCCAAAAATAATGCTATTTGGCTGCGAGGCGGCTACTGAGTTGTGTTCGTCAGATCAAACTCTGCAAGAGTTTTCACCATCCCATCCCCAGCCGTCACCATTGCTGTCGATACAGGTGTTTGAGTCCGGCGCAGTCGGTTCTATTCTGCAAGAGCTTTCACCATCCCATCCCCAGCCGTCACCATCGCTGTCGATACAGGTATTGGAGTCCGGCGTAGTCGGTTCTATTCTGCAAGAGTTTTCACCATCCCAGCCCCAACCGTCACCATCTGAGTCGATGCAGGTATTCGGAGTGGTTTTTTCGACCTCGCATGAGTCAACACCATCCCAACCCCAGCCATCGCCATCTGTGTCTATACATGTGAGGTCTGCTGCGTCGACATGCTCGTAGGCGCCTGCGGGTATCTCGTTGCAGACATCGTATTCCTCGCTACTCTTCCAGAAGCGTGTTTCTGAATCGGATACTTCCTCCACATATTTGTAATCAGACAGAGGGCCCTGTGTGATTTCCGAGTTAAGTATTGACCAATTTCCTTCTGTTCCGTTGCCACTAAAGAATTCATAAGTTGAATAAAGACCACTGGAACTTTGAGCGGTTGCCGTAGTTTTATAGTCGGGTGAGTAAAACGTTACCCATCGATACGGGCTGTAATATGCAGTACTTCCAGATATAGCTGTGCTGTAGCCCAAACCGTTATTAACCGCATGGGGTGAGAATACCGAGTCATCTGTCCAGTAGACTGAACTGCATGACATTGTTTTAGTGTAGAGGTTGGTCAGGTTCCAGCGAACTTCTTTTAATGTGACTGGCTGTCCGGTTTCCAGGTTGATAATATCGGCTGATGAGTAAGGTGAAGCAGCAGTTGCAATCAATGGTGTTTCTACTGCTTGCGCTGCAGGCCGGGCTTCTTCTGGGTATCCTGAGGGCTGAAATCTGTTTCCACCAACATCAAAACACTCGGCATAGCCGTTAGCGCCATAGACATCCTGATGATTCCAGTATCGAACTGCGCCATTATGATCGTCAATCAATTCAACATATCGGGCACTTGCCAATACATGTTCGCGGCCATCCTGTTTATTGCCTGCGTTGGAATAGTAAATACCATCGTTAACAGTCCAGTACGTAGTTGATTGTTTATAATTGACCCTGCCGGTTTCATTTCCGTTGTAGGCAAAGTTTCGTGCATAACCTGTCCAGGGGAACTCAGCTTGTAGCGGAAAATGTTCAGTGCTGATTCCGTTATCGGCCCAGTTATCGAAACCATTGCTATAGAAATAATTGAATCTGGGTTGGTAGCCATCGCTACCACTGACATAAAAGTCACACTGAATAGTACGCCCTTCAAAATCACGATAGGCATTCCAGTAAGGCCGGATCAGATCGACCGTTTCATTTGTTTCCAGGTTTGTGTAAGTCGGTGCCTGCAACGAAGTAGAGTCAACTACACATGAACTAAAAGTTGGAACCGTGTAGTTGCCTGTAAAGCTTGCCTCCCAGCCCCAACCGTCGCCGTCGTAGTCTGAGGCAGCATGGATACAGGCGGGCAGTGACTGAGCCAGCGACGGACCCGCTATCAATGACCCGGTTAAGCAAACAGCAGAAAGGAAAATGCGATTCATGCGCGATACCCATGTGTAAAAGCCAGGATGGGGTGATTATAATGTCATGACATGTTGGGTGCAAGTGATTTGACGATGATCCACCTTTTTGCTGGATATAGTCGAGATCCAGGTAGCCCGCTGCGTGAGCAGGGGATGAGTATCGCTCGATCTATTGAATGCATGAATGGCCTTCGTTATGTGGCAGGTGTGGGTGCTGACGAGTTGATCTGCAGTGATGCTGCATGTCCTTTGCTTATGCGGCGGGTTGCCTTGACGTGCAGGGCTTACCACTCGCTCACGTGTCGTGTTTGCTTGACGGGCCTGATTTGCTGGCTTAATTGTCGGGTTTATCTGTGAGCAGTTAACGGTGATGCAGTGATACTGCATGTCCTTGCTTACGCGGCGGGTTGCCTTGACGTGCAGGGCTTACCACTCGCTCACGTGTCGGGTTTGCTTGACGGGCCTGATTTGCTGGCTTAATTGTCGGGTTTATCTGTGAGCAGTTAACGGTGATGCAGTGATACTGCATGTCCTTGCTCACGCGGCGGGTTGCCTTGACGTGGGGGACTTGCCACTCGCTCACGCGTCGGGTTTCCTTGACGGGCAGGGTTAGCCGCTCGCTCACGCGTCGAGTTTCCTTGACGGGCCTTATTTACTCGCTACGTGTCGGGTTATCTGTGAGCACGACGCAGATGCGGGAACATGTGAGAACTACATCGGTAGTCGAGATCCAGGTAACCCGCTGCGTGAGCAAGGCTGAATATCGCTCGGCGATTAAAGGCAATGAATAACCGTCATTCCGTGGCAGGTGCAGGCACTATCGATCATATCGGCAGTGATGCATCTCCTTGCTCACTCGGAGGGTTGCTTAGCAGAAAGCGGAAATTCCAGCGGGTCCGCTGTCCTGAAGACACAGAAGAGTAGAGGGGCAATCATATAAAATATAATTGGATTGACCCCCCTATATTCTTATCTAAAACATACTCGTTTACTACATGTAATCGTATGAAGCAGCACAGTCTGCTTATATGGATCAGCTTCCTAGAACATACCATTGTCATGAGGCATATCATCGGGAACAGTCTGAGACACATCCCAATGTTCTACCATCTTGCCGTCGCGGACTCGAAACATATCGACCACGGCATTGACTGCATCTTTTTCGGTTATTTTTGAGTACACCCAAACCAGATCATTTTGCGCCAGTATAAATTTAATGTCGTAACACCTTTGCGGTAACTTGCCTGCATTCGCACGGTCAGTTAATGGTTTTACGCCATCGCCAATATGCGGGTTGTGCTGCACATAGTTCTGGTCGGCATATAGATTCAATGCTTTTGCCAGCTCACCGCCGTTCCAGCCCAGATTGATCATTGATGCGATCATACGACGATGGGCCTCTTCCGTGGCTTGATCGTACTGCACCGGGTTATCGGTGAACTGTGCGGCGGCGGCTGTTTCAGAGTGGCTGGAAACTGTCTTGTCAGCCATTGCCTCTGCCATATCCCAGTGTTCTGCATAGAGTCCGGCATCGTCGAAGTACAACAAATCAAATTTCTTCGATGATCCGTCCCCATGATCTACTTCGCGAAACATCACCAGGTAGCTGCCATTGTCGAGGAACCCATTCGGACCAATCCATTTTATCGGTTTTGAAGAAAACCCCTCTGGCCGGTTTTGCAGCAGATCCCACACCGGCTTCCAGCCATCGGGCAGGTCCGGACTGTGTTGAATGTACGGATCAGCAGCAGCAGCCATAAAGGTGTCGAAATCACCTTTCGCCGAAGCACCAAAAGCTTTTTTAAGTGTTGCCAGCGAAGAGGCTGCGTGCTCGTGACCGGCGGGACTGACAAAATCAAAATCCTGCATGCAGGAATCAGCGACCACCGGCGCTGCAGTCAGCATTGCTGCCATAGTCAGTACCAGTTTGTGGGTTACCGCTTTATGGATCATGGGGCGCTCCTGATTATTGTTTCAGCCAGGCAGTGATAAGATCTTGCTGTTGTCTACCTGGTAGCCGGATACTCGTCGTGGCGTCGAATCCCCACTTGTTGATCACCGGTTCAAGCGCCTAGGTTATACCCTGGGCATCCATTCGACTATATGCTAATTGACGAACCTATTGATACGTCAGACTGAACAATCATTGAGCGCCCAAGCATAGAGGGTGTTGCGTGGTTGACGCATCAAGAGTGGCTTTTGTGCCCACTGGCAATGCAGAAAAGCTAACATCGGCTGTGTATTTGGGTATAGCTTATTCGGGCTGTCGACACTGTAGAACAAGGAAATCTGCAAGAGATTGGCGAAACTGCAGTATAGGCGGAAGGACCAGAGATACCGAGGATACCCGTTATAGCGGAAGCAGGAGAAGTGTTAAAGCCGATAGCAGGTCGATAAGAGTGAAACTGGAAGCTAAGGGAGTTAGCTCGAGAATTCAGAAGAGTTAGAATGGCAGTGATATTGATAAAGAAGGATTGACCCCGATATTCTGTTATAGGTGAATTGTAAGACCCATAAGTTAATTTTCGTTTTCTGCCAGCCGTTCCCGCTATAGCCAGTGTCGGCTGTAAACCTACAGGCCATTGTATGTCTACCAGTTCCATCGGACTTTCCGATCAGCTTCACGACTATCTGTTATCCGTATCTGCCCCATCTGATCCGCTATGGCAAAAGCTAAGCGATGAAACGGTAGCAGCGGTCGGCTACAACATGCAGATCTCGCGTGAACAGGCGCAGTTTATGACTGTGCTGTTAAAGTTAATGAATGCAACCAATGCGTTGGAAATAGGCACCTTTACCGGCTACAGCGCACTTACTATCGCCCGCGCTTTGCCCGCAAACGGACGCCTTGTGGCGTGCGATGTCAGCACCGAGTGGACTTCAATAGCCAGACGGTACTGGAAAGAAGCAAGCGTTGAGCACAAGATTGACTTAAAAATTGCTCCTGCACTGGCCACATTGGATAATTTGATAGAAGAAGGTTTGTCGGAGTCTTTTGATTTTGCCTTCATAGATGCTGACAAATCTAACTACATAAATTACTACGAACGCTGCATGACGTTAATACGGCCAGGCGGCATTGTCTGTGTAGACAACACCTTGTGGGGCGGTTCCGTTGCCAATCCGGATAAAAACGACGCCGATACCATCGCGATACGGGAGTTAAATCAAAGACTGTTTGAAGATGAGCGCGCGGAATCAAGCCTGATTCCCATTGGAGATGGTCTCCACATGGGGCTAAAAGTCCAATGATTAGTCTGCTTTTTCGATTCACGTCGTAACAGCATCCGGGCGCACGCTGAGGTCTCTATGAACTAAGTCGCGCTAACGCAGCGGGTTTCTCACCGCTCGAAGGCGGATTTAAAAACTTAGGTCGTAACGCAGTGGACATAGGGCAATGGACATAAAAGTGGGATATAGGGGAGGAGTAAGCTTTGTAGGTTTTACCCGTTCTTTGTCAGTTTTTTTATAGTCGATACGACTATGATGTTATAAGACTCCCGTGACCTCTGTTTGCTTGTTTAGCACTGGGTTTCTCTATTAAGTGTTCCTGGTGGCAGCGATGTGTTGACAGCGAGCAAATTTTCTCTTTTACTGATGCTGTCCCCATGTGATACGTGATGTAGAGCGAGACATTTTGCGCCATACTTACTGCTGTGAAACCCCCAACAGGCAACTTCGAAGTGATGACCCACAGTATCGTTCAGAAACATCCCGACCGCGGGATTCGTAAATTCGAGCTGGTAGACGATGAGATCGAATATCAGATCTCAAATCAATTCGGTGACGAGGAACTATCAGTCGTACTGTCGGTATTGGCGCCCGAACCAGTGGTAGACGGATCGATGATGTATTTCGTCAGTGAAGTAAATCGAGAAGCACTGATCAAAATGTTTATCGATCTGCCGGATGCAGAGACGTTTGCCACGTTTGTCAGCACTGTGCAGCAACGGATCAGGGAGGAGGGTTTCGGTAAGCTCGATGCAGATCACCGTGAATCCGAGATCACGCAGGAGCAGGTCGACACCACCATTCGTATGTTGGAAACTTATCTGGACCCAGCAAGTATCGAAAAGTTGCTTTTTGCCCTGCGTTGCCTCTCTGAAGCGCCAGACAATCGGGAGTGCCTCGATGAAGTCGTGAAAGCATTTAATGGCCTCGGTATCCAGCAGGGCCAGGTACTGACCTATGCGCCGTTCTTTAACACACTCGTCTTAAACGCGGGTCTGGATTAGCAGCGCTGTAGGCGGGCGATTTGGTTCTGATTATCTGAGATAAATGATGGCAGCAAAGGTTGAAATATACGGTACCAGCTTCTGTCGGCATTGCCTGGCTGCGCGACACTTGTTAAACACACGGAAAATAGATTACACAGAGTACCTGATTGATCTGATGCCGCTTGAGCGCAATGAGATGCTGCGCCGCTGCGGGCGCAAGAAAGTGCCTCAGATATTAATCAATAGCATACCCATTGGCGGTGACGAGGATCTGATGGAACTGGATGCCAGTGGCGAGCTGGATCGGTTGTTGGCCCCCTGAATGGACGCTCTTTTTCATGTCGATGCGGCAGTCCACGCTGGAAGATCTATATTACCAAGCCGGATTTGAACTATACAAAAACTCACTCGACCCCTTTTTTCCGTTTACCTTAATGTGTAGCAGTTTTTGCTTGCATACGAGTCGGGTTACCAGTAAGCAGGTAGCGGTGACGCGCGTAACCGGGCTCGTGGGTAGGCAGTTCCGCCGCCGGTGATATGTAAGCTGCCCCAACGCAGAAATATGTGAAAGTGCATTAATAGTCGAAGTCCAGGTAACCTGCAGCGTGAGCAAGGCTGAGTATGCAATGCATGCACAGAATAGTGTTTTTCATCTGGCAGATGGTGGCGTTATCCGCCATGTTTGCAGTGATGCTGTGTGTTCTTGCTCACGCAGCGGGTTAGCCTGAACGTGATTACCGATGATGTGTTTTGCTTTTCAAACTTACGAAACTGTACGATGTATGGGCATGGTATGAGATGGACTAAATCTGCCTGTCCCGATAGGGTTATTTATAGATCGAGACACCCTATATCTCTGGTTAATTTTCATTTAACGCCAGCCGCTCCAGCGATGGTGGAATCAAGTCCAATACCTATTATAGTTGGACTCCACGTCGGGCTAAAATCCAATAGTTCGTCAGCTGTGTGATTCGCGAAGTAACTGTATCGTGGCGAGTATACGAGGGCTTGGTTTACAGAACGTTTATAGGACAGTCGTTGTAACAGCGTTTCACCGGCATTCTATGCGTAATTCGAAATACATGATAACTTGGCCTTGAAAACATCACGA
>CALISD010000024.1 GCA_938041955.1 uncultured Granulosicoccaceae bacterium | reverse complement strand
GCCTCACGCGCACGCGGATCGTTGTTTGTACCTCTAAACAGAGTAATATCTTGTGCTGTATAGCCGTTCTTTTGTAAGTACTGTTGTAGGTATTCTTGAGTCTCTAAAGATTCCGTAAAGATTACCACCTTACCAGTGCCTTTTCCTTGCAACTCCTGATCACGAATAACGTCCAACGTAGCAAGCAAGCAATCAGATTTACTATCATCTAAAAGTTGATTAGACCGAGCTATGAACTCTACAAGTAAATCCAACTCTTCCTTAATTTGTTTTGGGTCCCTTTGAGCATCGATGCCTTCAAGCTCATCATCGAGTAGATCACCTTCTAACATGTCTTCAAGATCCGCAGAAAAATCATCGACTGTTTCCTGCCACCCGTTAGGGCCACCTTCTTCGAGTTCTGTGCGTAACCGGTTTGATACTTTAATCAGACTCGCACGCAGCGCAGCAAAAGATGAAGCCATACGCCGATGAAACCCGATGACCAACAATCTTCTAGTAGTGGTAGAGTAAGAGAGAAGATCTGGCCTCATTAACCAGGTGGTGACATCATTGTAGAGCCTCCGCTCTTCTTCAGTGAGCTGGTACTCCACAGTTTTGGCGTAGCGATCAACGAAAGGTATTTCTAAGAACGCCTGTGCGTGTCGCCTTAAAGAACGCTGCACAACTGTACTCAGTCGGTTGCGCAAATCCTGTGACTGCTCCGGACTCAAGCCATCATCCTCACGGCTTGGTACAGCGAACATCTCGCGATAAGTAGGCAAGTTACCCAGCAAAGTATCCGTTCTTCCAACGTAGTGAACTAAACCCCAAATCTCTTCGAGGTTATTTTGCATTGGGGTAGCTGTTAGCAACAGTACTGGTGTTTCGCGTTCCTTCACTAAATCGCGTACACGATGTGCAGTCTGTGCTACACCTGCGTCATCCTGATATTCCCCTTTTTTATCAAAGCGCTTATAGATGCCAGAGAAGAGTTCATGAGCCTCGTCTATTATCGCCAAGTCAAACGGATCGGCCGAACTTAATAAAGGTGCACCACGGACACCGCCTGCAAACTCGCGATTAACAATGAAAATGCCATCGCCAGTAAAAGCATCTGGATTCATAGCACCAATTTTCACTTCAAAACCGAATAGCTCGTACAATTCAGATTGCCACTGGCCTATTAGTGCTTTAGGCACAATTAGCAATACACGCTTCAACCCTTCAGCCATCAACTGGGCAATGATCAGCCCAGCCTCTATGGTTTTGCCCAACCCCACCTCGTCCGCGAGGATACATCCACCATCAGGAATGCGTTGTAACGCGAACGCTACTGCATCTATTTGGTGCGGATTTGCATCAACTCTTCCACGCCTCTGAGACGCAGCAAAACGACGGATATCATCGGCCGGCCGAAGCCGGGAGAATTCTTCCACTTGCAAACGGCGCTGAAAAGATGTCGTTGGTATCATGTCTATAAGGCTGTCTATTCGATGTTATTTAAGCCGCAACTAGATGGAGCTTATTCAGAGAGGTATAAGACTGTTCTAGAACTTTTTCATTCCTCTCAACGATCTGTTTCTCTTCAAAGATTTCGAAGTCAATCAGAGGTGCCATCTCGGAAATTCTATTTACTTCTTCCCATAAGTGTGACCGTTGATAGTCAGGGATTAGAAAATCTGCTTTCTTATCAGACAACAACTCAACTACTAATTTCTGACCGATATTCAGTTTTGACATTTTGTAACCCTTGAACGACTTCAGCTCATATTGAGCTTTAATCATCTGAAAACTGTAGTGTGGACCGGTTCTTACTTCTCGATAACTAACTAGTCAAAAAACTTGATAGTTCAACCGATTCCTATACCTATCGACCACCGAACTACGTAGCTTCAATTTAACGGGCAGAACTTCAAACTAAAGACTGATGGTAGTACACAAGATAACTTTTCCAAAATCGCCATTACGCCAAATTCATTGGGTAATGATTTGACGTGAGCAATCTCTTCACGGTCCAATACTTGATCAGTCACATATCGTATAGCTTTACGCAACAACGTGAATTTTGTCTCCAAGAAAAATTAGTGCGAGCTTTTTGGATCAGTATCATCGGTCAGCACCTCTAACGAGTTAATACCCTCGACACTTAGCCTCATTACTTAGAAGCTTCCATCACTGTTATGGCGTGGCATGTAACAGATATCCCTATGCAACAAAATAAATAGGTGTTGCATAATCGCTTGCCCCAGCTTCACTACGCGGCATTGCTAACAGGCATACACGGCGAGACGAAGGTGACAAGACGGCTGTGTCACACCATCCGCTCTGGAACACCACACTGCTATCAACTAACAGTACACCAGTACACCAGTACACCAGTACACCGTCATCACTCATCACTAAACGCTACGCCACTATGAGATGTTGCTTGGAGGTAGCATCTTCTTAAGCACTGACTCTTTACGTTGGCGGGGAATATCCCATTGCTTCTCTCTAAAGAAGCCCTCTCACATACCATAAGAAAACTACTAAACGACGCTGCGACTAACCTGACAGGGGGATATCAACTCACCAATTTTTAATCTCTATGCCCAATCATAACTATCTTTGATCTGCCTGAAAGTCAGATTAAATCTTGATCCCTTTACTCTTTTTCTCTTAGGTACGGAATGTTGCCAATGATGCTGCATTTCACCCCTCATGATGAGCAACGTGCCGTGTTTTAGAGGGATTGATATTTTCATGGTGGGGTTATCGATCCGTCTGATTAAAAAATCCCTGGTTTCCCCAAAATTTACAGAACCTATAGTTGGATTCTGACCCAATTCTTTCTCATCATCAGAATGCCAGTTTAAATAATCCTCACCGTTTCGATACCAGTTCAACAAAACACTATTGAACTGGTCTTCGGTGACACTCTGAATTTTTTGCTTGATGTAGGTTAAGCCTTTATTCCATGGATTGGGATTAGAATTAATACCAGAATAGGAATACGACATACCATCATCTCCATACCATGAGGTCAAGCGTGGAAGGGGTATTCGCTTCCCGTAATATTTTATCGTATCTCTTTTCCAGGCGATTTCACTCTGAATACTCTATTCCCCTGCCCTGGTACTGAATTAATAATTTCAATTGCTTTGGGACTCAAAGGGACATCACGCTCGTCTCCATTTTTAGTCATCTCTAAATGAAGGTAGTAATCGTCAAGAAACAATTGGTCTTTCTCAAGTGTAGTCATTTCGGAACAGCGCATACCCGTCTCTATGCCGAGCAGAAATAACAAACCTACTTCTTGATATTTATACCTCAATGGTTCGTCAACCTTCAACTCGTCACAGATCGCCTTAATTTCGCTATCACAAATACGTCTTTTTCTTGGCTTACCGTTTTTAGGCTTTTCAACGAGCTCCGTGGGGTTGTGGGTCATCCATCGCCATTTACGGCACATTCGGCACACGTGAGCCAACCCTCCGAATTCACGGCGGATTGAGCTACCTTTCAAACCCTTTGCTTTTCCCGTTCAATTCAGCCCTCAAAATCTTCATGGGCTAGTACAGCCAACTTTATGCGGACAATCTCATCTCGGCCGACTTTCTTCAAACGGATGTCTTCCCATCGCCAGCTTTTCTTCCGAGGAGTCACCTCTAATCGGTATCGCTCCATTGCCTCACCAAAGGCACGGTCAAGGTCCAACCCACCCTTGGAAGCCTTAAAGACGATCTCACGATCATAGTGCCGCGCATCGGTGGCTGTGTTGAAAGTTCGCGAGCCCAGCCGCTTACCTTGATAAATCGGGTCGGCTTTGTAACGGACTTTGCCAGCCTTGGTGACGTACTTTATTGGTTTTGCCATGACTTGATCCTCTAGATAAGTCGCAGATATGTCGCACGTTTCTGTCAAAACGTGGCTGAGGATACAAGGTCAAAGATAGACAGCCAACACTAAGTGACTGTTATGTCAGGATATTTCCACTTCTGCCCTATAGTCTAGGACATGAAATGGTGCCGAGGGAGAGACTCGAACTCTCACAGCTTTCACCGGCGGATTTTGAATCCGCTGCGTCTACCAATTCCGCCACCCCGGCACGGGGACGACGATTGTAGGAGACTATGAGGTTGGCGTAAAGCGCAACGCACTATCGATCTGCGAAAAACTACGCCAAACCCGGCTAAATACGCAATCCCTTCGCGCCTAACTGGCGCTTTTTGACGCAATAAAGCGCTCAGCGTCCAATACCGCCGGTGAGCCTAGACATTCCTGCACCGATCGGCAAATTGCCAGCAATCGACTGTCCTGACCTGCTGGCAACATCAGATGAAACCCAACCGGCAGGCTCGATTCTGGCACCGGAATCGGCACACTGGCCGCACACTGGCCAAAAAGATTAGTCGGCTGGGTGTTTCTTGCGGACAGCAAAGCCCTGGCAGCTATTACTTCGTCCTGCTCAGTCTCGGCAATGGTCACGGGTTGCATCAGGCAAGTGGGACTTATCCAGGCATCGAGGTGGGCAAACTTCTCCAACGCAATCTGTTGCAGTTGAATCATCCGTTTCTGTGCCAGCACGTAGTCTACGCCTGTCACATCAAGCCCCAGCGCTGCGCGAGCACGGGTGACCTTGTCCATATTCGGGAACGCTTTTTGGAAATCATCTGGCGTTATCGCGGCAATAATCTCGGCACCGACAATGGTCGGAAATACCGTCTCACGTTCGAATGCCTCGGGAATGTCAAACTCACTGATCTCAACCCCCGCCGATTGAAGCCTGGTGGCTGATTTGTCAAAGTGGTGTCGGACTTCGGCATCAAGATCATCAAAAAACAATTGCCGAGGCAATCCAAAGCGTAATCCCTTTAATGGCAGATCATGCATCGGCGCCTCGGACGTGATGCATTGATGAATCGCTGCGGCATCCGCGGCAGTTCGACAAATCGGACCAACAGAATCAAATGTCGCTGACAATGGAAAAATACCATCGGTAGGCCACAAACCAACCGTTGTCTTATGCCCCATTAACCCGTTGTAGCAAGCGGGGATACGCACTGAACCGCCGGTATCAGTACCCAGCGCAAACCCACACAAGCCAGTAGCCACCGCCACCGCAGAACCACTGGACGAACCTCCCGGGATACGATGCTGCTTTGCATCCCATGGATTCCACGGCGTACCCCGCGATTCGTTTATACCAGTGCCTCCGAGTGCAAACTCTACGGTTTTGGTTTTACCAATGATCACACAGCCGGCCGCGCGGAGCTGCTTAATCAGCGTCCCTTCCGCAAGCCTCAGATGCTCAGCAGAAAAATTTGATCCATTCGTGGTGGGTAACCCATCGACTGCAATAATGTCTTTCACTGCAACCGTTACTCCCATCAACGGCCCGAGATCAGTGCCGTTAGCAAGCAATTGATCAAGACTTCTGGCGGTCTCTACTGCACGTGTTTCATCAACACACTCAAATGCTTTTACGTGTGGGTCAAGAACACCTATACGGCCAAGGGTTGCACGAGTAGCCGTTTCAAAAGTCACACTGCCTGCACGAACGTTTGCTGCGAACGTGGCTAGACCTTCTGCAAAATAATCAATATCCATTAGGCTTTTTATCCGCTGATCGCGCCACTAAGTACCGCTTCAAGATTGTCTGTTAATACGTCAGACAAATATCCACCTTCCTGAACAAAAACGGCGGGCAGACCAAAGCTTGCGATCGTTTTACCGATTCGATTAAACCCGTCAGTCGTGACACTCAAACCTCGTAGCGGATCCGATTCTGATGCATCCAGACCCAGGGCGATCAATAACACCCCGGGATCAAACTGCGATATTCTTTCACCCGCCCTCTGCAATGCCGCGACAAATTCATCGTCCCCTGAACCGATAGTCAAAGGGTGATTGCAGTTAAAGCCTTCCCCGTCATCCGCTCCGCTCTCATTTTCATGGCCCCAATAGAACGGATAGAAATTGTGTGGGTCCGCATGCAAAGACACCGTAAGCACATCGGAACGGTTATAAAAAATTCCCTGTGTGCCGTTGCCGTGATGAACATCGACATCAAGAATAGCAACACGCTTGTGAACACCGAGGGCATGGGCTGCGGCAATGGCCACGTTGTTTAGAAAACAGAAGCCACCTGCTGTTTCTGCATAAGCGTGATGCCCGGGCGGCCTGCACAGTGCATAACTGAACCGATCACCATCCAGTACAGATTGGGCAGCTGTTAACGCGACATTGGCAGATCCACACGCCGCAGCATAAGTATGCTGACCCAGCGGACACGCGGTGTCGGTCATATGCCAACCAGCACGCCCGACAATACTCTGCGGATAGTTCGCAGGCGCATGTAAGGGGTGAATGTTGGAGATCACCTCTTCCGATGAGTTTCCCAGTGCTGACCACTGCTGGTGTGCTTCCGCTAAAAATTTAAGATAGCGTTGGCTGTGCACCGCCTGACGCGGTTCAGCCCCGAAATCTTTGGCCGGAATTGTTTCAAGACCACAGCGATCGACACCCGCCAACAACCTTTCGGCTCTTTCCGGCTGTTCAGCACTTTGTAGAATCTGACCCCGCACAAGAAAAAACCGTGGATCATGCAAGCTGTGCGCGCTGTCGTAAACGGCTTTCATCTTTTCCCCTTCCAAAGACATCATCGTATCGCCACGCAATTGGGCGAATGGACCATTGTTCAGGAAGTGGGAAGACTAGGTCAAGGGATATGCGATCATCGTGCGACGATCAATCGGCACTGCCTGCTAGACTGTCTTTTTGGAATCCCGGCGAGCGCGACGATTAAATTCTCGCTGAATTAGGGTTTCGAGGAATTTAGTCACTGTGATGTCGTCATCTTGTGCCATTTTCAGTACAAGAATCTTGGTTTCAGGTGTTACTCGAAGCTCAATTTTCTGAGTTTTTTCACGGACAAGTTTTGGCATAGAGGTGCGTTCTTTCGGGGTGTTACCACGACAAAAATTAAGTATGTCATGACGACACGATAGCCGCAACGCCTAATTATTGCGAAGATCGTCCGATAGTCTCCACTGCGTCACAAATAGTCACAGATATTATACAGAGGAGCGTATATTCTCCTCGCTGTCGCATTCAACAGCTTGTCGTCAACGGAAAGTCTGCTGTTCTTACCAGAACATGCATTGATGGTTAAAAAACTATGCTCACTACTATGATGTCTGAAAAACTCGTCTCCATTCGCGAATTGTCACTCTTTGCCTTCGCCTTGCTACTCATTGCTGCTGCAGCCCCGGCGAAAAATGCCATCCAAAGTGCACCAGAACAGCAACCGGTGAATGTCACGATCCCAGCTGACCAAAATACCGACGTTATATTAAAAACAGCTTAGTCATCGAACTCGTATTTGACTGATTCAATCGTGTAGACAGTCTCCCCTCCGGGGGCATTTACCGTCACCTCATCACCCTCTTCTTTTTTTAACAACGCTCGAGCCATCACTGAATCAACACTGATCCAGTGACGTGCAGGGTCTATTTCATCCGGCCCGACGATCCGAATGGAACGAGTCTCATCGTTGTCATCGATCAACTCGACACACGCGCCAAAGAATATCTTGCCGATATCAGCCGGGCGCTCTATCACAACTCGCAGAACTGCCAGACGTTTCTGCAGATAACGAATGCGACGATCTATCTCTCGCAGTTCTTTTTTACGGTAAATGTATTCGGCATTTTCAGATCGATCGCCTTCTGCCGCTGCCGCTGTGATCGCCTCAGTCACCCCTCGGCGTCTTACCCACAATGCTTTTTGTTCTTGCTGCAAGGCTTCAAGACCTGCTGCTGTTATCAGCGCAGTAGAAGGTTTACCCGGTGGTCTGTATCGGCTCAATGGTATCCAGCATGGGTTGCAGACAATGGAAGATATTACTACAACAAAAACATCACCGACATTTCACCATTGTGTGAACGCTGAATCTCTACTTTTATTAGCCCCTGGTGCGCCTAACTAGTGGGCTGTGCCGGAAGTTCGGTAACAAACTTTTCACAGCCACAGTCGTCAGAGCAAGGCGGAAAAATGCAGGCATAGCAGGGCCTACGTCGAATTTTTCCAACGCAGAACAGGCTACTGTGGCGAAGATAAAGTGTTACCGAACTTTCCAAACAAGCCCACTGGCCCGCTTAAGCGACCTCTGGCTCTTGCTTGGCGGTCTCATCATTTGCTGCCTTCTTAGCAACGACAGGCTCAGGTGCAAACATCTCAGACGAATCAACAACGTGCCAGCTTGCGCGAATACCATTGGCTGCGGCTTTTTTATCTTGCCGCTTTAAGTATTTATCAATTACCTTGTGACTCAATTTGTTGTACCACTGCAGATTAAAACCTACCAACGGATTAAACGGGTTGGTTCTACTGTAAGCCCAAATTTCAAGTCGGCTGCTTACTTCACTTGCTGCACCACGACGGTGAAACCCGTGAGTATCTGCGATCACCAGCGTATTGGCAGGAACGACAAGCTCACTGGGTGCAGGCATTCCCATTTCAGCAAGTTCGTCATCAGCCACTCTCAAAGAACCTCTGGAGCCATAACTGTTTTCCTGAGCGCTACCCTCGATACTTTTGCGATACTCCCACTTAAGTCTCTTCCAGGTTAATTTGTGCGATCCGGCCACGTAGGTAAATGCACCATTGTGTGCACCGACTTCATCAAGAAACAACCAGGCTTTCATCGTTGCATGAAACGTATCGCTATGCAGAAGTCGTTGTGGGTCAGGGCTTGCTTCACGCGCATTGCTCTTAATATTCTGCACGTAAAAGATTGGACTATTGTTTCTCGCCGACGTGTATTTCAGTCGATCAAGAAAATCCGCGTTATTCACTAACTGATGACACACCGGCGCCGCTTCAAGCACCTGCTCATTTAGCAAAACACGTTGGGTCAAAGTGTCCCCCTGAACACACTGTCTGACTTCAACATCGGTCATAGATCGGACTTCTGCATCCAGTGATGTAAAGCTTTCTTCAGGGAGATAATTTTCTATCAGCAGATAGCCATTTTGCTGAAACGACTGTCGCTCGTTCTTGTCCATCAACGGCGCCAGGCACAGGTAACGGACTTTAGTAAACGCAGCCGCCACGACCACTCGAACAACGTGCAAGCCGAGAATATTTAGAATTTTGCTGCCAATTATCGGATTATCACTGAACGACTTAGCGCCGGTGAATAACTGTATAAAATAGACCGGTAGCAGAGCTACCTTCACAGCACCGTCAACAATGGCACGGGCAATAGAATGATGGTTCATCCAGGATCTTCAATGATGGAAGATCTCTTTCAACGCAATTTGCAGACCGTCCAAACAGGTCTGCGTGTGATCACTTGTTAATCGTCGCGCAGGTTGAAGAAATTCTTCACCCCATCTAGCCAACCATGACTCTTAGGGGTGTGTTTCGAGCCTTTCTTGCCAATTAACGTAGCGCGCAGTTGTTCAAACAACTCCTTTTGCTCAGATGTCAGACTTATTGGCACTTCAACCTGAACCCGGCACAGCAGATCACCTGTGTTGTTCTTTCGCACAGGTTTGACGCCCATGTTACGTAACCTGAAGACCTTGTCTGTTTGAGTTCCCGCTGGAATTTTAAGATTTACCTTGCCCGTGAGTGTAGGCACCTCAAGCTCGCCACCGAGACTGGCGGTAATGATGTCAATCGGCATGGTACAAAGCAGGTTGTCATCGTCACGTTCAAAAATGCTGTGCTTGGCGACCTCTACCAGCACATACAGATCACCCGATGCAGCGCCCTTTTCACCGGCTTCTCCTTCTCCGGATAAGCGGATACGATCCCCGGTATCGACACCTGCCGGAATTTTTACTGACAGAGTTTTCTCTTCCTGCACTCGGCCCGTGCCACGGCAGTTGCTACAAGGATCAGTAATCACCGCGCCTGCCCCACGACAAGAGGGACAGGTCTGTTGCACAGAGAAAAAGCCCTGCTGCATACGCACCTGGCCCATGCCAGCGCAGGTTTCACATTTTGAAGTACTGGTGCCCGGCTTGGCGCCAGACCCTTCACACGGCTGACAGGTCACCTGCGTTGGTATTTTCAGCGATTTCTCAGTGCCAGCCACTGACTCTTCAAGCGTGAGCTCAAGATTGTATTGCAGGTCAGAGCCACCGCGTGCGCGGCGACCTCCGCCACCACCGCCGCCGAAAATGTCACCAAACACATCCCCAAAGATGTCGCTAAAATCACCACCGCCAAATCCGCCGCCACCACCGGACGCAGAGTTACTGACACCATCGTGACCAAAGCGATCGTAGGCGGCGCGCTTTTGCTCATCACCCAATACTTCAAAAGCTTCTTTGGCTGCTTTGAATTTTTCTTCAGAGACAGCGTCTCCCGGGTTGCGATCCGGGTGGTGCTTCATAGCGAGTCTTCGGTACGCTTTTTTTAATTCTGCATTGTCAGCGTCTTTTGAGACACCCAATAATTCGTAATAATCCTGCTTCGCCATTTGTTCAGCTCTTGAATGCAAAAAATCCGGGAGTGCCTAAAGCGCTCCCGGATTACAGTCATCGGGGCGCATTAAGCGCCACCATAGTTTTATTTATTGTCGTCTTTGACTTCTTCAAATTCCGCATCAACCACATCGTCTGCGGGTGCTTCAGAACCTGATGCATCATCAGCCGGTGCACCTTCGGCACCCGCTTTAGCATAGGCACGTTCAGCTAATTTGCCAGATGATTCAGTCAGCAATTCAAGCTTAGCTTCAATCGCGTCTTTGTCATCGCCACTCATCACTTCACGTAAATCACTGATGCGAGACTCGATTTCCGCCTTCTCATCATCGGTGACCTGCTCAGCCAGATCCACCACTGATTTTTCAGTTGCGTGAATCATGTTCTCAGCCTGATTGCGTGCTCCAACCAACTCTTTCAATTTGCGATCATCTTCAGCATTCGCTTCGGCATCTTTAACCATCGCTTCCACTTCTTCATCAGAAAGACCACTGGATGCCTTGATGATTATCGACTGCTCTTTACCGGTCGCCTTGTCTTTCGCAGACACGTTCAAAATACCATTCGCATCAATATCGAATGCAACCTCTACCTGTGGCATGCCACGTGGTGCAGGGGGGATGTCAGCCAGATCAAACTTACCTAGCGACTTGTTACCTGCTGCCATCTCGCGCTCACCCTGCAATACATGCACGGTCACTGCAGTCTGATTATCCTCGGCGGTTGAAAATACTTGCTGTGCCTTAGTTGGAATAGTGGTGTTTTTGTCGACCAACTTGGTCATTACACCACCTTGTGTTTCGATCCCAAGGGACAGAGGCGTTACATCAAGCAACAATACATCTTTTACATCGCCACCAAGTACACCAGCCTGAATCGCTGCACCCATCGCGACCGCTTCATCAGGATTCACATCACGACGAGGCTCTTTACCGAAGAAGTTTTGTACTTCGTCGATCACTTTAGGCATACGTGTCTGGCCACCAACAAGAATCACATCGTCAACATCAGATGCACTGACACCCGCGTCTTTTAATGCAATCTTGCATGGTTCAATGGTGCGCTTAATCAAGTCTTCAACAAGTGACTCAAGCTTTGCACGTGTCACCTTCATATTAAGGTGTTTCGGTCCTGAGGCATCTGCCGTTATATAAGGCAGGTTAATATCAGTTTGCTGGCTTGAAGAAAGCTCAATTTTGGCTTTTTCTGCGGCTTCTTTTAAACGCTGTAGTGCCAGTGGATCGTTGTGTACATCAACGCCATTCTCTTTTTTGAATTCTTCTGCAAGATACTCGATCAAGCGATTGTCAAAATCTTCACCACCAAGGAACGTATCACCATTGGTAGAAAGCACTTCGAACTGATGCTCACCATCGATCGAGGCGATTTCAATAATGGAAACATCAAACGTACCACCACCCAGATCAAACACAGCGATTTTTGCATCGCCCAGTTTTTTGTCCATGCCATAGGCAAGGGCAGCTGCAGTCGGCTCGTTAATGATTCGCTTAACTTCAAGACCGGCGATCTTGCCTGCGTCTTTAGTCGCTTGTCTTTGTGAGTCATTGAAGTAGGCAGGCACAGTAATAACTGCTTCTGTTACCTCTTCACCCAGATATTCCTCTGCGGTGGTTTTCATTTTCATTAGTACACGGGCAGAAATCTCTGGCGGCGCCATCTTCTTGCCACCTGCCTCTACCCATGCGTCACCGTTGTCTGCTTTGACAATGCTGTATGGCACAAGATCGATATCTTTCTGTACCGCCTTCTCGTCGAAGCGACGACCGATCAGACGCTTGACCGCGTACAGAGTATTTGTTGGATTGGTCACAGCCTGACGCTTGGCGGGTTGCCCGACCAGCACTTCATCGTCATCGACAAACGCGACAATAGAAGGCGTCGTACGATCACCCTCTGTGTTTTCTATAACCTTCGGCGATCCACCTTCCATCACTGCTACGCAGGAGTTGGTGGTTCCGAGGTCGATGCCAATAATCTTACCCATTGCTACTTTGTCTCCGCACCGCACTAAGACGGTGTTAATTAATTGATGCTTACTAAGTTAGTGCCCAAGTGGCGTAATTCAACACACTGATACTGGCAAGAAACACTATTTTGCTATAACAACCATTGCCGGACGCAGCAGTCGCTCATTCAACGTATACCCCTTCTGCATCACGGTCAGCACAGTATTGGCAGCGTGGTCCGTGCCCTCCTGCATGCTGATCGCCTGGTGCAAATCAGGATTAAATTTCTCACCGGCCGGATTGACCTCAAGAATATTAAATTTCTCGAGTGCCTGAGTCAGCATTTTGAGCGTCAACTCGGTGCCTTCCACAATTTTCGAAAGCTCTGCTTGCTCTTCATCCGCAGCAGCGACTCCAAGCTCCAGAGTATCCCGCACCGGAAGCAGCTCGGCCGCCATCTTGTCGAGCGCGTATTTATGCGCATTCTCAAGCTCGCGAGTTTGACGTTTGCGCAAGTTTTCCATTTCAGCACGGGTTCGCAGCGCGAGATCCATATTCTCATCAGCCTTGGCTGATGCCTGCTCAAGCTGCGCTCTTAACACAGAAATTTCATCTTGCGGCTCATCCGGGGCGACATCTTCAGCACCATCTCGCGCCAAATCTGCCTCCAACTCAGCCGCTTCAATGGCCGGCTCATTATTTTTTTCAGTTTGGGATACATCAGATTCCGACTGCGCTGCAGCCTTGTCTTGCGACATCTAGCTCTCCACAACAAATATGCGTTAAGTTTTCAAAGTGTTGCGCGGTATATAGGCCCCTACGAAGTAGTTTTCAAGGCGGCACTAAGCAACTTAGAGGTAACGTCCACAACCGGGACGACGCGATCATAAGCCATTCGGGTCGGCCCGACCACACCTAGTATGCCCACCAGCTCTCCATCCACCTCATAAGGCGACGTCACCAGGCTGCACATATCGAGCACATTGTAGCCGGACTCCTGTCCAATAAAGATCTGCACACCCTCTGCTGAGATACATCTTTCCAGCACATGATACATATCTCGCTTCTGGCTAAACGCCTCAAATAGATCGCGCAGGCTCTGCACATCTGAGAGCTCACTAAAGCTCATCAGGTTGGTTTGCCCGGCGACGATAACGTCTTCGTCATCCTTCTCTTCGTTATCGAACACCCTGCCAGCCATGGTGATCATTTGTTCCATTTTTTTGTTCATCGATTCGCGTGTTTTCTGCAACTCGGTCCGAATCACGTCGCGCAACTCTTCTAATTTTCTGCCGGCGTATTTATTGTTCAGGTAGTTGGCTATCTCCTGCAGCTCTTCTGTCTTGTAATCACGATCAAGCGTCAGAACACGATTTTGCACATTTTTTTCGTTGACCACCAAAATCACCAGCACACGTTGCTCAGACAACGGTAAAAACTCAATTTGCCGGAAAATGGTCGCGCGGCGCTTCGGCAAAGTAACTACACCTGCCATGTTGGTGAAGCCGGACAAGTAATTGGTGGCATGCTCAAGCATGGATTTTTCGTTTTGATCCGGGGTCAGCCTGGCTTTTAACTCGCCAAGATCCTTTTCCCCCATTGGCTGCACCTGGAGCATGGTGTCGACAAACAACCGGTAGCCATCTGCGGTAGGCACACGACCGGCAGAAGTGTGCGGCGCCGCCAGCAGCCCCATTTCTTCCAGATCTCCCATGACATTGCGCACCGAGGCCGCGCTGACGTTCACGCCGGGCATTTTCGACAAGGTGCGGGAACCAATCGGGTTGCCCTCGTCAATGTATTGTTGAACCAGCAGGCGAAAGATATGCTGCTCGCGCTCGCCTATTTCCCGAATTGGTGAAATGTTATCCATTGCTGTTTGCGAATGCCCAATCAGAGTTTTTACAGTTAAACATGATATAAAGCCGCGACAGGCCAGTTGCAAGGCACTTTTTACCAGCTCTGCCAAGTCCGGCAAGTCTGGCAGAATCAAGCGCTGCTTCCAAATCGGATTTACATCGCGTGTCGCACAGCCAAAACCTTTAGAATTAACAAACGGTTCTAACTGATCGGCAGACCTGAGGTCAGATTACTGACATTAACAAGAACCACCTGTTTTCACGACTCAACTCTACTTACGTTATCTCTATGATAGTACGCAATAAAACTCGCGGTGTGAAAGTTGGCGACATTGTGATCGGCGACCAGCAGCCAGTGGTCGTCCAGTCTATGACCAACACCGATACCGCTGACATTGTACGCACCACCATTCAAATTGCCGATCTGGCCCGCGCCGGCTCGGAATTGGTCAGAATCACGGTCAACAACAATGAGGCGGCAGCGGCTGTACCGGAAATCCGCAACCGGCTGGAACAGCTCAACTGTAATGTACCGCTGGTGGGTGATTTCCATTTCAACGGGCACAAACTGCTGGCTGATCATCCGGACTGCGCCGAGGCACTGGCCAAGTTCCGCATCAACCCGGGCAATGTCGGACGTGGAAACAAACGCGACGATCAATTCGCCTCAATGATCGAAACCGCCGCCCGGCTCAACAAGCCGGTACGTATCGGTGCTAACTGGGGTAGCCTGGATCAGGAACTATTGGCATCGATGCTTGACGAAAATGCCGCTTCAAAAAACCCGGTGGAACTCTCAGAGCTGTATAGGAGTGCCGTGATTCGCTCAGCGCTTGAAAGCGCAGAACAAGCCGAAGCACTGGGATTAGGTGCAGATAAAATTATTGTCAGCTGCAAAATGAGCCGTGTGCAGGATCTCATCAGCGTGTATCAGGAACTCGGAAAGAAATCCAAGTATGCGCTGCATCTGGGCCTTACCGAAGCCGGTATGGGCAGCAAAGGCATTGTCGCATCCACCGCTGCGTTAGCCGTGCTGCTGCAACAAGGCATCGGCGATACCATTCGAATCTCATTAACGCCGGAACCCGGTGGGGATCGCACACGCGAAGTTGTGGTTGCCCAAGAGATACTTCAAACCATGGGCTTGCGTTCATTCACACCGATGGTGACAGCCTGCCCTGGCTGTGGCCGCACCACCAGCACTGTATTTCAAACACTTGCGGAAGACATCCAGACTCAGTTGCGCGATGCGATGCCGGATTGGAAGCATAAATACGCAGGTGTAGAAGACATGACTGTTGCCGTCATGGGCTGTGTGGTTAACGGACCAGGGGAAAGCAAGCACGCAAATATTGGCATTAGCCTGCCCGGGACGGGTGAACGCCCCGTCGCACCGGTGTACGTTGACGGTGAAAAAACGGTGACTTTAAAGGGCGACAACATAGCGGAAGAGTTTCAAGATATCGTTCAACGCTATGTTGTGGATAACTATTCCAAGGCCGTATCAACCTCATAACAGTGAAGAACACCATCGGGTTAAGTTTGCCCGCTTATTCGTTCAACAAGGAAAACACCGCCTTAATTATAGGTGCAGGTCTGGCCGGATGTGCGGTTGCAAACGCACTTGCCAGGCGCGGCTTTCACTGCAAGCTGTACGACCAACACCCAACCATTGCAGCAGCGACTTCAGCACTTCCAGCCGCGGTGATACGCCCGCTGATCAGCCACGATCAATCCCACACAAGCTTCTATAAAAAGGCGTTTGCTATGTGTTGCCGTGATCTGCCACAACACCTCTTCAAACAATGTGGTTTATTGCAACTTTCAAAGTCCGGATCAACATCAAACATCACTGATGCGCAATGGATGAATGCAAGCACAGCATCATCACAAGCCGGCATCCGTCTCGACTCTGACGCCTGGTACGTTAAACAAGCCGGATGGATACACCCGGCCGACGTGTGCGCTCACTGGATTAACCACCCAACCGTTGAATTTTCCGGCAACCACCACGTGAGTGAATTGAGGCAAACCGAATATGGCTGGCAGTTGCTGGCCACCAACGCAAAAGTTATCGATGAATCACCACTGGTGATTGTGGCCAATGCCTCATCAATACTGCAATTCAACGTCGCCAATCATTTGCCATTGCAACAAATAGGAGGACAGGTAGATCGGTTTAACTGCGACCGCCATTGTCCGAAAACCATCATTAGCGGTGATACCTACGTCATTCCCGATATCGACTCTACCTCTGGTCAAGTATCACTTTGGACTGGTGCGACGCACCATCGCAGCCAGGCAATGGCGAGCGTCAACGCGTCAGACACTCATCAGAACAACCAATCTGCCAAGCGCCTTGTCCCAGCACTAACGCTGCAAACAGATGCCCAGGCAAGTTTTGCAGGCCTGAGAACCGCGACGCCCGATCGTTTGCCGATAGTCGGGGCTTTGCCTCACGCATCAACCTACAGACAACAATACTGCGACTTGCGCCACGGTAAGCCTGCTGACCAATATCCCCCGCCGGTATACCATCGAGGTCTGTACGCTGCGGTGGGTTTCGGCTCACGTGGAGCCACCCAGGCGTCCTTTGTCGCTGATCTGCTGGGACAGCTGATCACAGGCGTGTGCGATGAGCCAATCGTTCTACAGATGTTACACCCTGCACGCTTTCTGAATCGGGAGCTACGGAAAGGCAAGGTTCAACCAAGCAATTGATGACTATTCTTCAAGAACCAGTACAATTACCGCACCGCACAGCGTCATGACGATTCGAACAATTGCCGTTTTCCATTGTCAACTTTATTAACAATGTCCAGACAGGTCGAATAATCAATTGATAACTGCATGCAGTTCCGGTCTACTCACCCCTTATTCTTCAATCAAACGCGCATGAAGCGATTCGGATACATTGTGGCGACAGTTGGTGGTCTTATGATCGCCGCCAGTGCTGTCTATGCCCAGCAAGATGATCAAATAGTGCTGGATCAATATCTGGTAGAAATCGAACGGCTGATATCGGTCAACGACCTGGAAGGTGCAAGAGATAAACTGGCACAGGCAGCGTCTGCCAATTTGCGCGACGAAAGCCTGGAGATTGTTCACAGCCAACTGCGATTGCTGGAATCGCTCAATGCTTCCAACCAGCCCACTGCTGCTGATAATTCCAGTCTCAACGGTGAACTGACTGATCAGGATATGCTCGCCGCTGTTGACCTACTCGATTCACTGAGAATCGCAATGGAAAATGGCGAGCTCGAACAAGTCAGACAATTCAGTGAGGCCACCCCACAGACGGCATCACTGCTAAACGCAGTGTTTCAAAACTACGCTGCCATGAAGGTAAACGTGTCATCGCCAGAAGCAGACAATGACACGCAAACTTTTCTGGCAACTCTTGAGTTTAAGGAATTGACAACCTTAGACGGCAACACGGCATTTCCAGCGCAAGCGTGGAAAACCCATCGCCTAAGGATTATAAAATCTGAAGGCGCCTGGCAAAAAGTACTTTGGTAGAGCTCACAGGACAAAGATGACAATTAGCTTGTTCATGAAACGTTTGGTTACCTTGTTCACCTGCATCTGCCTGTCACTTGGCAGTACCGGTGGAGTATGGGCACAAACAAACCACACAAATGATGTTGCGAGTAGCTCTTCAGCGAGTCGTATCATATTGGCAGCTGTCGATACAGCGCCGGATGCCGCAACCAACACCAGCAATAACCTCGGCTTTGACATCACCGCACCGACAATTACCCACACCCCGTCCATCAGCAAAGGGGTTGCCGGAAAAGTGCAAACGGTGGTCGCTGAAATCAGTGACAATCAATCGGTTGAGCGCGCGATGCTCATCTATCGCAACAGCAGTGCAGATTTTTTCTCAACGGTAGCCATGGCAGCCGATGTCACCAACACCACATGGCTTGCAACACTGGATACCACGACTGATGACACTATGGTGCAGTACTACATCGTAGCTGAAGACACAGACGGCAATCGAGTTCAAAAAGGCAGTGAGAGCAATCCACTCACACTAGCGCTTCAGCAACCTGAACTCTTCGGTGCAATAGCGCCAATGAAAAAGAACAACACAACAAAATGGCTTGGGATTGGCCTTGGTGTCTTTGTCGTCGCAGCACTACTGAGTTCGTCTTCGGGTAGCGGTGGTGGTGACGACGTCATCAACTCAGATGGAACCAACAATTGTTGCACCATCACCTTCGTTGTGCCGAACGTCAGCACCGAATAATCAATCAGTACCAGTACCCAATTCCCTTAGTTAACGGTTTAGATGATTACCATGATCAAGAGCCTGCTTGTTGGAAGTCTTGTTTGCGCGACCCTTCTTAGTGCTTGTGATAGTTCACAAAATCCATCCGTACAAGTGCAGTCCAATGCCGCTGGCAACACAGCGCCAACCATAGCCTTTGCTATCCCCGATCGCATTCGCACCTCGCAGGCGGTTAATCTGCAAGCCACTCGCGCAACGGTCGACACCAGTGCAGGGCCGGTCACTCTGACCCGCACCGGTGATCAGTTTGAGGGCAGCATTCGAGTAGAACCGGGCTCAACATTTACCTTCACTCTGTCTATCTTTGAAGAAGTCGGCGGACAAAACATTGTCTACGCCAGAAGCTCCGGTTCATTGAACGAATCAGTCAACAGAGACTTCGAAATAACATTGTCAGCCGGCAACTACACCTACCCGGACGATGACGGTGACGGTGCATCCAACCTGCAGGAACGCGAAGCAGGTTCCAACCATGCGAACTCGTTTTCAACACCCGCGGATCCCGATGGCGAACCCCCTCGAGAAACTACACCCGGCTTACTGCAATTTGCTAGCAGCACCTACAGCGTTGCCGAAATTGATGGTGAGTTAACAATTTCTGTAAGTAGAAGTGGTGGCAGCGACGGAAGGGTTTCGGCACGCTATGTATTAAAAAGCGAAACCGCAATTATCGGCAGCGATTTTGATCCCGCTTCGGGTGAACTGGTTTGGGTGGACGGTGACACGACCCCCAAACAGATCCCGATAACGGTTCGCACTGATGACATCAATGACGGCGAACAAACCTTTACCGCTCACTTGTTTACACCCACTGGAGGTGTCGCCATAGGCAACGGTTTCGCACGTATTACTTTGACTGACTCCACCCCTCCCGCACAGCGAGGGACCATTCAGTTTGCCAGCAACAGTATCACCGTTGATGAAAACACCGGCCAGGTGCTGCTTGAAGTGGAACGCGTCAACGGCAACGATGGCTTAGTCACCGTCGACTTCGTGACTGCCGAAGGCACGGCCACTGGCAGTGACTTTACTGCAATCACTGATTCGCGAACCATTCGTTGGGCGGACGGCGAAGATGGGCCACGCACTATACGTATCAATATAACTAATGACTCAGAAGTTGAAACGGCCGAGGCTTTTTCCGTCAACCTGTCAAACAATTTGGGCGGTGCGGCGCTAGGCTTGGCAACATCAAACGTTATCATCACTGACACCACGCCCATTCCGGTACCGGGGCAAATCACGCTGGCGACAAACAACTATATTGTCACTGAAGGCAACAGTATTAACGTCGTCGTCGAAAGACTGCAGGGAAATGATGGTGCGGTGTCCGTCAATTACTCTACAAGTGCCGGTACCGCCAGCTCCGCTGACTTCACCGCAAACGACGGCATCCTCAACTGGTCAGCGGGTGACAGCAGCTCTCGCAATATCGAAATAAGCGCCACTGCTGATGCCTTGTTAGAAGCCGATGAACAACTGAGCATCACACTACAAGGCGCTACAGGTGGCGCTACCATCGGAACAGCTTCAATCGCTGTGACCATAAGTGACGCCACTGTAGTAAGACCGGGAGCACTTGCTTTCGCTGCCAGCACTACTGCGGTTAATGAAGGCGAGTCGACAAGTATTGCAGTATCGCGCAACGGTGGCAGCAACGGCGCCATTTCTATTTCTGTCACCTCTCCAGCTTCAACCCAATACACAGTAACACCGACAACACTCACCTGGGCCGATGGTGACAACGCCGATAAAAGTATCATCGTTAGCGCTGCAAGCAATGACACCAGCGACGATACGCAAACGATAGTAGTGCAACTGGCTGAGCCAACCGGCGGTGCCACTGTGGGTGCAGGCACTTTAAGCGTCACACTTACAGACACCACCGTTGTTACTCCACCACCACCTGGCTTTACCCCACTCGCCACCGATGGTGAATGGGAAATTTGTATTCCGCCATACAACACCACCGGGCCAACTGCCTATGCTGCACAACTGAGTGCGACCGAAGGCCGCATAGTCAGCTGTATAAAAGCCTGCCCGGAGACTATTGTCCTGGATGACGAATTCGCCGGATGGGGATGGGATCCGGTCGCCTTACATAGCTGCATTACCACAACCGATGCGCCTGGCACGTATACGAATGCCCCCATCTACACGCCACAACGGGAAGTCATCAATACCAATTTGAATTCGCGAAATTTTTCCCGAAACAACTCGATTTGGGGCTGCATTAAAGAGAGCAGACAAAATGCCGAGTTCAACTATCGCGCAGACAGTACCAACACAATTTGGTACCAGTTCCTGGACGATGGTACCTACTTCTACGGCAGCACGCCTGACGGCACCCAACCAACAGAATTATTGGGACCAGACACCTGGAGCGCTACCGGACGTGTATTGGAGCTAGGACACATCAACGGAGGTTATCGCAACACACTCTTCTACCCCGGCAACCAAACACTGCATATTCATCCGACCACCGACGACAGATTAAGCTGTACCCGGCAAGTCAGAGCCAACACGCCGGGTTAGCGTAATTAGTTAGAGAGATAGATATCTGCAATACGACGCCCCAGGATTCTCAACGCTTCGGCAGAAAAGTGATTACCGAAAGCATCATCTGCTCTGACAGGAAGATCAGATGCCTGGGCACAACCTGTACGGCTATCATTATCACTGTTAAGCGCCATCAGGTGCGGATTAAGCTCAGCCTTTTTTGTCTCGCCGCAGATAAACTTCGATTGCGGACCAAACCACCACTCACTACGTAAGTTGCCGATAAATTGTGATAGCTTGGTTGGATAATAATTGCGATAAAAGTCAGAGTCAGTTGAGCTGAATCCCGTCGCATCTTCATCGGCAGTACCTTCATAGAGCCAGTCCGTCTCACCTTGCATCCACATCACAGCATCAATGCTGCTTTTCTGTGGCAATGCTTCAAGCGCCGCAGCCGCGCGTCTTTGAATCTTCTGGTAGAAATAGCTGTTGTAGTCCCAATGGCTAATACCCTCGCCCGGGGCTGAAACCAAGATAATACCCACCACCCGGTCAGATCGCTCAGCTATCGACTTGCCAATCTGAAAAACCAGATTATTGTAAGGCTCCTGGCCTTCCACGGTGTCAGAAAAATTACCCGGCATACTTGCATCCCATGCCTGGTGCAGATCAGCAACTTCCCACTGGCCATCTTCAGCAAACGCGAACAAGCGCTCATGACCTCCGTCCAGCGCGGCGTCAAAAGCCGTTCTCAGTGCAGCAGCATTCGACTGCCCGGTAAGTATAATCAGATCGGTAATGTCAGACGGCTGATACGCAACTGGCTGTATTTGCTCCGCAACAATGTTATCAATAACTTCAATAGCGACGGTTTCCGGAGGTGCAACTTCGACTATCGGGCTAACCTCCTCTACTGGAGCTTCCGGGAGACTCACTGGTTGATCTTCCGTCACAGGCTCACTCGATGGCGTCTCCACTACAGCTTCAACTGGTGCAGCAGTCACTGTGTTATCGATATCTACATCAGGGTTTGCAACAGGCTCTACATCAGTCGTTGCAGAATCTGTACTAGGTGATGTCACTTCTGTTGCTGGCTCTGCTACATCGACAGATTCAATCGCTTCTGCCTCCACGGGAAGATCGACTATTTCTTCTTCAATCGCCGGCAGCGCCTCTTCGATGGTTGGTATTTCAACCACATCAACCGTCTCAAGCCCCGTGCCTGACTGAGTCTCTTCACCCGCTACTTCACTCGCTGGAACCGGATCCATTACTTCCTGTGCGTCAGAGGTTTTTATTAGACAGCTACGATAATTCTGCCAGCCAAATCCATCGCCATCATCGTCTCGAGTTCCAGGCTCACATGGCGGAAACAACTCTTCGAGTGTTGGTTCTGACGACTCGTTGCGGCCAGATGCAAACGCTGGTTGTTGCGAATTGTCTGATTGATCTGTGGATTGCCCCTGAGTGCTTTGGCCTTCATTCGGTCCTGATTCCGCCACAGGCACTACTTCAGCTTCCGACACCGTTTCAGCTGGTATTACCGGGCTTTCTGTTGCCTCACTTTGGCTATCAGTACCAGCCCCTATATCAAGATCCTCGACAGACGATGTATTGCTATTAAACTCGAGCGCCTGAGCTTCTTCTGCAAACACACGATATAGATTGTCGTCACAGTTGCTAACCGGTTTTGGAGATTTAGCCAAACAAATAAACTGAGTTTGATCATCCGTTGAAACTGAAACAAACCACTTTTGGTTGCCTTCCCGCAGTTGATACACACCCCGATTAATTGTCGTGTTACCCGTATGGTTTTCACCGTCAACAGTCAACGAAAAGCTATTCTCGTCAATGTATAGAGTGTCGCCTTGAAACGTCGAATCCGGGCTCACCAGATATTGCCACTGCCGAAGACCGGCTTCGCTGTCTGAGTTGTCGCTCAAGGTATCAATGAAATGTGACACAGCAGCCACCGAATTCACGGCGTCTCTATTGCCACCAAATGCTTTTTCAACCACCGCGTCAACCGCCGTATCGTCCGTCACATCATAGACTTCAGACTCTGTAAAGTTTTCCGACACAGCTTCAGGTATCACTATACCGTTCGACGGATCACTATCGTCATCTAGAGACTGAAGCAGCCGGGCAATATTGACCACCGAGGGATCAGTGACATCTTCCGATTCAACCATATCAAGCGGCGTTACCATTTCAGATGCCACCACTACCGGCAATGAAAGTTGCCCGATGCTGAAGACAACAGCCTCGCCTTGACGATAATTAAAAACACCATCAGCATCCGTCACACCACTTACTGTGGGGGTCACATAAGTCAGTCCAGCTACCGGACTATCTACAAACACACCACTCAGAAGGTTATTGGCCTCAGTACCGACCTCATCACCTGAGCCGCCACCACCGCAAGACACAGCAGAGGCCGCAGCGATAACGATCAAACCTAACGCACTAAAACTGTTGGTATTCACTATTAAGAACCTTACAAGAACACCTATTAACTAACGGTTATACCTGACGATTAGTGCAGTAGTGTTTCGCAATGTTTACCTGAAACAGCATGATGTTGATATGTCTGTCACACAAATAAGGAAAACCTGAACCAAGTCTGAAATAATCAACCCCGACCCCATCACACAGATACCCGGCAAATATGCTGCAATTCGTAATATCAGTGTTTCTCCTTCTCATCACGCCGGGACCGGGGGTATTGTCGCTCGCCGGGGTAGGTGCTGCGTTTGGCCGTGAACGGGGATTAAGCTATCTGCTCGGCTTATTGATTGGCACCAACCTGGTCGCACTGGCCGTTGTAACGGGGCTTGCCGCCATCGTGCTATCGGTTCCATGGCTCCGCTACGTCTTGCTACTTGCATCCATCAGTTATCTGTTATGGCTGGCGTTTCGCATTGCAATGTCCGGATCAAAAGTCGGCTTCATCGAGGCCCATAAAAAGCCGGGGATAATGGATGGCATTATTCTGCAGACAATCAACCCGAAAGCCTACGTTGTAAACACTGCGCTTTTCACCGGTTTTCCGTTCGCCAATCAAAGCCTGATCGTTGAGACAATGACCAAGTTTCTGGTCATTAATGTCATTTGGATTGTGATACATTTACTCTGGCTGGCGGCGGGAGTAAAACTTCAAAGCCTGGCACTTAAATCAGAAACGCAGCGTGCAATTAATATCGCTATGGCACTGGCGATGCTGTTTGTCGTGGCACTCGCCGCATACTCGGCACTTAGCCTCAAATAGAATGCGCACAACATCAACACATAAAAAACGTGACACCTAATTAACCACAACACGTGAAGAGCCCCAGATGAAAAGACTGTGTGTATTTTGTGGATCAAGTGATGGCGCAAGGGACATCTATAAAGATCAATGCCTTAATCTTGCAAAAGCGATGGCCGAAAGAGAGATCGACCTGGTATACGGGGGCGCTAGCATCGGTCTAATGGGTGCTATCGCAGACGCTGTTCTTGCCCAGGGGCGAGAAGTAATCGGCGTTATTCCGGAGCACTTGCAAAATTACGAAATCAGTCACCACGGGTTAACAGAACTACTTATCGTGCCTGACATGCATGAACGCAAAGCCACCATGGCCTCACTATCAGACGGATTTATTGCCCTTCCCGGTGGCATAGGGACCCTCGAAGAACTCATTGAAATAGCCACTTGGCAGCAGCTGTGTTTGCACCAGAAACCAACCGGTATACTCAACATTGATCACTACTACGATTCCCTCGTCGATTTTTTAAGCCACTCTGTAAAAGAGGACTTCTTAAAACAACAACATCTGGATAACCTGCTTAGAAGCCCTGACGCTGACGCCCTGCTGGATCAAATGACCCACTTCAGCGAGAATCCAGAACAATTTTTACAAGCCAAAGTTCACATTAATAATCCGCCCCGGTAGCAGGCAGCAGGACGGGGCGGATCAGCTACAAGTCAGTCAAGCTGCTCTCCCCCGAATTCTCCGCCTCAGCTACGGCACTGAAGCGCCCACAATCCGGATGAGAGGAGGCAGTTGAATATCGACGTACTTCGCTCCCAAGGCAAATGAGTTTTTCTGCCAGTGCCATACCCCCTGGCCGACTGTCACATCCCGAGCCCGGCATCAACGTGCAACTTCGTTGACAGTTCCAGAAACGGGGAGGCAATGCCTCGGAACGGCGCGTCTTGTTGCGCACCATACGACAGGCACTCGTTTGCACCTCTTGTAGGTTGCAGTACACTAGAGGGATGACTGAAAAGAAAACCGATTGGCATCAGAACTCACCTTTTGAATCCTCAGGATACACAGAAGAATTATGGCTCGACAGCGTGGAGCGCGCACTCAATGGCGCAGATTTCAACGATACACTGGTCAGCAGAACCCTTGACGGTATAGATATTCAGCCACTGTATACGCAGAATGCAGAGGCTCCGTTTCACAGCCGCGGCGCCAAAGAATGGTCGATACAGCAGTCCTACAATGAAGGCAGTATCAGCGATGTAAACAAGCAGATTCTATCTGACCTGGGCGGAGGGCTAACCGCAGTTGAACTCGCACTCACTTCACAACTCGCCAGCACATATCTGCCTTGTTCCAATGTTGAAGATCTCGAGCAGCTTCTAAAAGGCGTTCACCCGCAAATGATCGAGCTTTCCCTGCAACCCAGCGCCGAAAACACCGTCAATGGCGCACTGGTGTTAGCGTATTACTATCGACAGAAAATTGCTGCAGAGCACATTCGTTGTGCACTGAACATTGACCCGCTGGCCACACTGGCTGCCACCGGCAGCACAGCAGAAAAACCGTTAAGTGACATTGCTCAATTCGCATCCCACTGCGCCAACCAGTTTCCAAACGTCAGCAGCCTGTGCGCCGACAGCAGTGTCTATCACAATGCGGGATGCAGCGAAGCACAAGAGCTCGCCTACCTCTTGTCAACCACTGTTGCGTACCTGCGTGAACAAACGGAACATCCACAAGCAGCCATTGATATTGACACTGCATTCCGGCAAATACGCTTCAGGCTAGCGCTCGACAATGACTACTTTCTATCAGTGGCGAAACTTCGCGCGACTCGCGAACTAATCAGTCAGGTGGCAAGCCATTGTGGCGCGAAAGACCCAAAAATAATAATAGACACGATTACCAGCAACCGGTCACTGTCAGGGCTCGACCCCGCTACCAACATCCTACGCACTTCAACACAGGCTGCAGCCGCCATGGCGGGTGGAGCCAACGGGTACAATTGCGCGGCCTACGACTCATTATCAGGGAAATCGACCAAGGCAAATAGGCTGGCTCGTAACACTCATCATATTCTGATCGAGGAATCCGGACTGCTTAAAGTGGACGACCCCGCTCGCGGCTCTGGTTACATAGAGTCAATGACGCAAAGCTTATGTGAAGCTGCGTGGGCAATCTTTCAAGAATTAGAAACTGACGGTGGCATGCATCAAGCGCTGTTAAACGGAACTGTACGCGAGCAAATCAACAAGGCCAGAGTCAATAGAACTGAAGCCCTGTCTTCTGGTGAGTCTGCTGTTGTCGGAGTCACTGATTATCCAAACCTGGATGATCAGGTACCCGAAGCGTCGACAACAACGACTAAAAATCTGTTAAAAGAAGTACAACCTGAAGCCTCAAAAATTTCAGTCACAGCGCTGATAGGTGCATTATCAGATGGTGAAAACACCCTGAGTTTCAACACTGCCTATTGTCAGTTCTCAACAGTCACAGCGCCAATTGATAGCTTTCGTGACGCAGAAGTATTCGAAAAACTGCGCGCGCGCAGCGATCAATACAAAATCAACAAAGGTGAATTACCTACAGCAAAACTTATCTGCCTTGGCACACAAAGGGACTATGGGGCAAGAGCAACTTTCTGCAAAAACTTCTTTGCAATCGCCGGAATAAATGCTGAACTGGTCGAGCGTAAAAACTACGTCGCCAGTGCCAACAAGGAAGACAAAAATCAATTATTAGTGATCTGCTCATCTGACAAATATTACCTGTCAGACGCCACACAAGTGTGTGAATCACTCACGGGCCAGCCCTTATGGATTGCAGGCAATCACCCGAAAGCAACTCTGGGCTTAGACAAACACGGCGTTACCGAGAAAATCCATCTTGGCTGTAATCGCGTCAAGCTGCTTGATGCTGCACTCACCTTGCTCGGAGCATAGCGGCTATGACTCAGATTCCAAACTTCAGCAAACTGCCACTTAACCATGTTAACGGCGGCGCCGAACCTCCTACAGTAACAACACACAGCACGCCTGAGCAGATTGATATCTGCTCTCACTATGCGCACAGCGATAGTAAAAAAGCAAAATTCACCGACAGCCGACCAGGCTTGCCACCGTATTTACGTGGCCCGTACCCCACCATGTATGTCAATCGGCCATGGACGGTAAGACAGTACGCCGGCTTTTCCACTGCACGAGAAAGCAACGCATTTTATCGACGCAATCTGGCTGCAGGGCAAAAAGGCCTATCCATCGCTTTTGATCTTGCCACTCATCGAGGCTATGACTCAGACCACCCTCGCGTGAAGAGCGATGTCGGTATGGCAGGGGTGGCGATCGACTCCATCCTTGACATGCGTACACTCTTTGAAGGAATACCATTAGATAAGATGAGTGTATCAATGACAATGAACGGCGCAGTGCTTCCGGTACTTGCCTTATACGTCATTGCTGCAGAAGAGCAAGGGGTAACACCTGCCGAGTTATCAGGCACCATCCAGAACGATATCCTCAAAGAATTCATGGTACGCAACACCTACATTTATCCACCCACCGAATCACTTCGGATCATCTCGGATATCTTTGCCTACACCTCAACGGAAATGCCAAAGTTCAACAGCATAAGTATCTCCGGCTATCACATGCAAGAAGCTGGTGCGACCGCCGACCTTGAACTCGCCTATACACTGGCCGACGGATTAGAGTACATCCGCACCGGCATCAATACAGGCCTGGACATAGACAGCTTTGCACCACGGCTATCTTTTTTCTTTGCTATTGGCATGAACTACTACATGGAAATTGCCAAGCTTCGAGCAGCAAGGATGCTGTGGGCACATCTGGTCAAACCATTTAACCCGAAAAACAATAAATCACTGATGTTAAGAACTCATTGCCAAACATCCGGCTGGAGCCTGACCGCGCAAGACGTATACAACAACGTAGTACGCACGAACATCGAAGCAATGGCAGCCACACATGGTCATACCCAATCACTCCATACCAACGCGCTAGACGAGGCGCTGGCACTGCCAACTGATTTTTCCGCGCGCATCGCACGCAATACGCAACTCTTTCAACAGCTTGAAAGCGGCACATGCAAAAGCATAGATCCCTGGGGTGGCAGCTACTTTATTGAAAGCCTGACTAACGACCTTGCAGACAGAGCATGGCACCATATCAGTGAAATCGAAGAAGCCGGTGGCATGGCGAAAGCCATTGAAGCTGGCATTCCAAAATCACGAATTGAAGAAGCCGCCGCCAGAACTCAAGCGCGCATCGACAGTGGCACACAAACTGTCGTAGGCGTTAACAAGTACACCGACTTCGAAGTGGAAAACATCGACGTACTGAAAGTTGATAACGGCGCGGTGCGGGAACAGCAAATTGCACAGCTCGAACAATTACGCCAACAACGAGATCAGGAAAGCACCAAACGTGCATTGCAGGCACTGCAAAACTCTGCCGAATCTGGCAGCGGCAACTTACTGGCCTTGTGCATTGATGCAGCGCGTGCCAAAGCCACGGTAGGTGAAATGTCAGACGCCATGGAAAATGCATTTGGAAGACACACCGCTACAGTAAGCGCGATTCGCGGCATCTACACCGATGAGCTCAAAAAAGGAGGTGTCGACTTGAAAGAACTGAACAAGCTGCTCGACAAATTCACTGCACAAGAAGGAAGAAGGCCCAGAATACTGGTCGCCAAGATGGGCCAGGACGGTCACGATCGCGGACAAAAAGTAATCGCCAGTGCGTTTGCAGACCTGGGCTTTGATGTTGATATCGGGCCGCTGTTTCAAACCCCTGAAGAAGTCGCCCGTCAGGCAATCGAAAACGACGTACATATTATAGGTGCCAGCTCACTGGCCGCAGGTCACTTAACCTTACTTCCGGACTTACGCCAGGCGCTGTCAGATTTTGGACGACCCGACATTCTTATCGCGATGGGAGGTGTCATCCCACCCGATGACTATCAAACGCTATACGATGAAGGAGCCGCCGCCATCTTTCCGCCAGGCACTGTCATCAGTGAGGCAGCAGAATTACTAATTAATAAACTCCTGGAGGCCATCGCTTAGTTGGCCAGCACTATTTAGGAGAGAGATAATATTTCCACACCAAGAAACAAGCTATCGATTCACGATCTGGCAGAAGGTGTTCTGCAAGGTGATCGCGCCCTACTCGGTCGTGCGATCACACTCATCGAATCAACACGAACCGATCATCAGCAGCAAGCGCAGCAGCTACTGGATTTACTGCTGCCTCACACTGGCAATTCCATCCGCATTGGTATCTCGGGCATACCAGGGGTTGGCAAGAGCACGTTTATAGAGAGTTTTGGTCTGAACCTGATTAATGACGGAAAAAAAGTCGCTGTCTTGGCCGTAGACCCCACCAGCGAGCGAACCGGGGGCAGCATACTTGGCGACAAAACACGCATGCACAACCTCAGCACCAACACATCGGCCTTTATCAGACCATCACCTACATCGGGTGTACTCGGTGGCGTAAATCAACTAACGCGCGAATCAATCCTGATCTGCGAAGCAGCCGGGTTTGACACCATTTTGGTTGAGACCGTCGGCATCGGCCAATCTGAAACGGTGGTGTCTTCCATGGTGGATTTTTTTCTTGTGCTGATGCTCCCTGGCGCTGGCGACGACTTGCAAGGCATCAAGAGAGGGGTCATGGAAGTTGCCGATATGATTGTGATAAACAAAGCCGATGGAAACAATGAACCCAAAGCGCTCGCGGCAAAAAACGACTACACACATGCGCTACGCATGCTTACTTCAGATGAAGCCGACTGGCACCCCGAAGTGCTGACTTGCAGCGCACTCCACAATAGCGGACTAGATGCCGTCTGGCAGCAAATTGAAAAGTACAAGTCACTTCGAACGAAGAGCGGCGCCTTCCAACAGCACCGCCAATCACAATTGCAATTTTGGCTACGCAGCACAATTGAGCAGCATCTCATGAGAGATTTTAATGCTCAGCCAGATGTACAAGCTGAGCGGGAAATTCTCAACAGAGAAATCGCCGGTGGCAATATCACACCAGTTAAAGCAGCAAGAAAACTGGTTGAAATTTACAAAAACTCCAGCAATCTATAAGCTCGGGTAATAAGAAATGATTTTGCCTGCAGACTCTCGTTACGCCCGTGTATGAAACAGCAAACAATTGAACTCCGTGCTGTAAAAGTGTTAACTGTTTCATAAATTGTGGCGTCGGATGGTCGCCATAGTTAAGACGGCCGGGGCAAAACACCCGGGCTGCTTAAAGCACCGGCAAGACACTAAATCAAATGCCGGGGGAATCGGGGAGAGACGGATCATATGACTATTCAACGAGTGCTGTTACTTGCTGCCTTACTGGTTTGCCAATCATCACTGGCAGATCAGAAATCAACCGACCTTCCAGCCCTGTTCGGAAAGCTCCAGAAAGCCGAAAACCCTCAACAAGCTGTACTGATTGAAACCGAAATCTGGAAAAAATGGTACGAGCGGGATGACACCAGCGGTGGCGAAAGAATGAGCAACGCCATCAACGCCATGACCACCGGCCGTTACACAGTCGCCCTCGCTTTGCTCGATGAGTTAGTGACCAAAGAATCTGATTTCGCAGAAGCCTGGAACCGCCGCGCCACGGTTCACTATCTATTAGGCAACTACAAGCAATCTCTATCTGATATTGAACAAACCCTCACTCTCGAACCACGACATTTCGGCGCGATCTCCGGTATCGGCATGATCATGCTGAAAATGGGCGAGACCGACAAGGCACTGCACGCTTTCGAGCAGGTGCTGGCAATTTCGCCTTTGAATGTCGGTGCCACCAAGAGCGTGAAGGATTTGGAAGCGCGGCTTGGGCCTAGTATTTAGGGGTGTCGTTCAGCGGTTTCTACTTTTTGGCATCGGGCTCCTGTTGGAGCCCGACTGCATTTTGAGTCTTACTGAGTGCTTAAGTGGCTTGCTCTTGAGCGACTTGCTTGAGCGGCATCGGTGCCGCGGGCCTTTCATACGTAACGAGAATGAACGATGAAAACGCACCGTTAGGGCGCGTTCGCAGTAGCTGACGTTCCGCCGCGCAGGCTCCTAGCCCACACTATTCATTGCCTGTGATCCGTGAATCTGCATCGCGCCTGATGTGGCAGCCCGCTGTATATCAATCCTCGAAAGCCCACAACATAGACATGGAATCTTCTTACCATGCTTCGTGCGGCTACGAAAGTTCGAAGAAATACACATCGTCAGTAATAGACTGATCAAGGTAACCCGCTGCGTGCGCAAGGATCAGCGCTTGCGCTGTTGAACGAACGATATCCGGCCATGCTCACGCTGCAAGTACTGCACTCGTTTTACCACTCCACCATTTCCTCCACCACATTATTGAAACGTTTACCTTGCCAGCAGGCTACATGTATATTTAGCCCCACCACACCACAGAGGAATACAAAGTGAAATTCATTAATTTTTCCGACCAGAATATTGAATCGGTAAAAAAAGAGTTTGATCCAAACAATGTGCTTAATGGCTCACCTGAACAACATGTTTGGAACCATTTCCTTGGTGATAATGATCGCGTTAAGTCAGGTATGTGGGATTGCAGTGCAGGTGTATTCGTCGGACCTATGAACAATCAGATTGAGTACTGTCATATACTTGAAGGCGAGGCTCGGATAGAAACACCTGATGGTGAAAGCCGAACTGTTAAAGCCGGTGATTCATTTGTGATGGACAATGGATTGCAACCGGTCTGGCATGTTGAGAAGTATGTAAGAAAATACTATGTAATTTGCTCTGTCGATTAACACGAAAAAATTCACTTCAACTGCTATTCAACGAAGCATGCGCCTAGCCTGCATTATTCATGAGGCGACTCAAGACAATTAACGATGTACCTATTTTATTATAGTGTTTAAAGGCAATAAGCTATGTACAAGCAAAAAAACACTCTGTCTATTCGACCCCAGAGCGCAATTTCGCGTCACATCTCATCAGACCCGCATCGCCAGTGGCGAGCCACGTTTGCGCGTGAATCTAATGACCTGTTTAGCGTTGTGACTCTGGATGTCGAATCCTCATGAATAATGCAGGCTAGCTGGGCCAGGTGTTGCAAAGTGAGTTAACACCGAGCCCCTGTTCAACTCAATACATCGCTGCACTACCAGCCGTATTATCGCTTCGGCAATCGGGCTTCCCGACGATCGGCATTGCACAACACGCTGATCATTGGCTGCCTATCGCGATCTCAAGTGTTCGCTGACAGGCTGAGTACAAATAGTTCAAAGTATATACCACGCAGAGACTACGTCGCCCTTAGGCTTTACCCGCACGTTTGATTGGTTTTGAATCTCATCGTCGTGACAGGTATAAGCAGCAGGACGCCGCGTTGCGAAGTGGGCACATGGATGTGCTATCCGAGCGATCTGTTGGAACGATAAGATTCAAAATGCCCAGGCACCCGCAGGGCAAAGCAAGTCTCAAGAAGGCTTTTTGCTTCCGTTTTCGGTCTTTTTTTAAAAATGAAGGCCCGCGGCAGCGATGCCGCTCAAACAAGCCACTCATAACGATCCGCTCAAGCCGCAAACTAAAACTAAAACTAAAACTAAAAACTAAAAACTAACCCCATAAACAACTACTCCCGCAAAGCGGGAGTAGAAACAAAACCAAAAAACCTAGCCCTTGCCACGCCAGGGAATAGTCTTGGTAATCACCCAACGCATGATCAGATCAAACATCAATCCCAATAGCCCGAGCAAGATAATAGTTACCCAAATGATCTCGTAGTTGGACTGCTTACGTGCAACGTTTTCAATAAAGCCGATACCCGTGGTACCCGCCAACATCTCTGCCGCTACCAAAGTACCCCAACACACCCCGATCGATATCCGTATACCAGTCAAAATCTCCGGCAACGAGTTAGGTAAAATTACCCGTCGTATGATTTGCCTGTTGGTCGCACCCAGTGAGTGCGCGGCATGAATTTTCGACAGTTGTGTACCGGTTGCACCAGTGCGAGCTGATATCACCATAATCGCAAAAGCAACCATGAAAAGCAGGAAGATCTTACCATCATCGTTGATACCAAAGATCGTCAGAATCAACGGTGCCCATGCCAGTGGCGGTACCGGCCGGTACAGCTCAATCAACGGATCAAAGAAACCTTTCGCCAAGCGCGACAAGCCCATAAACAAACCTAACGGCACGCCCAGCACGATCCCCAGGAACAAGCCTGACAACACACGCATAATTGAATCCCACAAGTGACCCGCTGGCACAGGGATTGAAAAAGATGCGTAGTTACCAGTCGCAAAATTCAGTACTTTGGTTTTCAGGTTGGTGGAGATAGCACCGTCAGTGGTATGTCTGGGGTACTCACCGGGAATCAAATCTGCTATCCAGTCAGGAATAAAAAATGCGAGCATTTCACTGGCGGGCTTCCATTCGTACCAAAGGAGCGGCACTGCTTTAAATCCTACAGTTGGATCTGAAATTTTAACCAACGTCGCTACTGTGTCTGACGGCTTCGGCAACCACCGCCCTGAGCCCTGCTCTGTACAAGCAGTAGAACCTGCGCGTATCTCGCCACCTGGCATTGCGATCGCGTCAATAATTTTCAAACTACCCTCTTGTTTGCTTTGTTCTGCATTAAAACGTTTCAATGCGTCCTCTACAGAATCAAGCGCTGCAGGCGGGAAAATACTGCCGTTGTCTATTCGCTTTAAAATTTTGTCCAGTGATTTTGTTAGTGCCTGGGCCTGCACCGCATCTTCCGCAGAGCTTGCTGCCGGATAACTTTTCAATTCTGCGGTGAGCTGCTTAACTTCACCTAAAAACGCATCATCTACATTGCGAATTTTGGCAAAGTCAGCACTGACTGCAGCCACCGCCTCACTGACCTTATTAAACTTACGACCGCGATCCGTATTCGGAATGTCAGGGATTTCTTTGTTAGCCTCTCCCCAACCGGGTTGCTCATCTGCTGCTTTTTGCTCTGCAACGGTTGCCGGCCCGGGAAATCCCGGGTCCGCGAGGTTAGCTGTGATTACATCAATACGACTTGCGATACCCGTCAGAGCTAAGGCATTGTCACTACTTAATGACTCATCCGTTGCCCGCGACATCAACAACACTTCAACAGTGTTAGCTGCGGCTAAATATTTATCACGCAGGCCAACATCAATATCGCTTTTATTTATCGTTCTTCTGGCACGTTCAATCTGCTTGGTTTCACGGTCCAGAAAAGAAGTTCCTTTAAGCAATCTCGATTGCATAGGAAAGGTTGATCGCATTGCGTTGAGTTCAGAATCTACTTTCGCCACCTGACACATTTCATTGGCAGTATTGGGGAAAAACGCACGCGCCGCGTCCCAGGAGAAGTAGAACCATAAAAGCAAAATACTACAGACACCGGTAATGACCCAGTACCACCCACCCAGTGCTTTTAACGGGTTACCGAAAACGAGATCGGTGACCTCAGTTTTAACTACCCTGCGGCCGTAAATAATTGACCAGATAAACGCGATTACAAGCAGTATGAAAAGGGCACCAACAATCAGGCGTACAGTTTCAAGTGACATTACGCATTCCCTCCCATAATCTCTTCTTCCATGTTCCAAATCATCGAAAGAATTTCATCACGGTTATTACCAAAGTCTGGCGTCGCTTTGACAGAGCGGAGATCTTGTTGCAAACCCCATTCGGCAAATGGCAATTGGTATTCACGATGCAAACGACCCGGGCGCGGGGCCATGACAAATAATCTTTCACCTAACAGTAGAGCCTCTTCAACCGAATGGGTGATGATCATTATGGTCTTGCCGGTCTCCTTCCAGATTTTAAGCACCAATGACTGCATCTTTTCACGCGTTAATGCATCAAGCGCACCGAGCGGCTCGTCCATTAGAATAAGATCAGGGTCGTTAATTAAACATCGCGCTAAGGCGACGCGTTGCTGCATACCACCGGACAACTGATAAGTTGGTGTATCACCGAAGCCTTGCAACCCCACAATCTCAAGCCACTCCTCTACTTTCGCCTTGGTTTGTTTTTTGTTCGCACCTTTCATACGCAAACCGAAGTCAACGTTTTCAGAAACAGTGAGCCACTCAAACAACGCACCTTGCTGAAATACCATACCTCGGTTTACACCGGGGCCTGTGATCGGCTCTCCTCCGAGGGTAAGCGAACCAGCCGTTGGCAGGAGGAATCCTGCAATGATGTTGAGTAAAGTGGTTTTACCACAGCCGGAAGGCCCAAGGACTGACAACAACTCTCCTTGTTTCAGTGTAAAACTCACATCTTTCAGCGCTTGCACACTTTCCCCCTCTGGCATGGGGAATGTCATATCAATGCTGTCGGCAACGAGATCACTCATCGCAAAACCCTATGTTGGAAGTGTTGGTATTGTGGTGCAGTTAGAGCTGCGGTATTAGTGTCAGACTTACGTTCGCACTGATTCCAGATGATCACGCAATGCGTACCATTTGATACTCATATTCACCCCTGGCTTGTGCCATCGATGCATCGCAAAAGCCTTGGGCGATGATACAGGAAATGCGAGTTTGTCTTTATCCAATCCCGCCACAAAGCGCCCGGCCTCAACCCCCAGCACTGTGCCCATTCCAACACCCCGGCCGTTGTAGCCCATAGCGGCCACCAGTCCCGGCTCAATCTCAGTCAGAAATGGCAACGAATCTTTGGTGAAAGCAATACGCCCGCCCCAGTGATAATCCCAACGCGTGTCGCGCAGCATCGGGAAAATTTCTATCACCCGCTTCTTCATTGCATCGTAATCCGTGTTTGTGAACTCGTCCCGCATCGGCCCATGATCACCGCAGCACAACCGGCCATCTCTGTCGTATCTCATATAGAGTATGAGCCTGCGTTTGTCGACAAAACTGACTTCACCAGGGAGAATTTGTGCCCGCAGATCAGCAGACAACGGTTCAGTGGCAGCAAGCACACTCCTTAACGGAACGACCTTTTTCTCGAGCCCGGGCACTGCCTGGCTATCGGTGTATCCGTTCGTGCAAACCAACACTTTTTCACAACTAACTACCCCTTGAGCGGTGTGCACCTTCCAACTATCTGCCCTTTCAAGGTGCGTGACTGCTGACTCCGTATGCAACCTAACCCCACGTTCAATAGCAACGCGTGCAAGCTCGCGTGTATAAGAGAGAGGCTGCAGGGTTCCAGCAGTCGGGGAAAACAAACCACCCAAGTATTTATTGCTGCCAATTGCCGCGCTGGCCTGACCTCTATCTAACACCTGTAGCTCGCAGCCATAACGGGCGAAATCCCGGGCCAGCTCCAGCTGCCAATCGAGTACAGACTGGGTCGCCGCCGACTGCACCCAACCATTTTGCACCGGATCACACTGCAGACCGAGCTGCTTGATTCTGTCAAAAACAGTGGTGGGGGTGCTACTAACCGCCTTCACCAGCCGCACTCCAGCGTCTTCTCCGAACTTGGCAATCAAATCAGCCGGATCGAGATTCAGACCGACATTGACCTGGCCGCCACTTCGGCCGGAGGCACCGAACCCCAGCCATGAAGCCTCCAACACACACACCGTCAGCCCCTGGGCAACCAACTCCAGCGCAGCATTTAGCCCGGTGAAGCCAGCCCCGATAATTGTGACATCTGCTGTAATCGCTTCACTCAGCGGTGAAGTAGAAGGGGCCGCAACAGCTGTTTGCATCCAGAGCGCGCTGCGCGCCCCGTCAAAAGATTCAGATGATGGCATATGACGTCCTGACAATATAACGATGAAATTCGCTGTATATTACGCCCCGACAAACACAATCCGCCAGCGAAATACCGGCTGTTCAGTTACCGTACCCGATACGTCACCGATAATGCCGTCAGCCTAGTATGGATTTACATACTAAATGCGACAAAAATGCAATTCAGGTTGCGAATACTGCACACAAGTCGAGCTGAGTTTTGGATTTGAAATACCAAAGCTGCAATAATACGAGAGTGACTTCCAAACTAGCTAGAAATCACCCGCTACCGTCCCGCTGAAATGGCGGTTTAACTACTGGAGTTAATGAATGAAATCTGTAAAAACTATCCTTAAGACTGTTACCGCTGTAGCTGTTGCTGCCGGCATCACTGCACCTGTACAAGCTGCAGACGAAGTTAACGTGGCCTTCTTTCTTGAGTGGGCAACCCCCAACATGATCGCCAAAGCCGAAGGCATGTACGACGACGCCATGGGCGTTAAAGTCAACTGGACCAACTTTGATGCTGGTACTCAGATGACAGAAGCCATGCTTTCAGGCGACATAGACATTTCTTACAGCCAGGGCCTTGCACCTTTCATCACAGCAGTAAACGCCAACGCACCTATCAAAACAATCGGTGTTGCAGTGACTTACCCTTCAAACCCTTGCATTGTTAAGAACGGATCCGGCATCACTGCTGACAATGCTTCTGAGCTTGAAGGCAAAACAGTTGCTGTTCCATTAGCAACCATGGCTGACTACAGCTTCCGCATGCAAATGCGCGCGCTTGACGTTGATCTCAGCACCCTGACTGTTGTTGACCAGGTTCCTGCTGATGGCGCTGTGTCTCTCGCTGATGGCGGCGTAGACATGGTTTGCTTGTTCGGTGGTGACTCAATCAAGAAGGCAATGGAAAGCGGCACTCAGATCATGTCTAACGAAGCCATGGCTGAAGCCGGCATCGTTGCGTTTGACGTTGTTTCAGTCACTGAAAAATTCGCACAGGAAAATCCTGATCTGGTTCAGTCGTTCATGGACGTTACTGATGAAATCAACAAGTCATTCGCTGCAGATCAATCTAAGATTGCTTTGATTGAAAAAGAATCTGGTATGGATTCAGAAACCACAGCAAACCAAATGGCTGACATGGTTTTCCCAACTAAAGAATCACAGATGGGCGAATTCTTCCAAGACGGCGGCCTTGCCGGCACTGCTTTTGACATCGTTGGTGGAGCATTTGCCACTGATGACAATCCAGCACGCGCTGACTACAGCGACGTAATTGATACTTCATTCCTGAAGTAGATGATTCACTGCATTAGCAGCAGTTAGTACTAGTGTTAGGGCGGGTGTGTTTCACACCTGCCCTTTTTTTTGCCTGGTCTTTGAGCAATTTCTTGCGGCGAACGAATGCGTTGGGGACTAAGAGATTAGCGCATCCACCAATGATTCATCGAAGTCACGACCACATGTGTCTTAAGCTCAGTGCCGTCTGCTGGTGTGCAACATACGCTTCGAGGCAGTTATGGGAAACCCGACGCGTTAGCGAGTGGATGTTCTGCCGCGACATTACTGCTTACACCGTTGGTAACTGCTACCTCGCTCTAGATGACCGTGTTATTTATGTTAAAACAGAAAGTCTGCAATGTGCGACTTGCCACTCGCTCACGCGTCGGGTTTCCTGACGAGCGTAGATCGCTAACGAGTTCGGCGCCCTGCCGCTTACACAGTCCGCTCAAAGCAAGCGCAAACACCTCCCACAGATAACAGCCAGCGCTGCCACAACTAGTGCTGATGCCCACCCGGACCGTGTGCATGTCGATGCGACACTTCATCCATTGTCGCTTCACGAACGTCTATCACCTCAACATCAAACTTCAAGTGCTTACCTGCTAATGGATGATTGGTATCTACATCAACGTTATGGCGGCCAACCTTAACAACCGTTGCCTGGATCTTTCGGTCTTTTGTATTAACGGTAACTATATCTCCCAGCAAAGGCTTTTTTCTGCCAATCAAATGCTTGATCGGTACGCGTTTAAAACCGTCTTCATCACGTAAACCGTAACCATTTTCCGGCGTTACTTCTACAGAGAACTTATCTCCGGCAGACTTCCCTTTCATTTCATCTTCAAGGCCTGGCAATAACCCTCTGTAACCGTGCAGGTAGAGCATCGGCTCACCACCACTTGAATCTTCAGTATATTCACCTCCCACTTCCTGCAGTTTGTAGTGAAAAGATACAACGGTATTATTTTCAATTCGCATAGTTGTTCTTAATAACGTGGGTCTAATAACACACAGTAGTTAAAGTTGAAGAAAGACGGGGGCGTGGTGCCCCCGATAATTACAGGATGCCTTACTGACGTCTGGACACAGCCGCACGAACAACACCGCTTTGGACTTTGCTTGCAAGCGCCGGGTTAATTCGAATTCGCAAGTTGAGTGTATCGGTTTTACCTGCGGGCAAAACACCTGACACACGCTCTGTCGTTTCACGCATCTGACCATTTGCATCAGGATAAATGACTCGCAAAACCACACCGTCAATATTGCGTGGCGTTTTATTTTGCATTTGCACAGTAACAGAACCATCTTTTGCCACCCGGGCACGCGTTGCGACGTACTTACCAGGGTTAGCGGGTAAGTCCAGATCAACCAGTGATCCGAGTGCAGCCTGCCCTGCTTCACTCTTGTGACCGGCTGCCTTACTGTACTGCGCGACGGCCTGATCCATTTGACCATTTAGTTTCGCAATGTTGCCGAGCGCGTTATGAGCATCAGCTGTCGGTAACAATTCAACGCTTCTTTGTAATGCGCTAGTCGCACTTCGATAGTCTCTTACCTTTTCACTTACCAGACCCTTACGCAGGTGGTAGTAGAAGAAGTCATCATTCACTTTTATCGCATCGTTATAGTGACGTAGCGCCCCTCTATAATTCTCAGATTCAAGTTCTATATCACCAAGAGTAGAATGGAAGTGGCCCTCGTTAGGCTCAATACTGATGGCGCGCCTGACCAGTGCACGAGCACCGGCAACGTCGTTTTCTTTAAAAGCTTTTTTAGCATCCTCAAAGGCTTCGTATGCAGGCTTGGCCCTTGTCAGTCGAGCCATATTTCGTTGGTAGCTTTCACGCCCGATTTCACCACCTGCATTTAGCGCTGCAGCTAACTTTTGATTGTTGGCCAGTCGCTCCGCTGAGGGTGGATGACTGGCAAAAAGCCCGGTCAGAAAATCCTGTCGCTTGCCTTCTGACAATGAAAGAAACGTTCGCTGCAGATCTACTGCACCTTGCGGGTCATAGCCGGCACGAACCATATATTCGATACCGTATTGATCAGATTCACGCTCCGCATCTCGGCCATAGCGCGTATTGATTAACTGAGCACCAACGCTGGCGCCCATCTGCGCAAGGTTTGAATATTCTTTGCCAGAGCTAGCGATGGTGGCTGCCATCAGACCACCTTGCAGCAATACACCACGGGTCATGCCTTTGGCACCGTGTTTTGCCGCAGCGTGGACTACCTCGTGTCCAAGCACCGCAGCCAGCTCAGCTTCGCTTTTCAGCTCTGTTAACAAGCCTCGATTGATGGCGATTTTTCCACCAGGCAACGCCCATGCGTTTGGCACTCCTGAATTTATCACTTTGAATTCGTATGGCAGCTTTCGATCACTCACCGACGCCACCCGCTGCCCGACTTTGTTCACATAGGCTTGAATATGTGGATCAGCCAGATAATCACCGCCTTGAGATTGGCGGCTGGGGGAATATTGTTGCGCACCGATCTTGCGCTCCCAATCTTCGCCAACAAAGCTCAGCTCATTCTTACCCGTGACCGGATTGGTCGAACATGCACTCAGCATAAATGCAGCAAGACCAACAAGAAATCCGATTTTTTTCATTTTCCTGAAATTCCTAAATATGACCTTCATTAATATTACATAACTAACTGACAGTTAGCTGTATTTTGCGTAACCGTGACATTCCGGATTCGATCATCTACCCTGAAAACTGCCAGCAAAAACAAATCCGCTTGCCAATCAGTCACCCCGTTTCCTGAACGAAATTGCTAGATTCCTATGCTCGCTGGCGATTGACGTCAGAAGTGGCATCCAATATTGGCTTCGCTCACATTCGTCTGGCGCCAAAAATGCTCTCAATTGAACATATTGGCCGCCCCGGATGCGGCTACACCACCCATAAGGTAGTTTGCCCCTGTGTTCGTCCGCATCAGTGAATTTTCGTACTCCCAGCTATTTACAATTCGTCACAATGAGAGGCGAGCGTTTCGGACACTGACGGCGGTCAGCGTCCCCGTTATGGATAGAAGACATTCCACACCAAAAACAACCTTACAGGCAGCCTATTCATTTATGGCAGCGCTGCGGCTCACTGGCGATAACCTGGCGTCTGTATGAATAATCTAATTAAAATGACGTACCGCAGAGATATTGACGGACTGAGAGCGATCGCGGTTGTCGCGGTGTTACTTTTCCATCTCGATCCAGGTTACCTGAATGCAGGTTACCTGGGGGTTGATATTTTCTTTGTGATATCCGGGTACCTGATAACCCGAATCGTATACACAGAGTTGATGCTCAAAAAGTATACCTACACAAATTTCTATGTTCGTCGGGCGAAGCGAATATTGCCGCCGTTGTACTTTATGGCTGTGCTTACCTTGATAGCCGGCTACTTTATTTTGTTACCGTTAGACTTTTACAAAACCGGTATCTCAATAATCGGGGCTATTGTATTTGCCTCTAATATGCAATTTGCGCTCAGAACAGGAGACTACTTCTCATCAGATTCATCCGAATGGCCCATGCTGCACACATGGTCCCTCTCAGTAGAAGAACAATACTATTTTATACTGCCACTGGCATTGATCTTTTTTATCCGATTTTTAAAAGTAAACCTGGTCGCTGCCATGGCGCTAGTAGCGTTCGCGAGCTTCGGTCTGGCCGAATTCATGTCTGGAAAAAGCGACCTTGCAGGCACAAGCTATTACATTCTTCCAACCCGAATGGGGGAATTATTGGTAGGTTCAGTACTTGCCATCCTTCACGCAAAGGGAACCATCGAAAAAAGTAACTCCAACATACTCGCCACTGTAGCCGCTGCAGTGCTTGTCGCGACGCTACTCTTTTTTAATAAGCAGTTTGCCTTTCCAGGGTTTGTCGCACTTTTAGCATGCTTACCCATTGCGGTAATCATCCACTGTGAAGACACTTGGGTAAACAAGCTGCTAGAAAATAAACATGTGGTTTGGGTCGGACTATTATCTTACTCACTCTACTTGTTTCACTGGCCAGTACTGGCTTTTGCTCGCTATATACTCAACACCACCGAGGGCTATTTGCACCTGCCACTGGGTGTTCAGGTTATTTGTCTTGCACTCATTTTTGTTCTAAGCGCACTTTCGTACTACGCCGTTGAACGCCCGCTTCGAACTCTAAAGCTTGGCGGCATTAAAGCGCTGGTTGCATACTTTGTGATCCCAAGTGCGGCACTAGCAGCATTAGCGGCCGGCGTGGTGTTGAACAAGGGCATGCCGGATCGCTTAAGCACAGCTACCATC
>CALISD010000023.1 GCA_938041955.1 uncultured Granulosicoccaceae bacterium | reverse complement strand
TATAGCAAGTCACTCAAGGCAACCCCTCAGCGACACAGTCGCCCTTAATCTTTACCCGCGCTTTGATTTGTTTTTTGAAATCATGTGTAGTCGGGTCAAAGTGCCATGGAAGGCGCTTTGAGCGCGGTGAACATGGATGTTCATACCGCGCGACCCGACGTAGGATGATTTCAAAAAATGGCGTAGCCACCCGCAGGGAAAAACAGCAGCAAGAAGACTTTTTGCTTCCGTTTTTGGTCTCTTCAAAAATGAAGGCCCGCGGCAGCGATGCCGCTCACGACAAGCCACGTATAGCAAGCAACTCTAAAAAACAACCCAACCCCCATCCCTCCTTGTAGCTCCAATACATATAGAATAAAGTAAAGGGCACTCTGGAGGAGCCAACAATGAAACCGAATAAACTAAAAGCAAAGTGGGCCAATGGTGAGCCAACGTTAAATGCATGGTTAACTATCGGCGATGCGTTTGCCGCCGAAGTGATGGCATCGCAGGGCTTTGATAGCATTGTGCTTGATGGCCAGCACGGTGTGATGGCGTACAACGATATGCTGTCCATGTTGCAGTCGACCACCGCTTATGACGTGACTGCATTGGTGCGTGTGCCATGGCTTGAGCCGGGTGCAATCATGCGGGCCATGGATGCCGGTGCTTACGGCATCATTTGCCCTATGGTAAATAATCGAGCGCAAGCAGAAGAGCTCGTTTCTTATATGCGTTACCCGCCACTGGGTACGCGCAGTTTTGGACCAACCAGAATTGGAGTGTCAGCAGGCAATGAGTACGCAGCACAGGCGAATGAACAATTACTGTGTATTGCGATGGTTGAAACTGCTGAGGCGATGTCGAATCTTGATGAGATAGTGAGCACACCGGGGATTGATGCCATCTACATCGGGCCCGCAGATCTTTCACTTGGCATAAGCAACGGTCGACTTGCACCTGGCTTAGACAGGCAGGAGCCGGAGATGATTGATGCGATCAAGAAAATTCTTGCGGCGTGTAAGTCTGCAGGCAAGGCAGCGTGCTTACACTGTGGTAGCCCAGAGTATGCGGCGCAGGCATTTGGATGGGGGTTTAACCTTTGTACGTTGAATAGTGATGCGCGCTATTTGTCTATAGCTGCCAGCGACAGTATCAACCGTACCCGTGAACTACTCGGGCAGTCTAAGGTTGCTGGTGGTGAAAGCGCGTATTGAGGTGTCGTTGAGATGTTGTGCTGATCTCTGGTTTGTCTGCGTGAAATGTTCTGATTCAACGCAGGGGGATAAACGCAACCGTATCCAACAATGCTTTGTATTTCCACTGCAATGAGGCAGGCCATTTTTCACAGGTGAAGTGGTGTGTCATTGTTTGGTTTTTTTCTTTGTTGGATGCAGCCCCCTACGTAGAGCGTGCACAATCGCTATTGTGCAGCGCAGGGGATTATGTGTATGTTGCGCGCTGGGCGCTCCACTCGCTTACTCGTCGGGTTTCCCGGTGTTGTTAATAAGATTGTCGATTTCGGAGGTTATGGCATCCTTGTGTAGCAATTGATCATATAGATCTATGGCAGTGGTGCCGTTTATCAAACCGACAATACTGCCGAGCACGGCACCCCGGTGTGCGTTCTCTCCACCGACATTGGTGTTTGCTACAAGCGCCGATTCAACGCTTGGTTGGTACTTCGCCGCAAGGTACAGCATTGAAGGCCATGAATCAGTGATATAACAGGCGCTTGAATAATGTCTGCCAATGACATGTAAATCACCAGGTGCACGTTTCAGTAAGGCTTCCAGTTTTGTTTTGGGAATGCACTTGCTGGCTTGCAGCAGGAGTGGTGTGGGGTTCTTGCTCTCTGGCCTGTTTAGTAAGTCACTTATAAGTTGAATTAAAGCGTCACTGACTCGGGCAAGTGATTCATCAGGATGGGTGAGGTACAGATGCTTTCTGCAGAGGGCTTGCACATCACTTAATGGTTCTTCATTTAATATGCAGAATAGAGCCAACGGGACAATGGTCACCAGCCCGCCAATCGAGGGGGTGTCGTGGGTGACGGCGCCGCATTTATCGAGGGCCTTACCGGCTTCAAGGTTGGCAAAGAATCCACGATGATATGACTCGGCGTAAGTGTCCGGGTGTTGTGGTGGGTCGGATTTCATGAAGTCAATGTAGTCTTGCAGGAAGCCGATTGAATCATACTGCTTTCTTTCAACCATGCCGCGCATCAGCAGGCGTGCGCAGCATGCGTTAAGGGTGTTTTCACCAGCGGGTAAGCCCTGGTGATAGTGTTGATTTGATATTCCCCAGTACTGGCGTTTACCTTTTAGAATCACGTCGCCGACAATTTCCCGCGTATCGCTGTTCTGTCTGCCACGGCCGCCGGAACTGGTTGAATGCAGGGACATAATGGAAGACGGGTGAAATTCAGGCGCTGCGTGCATTTTTCTTACGCCACCCGGGAAGGCCCGTTCGATATCCATCGGATTGTAGTACCAGTGCACGGGCATAGACAGGGCATCACCTACGAAAAATGACTGTAGTGCTGCGCGAGCTCTGTTTTGTTGTAGTGTTGTCGGCATTTCTCACCAATTCGTTAAATGGTTAACGCGTTATTATATAAACAACGCCAGTATGCTGTATGTGTAGAATCAGTGCAGAGAAGCTCTCAGCCCGTGCTGTATTAACAATTGACTATGACTAAGATGACGCACGAGATCCCTAAACCTGCCTCTGGAGAGTTTCTCGCAATTGCTTGTGTACTGGCGGCGGTCACGATTTGGGGTGGCTGGATGTCTGCTACACGCATTGCGGCGACGCAGGGTGTAGCGCCGATTGATGTTGCTTTTATGCGCTACGCTGTGCCGGCGCTAATGTTATTGCCAGTGTGGATGGCGACACTTCGGAAGTTAGTTCACGCGCCGGTGTGGTCGCTGATCGCTATGTTGGGTTGGGGTGCACCGTTTCTGTGGTTGGTAACAGCATCGCTTGAGAAATCAAACGTGATTTATATGGCGACGATTGTGCCGTGCACAATGCCAATTTTTGCGGTGTTGGCTGAGAAAGTACTGTTCAATATCGCATTGGATAAAAAACAACTGATCGGGTTTTCACTAATAGGTACAGCAGCGTTTATCGTTGTGTTAAGTGCGTTACTTGGCGCTACAGGAATAGATTTGTATAGCCTGATGTTAATGCTGCTGGCCGCTGCCGGATGGGCCTGTTATGTTATCTCGTTTAAACATACCGGCCTTACGGCAGCCCAGGGTGCTGCATGGGTGTGTGTGGCATCAACAGTAATTATTGTGTTAATAAAGCTCTTTTTGGGTGGGCCTTTTCTACCGCTTACGACTGACCAGTTGATATTTAATGCTGTGGCTCAAGGGTTTCTATCGGGCTTTGTCGCGGTCATTCTTTATACCATTGCGATCGGACGGCTCGGCTCAGCACGTGCCGCGAGTTTTAGTGTGCTGATGCCCGTGCTCGGAGCGTTGTTTGCGTGGTTGTGGCTCGCGGAAGTCCCTTTGTGGACTGATCTGCTGGCGCTTGGTTTCGGAACCGTAGGAGTGGCTGTCATTAATGGAATAGTAAAGCTACCGGGACGCAAAGAGAATTCAGCTCGGTCATAGATGTTTGTAGCTAAGGTCTTTGATTAATGACCACGGTAGTTGCTTGTCATCGTGAGTGCCTTGCTGGCGAGTGTCGGGTGTGGTGATTACTGCACTATTTTTGAGTTAATGATTGTCGCCGGTGCAGTCGTTTAACATAATAAAACGTGTTGGCAACATTTCAGAACCAGTGGAATCCACAGCGCCAGTGGCACAGAACGGCGTAAAGGAGTTTGCGGTTTTTTTTGTTAAAGATTGTTAGTTTTGTTATTTATAGACAGTTCGCTGATTCCCGGTTGCACTGAACGGCTATTGATTTTACTTGCGGTGCTTTCCAAAACTGTGAATGCATAATGCTAATTTACTGCTACGGCATGGTGCGTGCTCCGCTGTGCACACGAGGCATACAGACGTAGTCGAAGTGCACCAGGATCTAACGATGGTGCAGGAGTGCTCTGGTTGGTGCCAATATAAAGCTATAACTCGGAAGCATGCATAATGAGAACACTATTGGTAAGTACCGCCATGGCAATGGCTTTTGGCGGGGCGGGTATTGCACAAGCTACTGAAGCGATGAATACTATATTTCCCAATGCAAAGCCCGGTGAGTGCTACGCGCGCCTTGTTATACCGGCGGAGTTTCGTACAGAAACATCAACGGTGGTTATCAAAGAAGCGACGGAGAGCTTAAGAATAATACCCGCTAAGTATCAATGGGCGGAGGAGGAGGTTATCGTCAGTGAAGCGACAACCGACTTACAAGTGATGCCTGCAACATACGGGACGGAATCCACCACGGTTGAGATCTCACCCGCTCAATCTCTCTGGGTGTCGGGCTCTCAATACAGTACTGCGGAAGCTAACCCGGGGTTGTTGACACTGGCAGCAGCTGGTGGAGCCGATATAGAGAATGCTACTGACGGACAATGTTTTCAGGAATTCTATGAAGCGCCAGAGTATAAAGAGGTTACAGAGAAGGTGCTTGTTTCCGAAGCTTCTTTTTCGGTTAAGGTGGTCCCCGCAAAATATGAATGGGTTGAGCAAAAGGAGATGGTCGCAGCCGCAACACAAAAAATCGTAGAAGTTCCGGCTGTATTCGAAACCGTTGAAGAAAGAATAAAAGTAGAAGATGCGAAAGTTGTCTGGAAAAAAGGCCGTGGAAGTATAGAAAGAATGGACCACTCTACCGGCGATATCATGTGTCTGGTAGAAGTGCCCGCGGTCTACAAGACGATCAAAAAAACAGTCGTCAAATCTCCAGCATCTACTCGTACGATCGCGGAGCCGGTGAAATATGATTCGATTCGCGTACGTAAGCTCGTGGAGCCTGCACGTGAAGTGAAAACCGAGATTCCCGCTCGTTACAGGGAAATTACAAAGCGTGTAAAAACATCCAGTGGACGCCACATCTGGCGCATTTCAACCGATTCTTCAGTGTCGGAGTCTGCTCGAAAAACCCGTAGTATGGTGTGCAAGAAGGAAATTCCTGCCAAGACAGCCGCGATAAGCCGTAAAGTAGTGTTAACCCCTGCGACAGTAAAGCAGGTAGAAGTGCCGGCCCGATATCGAAACAAGCGGGTACGTCGTTTAGTTAGTGAAGCGGTTCAAAATCGGATTGCGATACCTGCTGTGACCAAGGAAGTAACCAGACAAGTTAAGGTATCTGATTCAAGGCTTGACTGGATGCCGGTGCTTTGTGAAACCAATACCACCAGCAGAACGATAAAGGGTATACAGAATGCGCTGTCAGATGCAGGATACGCAGTGGGCCCGGTGAATGGGGAACTTACCGGTCCGACTTTAAGTGCGATAGATCAATATCAGCGTGCCAATGGTTTCGCGACCGGTGGCCTTACATTAGAGTTGTTGAACAAGCTGGGTGTTGATCCCGGTTAGTTGTATAGTAAACCTTCGATCGCTATCGTTTGGTAAATTGGAGAATAAAGAAAAGCCGCAGTTGCGGCTTTTTTTATGAGTGCGAAACATCGGTGAGAATCGCGAATTGTTATTGAGAAAATTCGAACCAGCTGGAATATCACGCTGGAAAATTGGCAGAATTATCTGTAACAAAAACTAACAATTGAAATACATTGTGCTGAGGCTGGCGACTTTTTCTACAGCACCTACACTTGCCCATAAGTAGTGTGAAAATACGAAATTTCTATAACGATGGGCGTCTAATGATTCGAAATAACACCGACATTAATACGAAGCGCAGGAAAGGCACAGTCCTACGCGTGGTTTCTCTGGGGTTAGTGAGTAGTGTGGTTTTACTCAGAGCGATTGCGATCAGTGATGTTAGTGCTGCGTCAAGTAACTCTGTGACGATACCCGGTACTGAACCGACTGTTCTGGCGCAAGCCGTAAATAGTGGGGTGTTATTCGGTAGTGATAACGCTGCTGTATGGAATTCGACAAATCTCGACCAACTGCAGTTGGCGCAGGCGAATTCACAGCTTTTGGATACAGGCGGGGAAAATTCGCTGCTGTTGTCGCGTACCCGTGAGTTGATGGAGTTGGACTATCGTGATGTTGACGCTGTTGCTGCCCGTCTTAAGGAGATAATAAAAGGCAGATACGAAGCGGATCATCTTTACATTAACACGCTCGCCCAGGCGGATGACTTGCGAAAGCGATTGCTTGAGTTTGAAACGCTTTTACAGGAAGCCAATGCACAGCAAGAGCAGCTTGGTGCCGAGAAGCTGGATCTGCAAAACGAAATTGATCGGATACTGTCAGAGCGCGACAATGCCCAGAATCAGATTAATACACTTGCCAGTGAGATACAGTCTGAGAAGCAGGAAGCAGTGGGTGAGTTGTCAGCGCAACTCGCCCAGTTGACAGCAGAACGTGAGCAAGCTCAAAACCATGCTGACTCGGTTGCAAATCTACTTGCAGATAGCGAACAACGCTTGAAGGCTGTTGAAGAACGGTTGGCGCATGTGATTGTTGAGCGTGACGATGTCGCCGGCAGTGCCTCTGCCGCCGAAGCATTATTAACAGAGAAAGACGGTTTGCTATCGGATCTGAAAGCGCAGTTTGAAAATCTGGCTGCTGGAAACGATAAAACCAGAAAAGAGGCGCAAGAGGTTGCTACTGCTTTAAAAGATAAAGAAAAATCTCTTAGTGAGATCCAGGCGCAGTTGCAGGTGGTGGCAACTGAAAGAGACGAGGCGCTTCAAGAGGCGACAAGTTTGTCTGAAATGGTGAGCGAGAAAGAAGATGCATTGGAAGCGCTTCGAGCAGAAGTGAACAGTTTGGCAGGTGAGCGCAATACAGCCAAGATGGAGATAGCGGCTGTCGGCGAACTCTTGAATGAGAAGGCAGATTTAATTGATGAGCTCACTGTTAATCTTGAAAACCTGACCGCTGAAACAGATACCGCCAAAGCTCAGCTTGCCGAGTACCAGTCCAGGTTCGAAGCAGCCGACGCGCTCGCTAATAACTTTCTGCAGGAGAGAGATAGTCTCGCAGGTACATTGAGCCTGTTTGAGAACAAGGCGTCTGATTTTAATAGTGCGCTGGTGATCGAGCAGCAGGAACATGCAGAGACCAGGGCTGCCGTTGTTGCTTTGGAGGCGGATGCCAGTCGTTTGCAGGAACAGTTTGACGTTGTCAGTGGTGAACGGGATGCGTTGTTGGAAGACAAGCGCCATCTTGAATCTGCGTCGGCCGATCTTGATAATAGACTTTTCTCGCTGCAGGAAGAGGTTGACATCCGGCAGAATGAATTGCAGGTGTCACAAAGTTCCATTGCAGATTTAAATAGCCAGATAGAGCAACTTGAGAACGAGCGCGATGCAGGGCATGAAGCTATTCAGGCACTGCAGGCAGAGCTTGATGCTCGTCAGAATGAACTCCAGGTCTCACAGGGCTCTATTGAAGATCTAACCGGTCAGATCAGTCTACTTCAGAGTGAGAGAGACGCAGGAGGTGCCACGATGCAAACACTGCAGGGTGATGTGGCCAGCTTGCGTAATGAATTGGCGTTGGCTAAAGAGCATGCGGAAGATCAATTGGCATCGGCTAACAGTGAATTTGAAGAACAGCGTTTGCGCTTCGGTTCTGAGATTAGCGAAAAAGATCAGACCGTGATTGACTTAGACAGGCAACTTTTGGATCTTAAAGCAGAGATGGAGCAGCATCAGTCTGAATGGCAATCTCGGGTGTCGGAAAAAGATGATGAAATTCTTGAGTTGCAGTCGAACATTGTGCAACTTGAGGAAGATCGGGAGCAGTTGAACAGCCTTAAGTCTCAAAGTGATCTGAAGCTCGGTGAATTGCAGGAGCAGCTTAGCGGATTGACATCGCGCCACGATGTATCTATCGGGCAGCTTGATGAGCTCAAAAAACTGAATGGGAAGCTCAACCGGCAACTTGAAGAGAGAAGTACAAAACTTAAAAAAGTAACCGCTGACGGTGCAATGCGACTTGCTGCATTGAAGCAGGAACTTCTTGAGTTAGAGACTAATGGCGTTACCGCGGAGGAGCAGATTAAAAAACTCAGTGGTATGAACAAAGCGTTGGAAGATCAGCTCAAGTCGATGCGCGGGCAGCTGGCTCGTGCGAATATGGATGGAAAACAGAAAATAGAGCGTTTGCAAGCGCAGATCGAAAAACTTAAGGCGCAAAATGCAGATTACGCAGCTAAACAAACAACGATAGGCGACAAGCTTGCAAAGACACTGAGCGCCAATGAAGGCCTGCTCGAACGGGTGAGCGCATCCGACAATGAAAACAAGACGACGGCGGCAGAGCTTGAAAAATTAAAGCTTAGCCTGATTGACTATGAATCAGCTTTAAATACTGCGAATAGTAAACTGCGTGAAATGCAATCAGCTCAGCTGTTGGCAGAGCAACAGCAAGAAGCGCAATTGACAGAGGCAGAGTCGTTACGCAATAAGTTGGAGAGTGAGTTGGCCAGCGCCAGTTTGGCGAACATTACCGTACAATCGGCGCGAGCGGATAACGCTATTCCGATCAGGCTTGGCAACGCTGACTTCTTTGCTCCAGGCAGTGCAAAACTGACAAAAAAGGGCGCTGAAAAACTGACCAGCCTGGCCAAGATAATCGAGGCGTATGACGATCGCAGAATTGTAGTGGAAGGTCATACGGATACCGTGCCGATTAGCGCGCGATTAAAGAGCCGGTTTGAGAGCAATTGGGAGTTGTCTGTTGCCAGAGCCGCTACCGCTGTGAGGCATATGCAATTTCAGTCTAAAATTGATCCGAAAAATCTCTCTGCCGCAGGCTATGGTGAGTACCAGCCAGTCTCATCAAATAATACCGTAGCTGGCAGGCAGCAAAACCGGCGCGTTGAAGTGCTGCTGTATCCACGTCATGAGGAGTTTACGAGCGTTTCTGCAATGGAAGAGTAGCTGCGGTTATTAGTAACTGCTTAGGAGTTATTGTCTGATAAAAGCGACCCGCTACGGGTCGCTTTTTTTTGTTGAGCCGATGAGTATTAGTTGGCGCCGTTGTCGAGGCTGCTGCGATAGCTTGGCGGGTAGGGTTGCGATTGGCTATTAGTTTCGCGTAGTGGTTTGAATGTAACTATTTATTTTCGGATGAATGAACCAATAAATCCACTTTATGTCTCAGTCACTGTCATTGAGTAGACTTCATATCGATATGCTTCACAAACCAGTACCTGGCAGTTGCGGTAACCCGGTTTTCTCGCGTCGACGGTTGGTTGCAGCGATGGCGACAGGCGTGTTCTCGTCTGTGTGTGGCGAGGTGGTGTACGCTGTTGGCAAAGCGCGTCCTGCATTTTATCCACCCGCCCGTGAACTTGTCGCGGCACGGCCGGCGGTCGCAGGAGCAAATGGAATAGTCGCAGAGAGTCTTTATGATGTTCCTGTGTTGGTGACATTTTTTGCCAGCTGGTGTCCGCCATGTTTTGAAGAGTTCAGTCATTTAAATCAGCTGCACGAAAAGTATAGCGACTCTGCACTGCGGATTATTGCTATCAATGTTCACGAGCAGTGGGACGAGAATGATGAGGCGCGCATGGAGAAATTTATTCTGGCCACCTCTCCAGCGTTTGCTGTTGTGAAAGGGTCAGAACAGATTCGTCAATTATTCGGGGGTATTGACCGGATTCCGACGGTGTATGGTTTTGATGCAGCAGGGGATTTGCATTATCACTTTAAGCATCGAAGTGGATCGTCTCTTACCAACGCCGGTATCGATGAGCTTGATGCGGCAGCAAAGTTATTATTGAGTGTCGGCTAAGTTCATCGGTGAACTCCACCTGGAGTACCTCAGTGGCCAGGTGCGTCTTTCGGTGACATACTTCAGTCTGACCTTCTGTTAAGAGTAAGGTGTCTTAATGCACTATGACCCTCGAAGCGATGAGCGACCACTCCCGTGGGATCCGTTTAAAAGCTGTACGGTACCGAGACCCATTGGCTGGCTCTCAACTATTTCTACCGAAGGTGTTGCTAACCTGGCACCTTATAGCCAGTGGCAGAATCTAACGTTTGATCCTCCTCTGGTGATGTTTGCGGCCAACGGTTATGCCGATGGCAGGCGCAAAGACACAGTGATCAATGCCGAGCAAACTGGATGGTTCGTGTGGAATATGGCCACCTGGGATCTGAGGCATGCGGTCAATAGCTCGGCACAGGACTTTGCTGAAGATATCGATGAGTTTGATCACGCCGATGTGACCAAGGCACCGTGTATAGATGCTCCGGGGCCGCGGGTGGCGGAATCTCCCTGTCATTTTGAGTGCCGCTATCTATCAACGCAAAGGTTCCCGGGTAAAAGTGAAGTAGGAAATGTAGATGTTGTGTTTGGTGAGGTGGTGCGAATTCATGTCAAGGATGATGTTGTCACCGACGAAGGCAAGATAGATATTCCGAAAATAAAACCGATTGCTCGCATGGGTTACTACGATTACGCCGTGATAGACAGCGTATTTGAAATGCGCATTCCGGGCAGCGAGCATGCCGCCGGTGGTCTGGAGGGAAAGCCCAGTCGCTGAATCCTGCAACGACTCTTTGGATATGTTAACTATTCAACCGGAATTGAACTAAATTCAAACTTTGACAGCTTTTACAGTCTTTTGTAGCTTTTCAGGGTGGGTCTGTCGTGCCTGGTGAATCAATAAGGGTAGGAGGGCGTGGGCAACATAATAATTGTATTTCAGTATGAACGACAAGGCCCCATGGATTAAGACAGGGGCGTCATAAATAGTGATCGGATACTTCTTCCTTGCAGGTTGTGCGTTAATCTTCCTTTTCAGAGCCGAATTAACATTCGTTAGAAATAAGTTAATACTTTTTCGCGATCAGTGGGTAAGTTGGGTGAAAATCGGATGAGTAGTTTTCACTGCGGTTTGGCGCTGTGCTGCGACAGCCGGTACGGGTTGACTATCTTCCTATGTAACCATTTTGTACAATTTTAGGCGCTAGTTGGGGCTTATAGTGACCTGGGTAGTCTGTTGATAAAACGCAGGCACCAAGTCAACGAACCGGGGTTAAACAGATGAATAGACACTATCGATTCTCACCAGTTGCTGCTGGAGTACTTTTTTCATTCCTTGCCTTAGCAGGTTGCGGGTCTGACAGTACAACGCTCGTAGCGGATGGGTCGGGCACTGACACACAAGCCGGTGCAGACACTACCGAGACCACCGGTAACACAGATGGCGATTCAGCGTCCGGGTCTGATGTAGATGGTTCCGATAGTAATGGTGCAGACACCGATGGCGGTGGTGACAGCGGAACTGACAGTGATAACACTAACCCCGACGGCACTGTGTCGAACAGTGAATATGAAGCACGTTATCGAGCGACGTTTAATGCAACATGGAGCGCGGCGACTCACCCTGTAAATTTTCCGGGTAATCCGCATTTCTCACCTCTTACCGGTGCCGTCCATAGCGAGCAATCAAGAATATGGGAAAGCGGGCAGATTGCCAGTGATGGGATTGAACAGATGGCCGAGACGGGAGGCACTGCCATATTAGCGACTGAGATTCAGGCAGTGGTTGATGAAGGGCGTGCACTGTCGTTAATTGCAGGCGGTGGAGTACAGATTTCACCGGGCAGCACGAGTGTTGAGTTTACGATTAATCGTGATAATTCATTGCTTACTCTGGTGTCGATGATGGCTCCAAGTCCTGATTGGTTTATAGGGGTGAATGGTGTGCCATTGATTGATCAAAACGGAGATTTTGTGCAATCGATTGCGGTCGATTTACCGTTATATGACTCGGGCACTGACGGTGGTATGCGTTTTACTTCTGCGGACGAGGATACGTCACCGCGGTCACCTATCTCGTTGGTTAACTCGTTCCCGTTTGATACAGATTTCGTTGAAGGTGAGCCCTATGCGGGTCAATTGATTATTGAAAAAATCTAGTTAGTTAGTCTGAAGGTGGTGCGGCAGTTGACGGGTATGGCTTATCGCTATGCCCGTTTTTTTTCTGATCCGGTGTGGCATTCAACTGCTGCTAGACGCATCAGCTAATTGATCCTTCCGGGCAAAGCAAAATAAAGAGCCTCCAAATAACCGGACACTGGCGACTGCCGATTAGGTGTGCCAGCGTGAGCGAGGCCGGTGCTAACTTCACTTAACTGTCGCACAAGCACAGGCTACCAATCCCGGTTCCTGTCGTGGCGTTTGTCATCTGCCGATCGCTCTTGTGCAGAGCCTCCCAATGGACAGGGTCAACGTTTTACTCTATGCACACGAGCTTTTTTAGAGGCTCTACCGAGCCATCAACAGAGCGTAATCAGATGGGGGCATTACATTCGGGCTGAAAAGGCAGATTTCTATCAGATATAATGTTCGTGGGGCTTCGTTGTGGTTTCTGCTGTTTCAGTTGCTGTAACCTGTCTGTGCTGCTCTGCGACTGGGGATCATCGGATCATGATGATTTTCAACGTGAGGCTTTATCGCTGCAGATATCGCAATGTAAATAACCACCATTACTACGGAAATTACGCACAAAATCACAATGATGACTCTTGGCAAAATGAATCGCCTGCAGATTAGTAGAATTGGCGCCTACGATACTTATCTCGACGGTGGTGATCACGGTGAGGTGCTACTGATTGAGGAGACGCGTGGTGTAGAGCGATCGATGGGTGATGAGCTCAGTGTTTTTGTCTATCTTGATATTGATGATACTTTGATGGCGACAACCACAAAGCCGTATGTTCTGGCAGGAGAGTGCGCCAGCTTGCAAGTCGTGAGTCTGACAGACAACGGGGCTTATCTTGAGTGGGGGTTGAAGTCAGATCTTTTTGTACCTCGCTCTGAGCAATTAGGTGACATGGCGATAGGTAATCGGTGTGTGGCGTATGCGATGGTCGACAAAACCAATCAACGAATGATAGCCAGTACACGATTGTATAATCACCTTGAAGATGAAAATCAGGGTGTCTTTAAGGCAGGTGAAGAGGTAGCGCTTTTAGTGTGTCAAAAAACGGATCTGGGATTCAAGGCGGTGGTTAATGGCAGTCACCTGGGTTTGTTGTATAGCAATGAGATTTTTTCTGATCTAAATGTGGGGGATTCCTCTGTCGGTTATATTAAAGCGTTGCGTGAGGATAAAAAAATAGATCTTATTCTGCAGAAGATCGGCGGTGAAGCTCGAACAGAATTAGAAGCGGTAATACTTGAGCATTTGCAGCAAATTGGTGGTGAGTCAACGCTTACTGACAAGAGCCCGCCCGAGGCCATCTATAAAACTTTCGGTGTGAGCAAAAAAGCCTACAAGAATGCAATTGGTGGCCTGTTTCGAAGTCGCCTGATATTGCTTAGCAAAGAGAAAATCAGCCTGGTTAGATCTGCCGGTATTGTGAGTGAAAAGGCTGATGTCAAAAAATCCCCCTGGGACAAATAGAGCGGATAAATAGGTGGAAAAAATGAATCAGCGTCCTCTGGTTACTGTTGAATGGCTTGAGTCAAAGCTGACTGAAGTGTCGGTTGTCGACGGTTCATGGCATTTGCCTACCGAGAATCGGGATGGAAAAGCGGAATATCTGGAAGGTCATATTCCGGGTGCCGTCTTTTTTGATATAGATCGCATTAGTGCACCAGGTGATCTTCCGCATATGATGCCAACAGCGAGTAACTTTTCGACATCTGCTGCTGCGCTTGGGCTGGGTCGAGACAAAACTGTGATTGTGTACGACACCAAAGGGCTGTTTTCAGCTGCGCGGGTATGGTGGATGTTGCGAGTGTCCGGATTTACTGACGTAAGAATTCTGGATGGTGGACTTCCCGCATGGTTAAAGGCCGGGATGTCACTGGAGCAGGGCGCCGTATCAGTCGATCATACTGATTGTGTTGTTGAGCTGGATGCTGCGGCATCCGTCGACTCTGCGCAGGTGCTGGCAGCATCCAATAATGACAATGCTCAGATACTGGATGCAAGATCTCAGGGTCGTTTTGACGGGGTTGATCCTGAGCCGCGCGCGGGACTTCGTGGTGGTCATATACCCGGTAGTCTGTGCTTGCCTTTCACACGGCTGTTGGAAGATGGCAAGCTTAAACCGAATGATCTCTTGCGGGAGGCGTTTGCAGCGCATGGTGTGGTTGAGAATAAACCAGTAATAACGTCGTGTGGTTCTGGTGTTACCGCTGCGATTCTGACACTTGGATTGCACTGCATCGGTAGAGATGACACTGCACTGTACGATGGTTCATGGACCGAGTGGGGCGGGCGTTCAGACTTGCCGGTGGTCACTGAAAGTTCATAGTTCGAAAAGGTGCAGGTAGTGAGATCTACGCTAACTTGTATTATCCGTTGGATACAGTTTCCTTATTTGTGGCTGCGCTATGGGTCGCCAATAAAGTCTGATGAGACGGTGGTGCTGTTTCCACAATCGGCATCTGCTATCAATAGCATCGACAGATCAAACGAGTCCGGTGATGGTGCGATCCATCGCAGTTGGTCGATACCGATACACGCATGGGTAGTGGAGAAAGAGACCGGTACGCTATCGAGATTGATCGCCAAGTATTATTTGCTTTCATTTCTTGGCTTAACGGGCGTGGCTAGCCGACAGTCTGCGACAGAGGTGTTTGATAACCGCCTGAGCTGGTTTATGGTGGACAGAGAGGTTAACAAAAAAGTCAGTGTTTTAATTGGGGGTGAAAAGTATGTTTCTCCAAGAACCAGTCCCAGCGGGCATGTGAAGTTCTCTGTGCCTTACAGTGGAGCAGCGCCTGAAGGCAGTATTTTAAAATGTCAGGTGGCTGATTTACCCTCCGGACATCAGCCGATTGAGGGTAGGGTGCAGTTGGTGGGCGAGCACGGTATTTCTGTGATCTCAGATTTTGATGACACAATAAAAATCAGCAATGTAACGGATAAAAAAGCACTCGTGCGTGGTTTGTTCTTTGATAATTACCACCCGGTGGCTGGTATGCCCGATTTCTACTATGAATTGGCAGTCGCTGGAGCAAGTTTTCATTATGTGTCTGCTTCACCGTGGCAGCTGTATCCAAGTATTGCCCCGTTTCTTGACAAGTTTTATCCGTTTGGTTGTTTGACGCAGCGGCGCTTTTATATTGGTGACAAGAGTTTCATTAATTTTTTTAGAAGCTCCAGGCAATACAAGATTGAGTCTGTGGCTCGATTAATTGAACGATATCCAAAGCGGCGTTTTATACTGATCGGAGACAGTGGTGAGAATGATCCCGAGGTATATTTGCACATTGCAAATCGGTATAAAGAACAGGTATGCGATATTTTAATCAGGGAGGTTTATAACGGAAGTGTGTTGGCTGAAGCTGGTCATGATCATCGTTGGCGGCGTATTAGTGATCAGCTTGATGAGCATCAAAGGTTTGAGGTTTTCCATGATCCGGCAGAGCTTGGCCCGGTGTCCAGGTGGCTCGCTAATTCCCATAGTGCCGGGTCAGTGGTATGAGTGAAAGGTTTTCAGTCAAAGCACGTTTTAACAGTATGCATTTTGCAATGAATGGATTGAAGGTACTGTTGCAGGAACAGCATAACTTCCGGGTACACCTATTTGCTACTACGGTAGTGGTGATCGCTGCAGTTGTATTGAAAATGCAAGCCATGCAATGGGTGCTGTTGTTGATATTAATTGCAATTGTCTGGATCACTGAAGCGTTGAACACAGCGGTGGAGTATCTCGGCGACAGGATTACTACTGATCATGATCCGTTAATTGGTAAAGCGAAGGATGTGGCGGCGGCGGCTGTATTAATTGCCTCAATAATTGCAGCAATCGGTGGTTTGGTTCTATTTATACCGTTGTTCTTAAGTGTAATTTAAGGTTTGAAGTGGTGTTTGTCAGATACAGACAAACACCACTATAAACTGCTGGTATAAATGTTTGAAGCAATGTTGCTGAATGTTATTCCGGTGACATTCCTTTCAGATACTTAAAAGCTTCACTCTCGGTAGACAGCATTAACGTGGTGTTGTTTTTAATGACTGATTTATACATATCCATAGTTTTCTGGAATTCGTAAAAGTCTCTCGAGTCGTCACTTGAGTTGTAAGCATTCGCGTAGATTTCGGTCGCTTTAGCGTCTGCTGCACCGCGAATTTCTTCAACCTCTTTATAGGCTTCAGAGCGTACCTTGTTGAGATCGCGTTCGCGTAGTCCGTTTATTCGCGCCGCTTCACCGTTACCTTCTGAGCGGAACCTTTCTGCTATCTGGCGTCGTTCACTGATCATTCGGTCATAAATTTTAGGCCGTACGCTTTCGTTGTAGTTGATACGTTTGAATCTGATATCAAGTAGCTCGATGCCAAACACCTTAACCTTGTCAGCAGCGGCAGTGAATATCTCATATTCTACTGAAGCGCGACCTTTGCTGATCGGAACAAGTGTGCCGAGGGTGGCAAGGTCAGCTTCCGACAGAGAGGCGTCCAGCAACGGTTTTCGGTCTTTGGTTGTTCTGATGATTTCAATCAGTTCGTGTTTCGCAACTGCGTTGCGGGTTTCACTGCCCAGAATGTCGTCGAGTCTTGATTGAGCGCTGCGCTCGTCTCGCAAACGCAGGAAGTATTGCAATGGATCAGTAATCCGCCAGCGTGCGAAGAGATCAACCGCTATATAGAGCTTATCTTTTGTCGGCATGTTGCTTGGGCTGCCATCCCACTCGAGTATGCGTTTTTCAATAGGATTAACCTGTTGCGCAAACGGTACTTTCATTTTAAGACCGGCTTCGGTGATCGGCTTGCCGACAGGCTTACCGAACTGGGTAATGATGACTTGTTCAGTCTCTTTTACCGTGTAAAAAGCGTTGCTGAACAGAAGAAAAATAGCCGCGATAATTATGAGAATAATCGGTTTCATTTGATCAGCTCCTTTTGGTTGGTGAGATTGATCAGCGGTAACACCTGTTGAGATTTTTCATCAACAATAATTTTTGAATCAAGACCAGGAAGTACTTCCTGCAATGTTTCAATGTAGATTCTACGCCGCGTGACTTCCGGTGCTTTTTGATATTCTTTGAATACTGCGCTGAACCTTGATGCATCACCTTCTGCCTCATTGATTCGTTTTAAACGGTATCCGTCTGCAGCTCTTATGCGTTGATCTTTTTCGCCTTCTGCGAGCGGTATGACTTTGTTGTACTCACGGCGCGCCGCGTTGATTAAACTTTCTTTCTCCTGCTGTGCCTGGTTGACTTCGTTAAATGATTCCTGCACCGGCTTTGGCGGGTTGATGTTCTTTAACTGCACCTGGTCAATGCTGACGCCAATACCGTACTTGGTGGTGAGGTTCTGCATTTTGATGAGTGCTTCATCTTCAATTTCCTGTCGACCAATGGTGATGACTTCATCGACCGTTCGATCTCCAACCACCTCACGCATGACTGATTCGGACAGATCGCGTAGTGTCTCAGCAGGGTTGCGTACATCGAACAGATACTTTTTCGGGTCTGCGATGCGAAACTGTATGACCCATTCAACCAACGCTGCGTTCAAGTCACCGGTCACCATCTGGCTTTGAACCTGAAAGTTCTGCCTCGCCTGGTTTGGATTGGTTGCACCCGGGGTCGCGAAGCCGAATTCCTGCTTGAGCTGGCGTTTGACCGGAACAATGGTCACGTCATCTACCCCCCATGGGATTTTAAAGTGTAATCCGGACGGCTCATCTTTTTGGTATTGGCCGAATCGGGTGACCACTCCAATAGAGTCACTCGGCACGGTGTAGAAGCCGGTGTATATGAGTAAGCCCAATGCGATCAGGCCAAAAAGGCCGATAATTCGGAAAATTCCGTTGGGTAGCTGCGGTAAACCTCCACCGCCGCCGGCTGTACCTGCTTTTTTGCCCCCACCCCAGGGGTTGCCGCTATCCGCTGAGTCGCGAATTTTGTCTAGGTCGATGACCGCCATTTTTGTAATTCTTCCGTATTTGGTCTATCTAGTTATTCTAGACCTCATAAGATTGGGCAGGGCAAATATTTGCCGGTGTTCTCAATGCCGGGGTGAATTGTCGCCCTTTGGTTGACTCAGTTATTGCTGAGGGCTACACTTTCCGGCTTTGCTCGGTTTCCGAGCTTTCAATGTTCATAAGGACTCTCCATGTTCGCGGTAATTAAAACCGGTGGCAAACAATATCGGGTCAGTCAGGGCGACAAGCTTCGTGTTGAAACGATTGATACTGACGAAGGTGAATCAGTCAATCTTGATCACGTGCTGATGATTGGAGAAGGTGACAAGGTGACCATCGGTACACCGCTTGTCTCCAGCGCTTCAGTGACTGCCAAGGTGCTGTCGCACGGGCGCGGCAAGAAAATCGAAATCGTCAAATTCCGTCGCCGTAAGCATTACCGCCGTCAGATGGGCCACAGACAGAATTATACGGAACTGGAAATTACCGGTATCCAGGGCTAGAAGCCAGCACAGCAGTACCTCTGCTGCTGCGAACGCGCCCTGACGGCGGGTTGTATCGATCGTTTTCGTCGTAAAAAGCCCTCGCCACGGCACGTTCTCGCTACGCAGACTTTATATTGCCGAGATGCCCGGTCTTCATTGCCTTTTACTTGGTCGGCGTACTAATAAGCCGCCGACCAGTAAAGCGTAGACACAAGCCAGTGCCATCGGCAGTCCATAGACTGACGAGAAGGTCATTGACCATCCCCCGCCGATCGAACCGATTAGCGCACCCAATCCCCACATCGCTCCAAACGCTGCAGTGCCGTTGACTAAGTCCTGTCCGCTGAAGCGATCTCCGAGTGATTTCAGTGATAGCGTGTAGACGCCGTATCCGGCGGCACCTGCAACTATCAATACTGGCCACAATAACCAGCTATTGATTACCCACGGGATAGTCAAGGTCAGGATTGCGGTGAGCGCTGCGCAGTAGGTCAGCATGGTTCGGGCATCATAAATATCGGCCAGCCAGCCAATCGGGTATTGCAGGAAGATATTGCCGACAATCAGCGCCGTGAGTGCAAATGCTGCGGTGCTCTGGCTGAGTCCGTTCTCAACTCCATAGACCGGGAATAGTGCGATAGTCGCTGCGTCAAAGACCGAAAAGCATGCAACGGCGGCGATAAGCATTGGCGCCTGGGGTAGAAAAGCGATAATTCCAGATGCCTGGTGTTCTCCGGGCGGTTCTTTGACTTCTTGAATTAAGCAAATTGGAATCACTCCGATCACAATGCTTAAGGCGCCAATCAGGTAGGGAGTCCATCCTTCCGTGCCGACAAAGCCGATCAGTGCCGGACCGGCACCGAAGCTGGCAGACAGTACACTTGCGTAGATGGCGACAATTTTGCCGCGATGCTCTGTTGATGAAGAGCCAACAATCCAGGCTTCGCTGATGACAAACAAGGTGGCCACCGACATGCCCTGTAAAATTCGAATGACAAACCAGGCGTTCAAAGAATCGAATTGTTTGTAGCACAGGATCAGTATGCCGGTGGCGATGGCCGCGAGTATGGCTAGCCGCTTAGCCCCAAGGCGCCTGGACAATACCGGAATCAATGGTGAAAAAATCAGAATCCCGAGAGGCATCATTGCGGTGTTGAGGCCGATTACGTCTGCTGTGACGCCACGTCCCTCGAGTGTCAATGACAACAGTGGATAGGTCAGACCGAAGGCGAGGCCGAATACAGTTATCGCAGAACAGGCAGCGACAAGGGTGCGGATGTTGGACGAGCTCAGCGGAATCACCTTATTGTTGTTATTGTTTGTGACCTGCCGTCTCTGGCGAATCGTCGGTGACTGCAAGCTTTTACTTACAACTCAGTCGCCGCGGCCAAGTCTAACCTGCATGCTGTTTGCTGCAAGTGCTTGCGGGTTACCGGAACAAAACAAATTGCGTGCAATTGTTGTCCCGAAAACTCTAATGTCATTAGACAGCTGATTGACGTTTGGAGTAAAATTGTCGTGATTCCAGCGACTGCTGACAGTTGCTCCTCTTCTTTCTGACTATTGAGAATACACCTTGCGTAGAAACGCACTGCTTGCGCTGGCTGATGGAACCTTGTTTCACGGCAGTGCCATTGGTGCTGAGTGTCTTGGTATTGGGGAGGTTGTCTTCAATACTGCCATGACGGGGTATCAGGAGATCTTGACTGACCCTTCCTACACTCGGCAGATCGTCACACTGACAGCACCGCATATCGGCAACACCGGTGTCAACGCCTCCGACTGCGAATCAGATGGTGTGCATGCGGCAGGGCTGGTGATCAGAGATCTGCCTTTGTTGCACAGCAACTTTCGCAGTGAGGGCTCACTTGATGATTATCTGAAATCCAACAACATCGCAGCGATTGCCGATGTAGACACCCGCAGGCTGACACGTTTGTTACGTGAAAAGGGAGCGCAATCCGGGTGTATCGATGCGTCAGCCAGCCCGAATGCTGAGCAGGCCATAGCGAAGGCTCGTGAGTTCGGGGGACTGGTCGGACTCGATTTGGCGCAGGATGTCACGGTAGACAAACCATATGAATGGACTCAAGGTTCGTGGCAATTGGGGCACGATGCAAACCCGGAGCTTCAGGTCACACCGGGCACGCCAAAGTGGCGAGTGGTGGCCTATGATTTTGGCGTAAAGAGAAATATTTTACGCTTGCTGGTTGATCACGGTTGTGCAGTGACTGTGGTGCCGGCTACCACCCCGGCGGCTGAAGTGATGGCGATGCAGCCTGATGGTGTGTTTTTATCTAATGGGCCGGGGGATCCTGAACCGTGTGATTATGCGATCGAAGCGATCCGCAAACTACTTGAAAACAAGATTCCGATATTTGGCATTTGTCTTGGTCATCAGTTACTCGCGTTAGCCAGTGGCGCGAAAACAATGAAAATGAAGTTCGGCCATCATGGTGCGAATCATCCGGTGCAGGACTTAGCGACAAGCAAAGTGATGATCTCCAGTCAGAATCATGGCTTTGCGGTTGATGAGCAAACTTTGCCAGAGACTTTAACTGCGACCCATCGATCTTTATTTGATCAAACCCTTCAGGGTATTAGAAGAACCGATACACCGGCGTTTAGTTTTCAAGGCCACCCGGAGGCAAGTCCAGGGCCGCACGACGTTGGCCATCTATTTTTAGAATTTACTGAACTGATGAAAAACCATGCCGCGTCGCAGTGATATAAAAAGTATTTTAATCATTGGCGCGGGCCCTATTGTCATAGGGCAGGCGTGCGAGTTTGATTACTCCGGAGCGCAAGCGTGTAAAGCGTTGCGTGAGGAAGGCTATCGGGTGGTGCTGGTCAATTCGAACCCTGCTACCATAATGACCGACCCTGCCACAGCAGATGCTATTTACATTGAGCCTGTTGATTGGCGCGTGGTCGAGAAAATTATAGCGCGTGAAAAGCCGGATGCAATTTTACCCACCATGGGAGGGCAAACAGGTCTCAACTGTGCGCTGGATTTGCATCATAACGGTGTGCTTGAGAAGTATGGCGTTGAACTGATTGGTGCGAAGCCGGAAGCGATTGACCTTGCGGAAGATCGCGAAAAATTCCGCCACGCAATGACAGATATTGGACTTGATACTCCAAATGCGCGGGTTGCTCATACATTGGAAGAGGCCTACAAGGGGCTGGAAGATATCGGTTTTCCGACCATTATCAGGCCGTCTTTTACCATGGGGGGTAGTGGCGGTGGCATAGCGTATAACCGTGATGAATTTACCGAGATATGTCAGCGCGGTTTAGATCTTTCCCCCACCACAGAAATTTTGCTTGAAGAGTCGGTGCTTGGTTGGAAAGAATATGAAATGGAAGTGGTGCGTGACTCTGCAGACAACTGCATTATTGTCTGTTCAATAGAAAACCTTGATCCGATGGGGGTGCACACGGGTGATTCAATCACCGTGGCACCAGCGCAAACCCTGACGGATAAAGAGCTCCAGATCATGCGTAACGCGTCGATTGATGTACTGCGGAAAATCGGTGTGGATACTGGCGGTTCCAACGTGCAGTTCGCGGTTAACCCTGCCAATGGCCGGTTGATTGTTATAGAAATGAACCCGCGAGTGTCGCGATCATCTGCGCTTGCGTCAAAAGCCACAGGGTTCCCGATAGCACGCGTCGCTGCGAAGCTTGCGGTGGGTTATACGCTTGATGAATTGCGAAACGATATTACCGGCGGTGCAACGCCCGCGTCATTTGAGCCGGCAATTGATTATGTCGTCACCAAGATTCCGCGCTTTACTTTTGAGAAATTCCCGGATGCGGACCCGCGCTTAACCACGCAGATGAAGTCGGTCGGCGAGGTCATGGCGATTGGCCGCAATCAACAGGAGTCACTGCAAAAAGCGCTGCGAGGTCTTGAGGTCGGTGTTTGTGGCTTTGATGAAATTTTGCCTGTTGATGCAGAGCCGGAAGATATTGAGGCGGAGCTTGACCTGCAGTTAAGTCAGCCAGGTGACAAAAGGCTTTGGTATGTCGCCGATGCTTTCAGACAAGGGTATTCTCTGGAAAAAATTCACCAGATAACCCGTATTGATCCGTGGTTTCTTGCTCAGATAGAAGATCTGATCGGTAGTGAAAATCAATTGCGGGGTCAGCCACTGGAAAACCTTGATCAAACCGAATTGCGCAGGCTGAAGCGCCAGGGATTTTCGGATAAGCGGTTGGCAATCGTCATGGACACCACTGAAACCAGGGTGCGTGAATTACGCCATAGCTATGGTATACGTCCGGTCTATAAACGGGTGGATACCTGCGCGGCTGAATTTGAAGCCAACACGGCGTATATGTATTCCACCTATGATGAAGAGTGCGAGGCGGCGCCTACGACTAACGACAAGATTGTTATCCTCGGTGGCGGGCCGAATAGAATCGGGCAGGGAATAGAATTCGATTATTGTTGTGTGCATGCAGCGCTTTCACTGCGTGAAGCTGGTTATGAAACTATCATGATCAACTGCAACCCTGAAACTGTCTCAACAGACTATGACATGTCTGATCGTTTGTACTTTGAGCCTCTGACGTTTGAAGATGTAACGGAAGTGCTGCATGTGGAAAACCCCAAGGGTGTGATAGTGCACTATGGTGGCCAGACGCCGCTTAATCTGGCTAAGGCGCTTAAGCAACATGGCGCACCTATTATTGGTACTTCACCCGAAGCGATTGACCTTGCCGAAGATCGTGAGAGTTTTAAGCAGTTGGTGGATAAGCTTGGCTTGAAGCAACCGCCGAACAAGACAGCAACAAACCTTGAGCAAGCGCTGGACGCGGCAGAATCAATTGGGTTTCCGCTGGTGGTAAGGCCATCCTATGTGTTGGGTGGTCGGGCAATGGAAATTGTATATTCCAACGATGAGTTGCGACGCTACATGGCGCAGAATATATCGGTGTCGGTAGACGCGCCGTTGCTGCTTGATCGGTTTCTGGATGATGCAACCGAAGTCGATGTTGATGCGATCGGCGATGGTACTCAGGTATACATCAGCGGCATCATGGAGCACATCGAACAGGCGGGTGTGCATTCAGGTGATTCTGGTTGTTCGCTGCCGCCGTACAGTCTGTCTGAAGCTATACAATCGCAGCTGGCAGAGCAAATGACGAGCTTAGTGATGGCTCTGGGTGTGGTGGGTTTGTGCAATGCACAATTTGCAATTCAAGGCGAAGAAATATATATCATTGAGGTCAACCCGCGCGCGTCGCGCACAGTACCCTTTGTATCCAAGGCGACCGGTGTGCCGTTGGCGCGAATTGCCGCACGATGTATGACGGGCAGTAGTCTGGTTGAGCTGGGTTATACAGAGACGGTTCGGCCAAAATACCATGCAGTAAAAGAGTCGGTGTTTCCGTTCATGAAGTTCCCGGGGGTTGATCCGCTGTTAGGGCCTGAAATGAAATCCACTGGTGAAGTGATGGGTAGCGGTCATAATTTTGCAGAAGCGTTTGCAAAGAGTTCGCTCGCCGCAGGTATGCAACTCCCGACCAGTGGTTGTGCTTTTATGAGCGTCCGTGATGCAGACAAAGCGCGTGCGGTAGAGCTTGCCAGGTTGATTCACGAGGCGGGCTTTCTATTGGTGGCAACGAGTGGTACACAGCGTGCTATTGCGGCTGCAGGCGTTCCGTGCGAGTTAGTTAATAAGGTCAAGCAGGGGCGGCCGCATATCGTTGACATGATTAAAAACGATGAGATATCTTTGATTATCAATACCACTGATGGTCGGCAGGCAATTGCCGATTCGTTTCTGATTCGTCGCGAAACCCTGAATCGGAAAGTGGCTTACTCCACTACGATGGCCGCTGGCGCTGCTATTGTTGCAGCGCTGAAAGAAGACGCTGTGAAAAATATTTTTAGCTTACAAGAGTTACACGAGGATTTGGCATGAGTATGGTTCCACTAACAGCACAAGGTGCTGAAACCCTGCGGACGGAACTTCAAGAGCTCAAGACCGTGCGCCGGCCCACTGTGATTCAGGCTATTGCTGAAGCACGCGAGCACGGCGACTTAAAAGAAAATGCCGAGTATCATGCGGCACGTGAGCAACAGAGCTTTATTGAGGGACGCATCAAAGAAATTGAGAGCAAGCTCTCGCATGCGCAAATCATCGATATCACCCAGATGAATGATGACGGGAAAGTGATATTTGGCACCACGGTCGAGCTTTTAGATATAGAAACCGATGAAAAGGTCACTTATCGGATTGTGGGTGATGATGAGGCCAGTATTAAGCTGGGTTTGATCAGCTACAGCTCACCGCTGGCGCGGGCGATTATTGGCAAGCGCGAGGGTGACGAGGTAGAATTTCAAGCCCCGGGTGGTAAAAAAGAGTTTGAGATTGAGAAAGTCAGCTACATCTAAAGCGAATTGCCAGGGCTAATCGTTCAAGGCTTATCGTTTTTTAGTGGCAGGTCTTTTACGCTTGGTGTTTTTTGCGCCTGTTTTTTTGCTGTCAGGTTTTTTATCAGTAACTTTTGAATTGCTGGGTATTTTGGCACCGGCCTTGATCGATGAGGGAAACTCAATCACAGGCTTTTCGTGATTGCGTCTGAATAGTACCGCCACTTGTCCAACTTGTTGGATGACATATGATTCGCTTTTTTCAGCCAGTGCTGCAATGGTTGAGCGGCGTTCATCACGGTCAGCCATGCCTACTTTTATTTTGATCAGCTCGTGGTGCGCGAGGGCTATTTCCAGTTCGCTTTGGACAGATTCGGTCACCCCTTTTTGGCCAATACGCACCACCGGAGAGAGCTGGTGGCATAGGGTTTTCAGGAATCGAATATGTTTGTTGTTTGGAATCATTGGGGTTGTTCAGGGGTCCGGTGGTTCGCCAAACGGCAAGACGAGGGTGATGGGGTGTTGACTAATGTGTCAGTCCTGTCGCGGGGCAGAGTTTACATGGATCCGTCAAGTGAGTCGCAGTAAAAGCAGCCAACGGTGGCTAAACGAGCACCACAAAGATGACTTCGTGCGCAAATCGCGCCTGGATTCGTATCGTTCGCGCGCAGTCTACAAGTTGGCCGAAATTGATAAACGTGACAGGCTTATCTCGCCAAATATGTCAGTTGTGGAACTTGGTGCCGCTCCTGGAGGGTGGACACAGTACGTTGCTGAGAAGCTGTCGGCAAAAGGGTCGCTCGTGGCAGTCGATATACTGGCAATGGATTACGTGACTGATGCCACGATCATCCAGGGGGACTTCACTGAACTCGAAACACTTGATCAAATTCGACAGGTGTTAAATGGAGAGCCGGCAGACCTTGTTTTATCAGATATGGCCCCCAATTTTTCAGGACAGCCCGCGGTGGATCAGCCGCGAGCCATGTATCTCGCAGAATTGGCACTGGATATGTGTAATGAGTTGTTGGCACCGGGAGGTTGTATGCTGGTGAAAACATTCCATGGTTCAGGGTTTGAAGAGCTAATGCGTGATGTTCGCGCACTATTTACCGATGTAAAGACCAGAAAGCCCGAGGCCTCGCGGTCGCGCAGTAGAGAAGTCTACATTTTGGCTAAAAACAGAAAGTAGCTTGTGATGGGTTATACTACTCAATTACTCAAGATATTAATTACTGTGCACATTGGCGTGCACGGTGGAAAAACGAGGCGTTTCATTTGAACGATCTTATAAAAAATGTGCTGTTGTGGGTGATAATTGCTGTCATCTTGATGTTTGTTTTCAACAACATCGGAACGCAAGGTCCTACTCCCAATCAGCTCAGTTATTCTGAGTTTATCAGTCAGGTACGCTCCGGGAGCGTCAAATCTGCAACGATCTCGGGTCGGGAAATTCGCGGTGAGCGGTCTGATGGCGCTGTTTTCAGCACCTACAGCCCTGAAACTGACAACCGTGCACTGATTGGCGATCTGCTTGAGTCAAACGTTGAGATTAAAGCTGAGCCTCCAGAAGACACCAATTTCCTCGTGCAGCTGCTGCTGAATACCTTTCCGTTTCTGCTGTTTATTGGTATCTGGATTTACTTCATGCGCCAAATGCAGGGTGGCGGTGGCGGTCGCGGAGCAATGTCTTTCGGCAAAAGCAAAGCGCGCCTGATGGGTGAAGATCAGGTCAAAGTCACTTTTGCCGACGTGGCAGGGGTAGAAGAGGCCAAAGAAGAAGTAGAAGAGCTTGTCGAGTTTCTTCGAGATCCGGGTAAATTTCAAAAGCTGGGTGGAAAAATTCCACGTGGTGTTTTACTTGTCGGCTCACCGGGCACTGGTAAGACGTTGCTTGCCAAGGCGATTGCCGGTGAAGCGAAAGTGCCATTTTTCACAATATCAGGCTCTGATTTTGTAGAAATGTTTGTTGGTGTCGGCGCCTCGCGTGTTCGCGATATGTTCGAACAGGCGAAAAAACACGCGCCTTGCATCATCTTTATTGATGAGATTGACGCAGTGGGTCGCCATCGTGGTGCTGGCCTGGGTGGCGGGCATGACGAGCGCGAGCAGACACTGAATCAGTTGCTGGTAGAAATGGACGGTTTTGAAGGCAACGAGGGCGTTATTGTTATCGCTGCCACTAACCGACCTGATGTGCTCGATCCGGCACTGTTACGACCTGGTCGTTTCGACCGGCAGGTGGTGGTGCCATTGCCTGATGTTCGTGGTCGCGAGCAGATATTGCGCGTTCACATGAGCAAGGTGCCACTCGATGACGATGTTCGTCCTGATTTGATTGCCCGCGGTACGCCTGGTTTTTCAGGCGCAGATTTGGCTAACCTGGTTAATGAAGCGGCGCTATTTGCTGCAAGACAAGACCAGAAAATGGTCCGTATGTCTGAATTTGAACGGGCAAAAGACAAGATCCTGATGGGCGCTGAAAGAAAGTCCATGGTCATGAGCGAAGATGAGAAAAAGCTCACTGCGTTCCATGAGGCCGGGCACGCGATTGTTGGGCGCCTGGTGCCTGATCATGACCCGGTATACAAGGTGACTATTATCCCGCGCGGTCGAGCGCTGGGGGTCACGATGTTTCTGCCAACACAAGATCGCTACAGCAACAGCAAGTTGGGTCTGGAAAGCCAGATTTCATCGCTTTATGGTGGACGTGTGGCAGAAGAGATTATTTTTGGCGAAGATAAAGTCACGACTGGTGCTTCCAGTGATATTGAGCGTGCAACAGAACTTGCGCGCAACATGGTCACCAAGTGGGGATTGTCAGATAACCTTGGCCCGCTGGCATATAGCGAAGAAGAGGGTGAAGTATTCCTTGGTCGTGGAACCACACAGCCTAAGCAGATTTCAGGCACTACCAGAGAATCAATTGACTCTGAGGTACGTATGATCATCGACCGCAACTACCAGCGGGCAGAAGACATCCTGCGCACCAATATGGACAAACTGCACCTGATGGCAGACGCATTAATGAAGTATGAAACTATTGATGTGTCTCAGATCGACTCCATCATGGAAGGTCGCGTTCCTGATCCACCAGCTGGTTGGACTGACGATAGTCAGGGCGGTGGTGGGCCACAGAGCGGCCCTGCTGTGCCTGTTGAGGAGCCTGATGCCACGATCGTCGGTGACAGCACGCCGCCTCCGTCTGTTCCGGACCCTGATCCGGCAAGCTGATTGCTGTGCCTTCCAGCCAAGGCGTAACTGTATGAGTTTGAAGGCCGCGAGTTTCGCGGCCTTTTTTTTTATGTGATCTATAATTGCTTGACTGGCAAGGGTTGAAACGCCCATCTGGCATATTCACGAGGGTGTGGCGCACTCTGCACAATTATTGCGGGGTGTTTTGTATCCCCAAAAGAAACAAATAAAACAGGCGTTAATAATGGCGAGAAAGTATTTCGGTACAGATGGTATGCGTGGCCGAGTCGGTGTAGAGCCGATGACAGCCGCAACTGTGATGAAGCTTGGCTGGGCAGCGGGCAAGGTGCTGGCTAAAGAGGGTAATCGCGATGTACTTATTGGTAAAGATACTCGTGTATCCGGCTACCTGTTTGAGTCCGCGCTTGAAGCCGGTCTTTCATCGGCAGGTATCAATTTGCGTTTGCTCGGGCCAATGCCAACGCCCGCAGTGGCGTACCTGACACGTACATTTCGCGCAGCCGCAGGTATCGTTATTAGTGCCTCTCACAACCCTTATTACGACAATGGTGTGAAGTTCTTTTCTGCAGAAGGTACCAAATTGCCTGATGAGACTGAGCAGGCAATTGAAGACATGATGGCGCACGATATGGAGACGGTGGATTCAGCTGATCTCGGGCGTGCACATCGAATTGATGACGCCCCCGGGCGCTACATAGAATTCTGTAAAAGTACTTTTCCCACCGGGCTGCGACTGGATAACATGAAGATTGTTGTTGATTCAGCCAATGGTGCGGCTTACCACATCGCCAAAGGTGTATTTGAAGAACTGGGTGCTGAGGTGGTGTCTATCGGTGCGGACCCGGACGGTTTGAATATCAATCGCGACTGTGGTGCAACCTCACCTGATTTATTGCGTGCTCATGTATTGATGGAGCGTGCTGATATTGGTGTGGCGCTGGATGGTGATGCGGATCGTCTGATTATGGTGGATCATCGCGGCGAGATTGTTGACGGTGATGAATTGCTTTACGTATTGGTTAAAGCACGTCTGGATAGTGGTGAAAAAGTGCCTGGTGTTTCTGGCACTTTGATGAGTAACCTCGGGCTCGAGCATGGTTTGCGTGAGCTTGGTGTTGAGTTTGTTCGCGCCAAAGTCGGTGATCGCTATGTGCTGGAGCAGCTCCGCGAGCGTAACTGGATGCTCGGTGGCGAGTCATCAGGTCATATTATTTGTCTTGATCGGACAACGACCGGCGACGGTATCGTGGCGGCCCTGCAAATACTTGCCTATGTGCGTGAATCCGGTGAGCCTCTTGCCAATTTGCGAGCAGGTATGACACGTTACCCGCAGGTACTGGTCAATGTGCCGCTGAGTCACCGTGAGGCGTTGAATGATAACCCTGAAGTCCAGAAGGCCGTGGCTGATGCTGAGGCAGAGTTGGGTGATTCGGGTCGTGTGCTGTTGCGCCCGTCGGGTACCGAGCCTGTGGTTCGAGTGATGGTCGAGGGCAGAGTGGCCAATGATGTTGAGAAAATCTGTCATCGTGTGGCTGAAGCGGTGGGCAAGGTGCTTGGTTAAAGATCAAATCTCCAGTCCGGCAATGCCCGGGCTATCGATGTAGTTGTTGCGTTAACAAAAAGCACGCAATCAGCGTGCGAGCAGCTACAATGTGTTGTGGCGAATTGCCTAATTGCTTTTTGACAGGTCGCGCGTTACTCTTGCGCGGCTTCGTTGCGTGGTTTGTCGCCCTCGCACGCCATAATTCCCTAATTCTTGAAGCTTGAGACACTTTGATCATGCGTACCCCAATGGTTGCCGGTAACTGGAAGCTGAATGGCTCCAGAGAGAGTGCCACCTCATTAGCGCGAGAGGTCGCAGCAACGCCTGTGGCTGGTGTTGATGTGGTTGTGTGCCCTGTCAGTGTGCATACTGCTGAGGTTGCGGAGGTGCTTGAGGGCACTGATGTGAAGCTCGGTGCGCAAAACGCCTGTGCTCACGAAGGCGGTGCCTATACAGGTGAAGTGTCTTCAACTATGCTGGCTGAATTCGGTTGTGAGTATGTGATTATCGGTCACTCGGAGCGACGTAGTCTCTTTGGCGATGATAACGAATCATGTGCTGCTCGCCATCAGGCGGTCATGGCTGCAGGTCTGACATCGATCTTTTGTGTCGGCGAAACACTTGAAGATCGAGAGGCTGGCAATACAATGGCAGTGGTGGATGCTCAGTTGCAGGCAGTATTTGATGTCTGCGGTACACAGGCCTTTGACGGGGCGGTTATCGCCTATGAACCTGTTTGGGCGATCGGTACCGGTGTCACGGCAAGTCCTGAACAAGCGCAGGAAGTTCATGCGCACATTCGTGAGTTTGTCGCAGCGCAAGACCAACAAACGGCTGCAAAACTGCGAATTTTATATGGTGGCAGTGTCAATGCCGGTAATGCTCAAGAATTGTTTGGCAATACGGATATTGATGGCGGACTCATCGGTGGCGCCGCTTTAAAAAGTGCCGATTTTCTTGCTGTCTGCCAAGCGGCAGCAGCTCAGGCTTAATTCGTTAAGACGGATCAAATTTTCTCATGCTGCAAACAGTTGCTCTAGTCATACATGTTTTTCTGGCCATTGGGGTCATCGGCCTGGTGCTTATTCAGCACGGTAAAGGGGCTGAGGCCGGTGCGGCTTTTGGCAGCGGCGCGTCTTCGACGGTGTTCGGATCGAAAGGCTCTGGTTCGTTTCTGACCCGTATGACCACACTTTTTGCGTTGGCATTCTTTTGCACCAGTATGTTGCTGTTCTTCCTCGCGTCTCAACGCACCGGTTCATCTGGTATTGGCAGTGTAATCGATGGAGTAGATGCACCGGCAATTCAACAGATTGATGTTCCTACTACCGAAGAGCCTGTTGTGCCCTCTAGTGGTGACCTTGATGTGCCGGCAGTGCCTGCCGCTGACACCTCGACTGATAGTGATGTCCCTGCTGCTCCGAAGACCGAATAGGGTCAATTGAAAACAAAAGGTTAAAAAGTTACTCCACAATGAGCAATGTGGTTTAAAATAAGAAGAGTTATTACTTGCCGACGTGGTGGAATTGGTAGACACGCTATCTTGAGGGGGTAGTGGCGCAAGTCGTCCCGGTTCGAGTCCGGGCGTCGGCACCAATCTCGTATAGAAGAGCGTAGAGATACGCTCTGTTTAATCGCCCTCGGTACAAAGATGCTAGCCAATTATTTCCCAGTTCTATTATTTATCCTCATAGCTCTCGTTTTCGGGGCGGTGATGCTGTTGGTTGGCACACTTGTCGGTCCGACCGAACCCAATACCGAAAAAAACTCGCCCTATGAGTGTGGTTTTGAGGCATTTGAAGATTCACGTATGAAATTCGATGTGCGCTACTACCTGGTGGCCATCCTTTTCATTATTTTTGATCTCGAAATTGCGTTCTTGTTTCCGTGGGCAGTTGTGCTAGATACCATTGGTATCGAGGCATTTGTCGCGATGGGCATATTTTTGGGAATCCTGTTGATCGGCTTTATCTATGAGTGGAAGAAGGGTGCACTGGAATGGGAATAGAAGCAGTTCTAGACAAAGGCTTCATCACCACCTCTACTGATAAGCTGGTTAACTGGGCGCGCACCGGTTCAATGTGGCCAATGACGTTTGGTCTGGCGTGTTGTGCGGTGGAGATGATGCACGCAGGCGCTGCTCGCTATGATCTTGATCGCTTTGGCATTGTATTTCGTCCCAGTCCGCGTCAATCAGATGTAATGATTGTAGCAGGCACGTTGGTCAATAAAATGGCGCCGGCACTTAGAAAAGTCTATGACCAAATGCCAGAGCCAAAGTGGGTGATCTCAATGGGGTCCTGCGCTAACGGGGGTGGTTACTACCATTACAGTTATGCGGTGGTGCGAGGCTGTGACCGTATTGTGCCAGTCGATGTTTATGTTCCGGGTTGTCCGCCCACAGCGGAAGCGTTGCTGTACGGCATAATTCAACTGCAAAATAAAATTCGCCGGCCCAATGTCATCACGCGCGCCTGATCGCGTGCGGTACAATCACACTCAAGTAATTTAGCGATACTTTGGCTTAATCTCGAAACCGGATTTAACGAAGCACTATCTTGAAAAAGACATATCAAAAAAATGCATCGGCTATGCGCGACGTGATAAACGCCGCTGCAATAGCGGGTGTTTTGAAGGTCGACGTTGATAACGACGAGCTCTCGCTGGAAGTTGAAGCGGACAAGCTTGTTGAAGTCGCAACAGCACTTCGCGACAACGCCGCAACCACATTCGAGCAACTAATCGATGTCTGTGGCATCGACTATCTAGCCTATGGGCAAGACGAATGGGAGACCGGTGGCAGCGGTTTCAGTCGTGGTGTATCGGGTGGCACCTCTGTCGGGCGCATGAGTTTTGGTGATGAAAGTCCTGCATTTGAAAGTGACAAGCCGCGTTTCGCCGTTGCCTATCAATTATTGTCGATCAAGCACAATGCGCGTGCGCGACTGAAAGTTTATGCAAAAGACGATGAGTTTCCGGTTGTGCCGTCGCTGACGTCAGTGTGGTCTTCGGCAGAATGGGCAGAGCGCGAGGCATTTGATCTTTTCGGTATTCACTTTGATGGTCATACCGATCTTCGACGTTTGCTGACAGATTACGGTTTTGTTGGTCATCCGTTTAGAAAAGATTTTCCGTTGGTTGGCAACGTTGAAATGCGTTACGACCCTAAACGAAAGCGTGTGATATACGAGCCGGTGACTATAGAGCCGCGTGTATTGGTGCCACGTGTTATTCGTAAAACAACACGTCGTGTTAGCGCAGAAGATTCTGCAGATCAGGATTCAGTTGCTGACGGCACAACCTCTGGGGATCAGCAAGATGCCTGAGATCAGAAATTACACGTTAAACTTCGGTCCGCAACACCCGGCAGCACACGGTGTGTTGCGACTAATCCTCGAGATGGATGGTGAAGTCATCGAGCGTGCTGATCCGCACGTTGGTTTGTTGCATCGCGGTACAGAAAAGTTAGTGGAAAGTAAGCCGTACAATCAAAGCATCGGCTATATGGACCGTCTCGATTACGTATCGATGATGTGTAACGAACACGGCTATGTCATGGCCATAGAGAATCTGCTTGGTGTCGAAGTGCCCGAGCGGGCGCAGTATATCCGTGTGATGTTTGATGAAATCACGCGTCTACTGAATCACCTGATGTGGATCGGCGCACACGGGCTCGATGTTGGTGCGATGTCTATGTTTCTGTATGCCTTTCGTGAGCGTGAGGATCTAATGGATTGTTATGAGGCGGTATCTGGCGCACGGCTGCACGCCACATACTACCGTCCAGGTGGTGTTGCACGCGATCTACCGGACACCATGCCGCAATATGAAGCATCGCGTTTTCGCAGTAAGAACAATGCATCAAAGCTCAATGAAGCACGGCAGGGTTCGCTGCTCGACTTCCTTGAAGATTTCACCACCCGATTTCCCGGCTGTGTTGATGAGTATGAAACACTGCTTACCGACAACCGAATCTGGAAACAGCGTTTGGTAGGTATCGGCGTGGTCAGTCCTGAGCGTGCTTTACAGCTCGGCTTTACCGGTCCGATGCTTCGCGGTTCAGGTATTGAGTGGGATCTTCGCAAGAAGCAACCGTACGAAGTTTATGATCGAATGAAGTTTGATATTCCTGTTGGTGTAGAAGGTGACAGTTACGATCGTTACCTTGTTCGTATGGAAGAGATGCGTCAGTCAAATGAAATCATTAAGCAATGTATTGCGTGGCTTCGCGTAAATCCGGGGCCTGTATTAACTGAAGATCATAAGGTTGCACCGCCTCGTCGTTCAGAAATGAAAGGTGATATGGAATCATTGATTCATCACTTTAAGCTTTTTACTGAAGGCTTTTGTTTGCCGGAAGGGGAATCTTATGCAGCGATCGAACACCCCAAGGGTGAGTTCGGCTGCTACCTGATTTCGGACGGTGCCAATAAACCATACCGCTTGAAGGTTCGCGCACCGGGTTTTTATCATTTGGCAGCGCTTAATGAAATGGTTAACGGGCATATGTTGTCTGACGTTGTGGCAGTAATTGGTACACAAGACATCGTCTTTGGTGAGATAGACCGATGAGCACAGAATCGAATAACCAATTAAAAAGTCAGTCTACCGAGCTGGACAATCACTCAATCGAAGAGATTGATGAGTGGTTAAAGCGCTACCCTGAAAATCAAAAGCAATCGGCAGTGCTTGCGGCATTGAGAGCTGCGCAACACCAGAATGAAGGTTTTCTGACGGTTGAATTGATGGATGCAGTGGCTGACAAGCTGGAGATGTCAAACATTGCTGTATACGAGGTGGCATCGTTTTATTCAATGTATGAGACCAAGCCGGTCGGTCGTCATTGTGTAGCAATCTGCACCAACATCAGTTGCATGTTAATGGGTAGCGATACCATCGTTAATCACGTTGAAAAAAAATACGGCATCAAGATTGGTGAAAGTACACCTGACGGCAAAATTTTTCTTAAAGTTGAAGAAGAATGTCTGGCAGGTTGTGACGGTGGTCCGATGATGCAGGTTGACCACGTTTACCACATGAGTCTTACCCCTGAAAAGGTGGATAAGATTCTTGACTCACTGGAGTAACGCTCGTGAGTAAAGAACAAAATCAGGTGTGTTACACCACGCTTAAATTCGATCAGCCATGGACCTATGAGAACTATCTCAAAATAGGCGGCTACGAAGCGTGGAATAAAATACTTTCAGAGAAGATCCCGCCAGAAGAGGTGGTGAATACGATTAAGGCTTCTGGTTTGCGTGGTCGTGGCGGGGCGGGCTTTCCCACCGGGCTTAAGTGGAGCTTTATGCCTAAGCCTGCTGAAGGCGGACAAAACTATTTAGTGGTCAACAGTGATGAGTCTGAGCCCGGCACGTGCAAAGACCGCGATATCCATCGCTTTAATCCACATTCATTGATTGAAGGCATGTTGATTGGTTGCTATGCAATCGGCGCAACAGTCGGATACAACTACATGCGCGGCGAGTGGATGGATGAGCCTTACAAGCGATTCATGGCAGCTTTAAAAGAAGCTTACGATAAGGGCTGGGTAGGACAGAATGTAAAAAATACCGGTGTCTGTGTTGATATTCATGGCACGCTCGGCGCTGGCGCATACATTTGCGGTGAAGAAACCGCGTTGCTTGAATCACTGGAAGGCAAGAAAGGCCAGCCCCGTTTTAAACCGCCGTTTCCTGCGAACTTCGGCCTTTATGGTCAACCCACCACTATAAACAATACTGAATCTGTTGCATCGACCCCTGCCATTATAAGAAACGGTCCGGAGTGGTTTATGGATTTGGGCGTTGAGAACTCCGGTGGTCAAAAATGTTTTTCTATGTCCGGACATGTCAACAACCCGGGTAATTTTGAAATATGCCTTGGTACACCGTTTAGCGAATTACTCGAGCTTGCAGGTGGTGTTCGCGGTGGAAGAAAGTTAAAAGCGGTGATACCTGGTGGATCATCTATGCCGGTACTGCCCGGCGATATCATGCTCGCGACCAATATGGATTATGACGCCATTGCCAAGTCCGGCTCGATGCTGGGTTCAGGTGCGGTTATCTCGATGGATGAAACCACAGATATGGTGAAAGCGCTTTGTCGTATCTCGCGCTTTTATTATTCGGAATCCTGCGGTCAGTGCACACCTTGTCGTGAAGGTACGGGTTGGTTGTATCGTATATTGGTTCGTATTATTGATGGCAAAGGCAGACCTGAAGATATAGACAAGCTTGAAGACGTTGCGGGTAAAATCGCCGGTCGTACTATCTGTGCGTTGGGTGAGGCCGCCGCCTGGCCGGTTCAGGGTATGTTGCGCCACTTCAAACCTGAGTTCGAATACTACGTTGAACACAAGCGAAGTCTGGTAGGAGAAAAACTTGGGACTGCCGCATGAGTGATGACCTGATCAACATCACAGTAGATGGTCAGCCGCTGCAAGCACGCAAAGGGCAGATGATCATTGAAGTAACAGATGCTGCCGGAATAACCATTCCGCGGTTTTGTTATCACAAAAAACTCAGTGTGGCAGCTAACTGCCGCATGTGTTTAGTGGAAGTAGAAAAGGCGCCTAAACCGCTGCCTGCGTGTGCAACACCAATCGCGCCGGACATGGTCATTAAAACCACGTCGGAACTGGCTTCGGGTGCACAACAAGGCACGATGGAATTTTTACTGATTAACCACCCACTCGACTGCCCGATCTGCGATCAGGCGGGTGAGTGTGAACTGCAGGACGTGGCCCTTGGTTATGGCAGCAGCTCTTCGGAGTATGTCGAAACCAAGCGGGTTGTGATGGACAAGAATATCGGTCCGCTTATATCAACTGAATTAACACGCTGTATCCATTGCACTCGCTGCGTCCGGTTCGGTGAAGAAATTTCTGGTGTTCGTGAGCTTGGCGCCACGGGCCGGGGCGAGAACATGCGCATCGGTACTTACATCGCCAAGAGTGTTGACTCCGAATTGTCCGGCAACGTGATTGATCTATGCCCGGTTGGTGCGTTAACCGCTAAGCCATCGCGCTTTACTGCGCGTTCCTGGGAACTGACCCAGCATCAGTCAGTGTCACCACACGATTGTGTTGGCAGCAATGTCGCTGTGCACGTCGGTAACGATGAAGTTAAGCGTGTGGTACCGAGTGAGAACGAAGCAGTCAATGAAACCTGGATATCGGATCGCGATCGATTCAGTTATGAAGGGTTATACACTGATGATCGCATCACCACGCCTATGCTTCGTGTCAACGGCGAGTTGAAACCTGTTGACTGGCAAACGGCATTGGCGGAAACGGCAAGCATATTAAAAGACAGTGTTGATCAGCATGGTGCAAAATCTATTGCTGCACTGGCATCTGCCGTGGCGACCACTGAAGAACTGTACCTGTTGCAGAAGCTGATGCGCGCGCTGGGCAGTAACAACATTGATCATCGCTTAACGCAAACAGACTTTAAAGATCAAAAGCGTGCTCCTGTGATGCCCTGGCTTGGAATGAGTCTTGAAGATCTGGAAGCTATTAATGCCGGGCTATTAATTGGTTCTAACACACGCAAAGAGCAACCACTGGCCGCATTGCGTTTGCGCAAAGCGAGCTTAAAGGGCGCAAACATAAGCTTTATCAATCCACGTGTGTACCCGATGAATTTTGATCCGGCGCATAATATTGGTGCGTTGCCAAGAGATATGTTGTTGCACACACTGGCGGTGGCCGTGGCATGTGACTGCAAAGAGGAAGTAATTACTCGTATCTCCTCTGAAGTGACCGTCACTGATGTGCATCGTGAGATTGCTGCACAACTAAAAGATTCTGACAAAGCCGTAGTGCTGCTTGGCAACACAGCGGTAATGCATCCAAATTATTCGGACTTGCGTGCGATAGCGAGTTGTATTGCAAAAGCTACTGGCGCGACGCTCGGTTATTTGCCGGAAGGTGGCAATACTGCAGGCGCATGGTTAACCGGTTGTGTACCACACCGGACAGTAGGCGGCGTAGAGACCGATCAAACCGGCTTAAACGCAGCTGAAATGCTCAACGCACCGCTCAAGGCCATCATATTGATGGGGGTTGAGCCACGCTACGAACAGATCAATGCGGCACGTGCACGGCAACTATTAAAAGATACCAAGATGGTGATCATGTCCACTCACTTGAGTCGTCATGCGGTAGAGCATGCAGACATCGTATTGCCATCTGCAGCGTTTGTAGAAACAGCAGGTACGTTTGTGAATGCCACAGGTGCCTGGCAAATGTTTAACGGCTGTACCAAACCTCCGGGTGAAGGACGTCCCGCATGGAAGATACTTCGAGTGCTAGGCAACCAGCTTGGGCTTGATGGATTTGACTATGAAAGTGTTGAGGGTGTGCGTGAAGAACTTAAGGGTCTCTGTCGCGATATCCAACTCGACAACAGCTACACGCTCGATAATATTGAAATACCATCTGCACCTGGTAGTGGCGGCACGCTGTTGCGATGTGGCGACCTGCCTGCTTATAAATCTGACATGTTGGTGCGGCGCGCACGTTCGCTACAAAAAACAACTGATGCGCAACAAAACTTCGTTGCTCTACACAGTGCTGATATGAACAAGCTAGGGTTGGCAGAAAACTCAGTGGTCAGTGCAGAACAGAAGGGTGACACTGTGATGATCAAAGTCAGACAGGATGACAATGTTCCACAAGGTTGCGCCTGGTTGCCGATGGGTAGCATGGATCTGGCAGGCTTTGGCTGTATGTTTGAGCCAGTAACATTAGTGGCAGGCGAATAACTTATGGGATTTTTCGAGGGTCTGCTGTTTCTGCTTTGGACAGTATTAAAGATAATGCTGATCATCGTGCCGTTGTTGTTAACGGTTGCTTATCTGACTTACGCTGAGCGTAAAGTCATTGGTGCGATTCAGGTTAGAAAAGGGCCAAATCGAGTCGGTTATTTTGGTCTCTTACAGCCCATTGCCGACGTTTTAAAACTGCTGACCAAAGAAGTATTGGTACCAACTAATTCGCACCGTTTCCTGTTTTTGATCGCGCCTATCTTGTCGTTGGCTCCGGCCTTCGCGGCGTGGGCAGTGATTCCGTTTAGTGATACCAAGGTACTGGCAGATGTAAATGCCGGGCTCTTGTATGTGCTTGCGTTGACCTCCCTTGGTGTCTACGGCGTGATCGTAGCCGGCTGGGCGTCTAACTCGAAATACGCTTTTCTTGGTGCCATGCGTTCGGCTGCACAAATTGTTGCGTATGAAATTGCGATGGGCTTTGCTCTGGTCGGCGTATTGATGGTCAGTGGCAGTCTCAACCTGGGTGACATTGTTCGCGCACAGGAAGGCAGCATCTTTCACTGGTTCTGGTTGCCATTGTTTCCGCTTTTTATTGTCTACTTTATCTCTGGTGTCGCCGAGACGAATCGTGCACCCTTTGATGTAGCGGAAGGGGAGTCCGAAATTGTGGCGGGCTTTCACGTTGATTATTCCGGAATGGCATTCGCGCTGTTCTTTCTAGCAGAATACGCCAACATGATCATGATAGCGGCGTTGGCAGCTATCATGTTCCTGGGTGGATGGTTGTCACCAATACCTTTTATACCTGATGGCATGGGTTGGTTCTTTGCCAAAACTGCTTTTATGCTTTTCTTCTTTCTTTGGTTTCGCGCCACTTTTCCACGCTATCGCTACGATCAAATCATGCGATTGGGCTGGAAGGTGTTTATACCGATCACTATTGTCTGGATAACAGTAGAGGCGGTAGCGATACTGTTGGAAATTGAACCCTGGTTTGCGATTAGATCGGCTGCCTGATATGACTGGAAACGTTAAATCCACATTAAAGAGCTTGATGCTGCTTGAGTTACTCAAGGGCATGAAACTCACTGGTAAGTACTTCTTCAAGACGAAGTTTACTGTGCAGTATCCGGATGAGAAAACACCGCAGTCGCCGCGCTTTCGTGGACTGCATGCATTGCGTCGATACCCTAACGGTGAAGAGCGTTGTATTGCCTGTAAATTGTGCGAGGCGGTTTGCCCGGCACTGGCAATTACTATTGATTCTGAGCAAAGGGCTGACGATACACGTCGCACCACGCGTTACGATATCGATCTTTTTAAATGTATTTTTTGCGGCTTTTGTGAAGAAGCCTGCCCGGTGGATTCTATTGTTGAGACACGAATTTTTGAATACCACTTTGAAAAACGTGGCGAGCAAATCATGACCAAAGACAAACTGCTCGCTATTGGTGATAAATACGAAGCCCAGATCGCTGCTGATCGCGCTACTGATGCAGCGTTTCGCTAAGGGGCCGTCATGGATTTAAAACTTATTATTTTCTGGGTGTTCTCGCTGGTGCTGATTGGTGCCGCGATAGGGGTAATCACTACCCGTAACCCGGTTCAGGCAGCGCTTTTTTTAGTGCTCGCGTTCGTTAACAGTTCCATTATCTGGATGTTAATGGAAGCTGAGTTTCTCGCCATTACGCTGGTGCTGGTATACGTCGGTGCGGTGATGGTGCTGTTTTTATTCGTGGTGATGATGCTCGATGTCAATCTCGTGCCGTTGCGTGAAGGCTTTACCCGTTATTTACCTGTAGGTGGCTTGGTTGCTGCTGCCATTGTTTTGCAAATGATTTTGTTGATTCGCGTTAAGTGGGTTGATGCCTCTCAGTATGCCCAACCGCTGCCAAAGCCTGCCGACTACAGCAACACCGAAGCACTCGGTATGGCGATGTATACCGATTATCTCTTTCAGTTTGAGGTCGCCGCGGTAATTCTGCTGGTGGCGATTATTGCCGCTATCGCCCTGACCATGCGTCGTCGACCGTTGACCAAGTATCAACGCCCGGCAGAGCAGGTGCTGGTGCAAAAGGCAGATCGCTTAAGGGTGGTTCAGGTGAATAGCGAAGACAATCAGAACCCTGCAGTGATGAGTAATTACGCTGCAGCGGTGCCGGCAGTAGCGCCAGGTGATACCAGTGTTGATGACGCAATAGATGACGCCACTGAACAGGGAGCCAAGCCATGATCCCACTCTCACACTTTCTTACACTCGGTGCGGTTCTATTCGGGTTAAGTATTGCCGGAATATTTTTAAATCGAAAAAACATCATCATCATTTTGATGTCGATTGAATTGATGTTGCTGGCTGTCAACATGAACTTTGTTGCGTTCTCCTATTTTCTGGACGACACAGCAGGTCAGGTGTTTGTATTTTTTATCCTCACGGTGGCTGCAGCAGAAGCAGCAATCGGACTCGCCATATTGGTGGTGTTATTCCGAACCCGCGGCACGATTAACGTGGGTGACCTGGATCAGCTGCAGGGATAAACGATGAAACTTATATACATTTGCGCACCGCTTGCACCACTGATTGGTGCCATTGCCGCTGGTTTCTTTGGCAAGACCATTGGCCGTACCAATGCTCATCGGGCCACTATTGCCGGTGTCGCAATAGCCTTTCTGTTGTCTTTGGTGTCACTGTTTCACCAGATGTCGGGCGGTGAAAGATTTGACGAAACCATCTACACCTGGATGGTCAGCGGTGGAATCAAATTCGAGGTCGGGTTCCTGGTTGATCGATTAACGGTGGTGATGATGACCGTCGTCACGTCAGTGTCATTGATGGTGCATATCTACACCATCGGCTACATGAAAGACGACCCTGGTTATCAGCGGTTCTTCAGTTATATTTCTCTTTTTACCTTTGCGATGCTGATGTTGGTCATGGCCAACAACTTCATGCAGCTTTTCTTCGGTTGGGAAGCGGTGGGTTTGGTGTCATACCTGTTGATCGGATTCTGGTATAAAAAACCTACAGCGATCTTTGCCAATCTAAAAGCGTTTTTGGTAAACCGGGTAGGGGACTTCGGGTTTCTTTTAGGTATTGCAGCAGTGCTTATGTATACCGGTACGCTGAATTACTCAGAGGCTTTTGCGGCAGCCCCCTCGATGGTCGGCACAACCATAGAACTCATACCGGGTGTGGCCTGGTCTGCACTGACCGTGACCTGTATTTGTTTGTTCATCGGCGCAATGGGTAAGTCCGCGCAAATTCCATTGCATGTATGGCTGCCTGATTCTATGGAAGGTCCGACTCCAATCTCTGCACTGATTCACGCGGCTACCATGGTGACTGCCGGTATCTTCATGGTGGCGCGTATGTCACCGTTTTTTGAATTATCGGTCACGGCACTTTCGTTTGTGCTCATCATAGGTTCGCTGACCGCATTGTTGATGGGCCTGATCGGTATTGTCCAAAACGATATCAAACGGGTTGTCGCCTACTCGACACTGTCACAGCTTGGCTATATGACTGTAGCTTTGGGAGCTTCGGCCTATGGGGCGGCGATATTCCATCTGATGACTCACGCATTTTTTAAAGCGTTATTGTTCCTGGCTGCCGGTAGTGTGATCATTGGTATGCACCATGAGCAAGATATAAGAAAGATGGGTGGCTTGCGCAAGTACATGCCAATCACCTATTGGACCTCATTGATCGGTACGCTTGCGCTGATTGGATTTCCGGGGTTCTCTGGCTTCTTTTCCAAAGATGCCATCATTGAAGCGGTTCACCACTCGCATATTCCCGGGGCGGGTTTTGCCTACATCTGCGTGTTGCTTGGTGTATTCATCACTGCTTTTTACAGCTTCCGTATGTTCTTTCTGGTATTTCATGGTGAAGAGCGGTTTGACGACCATACCCGTGAGCATTTGCACGAATCACCAAAGGTGGTGACATGGCCTTTGATCCTGCTTGCTATTCCCTCTGTCATTCTCGGCGCGCTGACTATCGGTCCAATGTTGTTCGGTGGTTTTTTCGGTGATGCCATTGTCGTTGATCCGAGTCGTGATGTGCTGGCAGAAATTGGCAGCCATTACCACGGCGTTGTGAAGTTCGTGTTGCACGGCTTTCAAGTCCCGGCGGTTTATTTGGCATTGGCAGGGGCTGTCAGCGCCTGGTATATCTATTTGCGTAAACCGTCGATTGCAGACTGGTTCGCTGATAAATTTGGATTCCTGCATCGATTACTCGACAATAAATATGGCTTTGATGACTTCAACCAGAAAGTGTTCGCGGGGGGCAGTCTGGCCCTTGCTGATAAATTGTGGACCGTTGGCGATGTAAAACTTATCGATGGAATGATGGTTAACGGAACTGCTAACAAGATTGGAGTGCTTTCATCTGTTGTTCGCAAGCTCGGAAGTGGTTATTTATACAATTATGCATTCGCTATGATCGTCGGCCTGTTGGCGATGTTATCTATCTTCATCTTTACAACGTAGTTACGCTTGATGCCTATACTAAGCCTAATCATCTGGTTGACCATACTCGGTGGATTGCTGACTCTATTTGTCGGTGATCAACGTTGTCGCATGCTGGCATTGGTTATTTCAATTATCGCGTTTGTTTTTAGCCTGACGTTGTATTTCGGTTTTGATAACACCACAGCGCAGATGCAGTTTGTTGAGCACGCTGCATGGTTGCCGTCTTTTGGTATCAACTACAGTCTGGGTGTTGATGGTATTTCAGCGCCGCTAATCATTCTCACCACGTTTATCAATATTGTTGTGGTGATATCTGCCTGGGAAGTGATACAAGATAAGCCTGCGATGTATCTGGCGTCATTCTTGATTATGACGGGCTTTATGGTGGGTGTGTTCGCGGCTACTGACTCGATTCTGTTCTACATATTCTTTGAAGCGACGTTGTTACCGATGTTTTTGATTATCGGTATATGGGGTGGGCCGCGTCGTGTGTATGCCACCATCAAATTTTTTCTCTATACCTTTTTCGGTTCTGTATTCATGTTGGTTGCGCTGATTTATATGGGCAGCAAGACTGATAGCTTCGCGATACAGGCGTTGCATGATCTGCCGCTTGGCTCAACCGCGCAAACGGTTATTTTCTTTGCCTTCTTTATTGCCTTCGCGGTCAAAATTCCCATGTGGCCGGTACATACCTGGCTGCCGGATGCGCACGTCGAAGCCCCGACAGCAGGTTCTGCTGTGCTGGCGGCAATCATGTTGAAGATGGGCGGCTATGGGTTCATGAGATTCTCTTTGCCTGTCGTGCCTGATGCAAGTGCGCAGTTGTCGTGGTTGGTGATTCTGTTCTCTCTGATTGCAGTCGTGTACATCGGATTTGTCGCGTTAGCCCAATCAGATATGAAAAAACTAATTGCCTATTCATCTATCTCGCATATGGGTTTTGTGACGCTGGGTATGTTTGTGATCTTCGGCATCATGGCCAATTCGACTGAAGGTGCTGCTGACGGTCATGTTGTCATGGCGCTTGAAGGTGCGATGGTGCAGATGATCTCGCATGGATTTATCTCTGCTGCGATGTTCCTTTGCGTGGGGGTGTTGTATGACCGAATGCACTCAAGACAAATCGCAGATTACGGTGGTGTGGTAAACACCATGCCGTTGTTTGCAGCCTTTATGGTTTTCTTTGCAATGGCCAACGCCGGACTTCCCGGTACTTCAGGTTTTGTCGGTGAGTTCATGGTCATACTGGCCACGTTTAAAGCGAACTTCTGGTACGCATTTCTGGCAGCTTCCACGTTAATACTCGGTGCCGCTTACACTTTGTGGATGGTTAAGCGTGTGGTGTTTGGTGATGTGGCTAACGAGAATGTTGCCGCACTTACTGACATCAACAGACGTGAAAAGTACATGCTCGGCCTGCTGGCTGCGATGGTGTTGTTTTTCGGCTTATGGCCGCAGCCGATGGTGGATATGATGCACGCAACTATTGAAAATCTGGTGCAGCATGTCACCACGTCGAAATTGTAGGGGCTGACAATGGATAATTTAGGACTTGCAGCTCCCGAGATGTTTTTGCTTTGTGCGATCTGCCTTATTTTGGTGGGTGATTTGTTTGTCACCGAAGCGCGCAAACCGCTGGCTTACGGGTTATCGCAAATCGCGCTGCTCGTTACATTGATTCTGACGTGGTGGATATCACCAGAGACCGGTGCAGTTACAGCGTTTGGCGGCAGCTTTATCATGGATCAGATGGCCGCTGTTTGTAAGTCATGGATATTGGTGGTTTCAATGGGTGTGTTTCTGTACTCCCGTGACTTCGTTAACTCTCACAAAATCACCAACGGTGAGTACTACACGCTGGCGCTCAGTGGTGTGCTTGGCATGATGATCATGGTGTCTTCAAGCACCATGCTGACGCTCTACCTTGGTTTAGAGTTATTGTCCCTGTCTTTATATGCGATGGTCGCGTTGAAGCGAACAGACGAGCGGTCGGCGGAAGCCGCGATGAAATATTTCGTACTGGGTGCGTTAGCGTCTGGTGCACTGCTGTACGGTATTTCAATGATCTACGGTGCGACCGGTAGTTTGCACTTTGATGAAATTGCAATTGCACTGTCTGCATCAGGTGAGGGCAGTACTGCGGCCATGTTCGGTCTGGCTTTTCTTGTGGTGGGCATTGCGTTCAAGTTTGGAGCAGCACCATTTCATATGTGGGTGCCAGACGTCTACGAAGGGGCGCCGACTTCTGTCGCTCTGTATATTTCTGCAGCTCCCAAGATTGCCGCGTTTGCGCTGGCAATTCGATTTTTAGTGGATGGTCTGGAGACAGCTCACAACAGTTGGCAGGGTATGTTGATTGTATTGTCAGTGCTATCGATTGTCATTGGCAATGTGGTTGCACTCGCGCAAGTATCAATCAAAAGAATGCTGGCCTACTCAACTATCTCGCATGTTGGTTTTATTCTGCTTGGACTGCTTTCGGGCAGCGAGCAGGGCTATTCAGCCGCGATGTTCTATGCGATCACTTACTCGTTCACCAGTCTCGGTGCATTCGGGGTGATTCTCGCGATGGATCGAATGGGAGTGAGCGTTAACCTGTTGACTGACTTGCGCGGTTTATTTCGTCGAAGCCCCACCTACGCCTGTGTGATGGGTATCCTGCTGGTGTCTATGACGGGTGTACCGCCGACTGTCGGTTTTTATGCCAAGCTTGCCGTGCTGAGTGCCGCAGTGAAAGCAGACCTCACCTGGCTCGCGTTAATTGCGGTCATATTCTCAGTTGTGGGGGCCTTCTATTACCTGAGAGTGATCAAATACATGTTCTTTGATGAGCCTGTTGAACCTCAGCCGGTGCTGGCAGCAATGGACGTGCATGTTGGCTTGGCCATCAATGGTGCCGCTATCCTGTTTTTCGGTTTATTTCCCGGCCTTATTATGGCGGCCTGTGCAGCGGCGTTCGGATTGTAGTGAAAGCCACCGCTGCGTGAGCCAGGCTGGATAGGGCTCGCACCACAGATCAACAGAGTGTAAACAGATCTTGCTCACGCGGGGGTGACCTCAGTTCGATCAGCGGCGGCCTTCGGCTCCTGACCGCGTCGATACGGCACGGAAGCTTGAAAGAAACAGGCATCATCAGCAATAGACGATCAAAGTAACCCACAGCGTGAGCAAGACCAGATACTGCTCGTTCAGCGGTCACGAATTTATTCGTAGTCCTTCTCACGAGTGGCTTTCCTTCCGGCTTCGATTTGCGGTGAATGCCTTGGGTCGGCGTGCAAACACCTTCTGGCAGTGCGTAGTGACAGCCTACCCGCCGTTTAATGGGGGACTCAACCGGTAAAGCCGCGACCGCCCTCAGGTAGTTGGCCCTGTGGGCGCTTTTTTTGCTTTTTACCTAATCAAAAACTTGTAATTGCAGGCGAACCCTTCTATCATTGGCTATTGCAGTTGCGGGGTGGAGCAGTCTGGCAGCTCGTCGGGCTCATAACCCGAAGGTCGTAGGTTCGAATCCTACCCCCGCTACCAAGGATCATTAAAAAAGGCCCCTGCTAAGGGGCCTTTTTGTTGTTACCCCAATTGAATTTGGGGTGATAAGATTTTGGCCTGTTTTGTCAGTGGGCAGCGTGCTGCAATACTGATAAGGATCGAATAATGTTTTCGGCAATCTAAAATGAGCCGGCAACAAATAGCGGATATTAATGCGAAGGGCACCGGATAACATTTGGGATTTTTTATCCCCCATAGTCGAAGGCATGAACTACAGATTTGTAGGGGCGTCGCTCGGCCAGGGTGAATCCGGTCTCACGTTACGTGTCTATATAGATCATGGCGCTAATAAGGAAAAGTTGATCGACGAAGAGCTCATTGATGTTGAGCTGGAAGATGGAATGGCTAAAGTGCCAGTCATGGATCGATCCGGAATTCTTGTAGATGATTGTGCTGCTGTTAGTCGGCAAGTAGGTGCAGCATTGGACGTTGAAGATCTCATTGCCGGTGAGTATTGTCTTGAAGTGTCTTCGCCCGGTGTAGACCGACCGCTGTTTAGCCTGGTTGATTTTGAAGAGCAGGTTGGCAACACAATAAAGCTGCGCTTAGAGGTCTCTACAGTTACTGGTCGGCGTAATTTTAAAGGCACGGTGATCAGTGTAGAAGATGGTCAACTAGTGATTGAAGTCGATGGTGAGCAGTATGAACTCCCGGTCAAAGATATAGAGTTCGCAAATTTGGTAACCCGAGTTTGATGAGAGTAGATTCGATGGTACAGGGCTTAAGTTCTGCGAAAAAAATTGGCACCGAACAAAGAGGTTCAATGCTCCGAATGTTCGTTACATTAGTACAGGCGATTTGCGCAAGGTATAGCTACTTATGAGCAAAGAAATACTTATGGTGGTTGATGCCGTCTCAAATGAGAAGGGCGTTGAAGAAAGAATTATATTCGAGGCCCTTGAGGCCGCGCTAGCATCTGCAACACGCAAACGCAGCGGCAAAGACATCGAGTGTCGTGTTCACATTGACCGGGAGACCGGTGATTATGAAACCTTCCGTCGATGGGAAGTTGTAGCTGATGATGAGGTGCAGGAATTTCCACTTCGCCAGATAACCTTGTCTGCGGCACAGGTAGAAGACCCTGAAATAGAATTAGGGGGTTGGGTTGAAGATGATATCGAATCAGTTGATTTCGGTAGGATCGCGGCGCAAACCGCCAAGCAGGTAATTGTACAAAAAGTACGTGAAGCAGAGCGTGCGCGGGTAGTAGAGGCTTTTAAAGACCGGGTCGGTGAGCTGGTCATGGGGATTGTCAAGCGCACGGAGCGTGGCGGTGTTTACATCGATCTCGGCGGTAACGCAGAAGCGTTTATTCGTCGTGAAGAGATGATTCCCCGTGAAGCGGTACGAACGGGTGATCGCTTACGCGCGTACCTTCGCGACGTAGAGCCAGAAGCTTATGGTCCGCAATTGTTTGCTACCAGAACATCTCCTGAGTTCTTGATGGAATTATTTAAGCTGGAAGTACCCGAAGTAGGTCAGGGTGTGATTGAAATTCGTGGTGCCGCACGTGACGCCGGAAGTCGCGCAAAGATTGCAGTGGTGTCGAATGACCCACGGCTTGATCCGGTCGGCGCTTGTGTCGGAATGCGTGGCTCGCGAGTACAAACAGTGTCGAATGAGCTGGCAGGTGAGCGGGTAGATATTATCCTCTTTAATGAAAGCCCGGCTCAGTATGTGATAAACGCAATGGCGCCGGCGGAAGTCGCATCCATTATTGTTGATGAAGACAACAACAGTATGGACATCATTGTTGACTCTGAAAAACTGTCGCTTGCGATCGGCCGCGGTGGCCAGAATGTTCGTCTGGCAGGTGAGCTTACCGGCTGGACTCTCAACGTGATGGACGAGGGCGCTGCTGATGAAAAGAACGAGACAGAAGCAAAAGTGTTGGTTGAGAAGTTTGTTGAGCAACTAACAGTTGACGAAGAAGTGGGCATTATTCTGGTGCAGGAAGGTTTTACCAGTGTAGAAGAAGTAGCCTATGTGCCGGAGCAGGAACTGCTTGACGTTGATGAGTTTGACAACGACATGGTTCAGGAGCTTCGCAGTCGGGCACAGGATGTTCTGTTAACGCAGGCGCTGGTTACCGAAGAAAAAATTAAAAATCTGAATCCGTCTGACGAACTACTTGCGATGGAAGGAATCAGTGCTGAACTTGCCGTTTCAATGGCAGAGATCGAAGTGATTACAGTTGATGATCTAGCAGATTTATCGACTGACGAATTAATGGTTATCGACGGGATGGATGAAGAGACCGCTGGTAAACTCATCATGAAGGCACGCGAGAGCTGGTTCACGGAAGAGGAACAGGCAGCTGAAGCGGGAGCTGAAGCTAGCGGGGATTAGAGACAAAATATGGCAGAAGTGACCGTCAAGCAGCTGGCCGATACGGTGGGAACACCGGTCGAGAAGCTGCTCCAACAGCTAAAAGACGCAGGCGTAGAGAAAAGCGCAGCGGAAGACACGATTGCGGATAGTGAAAAGTCGCAGCTGTTGATGTTCTTGCGCCAATCACAAGGCGGCGAGCAAAAAGCTGCTGGTGCAAGCAAAATTACCTTAACGCGTAAAAAACGCGGTGAGATTAAACTCGGCGGTCCAGGTAAAAAGTCGGTCACGGTTGAAACCCGTGGCAAACGAACCTTCACCAAGCGAGACGATGCTGCGCGCGAAGAGATGATTCGCCAAACGGCGCTTCGTCAAAAGCAAGCTGAAAAAGAAGAGACGCCCACTGAGACGAAGAGTGAGCCTGAAGCTGTTTGTGCCCCGGCACCGGCTCCAGCTCCTGTGGTCGAGCCTCCAGTGGTTGATAAAGAAGCCGAAGAAGATCGCATTAAGCGTGAAGCTGAAGAGGCAGTGATCTCTGAAGCGGATCGCATCAGAGATGAGGCGGCTCGGGTTGAAGCGGATCGTATTGCTGAAGAGCAAGCTATCGCTGATGCTGAAAAAGCACGAATTGATGCTGAAGCTGCTGCACGAGATGCAGCTCAGGCAGCGGCGCTTGCGGAACTAACCCAAAGCGTTGAAGAAGCCGGTAAAGCTCGCGAAAGAGCAGTACAAGCGGCTGCGGATGCTGAACTCCTTCGTACCCAGGAAGCGACGCGCAGAAGTGCTCGCCGTGCTGCGCCCGAACCTGCTGCTGTCAGCAATAACAACAGTGGGCCACCACCAGAAAATAGTGGTAGACCCGGTCGTCGAGGCCGTGGTGGTAAAGCGGGTGGAGGACGTAAGGAATTACGCGTATCCGGTGGTCGTGGTGGTAAGCGCGAGAAGCGCGGTCGTCGCGAGCTTGCGCATAACATTGAAGCCAAGCACGGGTTTGCAAAACCCACAGCGCCGGTCGTCCATGATGTTGATATTCCAGAGACAATCACCGTAGCCGAGCTCGGTAACCGCATGGCTGTGAAGGCCGGCGAGGTCATTAAGACCATGATGGGTATGGGGGTGATGGCTACCATCAACCAGGTACTTGATCAGGATACAGCCGTATTAGTAGTCGAAGAGATGGGGCATAACGCCATCATGACTTCAGCCGATGATCTTGAGCTTGAGTTGCAGCAACGATTGGTTGCAGCGGCTGCAGGCAATGATGGTGCATCAGACGATGAGGTCGTGAGACCGCCAGTGGTGACCATTATGGGTCACGTTGATCACGGTAAAACATCCCTTCTGGATTACATTCGAACTACCCGCGTAGCCGCTGGTGAGTCGGGTGGAATAACCCAGCACATTGGCGCATATAGCGTTGAACATGACAAAGGCGCACTGACCTTTCTTGATACTCCTGGTCACGCCGCATTTAGTTCAATGCGATCACGTGGTGCACAGGCGACAGATATCGTTGTGCTGGTAGTAGCTGCAGATGATGGTGCGATGCCACAAACGATAGAGGCAGTGCAGCACTCTCGTGCGGCAGATGTTCCGATCATTGTGGCTGTCAACAAGATGGATAAAGAAGGTGTTGATCCGGATAAGGTCAAAAACGATCTGTCCAAACACGATGTCATCCCAGAAGAGTGGGGTGGCGAGACGATGTTTATCCCGGTATCAGCACTTACCGGTTTGGGTATTGACGATCTTCTCGACGCTTTGTTGTTACAGGCTGAAGTGATGGAACTCAAAGCGCGCCCTGAAGGCTACGCTGAAGGCGTAGTGATTGAAGCAACGCTTGATAAAGGTCGTGGTCCGGTGGCAACGGTGCTTGTACAGGCAGGTGAGCTGAAGCGTGGCGACATCATGGTGTGCGGTAAAGAGTTTGGACGTGTTCGAGCGATGTTTAACGACAGCGGTGAACAAGTAGAAGTTGCGGGTCCATCAACCCCAGTACAAGTGCTTGGATTGTCTAACACACCAGATGCTGGTGAAAATATGTTGGTCACTAAGGATGAGCGTGGTGCTCGTGAACTTGCTGACCTGCGTAATGACAAATCCCGTGATCAGAGATTGGCTGAACGTCGTCCGCAGAAACTGGAAGATGTGTTCTCGCAAATCAAACAAGGTGAGGCGAGCACGCTCAACCTTGTTGTTAAGACTGATGTCCAGGGTAGCTTTGAAGCATTGCGCGATGCGCTGCAAAACTTCACCACTGATGAAGTGAGTATTCGCGTTATCGGTGGCGGTGTTGGCGGTATTACAGAATCTGATGCACAACTTGCTGCAGCATCAAGTGCAGTGATGATTGGCTTTAATGTGCGGGCAGATAATGCTGCAAGAAAAGTGATCATGGAGCAGGATATTGAGTTGCACTACGATAGTGTGATCTACGAAGTGCTTGATCGAGTGAAGGCTGCTGCCGGTCTTATGCTTCCGCCTGAAATTCAGGAGAAAATCATTGGCCTGGCACAGGTTCAAGATGTATTCCGTTCACCGAAGTTTGATCAGGTGGCAGGTTGCATGGTGGTAGATGGTGTTGTGCGTCGCGCAGAACCAATACGGGTATTGCGCGATAATGTCGTGATATTCGAAGGTGAACTGGAGTCTCTGCGTCGCTTTAAGGATGATGTCAACGAAGTACGCATGGGTACAGAGTGTGGTATCGGTGTTAAAAACTACACTGATATTCAAGCTGGTGATCAGATCGAAGTATTTGAGCGTAAGGAAGTTGCGCGAACTCTGTAAGAGTTAACGCACTGAACGAATACAATGGCAAAAGACTACCCTCGCAGCTATCGGGTTGCGGATCAGATTCAGAGAGAATTATCTGAACTGATCAGACACGAGCTCAAAGACCCGCGCATACCTGAAATGGTGACCGTCGCAGGGGTTGAGGTGAGCAAAGATCTGTCTAGCGCCAAGGTGTACGTGTCAGCGCTTTCAGTAGAGATCCCGTCTGCAGAGGATGCAGGAGAAGGCGAAGGTGGAAACGCCCGTGATGAAATGATCGACGGGCTTAATCAGGGGGCCGGATTTTTACGTAAGCTCCTGGGTGGCAGAATGCGTTTGCGCTCTACACCGATGCTGAAGTTCTTTTATGACGAAGTTCAACAGAGGGGCTCGGAATTATCGGGCCTGATCGATAATGCCGTGGCGACTAACACGACAGCGCCAGAGACGGATACCAAGAAAGATATTTAATGTTCAGTACGGTTGAAAAACAATTCATTCGGGGGCGTTTGTAATGCGCGACTTGAACGGAGTGCTACTTTTCGACAAGCCGCCCGGTTATACCTCAAACGGCGTTTTACAGCAGGTGCGCAAGCTTTATGGCGCTAAAAAGGCTGGCCACACCGGCAGTCTTGACCCCTCAGCAACTGGCATGTTGCCAATATGCTTTGGTGAGGCAACTAAGCTGTGCGGCTACATGCTTGATGCTGAAAAGACCTACCAGGTGACGGCCCTGTTAGGGATAACCACAGATACTGAAGATGCAGATGGTGAAGTGCTTACCCGCGCGCAGGTTCCTGACATCACTTATCAGCAAATGGCAGAAGCTGTGGCTTCGTTTCATGGCGAGCAAATGCAGCGACCGCCCATTTATTCAGCAATAAAAAAAGAGGGAGTACGAGCTTACAAGCTCGCGCGCCAGGGTAAGGAAGTTGAGCTGGCGCTCAGACCGATTAATGTGAAATCCATAAGCCTCACAGATTATTCTGAAGATACGTTTACACTTGAACTTCGGGTATCAAAAGGGACTTATATCCGGTCAATCGCACGTGATATTGGTGAACACTTTGGCTGTGGTGCGCATGTGACGACGCTGCGCAGGTTGGCTGTGTCGCCGTTTGACGGGCAGGCCATGTTCACACTCGAAGATATCGACAAAGCGACTAACGTCGATGAGCTGTTACTGGCCACAGATCAGGTTATTTCAGACTGGCGGCCACTCGTAATTGATGCATCAACCGCTTTGCGCTATCAAAATGGCTCCAAGCCTGATTTTAACGCGATTCAGGGAAATTCTCCCGAAGAGCTCTTTAGGGTTTATAATTCAGAAGATCGGTTTCTAGGTCTTGGCAAAATCGTCAACGGCAAACTGGAAACCGTTCGTCTCATTGGCGGGCAGTTGACGGATGAGGCGGGAAAAGCAGCCGCAAAGAGAGCCGCCAACAGACAGGCAGATATCGAAAGAGTTGCAGCAAAAAAGGCCGCCAATAAAAAGCGGGCCGATGAAAAGGTGGCCAATAGCAAGGCGGTCAGGAACGCTGCAGAAGCTGACCCGAATCGACCACTGCCGCAAGAGCGCAATGGTGGATAAGATAGTAACGTACAATATTTGTTTTTTTAACCGTGAATGCCAACCGGCATTCGCACATTACTTTTATCATTAAGGTAGAGAATCATGGGTTGTTTAAACGCCGAACAAACGGCGGAGATCATCGACGAACATAAGCGCGACTCCTCGGACACGGGGTCACCGGAAGTTCAAGTTGCATTGTTGTCCGCAAGAATTACGCACCTGACAGAACATTTCAAAGTTCACAAACACGATCACCATTCCCGACGTGGATTGCTGCGTATGGTTAACCAGCGCCGCAAGTTGCTCGACTACCTGAAGCGCAAAGATCAGAGCCGTTATCAGGACCTTATCGCGAAACTAGGCCTCCGCCGTTAATCGTGCTTCGTAATCCAATGACTCACAAGGTCTAACTAAGGAATTCAAGTGAATCCAGTAATCAAAAAATTTATGTTTGGCGACCAAGAGGTCATCATGGAGACAGGGGAAATTGCACGTCAAACTTCCGCTGCTATAAAAATAAGTATCGGCGATACCGTGGTTTTAGTATCGGCGGTTGGTAAGAAAGAAGTCAGACCAGGCGCTGATTTTTTCCCGCTGACGATTAACTACCAAGAGCGCACCTATGCTGCAGGTAAAATACCTGGTGGTTTTTTTAAGCGTGAAGGTCGTCCTGCTGAAAGTGAAACACTCACTTCACGTTTAATTGATCGCCCATTGCGTCCGTTGTTTCCAAAAGGCTTCCGCAACGAAGTGCAGGTAATTCCAACGGTAATGTCTCTTGATCCTGAAATTCAGGCAGACATCATTGCACTGTTAGGATCATCAGCGGCACTTGCGTGCTCCGGTATGCCTTTCAAAGGGCCGATAGGCGCTGCGCGAGTTGGTTACATTGATGGTGCTTACGTTTTGAACCCATCTAAAACACAGCTTGAAGAATCAAAGCTTGATCTTGTTGTCGCAGGTACCGAAGGTGCTGTGCTCATGGTTGAATCAGAAGCTGACGTTCTGCAGGAAGATGTCATGCTTGGTGCTGTGATGTTTGGTCACGAACAGATGCAGGTAGCGATTCAAGCTATCTCTGAACTTGCAGCAGAAGTGGGTGCCGAAGCGTGGGACTGGAGTGAGCCTGAAAAGGATGCGTCACTTGCGGCCAAAGTTGCAGCACAAGCGGAAGCCGGTTTGGCTGAAGCGTATAGCGTTGCTGACAAAATGGAACGCCAGGTTAAAGTGGCTGCTGTAAAGGAAGCTGCAAAAGCGGCGCTGGTTTCTGAAGATGAAAACTCTCCGAAAGCAGCTGATGTTGTTGGTGAAGTTTCCGCACTTGAAAAAGCATTGGTACGCGGTCGAATACTGGCTGGTGAAAGACGTATTGATGGTCGTGATACTCGTACCGTTCGACCTATCTCTGTTAAGACAGGTTTGCTTCCTCGCGTACACGGTTCATCCTTGTTCACACGTGGTGAAACGCAAGCGATCGTTGCCGTGACATTGGGTACCACCCGTGATGCTCAAATCATCGATGCGATTGATGGTGAAAGACGTGATGCGTTTATGTTGCATTACAATTTCCCTCCTTACTGTGTTGGTGAAACCGGCTTTGTTGGTTCTCCAAAGCGTCGTGAAATTGGTCACGGTAAGCTTGCGAAACGCGGTGTGCAGGCAGTGATGCCTGATGAAGATTCCTTCCCATACACGGTACGTATTGTTTCAGAAATTACTGAATCAAACGGTTCAAGCTCAATGGCAAGTGTTTGTGGTTCCAGTCTTGCGATGATGGATGCAGGTATTCCTCTGTCAGCACCGGTTGCAGGTATTGCAATGGGTCTGATCAAAGATGACAACCGTTTTGCGGTGCTTAGTGACATTCTTGGTGACGAAGATCACCTGGGTGACATGGACTTCAAAGTAGCTGGTACAGATGGTGGTGTGACTGCGCTGCAGATGGATATCAAGATTGACGGTATCACCAGTGAAATTATGGAAGCGGCGCTTGAGCAAGCCAAAGAAGGTCGCTTGTTTATTCTTGGTGAGATGAACAAGGTACTCGGGGCTCCTCGTGAAGAGTTGTCACAGCATGCGCCGCGTTTTATCACAGTGAAAATTCACCCGGAAAAGATTGCGGCTGTCATCGGTAAAGGCGGTGCAGTTATTCGTGCGCTGACTGAAGAGACTGGTGCCACTATCGATATCGGTGATGACGGTACGATCAAGATTGCGTCGAGTGATCGTGTTGCAGGTGAAGAAGCTAAACGTCGAATTGAACAGATTACCGCAGACGTTGAAGTGGGCACTATCTACGAAGGTAAAGTACAGAAGATTATGGACTTTGGTGCGTTCGTAAATATTTTGCCAGGCAAAGATGGTTTGGTTCACATCTCTCAGATCTCTGAAGAACGCGTCCAGAACGTGGCTGATGAATTGAGTGAAGGCCAGATGGTCAAAGTCAAAGTACTGGAAGTAGACAAGCAAGGCCGAATCAGACTCAGCATGAAAGCCGTCGCTGAAGATGAGGCTCCGACTGAGCCTACGCCAAGCTAGTTCGGTAAGGTAGTTAGTTTGTAGAGGAATGGGCCGAATCGGCCCATTTTTTTGTCTGTTATATTTGCCTGAAACCGGACTTGAATATTGGTTCAAGAGTTATTTTTTATGCCTGATGAGTTACCGCAAGTTGCTGCACAGCACGACGCTTACATGCGGCAGGCGCTCGAGCTCGCCAATGAAGCAGCTCGATTGCAAGAGGTTCCAGTGGGTGCCATTGTGATTCGAGATGGAGAAATAATAGCCCGGGCAGGTAACGCACAAATCACAGCATGCGATCCCACTGCCCACGCTGAGGTCAATGTGCTGCGTATCGCTTCAAAGGCGCTTGGAAACTACAGACTACCGGGTTGTACCGTCTACAGCACAGTAGAGCCGTGCCTCATGTGTGCTGGTGCATTGCTTCATGCGCGTGTCGATTGTCTTGTTTACGGTGCACCGGAACCACGGGCGGGAGCGGCCTCTGGCTCCGTGAACTATTTCGCAGAAATGACCCATGTGCATAAACTTGAAGTGATCGGCGGGGTGCTAGAGGGCGAATGCAGGCAGTTGATTCAGAGTTTTTTCAAAAGCCGTAGAGTAGATAAGTAGCTCACATTCTTAATTCACACTCTTATCACCAACAAATAAAGGTTTAAGGCTCGACTGTCGTTACCTTGTCATTACCGCGTTGTTTAGACAACGCGTGGATGCACCTCGTATTGAAATGATTGAGGTGTTTTTAGTAGTCCACGAGGGTGGTGAAAGTGAGTGTAGTTTCAGAACAATCAGACAGTGGTGAGGAAGTGACAGTTTCTGTTGCTGGAAGGTTCGATTATCGGATCTATGACAGCTTCAAAGCTTCTTTTAGCGGCATTGAGAACAAGAGTGTCACAGTCAACGTTGACCTTAGTGAAACTGACTACATGGATAGCAGTGCACTGGGTATGTTGCTAATGCTGAGAGAGCATGTCGGCCGTGCTGCCACTGTATTGTTGGTCAAGCCCAGCCCTGATGTAATGCGCGTATTGACGATAGCGAATTTTGACAAGCTCTTCTCCATTCGACAGTAGTGACGGGCCCTTACCAGCATGTTAAATCTCGCCACAGAAACGATTTTCTGGCGCTATGAGAATCAGGAACTCGCTGACGCTGACCTTGTTACCGACCTGACGCGCGCAATCTGTAGCGAGAGCCAGCTAAGCTATCCCAATTCGAAGTTACAAGTCGTATTGAGCGAAATAGTCACCAACGCGATTGATCACGGCGTGTTGGGTCTGAAATCAAAAATTAAAGACAGCCCTGAGGGCTTCGCTTTGTATCTGCTTGAACGTGAGCGTCGAATCAATGAGCTTGAAAATGGCTGGATATCAATCACACTGGAGAAACTCAGCCCTGGTTCGATACAGATTGCGGTGCAAGATAGCGGTGCCGGCTTTGAATCTACTGATGTCTATCCACTTGCTGAGTCCACAGCAGATTTAAGTCTATATGGTCGGGGATTACTGATAGTCAGTAGCCTTTGTGCATCAATGACTCATGTAGGCAGTGGCAATTGCATTGTGATTGAGTTTGATGCATACGACGATGATCGTCGCACCAGTGTGGTCGGTACCTCTAACACGTCTGCTGAGCTCACCAACTAGCGACTTCTCTTCTGTTGATTGCACTACTGGCTGTTGACGGGCTCTACGGTAAGTGATGCCCCATCGGTTCCGGTAACTCTTAAATTTGAACCTGCTGGTGTATCTGGTCCGACCAGGCGCCAGCGCGTGTTATCAATCGTTGCACTGCCTACTCCATTTACAATGGGTTCTGTCAAAGTGATTCTACGACCTTTAACTGACTCACCACGGCGGTTGAGCGTAGGGTAGGCGGACTCTTTGTTCAGGTTGTTTTTAAAGAAGTGACGACCGAATAACGTGGCAATGATTGCCAGTACTGCAAACAGTGCGATTTGTAATTGCCAGCTGATGACAGGCCATCCGAGCAGTGGACTCAGCCAGGTAATTAATCCGGTGCCAATCGCAGCAACGGCTGGCCAGAGTAAAAATGTGCTCGGTGCGAACAACTCAATAGCGAAAAACAAAACACCAAGAGTTAACCAGTGCCAGGGTGTCAGTGTTGAAATGACGAATTCCATTATCGTATGCCTTTCAATTCAAATTACTGAGTGGCTTGCCACGTAATATGCTGCCATTAATGAGGCTGCCTTTCGACCAGTTTTTGCAATTATGGCTTTGGTGTATCTTGCAGTGCATCCTTGGCAAGCTCCGCAATGCCTCCAATGCTACTGATAAGCCCTGATGCTTCCAGAGGCATGTAGATTGTTTTTTGATTCGGTGACAAGGCCATATCACGTAAAGACTCTACATACTTTTGAGCGATAAAATAATTGAGCGCTTTTGCATCGCCACTGGCGATCGCTTGTGACATCAATGCTGTTGCCTTCGCTTCCGCTTCGGCTTCTCGCTCGCGACCTTCAGCCACCCGGAATGCTGCTTCGCGCGCGCCTTCTGCGTCAAGGATGGTGGCTTCTTTTCTGCCCTCTGCTGAGAGTATTGCGGCTTCTTTTTCAGCGCTGGCGTTCAGGATTGCTGCGCGTTTCTCGCGCTCCGCTTTCATTTGCTTGGCCATTGAATCGACCAGGTCACGGGGAGGGGCGATATCTTTTATTTCGATGCGGGTGATTTTCACGCCCCAGGGAGACGTGGCATCATCGACAACCGACATCAGGCGTGCATTAATTTGATCACGGTGCGAGAGCAGTTCATCTAATGCCATAGAACCCATAACGGTTCGTATATTGGTCATGACGAGGTTGATCACTGCCATTTCGAGCTTGCTGACTTCGTAGGCGGCTTTAACGGCGTCGATCAATTGATAGAACACAACACCATCAACCTGAACCAGGGCGTTGTCTTTGGTAATGACATCCTGAGAGGGCACTGGTTGAACCTGCTCCATCATATTCATTTTATGACCGATACGATCAAAAAACGGAATAATCAGGTGAAGTCCCGGTGATAGGGTTTTGGTATATCTGCCAAAGCGCTCGACAGTCCACTCGGTGCCCTGTCGTACGACTTTTACTGCGGTGCCAACGAAAATGAGCGCCAGCACAGCCAGTGCGAGGACGAATCCTGAAGCAAAATCCACTGATCATTCTCCGGATTTACAGGAAGTTAAGGGTGTCTCTGTAAGATACAGTAGTTTGAATCTGATGGTGAAAGGCGAATCTTCGAGTATGATTACGAAATCAACAACCCAGTGAGACCATACCCGGATGCAAGCTGAAAATAGTAACCGTTTGAACGAATTGGGCATTACTGCAATCACGTTTGATCTGGACGACACGCTATGGCCCTGCGCCCCGGTGATTGCGGGTGCTGAAAAAGTGTATTTCGAATGGATAGAAAAGCACTTCCCTAAAGTCACCGAAAAATACGATCTGGACGGTATGACGTCGATGCGTAAGGAGCTCCTAAATGTAAGGCCGGAGCTTAAAAACGATGTAACTGAGCTTCGGCGACTTACCACCGCTGAGCTGCTAAAGCCGCACGGAGCGACAGATGCAGATATTGCAGAGTGTATGCGAGTTTGTCTTGAGGCCCGTCAGCTGGTCTCGCTTTATAGTGATGTGCAATCGGCGCTGGAGCAGTTGTCTTTTCACTACCGGCTCGGGTCTTTAACCAATGGCAACGCAAACCTTCAGAGCATTGGTATTGGCCACATATTCGATGTTGAATTGGCGGCAACGATGTCGATGCCTGCCAAGCCGGCGGCAGATATGTTTCATACAGCGTTTGAGCGACTTGGCGTGCAAGCGGAGCGTGTCTTACACGTGGGTGATCATCCGGAAAATGATGTGGCGGCTGCACGCAATATAGGCTGCAAGACGGCATGGATCAATCGTGACGGGCTCACTTATCCGGAAGGTGCATCGCCCGCTGATATCAACATTGTTGATCTGAATGAATTGGTCGCCATGGCGCCATCCATACCGTCCAAATAATTAGTGTTAAGATCTTTGTGCGTCGATCAGTGACCAAAGAGTGTTGGTAATAGCCTGTAGGTCGGCCTCGCTTGATAGTCTGTGGTCGGCGTTCTTAATTAAAGTAAGTTGTATATCATCTGACTGAATGGCCTGCATTAACTCTACAGATAGAGAGTAGGGAACATCCTGATCATTCGTACCGTGCAGCAAACGAACTGGTATATGCAGGTTTATTGGATCGTCTAACACACAGTGTGCTCGACTCTTTTCGATCAAGTGAGCGCTGATGGGGTAGGGTGATCCGTCGTCGTAGTCTGATGCAAGGGCTATGGTTTCGCCGCGTAGTAGTTGATCCCTGTGTTGAGTGCTCAGCGCAGGGAGCAATAGTTTTTCAGTGAAGTCCGGTGCAGCGGCTATGGTGAGCAGACCGGCCAGTTTGCTTACTCGTTGGCTGGCCAGCAGTGTGGCGATCCATGCACCCATGCTTGATCCAATCAGTATGGTTTTATTTTCGGTGACATGGTCGAATACACAGAGTGCATCGCTTAGCCAGGTGCCAATATCTCCGTCTGTGAATTCACCAGTCGAGCTTCCGTGGCCGCTGTAATCGAAACGGGTGTATGTGATGTCTTTCGTTTTACAGAAAGCTTCCAATGCCAGTGCTTTCTGGCCTTGCATACTGGATTTAAATCCCCCGCAAAAGATTACTCCAGGTGTGGCGTGGTCAGTGCCGGGAGTGTGCACGTAGGCGAGGTGCCGGTCAGCGTTGGTGATAGAGGCGTGGTTCAAAGTCTGAATTCGCAGCAGGTGAAATTTCGACGTTACCTATCTCCGTGTATACTTACAAGGCAGAGGGTAAATACGAAACAACCAGTAGCAGCGCAAGAGTGCTGGAAGGTATCAAGTAGCCACTTGATCACCAGGGACAACGCCCTGGAACTGGTACTAAATGCAGCCTTTCGGAGTGCCTTTAACGGACTGACTGACGAAAGGTAATCAACTTATGGTTGTTAAGAAGGAACTACCTTCGTCGCGCAAGGCCCTTTTTCGCCCTGGCCAACTTCAAACTCAACTGCCTGGCCGTCATTCAACGTCGCATAACCGCCACCCGCTTGAATTTCTGTGTGGTGAACAAACAAATCTTTGCCGCCGTCTTCAGGCGTAATAAATCCATAGCCTTTGTCTGCGTTAAACCACTTAACTGTACCTTTACTCATTGTTGAAAATTCCTGTGTTCATATTGATGGTGTGGAGCTTTCGCTTGTACGTGTAACTTTTTACGTTAATACAGGCGATACAAAGCCTCCCTGTGAATTTCACGGGATGGCATTTTGTTTGGGGAGTAATAATATCGATGTGCTGTATTTCGCATTCATTCGCTGGGTCCAGGCGGAAAATCTTGCCTTGGAAAGTGATACAACCACTTCGAACTGACTGGAAACCTTCTTAAACTTGGCGGTAGTGTATCACAAATGAGCGAAAAGGAAGGAAAAAGTGCTGCAAAATCAACCCGAAATGGTTTTATTCCCGAAAAAACTACGGATTGATCGAGTAGTCAAGCGAGAAAATCGTGCCAGTTTGTCATGGCTGTCAATTGCCCAAGAATTGCTATGAGTAACGTAGGGGTATGATTAAGCCCTTACTATTTGGACTGTCAGCTGGAATCTGTTTGCCTGTATCTGGTCTTTGACGACGGTACTTGGAACGGCTTGTGACTGGTCGGTTAGCATCAGGCATTTTACGTGCAAGATATTTGACACAAGCTAAACTATGCCGCTTCACGAACCTAATATATCGCCCACCTTCGGAGAATAAAAAATGGCCGCTGCAAAAGATAAAGAAGAGAAAATGGGCGCCTCAGTCGCTGAGCAACTGTTTACCGCGCGTAAAGTGATTATTTGTGAGGAAATAAATCAAAAGATGGCAAAGCGGGTAATGGCAGAATTGCTGGCGCTGGCTGAAACATCCTCTGACCCTATTCATTTGTTTGTGAACAGTCAGGGTGGACACGTCGAGGCAGGTGACAGCATTCACGATATCATCACTTTTGTTAAACCCGTGGTTAAAGTGATTGGCACAGGCTATGTGGCCAGTGCAGGTACACACATATTCCTCGCAGCTGAGAAGGAAGATCGTTACTGCTTGCCGAATACCAGATTCCTTATTCATCAGCCATCTGGTGGTGCTGGTGGGAGCGCTTCAGACATCGCTATTCAAGCCGAGCAAATCGTGAAAATGCGTGAGAGGCTGGCTCAGGTAATCAGCACTCGCACGGGTACCGATATTGATCGGGTTCGACTCGATATTGAAAGAGACAAATGGATGGATACGGATGAAGCGATAGCCTATGGGCTTGTGAATACAGTTGTCCATAACAGCAGCGAAATCAGCTAAGTAAAATACGGGTTAGCGCCGGTGTGCAAGCACCGGTGCATTGCCGGTCGCTAACAAGGTTGAGTCAATAAATCTTATTAGCTTGAGTCATTGTCCGGCTTTGTGTTTTGCGCAACATAAACATGCACTAATGATTTCACGTTGCTCTTAAGTGAGGGGAGTATCAGCAGGATTGCCAGATACTCCAGCGCGACAGCAATTTGAACCAATGTTGCGACCTTAAATAGCCAGGTTGTCCCAAAGGCAAATACAGCCAGTACTCCTATGCCCATTACTATACCGGCGAATTTCGCCGACCAGGTGTGTAAGCTGGCGAGCTCTTGAAATTTGATCAATGAAACGACAATCGGCAACAGATAGGCCGCTATAACGGCCAGCACAAAGGGGCTTGCCTCACTCACCTCTGCAGGTACTAACCACATGGCGCATAGTGGGACACTGAGATAAATTGCCATATCGCCATAGCTGTCTAATCGTGCGCCCAGAGCGGACTCTGCGTTCAAAGCGCGGGCGAGTGCACCGTCCAGCGCATCTGATGCCAGTGCGATAAACAATAACCAAAAATACCAGTCACCTTGCTGAATCCATGCAACTGCAACCATAATTGGCGCCAGCAGGAGTCTCATCGCACTGATCAAGTTGGGTAATTGTTTGATCATATTGTGCACGGTGGTTATCAATGCAATGGTTTGCTACTGAGTGGTGATCTTTTCAAGCAGCGGTGTGGCGACTTGCCATACGTTCTCAAGCATTACCGGCTGTGCCAGAACCCCCGGGTGTATGCCATCAGCTTGAAACCATTTTTTTGAGGCGTCCAGGCCTTCAAAAAGGGATGGCACCAGTGTTGAATTTGTATCTTCTGCGGCACTTGCAAAGGCTTTGGCGAATAAGTTGTTATAGGCTTTGCCGTAGTTGCCGGGTAGCTGCACAGAAACAATAATCACCTCGGCGCCACTGTCACGTGCCATAGCGGCCATTTGATTGAGATTACTCTTTAACTTCTTAACTGACAGGCCACGCAGACCATCGTTGCCGCCGAGCTCAATAACCACCAATGCCGGCTGGTATTCTGTCAACAGGTTCGGTAGCCTGCTTAAGCCGTTGGCGGTGGTGTCGCCGCTGACGCTTGCGTTTACAACTGTCATATTAAAACTTTCGTCTTCGATCTTTTTTTGAAGTAAAGCGACCCAGCCGTCTTCGGTAGCGATGCCGTAGGCTGCGCTGATGCTGTCACCAACGACGACTATAGTCCTGCTTGGCGAATCATCAGCACGCAGGTTGCCGAGCGTCAGAGTTAAGGCGGTTATGATCAGCCAGACTATTGTTGGCAGAGGGTGTTGGCGGCTTGTGTTTTTCATTCCAGTCATTATGTTTGTCTGTTACCCGATTATGCGTTCAGAATGGTTATCTTCAATAGGTGTCGTCGATGTTGATTATTGATGCATGCGCGGTTTGCAAGCGCGTGCCCACTGGTGAAGGTGAACTTACCCTTCTGGATAAAGTTGATCTGAAGCTCTCACCGAGTGAAGCATTGGCGATTGTCGGCCCGTCTGGTTCGGGCAAGTCAACCTTACTTGGCGTTCTGGCCGGGCTTGATTCTGCCACAGAAGGCACTGTCTCATTGCTTGGTCAGCCATTGCACGAGCTTGATGAAGATGGCCGGGCTGCGGTGCGAGCCGGAGCGGTTGGTTTTGTATTCCAATCATTTCAGCTATTACCCGGCTTAAGTGCGCTTGAAAACGTGATGTTACCGCTTGAGTTAGCCAATCTACCTGATGCGAAGTCGCGTGCCCGTCATCAGCTGGTAGAAGTAGGGCTGGAAAGCCGCCTCAATCATCTACCGGCTCAGCTGTCTGGTGGCGAGCAACAGCGGGTGGCGGTAGCGCGAGCTTTTGTAGCCACCCCCAAAGTGCTGTTTGCCGATGAGCCCACCGGCAATCTCGATCGTGCCACTGGAGATAAAATTGTAGATCTCATGTTTCGTCTGCGCGCTGAACACAATACGGCACTGGTACTCGTAACTCATGATCAGACACTGGCTGGTCGTTGCGACCGGGTGTTATCAATGCAGGACGGGAAGCTCACATGACGCGACAACAGGTTTGTGAGCAACAAATCGCTGAGCGCAAGCTGAGTGAGCAGCGATGAGTCAGGCTACGGCCCATTTGCTGAAACGTGACTTCGGGCTGGCGTTCCGGCAGCTGCGCCGCGAGTTTCGTTTGTCAGAATACATGGTGTTGATATTTGCCCTGGTGTTGTCGGTCGCGGCAGTGACATCGGTGGGTTTCTTTGCCAACAGGGTGGAGGGGGCAATGGCGGCGCAGGCGGCTACTTTGATTGCGGCTGATGCCACAGTCAGTGCCCCTACGCCTATCAAGCAGACGGTGCTGGATCGTGCGTTGGCAGACGAACTCAATACGGCAGCGGTGGTTGAATTCCCGAGTGTTGTGTTAACGGAAGACGGGGAAACGTCATTGGTTTCGGTCAAAGCCGTCGGCGCACAATACCCGCTGCGCGGAGAAGTGAAGCTCTCGGCAGAATTGTATGGCCCGGAACGAATTGCCACCACAGCGCCGCCAAGCGGAACAGTGTGGATTGATCCGCGGCTTGCAGGAGCGCTGCAGGTGGCAACAGGTGACAGCTTATCGTTAGGTGATTCTGAAGTAGAGATTTCAGCGCTAGTGGCCTTTGAACCAGACCGTTCCGCCGATGTTTTTCAGATGGCACCGCGGCTGATGATGAATGTTGATGATCTTGCCAGCAGCGGTTTGCTTGGTGAAGGCAGTCGGGCGAAATATCGATTGCTTGTGGCCGGTGCCAAAGACAGCGTTGACTCATTTACCGGTTGGGTAAATGATACAGATGACCCGAGCCTGCGTTTGCAGACCATCGAACAGGGACGACCGGAAGTGCAGTCTGCCCTGGTGAATGCAAGACGTTTTTTGGGGTTAGCTGCCGCAGTGGCCGTATTGTTATCAGCGGCGGCTGTGTCACTTGCGGCAAGACAAATTGCCGAGCGCGATATGAACACTGGATCGTTAATGCGAACTTTTGGTGCCAGTGCTCGTACGGTGGTGCGTGTGGTGGTGATACGCTTGGTCATCATTGCATTTATGGCAACGCTTATTGGAAGCGCCATTGGGTTTATCGCGCAGTTCGGGTTGTCGGCATTGCTTGGGCAGTGGTTTTCTGCCGAACTGCCACCGCCAACACTTACGCCACTCATCGGTGGATTGAGCTGCGCTGTGCTGGCGCTTGCCGGATTTTGCCTGCCTTCAGTGATACGAGCAGTTGATACACCGGTACTGCGTGTGTTGCGACGCGACTTACCGATGGCGAAGCCATCAACCGTTGTGGCGCTCGCATGCGCTTTGGCAGCGCTTGGTGTTTTATTGATCTGGCTAACTCGTGACTGGAAGCTTGGGTTGTTGTTGCTGCTAGGCATGTTAATTGTCATGGCTGTGTTAATTGTGATCTCCCGCGCGCTGGTGGCTTTGTCCGTCAGAGTTAAATCGAATTACTTGCGCCGTGGCCTGGAAAGTCTGCGCAGGCGCCCGGAGAGCGTGAGTCTGCAGATAGCGGCGTTCAGTGTCGGATTGTTGGCAATATTGCTACTAACGATTGTCCGCAACGATGTTCTGGGTGCATGGCAGAAGCAGGTGCCGGATGATGCTCCAAACTTTTTCCTTGTGAATATCCAACCGCAGGAAGTGGAAAGTGTGCAGCAGTTTTTAACTGACAGAGGGGTTAGCAGTAATGCGCTTTACCCAATGATCAGAGCGCGACTGGAATCTATAAATGATGTCGCAGTGGCTGATATCGAGTTTGATAATGGTCATAGTGAGCGCTTCGCACAACGTGATTACAACTTGTCGTATCTGGCGGAAGAACGGCAGGATAATCGGCTGATAGAAGGTGATTGGTGGTCTGGTGATGTTCAGAAAACCTACTTTTCCGTTGAAGAAGATTTCGCCTCAGACTTAAATCTCGAGATCGGTGATGCGTTGCAGTTCCGCATTGCTGACAAGGTGGTTGTGGGTGAGGTTAAAAACCTGCGGGAAGTGCAGTGGGAATCATTTGCGGTGAATTTCTTTGTTGTGGGCACACCGTTTGGCCTCTCGGATAAGCCCTCAAGCTTTGTCAGCAGTGTCTATGTGCCAGGTAATCAGGGTGAATTCGTGAGAGACATGGTGTCAGAGTTCGGTGGTGTCACAGTGCTTGAGATCGGTGCGCTATTGGAGCGCGTAAGTGGCATCATTGATCGTGCGGCGCTCGCCGTGCAGTACGTATTTTTATTCACGTTGGTGGCCGGGGTATTGGTGTTGTGGGCGTCTGTGCTTGCCAGTCGACGCGAACGATTTCGCGAGGCGGCAATTTTACGTACCCTTGGTGCATCGCGACAATACCTTGCCAGCAGCACCACCCGGGAGTTCGCGTTAATCGGGCTGTTGGCGGGGCTCATAGCATCAACCGTCGCTGCGATTATAGCGTGGCTTATCATAGAGCACGTAATGGAACTGCCGTATGAATTTAACGGATGGTTGTGGCTCGTTGGCGTGTTGGCAGGAGTGGCAGGCGTGTTGATCGCAGGCAAGCTCGCGACGCGCCCGGTGTTGCGTCAATTACCGATTGCTGTGTTGCAAAGCCAAGTATAATAAACCATCGACAAAATACGCCGGACGCATGCGACATTCCTACGACCCTGATTTAACCCGACTGAGCACGGCCAATGGTGCCGTTCAGTATTTGGGGCAAGGTTGCACGGATGATCAGCTTGTAGCACTAAAAAAGTCTGTTGATTTGGTCGCTGGTATCAGTGGCTCAGATACGCTAAGCGAACGCTGTGAGGCCGCTGCTCTGTTAAAGGAGCTTGGCTCCGATCACGATACTGTTATCGCGGCTTTGTTCGGTGGTCGAACTGCGCGACTCGGCTTGAGCCTTGAGGCGTTAGCTGGTGTCTTTGGTCCCCAGCAAACTCTGTTGATAAAAAATGTACGCTGGCTAAACAGTTTTATAGTCGCAGGGAGCGCCCAAACTACTACCCAGCCGTCGCAGAAAGAAGGTCAGGCAGAAAGAATTCGCCAGTTGATATTAGTAATGGTGGAAGATGTTCGAGCCATTTTGATCAAACTTGCGTTTCGGGTATGCCGATTAAAAAGGCTGTTAAATGAATCCAGCCCTGAAGCTTTAAGTAATGCCGAGAATGTTGCCCGGGAAACGCTGGATGTCTATGCGCCTCTTGCGAATCGCCTGGGTGTTGCACAATTAAAATGGCAGCTTGAAGATCTGTCTTTTCGTTTGCTGGACCCGACAACGTATAAGCGTATTGCAAAATCGCTTGAAGAACGGCGGGAGGACCGTGAAAAGTATATCGGTGACTTTGTCGCCTTGTTAAAGCAAAAGTTAGACGACGCTGGTCCAGAAAATATCGATGTTGTCGGTCGACCGAAGCATTTGTATTCCATTTGGCGGAAAATTCAACGCAAGAGAGTCGAAGTCTCCGACCTCTTTGATGTGCGTGCGGTACGTGTGCTGGTTGACTCACTACAAGATTGCTATGCAGTGCTCGGTGTTGTGCACAGTAGTTGGCAGCACTTGCCAGGTGAGTTTGACGACTACATTGCCAATACCAAAGAAAACGGATACCAGTCATTGCACACCGCAATTGTCGGTCCACAAGGTAAGGCCGTCGAAATACAAATTCGCACCCGAGACATGGATGCAGAAGCAGAGTTGGGTATAGCGGCTCACTGGCGATACAAGGAGGGCAGTGGTCAGGATACGCGCTTGCAGAAAAGCATTAACTCGCTTCGGTCATTGCTTGATCAAAAAGAAGACAATGACGAGAACATGCTCGAAACATTTGTCACTGATGTTTTTGCTGACCGGGTTTATGTTTTTACTCCCACTGGCGAGGTGATTGACTTACCAGCTAACTCAACACCACTCGACTTTGCCTACCACGTGCACACAGAAATTGGTCATCGCTGTCGTGGTGCTAAATTAAACGGCAGGATTGTTCAACTCGGTCATAGGCTCAATAGTGGCGACCAGGTAGAGATACTCACTGGCAAACTTGCCAACCCCAGTCGTGACTGGATGAACAAATCACTTGGTTTTCTACAAACCAGCCGGGCACGTGGCAAAGTGCGCGCCTGGTTTAATGTGCGAGATCAGGAATCGCATCTGGATGATGGAAAATCTATAGTCGATAGAGAAATGAAGCGACTGAATGCTCGTGAGCTTGATCTTGATTCTATCGTTTCCAAATTGAGTTTCGATAATGCTGACAACCTTTATATCGCTGTGGGTCGAGGGGATGTTAGTCATTCAAAAATTGCCACTGCAATAAACAAATTGCTTGCCCCCGACCTGCGTGTGAACCCCAAGCAGCGCACCCGTGCACCGCGGCGCTCCAGTGAAGATACTATTCAGGTAGCAGGGGTTGGCAGCTTGCTTACTCAAATGGCAGCATGCTGTAATCCGGTGCCTTACGATCCGATTGTAGGCTTTATCACCCGTGGTAAGGGAGTGACGGTACATCGACGTGATTGCAACAACATATTGAACTTGCGCTCGCAAGAGCAACTTCGATTAGTTGAAGTTGATTGGGGTGGGGAATCAATCGGTGAGTATCAAGCGAGCCTTGAGTTGGTTGCCTATGACAGGCAAGGTTTATTGCGTGATATCACTTCCTCAATAACGAATGCCGGAGTTACCGTTTCAGCATTAAACACCCGCACTGACGACAGCGATCTCACCGCACACATGAACGTCACCGTTAACATCAATGGTATTGAGCAACTTGTGGCATTGATGGAGAAGCTTCGTCAGTTACGCAATGTAATCTCAGTGGAGCGCCAAAGGGAAATCGGCGGCAGTGGTGGTAAAGAATAATGCTGAAGCAAGAGCGGGCAGACTATGTGCGGAAACGCCTCGAAGAGTTGTACCCGGAGACACCGATTCCGCTGGATCATACTGACCCATATACTTTGTTGGTGGCAGTATTGTTGTCTGCGCAGTGCACTGATAAACGTGTGAACCTGGTGACACCAGCGCTATTTGCACTTGCCGATAACCCTGCAGACATGGCAACACAAAAACCACTCACTGTTGAGAAGATTATCAAGCCTTGCGGGTTATCCCCCCGGAAGTCGCGGGCAATAGTAGAGTTGTCGAATATTCTGATCAACGAGCATGACGGTCAGGTGCCGAAATCATTTGAAGCATTGGAGGCGTTGCCTGGAGTAGGGCATAAAACGGCGTCCGTGGTGATGAGTCAGGCGTTCGGTGTTCCTGCGTTTCCGGTGGATACGCACATACATCGTCTGGCTCAACGTTGGGGTTTGACGAAAGGCAGGAACGTCGTTCAAACAGAAGCTGATCTGAAAAAGCTCTTCCCGCGTGAAAGTTGGAACAAGCTGCATTTACAGATAATTTTTTATGGCCGGGAGTTTTGCACGGCACGTGGCTGTGATGGGTTGGTATGTGAGATTTGTACTGGTTGTTATCCGTCGCGGCGGACTGCGCCGGTGATTCACTCACCGTAATGATTTTTAGCTGATTCCTATACGACCAGCGTGCGAGCGACACCTTGTGGGCGGGAATCCACTGCATGTGTTTGGTGAACGCCCCACGCTGTTCCGGTAAATCTTAAGCGATTCAGTGAATTTTTTGACCGCTTGGCGGCGGTTGGTTCCGGGTCGACGCAGAAGTCATTTAAGTAAGCAAAATACGGATGACAGACCAGCTCTTGAAATTAAAAAGCTTGACTAGTCACTTTGCATGCCGTAATTATACCTAGGTAGTATGCTAGTGCGGCGTACATTCGGTCGCGTCAGGATCTCCGTCCAGGGAGACTTGGAGCACACCGGAAGTGCATTTAATTATCATAGGAGAGTGAGAAGTAGAATGAGGATAACCCACGCAACACCTGTTTGTATTAGCATGCAGGAGAATATCTTATGAAGGCTTTGTTAAAGAAAAGCGGTGCGGCTGAGCCGTTCAGTTTTTCATTCGTCGACGACGAAGGAAAAACACTGCTGAAAAGCGAAAACTACAAAGCAAAAGACAGCGCGTCCAAAGGCATTAAGTCGGTCAAAAAAAACTGCACGGAAGATAAGCGGTACGTATTAAAGGAGTCTAGTAATGGCATGTACTTTTTTAACGTCAAGTCAGCAAATGGACAGGTAGTCGCGACCAGCGCTATGTACCCGACAGTCGAAGATCGTACCGCTGCGATCAATAATATTAAAGCCCACGTGCCAGAGTGCATCGTTGAGGAAATGGTATAGTCCTTCTCCTTTATACAACATAGTGCGCTATTCCTTAGGAATGCGTCACAACCCACGACTGCAAAGGTCGTGGGGACTTTAGAAGTTACCTGACAAATAGCACCCGGCACCTTTTGCTAAGTCACTCGATCGAAGTGTTTGAGTAACTTGTTTTCAAATGTACTTTGACCTGGGTTGGGGTCGCTCGGGCATTTTTTGTTCCCCATCTTGTATAAAGATATTCCGTGAACGGCCATAAGTTTTCGTATCTACCTGGTGACACATAAAACGCTAAATAGCTACAGTGACAAGCCTATCAATGCTGTAGCATTTTCATTGATGGTGTCTTTCCAGCTATGGTGGTGCCAATGAATCCCGATGGATGATTAGGGTTTGTAGTTCGGTGCTGTGTGGTTTTTCTTTGGCCAACAGTTTTAACAGCAGTTCAGCGGCGGCCTTACCCATCTCAAGCTGTGGAACGCGCACGGTAGTGAGTGCCGGCGACACAGCACTTGCTAATGCAATGTCGTCAAAGCCTGTCACTGACACCTGGCCGGGTATGTCGATACCCAGCTGTTTAGCGCGAATGATAACTCCAGCGGCGAGTACATCATTGCCGCAAATAATGGCGGTCGGCTTTGTCTGTTTGTTCATTAATTCTTCGAATGCATCGCCACCGGTCTCAAGCGAATATTCTGTTTCTATAACTGACAGCAGTTCAGCGCCTTGTCCATAGTTTTTTATTCCCGTGCAAACACCGCTAATACGGTTTTTTGAGCGATCGTTTTGCTTTGAATGACCGGCGATCATCGCTATCTGCCGGTGCCCTTTGTTGAGTACTTCAGTGGTGATCTCGTCGGCGGCTTTTGCGTTATCAAAGCCTGCAAAAAAGCGTGCGTCATTGTGCTGGTAGCACCAGGCGATCACATAGGGGATTTTTCGAATTTCCAAGAACCTGGTTGTCTCTACAGGGCGGGCTGAGCCGATGAGTAGCAAGCCGTCTGCTCCGTGTGCCACCAAAGATTTTATCTGTTCGAGTTCTGTTTGCGCGTTGTAGCTGGAGCTTGCGACGAGCAGGGTGATGGATGCTCCGGACAAAACCTCCTGAAATACCTGCAAACCACTGGCGAACATGGCATTGGCCATTGTGGGTATGACAGCCCCAACGGTGTTGCTGCGGTTCGATGCCAGCACACGCCCGCCGAAGTTGGGCGTGTAGCCGAGTTCTTCAATTATTGCTGCAATCCGATCACGTGTCTCAGATGCTACCTTGTCGGGTTCGTTGATTGATCTCGATATGGTGGCAGTGGAGACTCGCGCGGCGCGAGCGACGTCCTCCAGCGTGGGTGAATCTTTACGCTTCAACAACTGTACTCCTGGTGAGCCAAACGATAGGCAACTGGCTTGCATGATATAATGTAAGCGCTTACACTGCTTGTCAATGACTCGATTCAAGTGTGTCGATTGCCCGTGGTGGTTTTTAATAATCCCGACAGTCGGCAGTACAGTCCGTTGCGGCTCACCTTTTAAAAGAGATTAGAAATGGCGCGAACCTACCTGAAAAAGGCCACCAAAACTGCCACCACTGATGCCACCGATGTACGTGAGACGGTACAGAACATACTCGATGATATCGAGCAGGGCGGCGATGAAGCGGCGCTAAAGTACGCCGAAAAGTTTGATCAGTACGAAGGTAATATCCTTCTGACTGAGGCGGAAATCGACGCCGCCTGCGCGTTGGTGCCGCAGACTCTGAAAGATGATATCGCTTTTGCTCACGACAACGTTAAGCGCTTTGCTGAAGTGCAAAAGCAAACGGTTAAAGATGTTGAGCTTGAGGTGATTCCGGGCTTTGTGCTCGGTCAAAAAAGTATTCCATGTAATTCGGTGGGTTGTTACATTCCGGGTGGTCGTTACAGCCATGTAGCCAGTGCAATTATGACGGTAACGACTGCCAAGGTGGCTGGCTGTGGCCACATTGTGGCTTGCTCGCCTCCGGGAAAAGACACCGGTATAGCGCCAGCGATTGTTTACGCTGCAAAGCTGTGCGGTGCAAACAGCATTTTGGCGATGGGTGGCGTGCAGGGCGTTGCCGCAATGACGTTTGGTCTGTTCGGTTTGCCAAAGGCAGACATACTGGTGGGGCCGGGTAATCAATTTGTCGCTGAAGCAAAGCGCATTCTTTATGGTCGTGTGGGCATTGATATGATTGCCGGTCCGACTGACAGTCTGATACTGGCTGATGAGACTGCGGATGCGATGATTGTGGCTGCGGATCTGGTGGGTCAGGCAGAGCACGGGTATAACTCCCCGGTGTGGTTGGTAACAGACAACAAGGCGCTGGCTGAGCGAGTAATCGAACTGGTTCCCGGTTTGATTGAAGATCTGCCTGAAACCAATCGCGTGAATGCAGAAGCCGCCTGGCGTGACTACGCCGAAGTGATTCTCTGTGATGATCGCGAAGAGATGGCACAAACTTCAGATGAGTACGCACCTGAACACCTGACCGTGCAGGCACAGGACATACCCTGGTGGAAAGATCGATTGAAGTGTTACGGCTCTGTGTTTCTCGGTGAAGAGACCACTGTTGCCTTTGGTGATAAAGCTTCCGGTACGAACCATGTGTTGCCGACCGGTCGTTCTGCCAAATACACTGGCGGTTTATCAGTCCACAAGTACATGAAAATTGTCACCTGGCAGCAGGCAACGCGTGAAGCTTCAAAGCCTGTTGCTGAAGCCACGGCAAGAATTTCGCGGTTGGAAGGAATGGAAGGGCATGCACGGACTGCAGATATTCGTTTAGCAAAGTACTTTCCGGACGAGCAGTTTAATCTTAAGCCAGAGTAAGTGCCGTTCTTTTAATTAGATCGGGCAGTTTAAGATTGCTCGAGCCACAGTCACAGGAGGATTCAAGTGTCCGTAAGTGAAAAAATTGTTAGTGACTTTGTTGCTAACGATATTGAGTTTGTAACCACAGTACCCTGCAAGCAATTGGCGGGGGTTATCGATGCAATAGATTCGAATGATTCGATCTATCACATTCCCTCAAACAAGGAAGACGAAGGCATGGGCTTGTGTGCCGGTGCATGGATGGGTGGTAAACGACCAGCCATCATTATGCAGAATACTGCCATTGGGGTGACCATAAACACGTTGGTGACACTGACGCAGTATTATCGTATGCCACTTCCTATGCTGATCAGCTACCGCGGTGAATTAGGTGAGCCCGTCGCGTGTCAGGTTGAGATGGCCGTGCACACCAAAGCGTTGCTTGCACAATTAAATATTCCGACCTATCACTTTCACGAAGAAAAAGATGCGGATGAACTCGACACTATTTTAAAGCACACGTTTATGTGTAATAAACCGGTGGCTATATTAACTGATGCCAGTTTTTGGAAGGGGTATTAAAATGATACGCTCTGAAGTATTACGTGAGATAGCGCCGATAATCCGTGATCACCTGGTGGTCTGTAATATCGGGTTGCCAAGCCAGGAATTGCATTTGATCGATGATCAGCCGAGTAATTTTTATATGCTCGGTACGATGGGGTTAGCTTCCTCAATCGGACTCGGTTTAGCGTTGGCTCAGAAAAAGAAAGTAATCTCCATCGATGGCGATGGTTCTGTTCTGACCAACTTTGGTACCCTACCAACCATTGCTAATAACGTTGCTGATAACTTTATACTCTTGATTGTCGATAACGGAAGTTATGGATCTACGGGTGATCAGCCCACTTACGCTGGCAAGAAAACATCGCTTACCAAAGTGGCTGAAGCGTGCGGGTGCGAACAGGTGATTGAATGTCAGGCAGAGGAGGCGCCAAAGGTAATGGAACAAGCGCTTGCCAGTGACAAGATGACAATTATTGTCTGCAAGTGTGAATCGGGGAACGTTAAAGTGCCGGTGATCACAATGGATCCGGTGGTCATACGCGATCGTTTTATGCGAACCGTGCAGTCGTAGTTTTTGATTAGATTCTATTGATTAAAGACCGATGCATAGATGCCTGTGCATCGGTTGGTTCTCTAGGCGTGATTGTAAATCTGGTGGCGGGTGCCGGACCTTTTTTGACCGCAGTACTCTGACGTAGATCGGCTGGGCTTTGTAAGATCTGGTGTTGTAAGTCTGAGCCCGGTTTGCCTTTTGTGCTACGGCTCACGAATAACCAGTTGCTCTCCGCGTTGCACTAACTCAAAATTTTTCAATACACTCATGCCAAGCAGTACTTCATCACTTAAGCCCGGGTTGATGTGTGCGGTGGCATTACGTATCTCAAGGTCGCCTATTCTCAGCTGGTCGATTTTAGTCTGATAAGCTCTGCCGATACCGTTAGCGGTAACCACTGATATTTCAGTCCCACGGATCAAGCCGGCGCGGTCGGCAAATTCTACCGGTATGCTGACGCTTGTAGCGCCGGTATCTACCAGAAAGTCTACTTCTGCACCGTTAATGGTGCCGGTCACAATATAATGCCCATAGCGACCCCGCTTAAGGGTGATGCTGCGCTTGTCGCCATCGAGAGAGGTTATGACTTCATTGTTCGGGTTTCGCTGGCGCTCGAGATAGTTGTTAAGCAGCAGAGTGCCGAGCCCGAGACCGATCACCCACATCGCGATGATCATATAACGGCCAATTCTGGCTTGTTCCTCCTGTGGATGCTCGTTGTTGCTCATCGTTGCCCACTGCGGTCGTTCAAGTTGGTGACCTTTGTTGTTGTGCCGTTGTGCCGGCGGGTGCTTTGCTTGCGAGCACACATCCGGTGCGCAAAGATTCGAGTACACTATGCAAAGCAGATACAATACCGCCTTTTCGACATTACCCCGAATTTTTAAGGACCCGATAGATGTCCGGCAACACCTTTGGCAAGTTGTTCACATTAACCACCTTCGGTGAAAGCCACGGCCCGGCTATTGGTGCTGTGGTCGATGGTTGCCCGCCTGGCTTGAGCCTGTCTGAAGAAGACTTGCAGGGTGATCTTGATCGTCGCAAGCCGGGGCAGTCACGATACACCACGCAAAGAAAAGAATCCGATACGGTAAAAATTCTTTCTGGTGTGTTTGAAGGCAAAACAACCGGTACGCCCATCGGGCTGTTAATCGAAAATGAAGATCAGCGTTCCAAAGATTACAGCAAAATAAAAGACCTTTATCGCCCGGCACATGCAGATTTAACCTACCAGAAGAAGTATGGCATCCGAGATTACCGCGGTGGTGGTCGATCATCAGCCCGTGAAACGGCGATGCGGGTGGCGGCAGGTGGCATTGCAAAAAAATACCTGCACACAGAGTTTGGTATTGAGATCCACGGCTATTTGTCTCAACTAGGCACCATTGTCCTTGACCAATCAGAGTTCGATTTACGCGAAGTAGAGAACAATCCGTTTTTCTGGCCTAACTCATCACAGATCGATGAGCTAGCCGGCTTTATGCAGCAGCTAAGTAAAGACGGGGATTCTGTGGGGGCGAGGGTCAACGTGGTTGCGAGTGGTGTGCCGATAGGTTGGGGTGAACCGATTTTTGATCGACTGGACGCTGATATTGGCCATGCAATGATGAGCATCGGGGCAGTAAAAGGCGTGGAAATAGGCGCCGGGTTCGATAGCGTCGCACAGCGCGGCAGTGAGCATCGCGATGAAATTACGCCGGAAGGTTTTTTATCTAACAATGCCGGTGGTGTTTTGGGTGGTATAAGCTCTGGCCAGGATGTCACTGCTTCGATTGCATTAAAGCCGACATCCAGTTTGCGCCAGCCGGGTAAAACGGTGGATGTAAATAATGAAGCCGCCGAAGTGATTACCACTGGCCGCCATGATCCCTGTGTCGGTATCAGAGCAACACCTATTGCTGAGGCGATGATGGCATTGGTACTAGTAGATCACTGTCTGCGTGATCGTGCTCAAAACTTTAGCGTTAAACGCTAGTATGGTAGCGTTAGCCGATTTGCGTTGGCAGAGAATTGAGAAAGGCCTGTGCTGCCCGTGAAAGCGTTCGATCCTGATGGCGAACCAATGCAACAGAATATTTAAGCTTCAGTTCTTCTACTGGCAGAATCTGTAGGGTCTCGTCTACCTGGAATTTGGGCAGGCAGGCCCAGCCAAGCCCGATTGAAGTCATAGAACGAATAGTTTCAAAGTCGTTGGCTTCTATTGATACCATTGCGCGGAGGTCGTTATGGTTCATGCTGTCTTCAATGGTTTTGCGTGTCGCCGACCGCAGCGGAGGTAAAATTGCCGGGCATTTTGACAGTAGTTCGAGACTTACCGGCTGGCCTGTCGCCAGTGGGTGGCTTTTAGCGGCGACAATAACCAGCTCGTCGCTCCAGATTTCAATGCCCCGAAGTTTCGGATGATTGCGCTGGCTGTTTTGCTCCGGCATTGAACACAGCGCCATCTCAAGCAGGCCTTCTTCGACGGCTTTCAGTGTCTCAGTTGAGTTGGCGAAATGAAGGTCTATGTCTACGTCCGGGTAGTTCTCTCGAAAGAGTTTTAAAACCTGTGGAAGTCTATGGGTGCCGACATGCTCAGTGGTACCGATGCTTAGTTTGCCGCCAACATCATTGCCGAGGTTGCAAATGACATCTTCTATGCGAGACAATTCCGCGCTGATTTGGCGGGCAGAGGGCAGTAATACCCGGCCAGCTTCTGTAAGGTGAACACTGCGACCCACACGGTCAAATAATTTTGCTGATAATTCTGATTCAAGAGCTGCGATACGCTTGCTTACAGCTGGCTGAGTCAATCTCAAAGATTCGGCAGAACGCGAGAATGAGCGTTTGTCCGCCACTTCGATGAATGCTTTTAAATTGTTTATGTCCACCTTCGGTCCCTTCGTAATGCATCACATGGGTTGTGATGCCACTGTCGATTTGGACTTTACCGCTCGTCTTGGATCTGGCTGCTGCCATGGCAAGATGCGCTGAATATTGGTTGGGGTAGTGTCGAAATATGACACAATTCCGCGCTGTGCTCACAGTTGTTACATTTATACTCTGTATAGCTTCAATGTGAACGCCCGTATGTACACGGGATAAATTTCAAACAGGAATGGGAATGAGAGTAGGTATAATTGGTTGGCGTGGCATGGTTGGCTCCGTGCTGATGCAAAGAATGCGGGAAGAGGATGATTTTGCTGGCATTGATGCGGTTTTCTTCTCCACATCGCAAGCTGGCGACCTGGCTCCTAAGATAGGAGATTCGTCAACGGTATTGCAGGATGCTAACGATATAAAAGCGCTATCCGGTATGGATGCCATCATTACCTGTCAGGGTGGTGACTATACAAGCAAGGTTCACCCTGAGCTAAGGGCCAGTGGATGGGATGGCTATTGGATTGACGCTGCCTCGGCGTTGCGGATGGAGACTGACAGTACGATTGTTCTGGATCCTGTGAACAGCGATGTGATCTCAAAAGCATTGCAGGGAGGCAAAAGGGACTTTATCGGAGGTAACTGTACGGTCAGTCTAATGATGATGGGGCTCGCGGGGTTGTTTAAGGAGGATATGATCGAGTGGGTGAGCTCGATGACGTATCAGGCAGCTTCAGGCTCCGGTGCGCGAGCGATGCGGGAATTGGTATCGCAAATGGGTGTGCTGCACGCCTCAGTGGCTGATCTGCTGACTGACAAAGACAGCTCGATTGTCGCGGTTGATGACAACATCAGTCACATGTTGCGCAGCTCTGACCTGCCTACAATCGAGTGTGGTGCAGCATTAGCCGGTAGTTTGATTCCCTGGATTGATTCGGACCTCGGCAATGGCCAGAGCAGAGAGGAATGGAAGGCTCAGTCTGAAACCAACAAGATCCTTGAACGTAATGATTCCTCGATTATTCCAGTGGATGGCTTGTGCGTTCGGATTGGTGCAATGCGCAGTCACTCTCAGGCGCTGACAATAAAGCTTCGAAAGGATATTCCACTCAACGAGATTGAAGAAATAGTTGCTGCGGGGAATCAGTGGGTCGAGCTGGTGCCGAACCAGCGTGATGCTTCGATCGATAAACTATCGCCAGCATCGGTCAGTGGATCTCTGAAAATTCCAGTCGGGCGTTTGCGCAAAATGAGTTTCGGGCCTGAGTATATCAGCGCCTTTACAGTGGGAGATCAATTGCTCTGGGGGGCAGCTGAACCGTTGCGCCGCATGCTACAGCTGCTTAAGTCTTACTCTGTAAACGTATAGAATAGTAAAACTTATAGTTGGGTATCGACCGGTACCGACGCAAGTGGGTACCGGTTTTGCTGATAGAAGCAGCCTGGGCAAAGCAGCTTAGGATTCAGTCTTTCAAATCAGTATCGTCAAGAATTGGGCCGTTTCCTATTGCCTAATCATCAGACCCGTACTATACCAATAGGACGGAAGTTTGACGTGCCGGGTTCTTCGCTAGAATTCCAACCGAAAACTTTGAATCTTTAGTCGAAAAATAAAGTCAATAAAACTGAACGTTGAACGGGTAGGTGGGTCGGTAATATATGGTCTGCGCACCATACCGGCAGCACAACCTTTTAACAGCCTTAGTTTTAAATAAAAGAGATCGTATCACTGTGCGAAAATTAGCTATTGCAGCCGCGGTAAGTATTAGTCTGGCGGGTCTATCTGACGTTACCCAAGCCTTGGGACTCGGCGAAATCGAGATGTATTCTGCGTTGAATCAGTCGCTGGATGCCGAGATCGCTATCTTGTCAGCAACGGAAGATGAGTTAAAAGGAATGCAGGTAAAACTGGCTCCGGCAGATGCGTTTGCACGGGCTGGTCTGCAGCAATTACCGGTATTATCATCGGTGTCGTTCAGTGTTGATCGTCGACCGGATGGTATACCTGTCGTAAAAGTCACCAGCGATGGGCCGGTACTTGAACCCTTCCTGAACTTTTTAATCGAAGTGGATGCCCCCGGTAGCGTGCGACTGGTACGTGAATACACTGTATTGCTGAATCCGCCGGCATTTGCATCTGAGCCTGTTGTATCCGAACCCGACACACAAGTCGCCAGCTACGAACCGACGACTGCCGGCAGTTTTAGCGAGTCGAACAGTGACGGCGTACAGATAGATCTTTCTGATGCAGTAGTAGACGGAGGTTATCAAAGCACGCTTGCAGTACTGGAGGGTGACGGCACTGATCTGACCGGTGAGGTGTTTTTCTCAGAGAGCGCTGTCGTGGCAGGTGCGCCAAGAGCCGAACGTGTAAGTGCCCAAGTGGTTTCTGAGCCATTGGTGCTTGATAGCGATGATCTGTTCGTTCCTGATGATCAGATTTTTGCTAACGCAGGCTCGGCATCAACTCTTGTTGATAGCAATGGCGAAGTGATTTCCTTGCAACAGGAGCTAAACCTCACGCCGCAGTTTGACGAGCCGGTAATCGGGTTTGACGGTGGTGAATCTGTTGAGCTGGTTGATGATAGTGAAGCGTTGTCTCTAGACAATCTGGGTGCGGTGGAAACTATTGTCGCTGATGTAGGTGATGGTTCACCGATTTTTGAAAATGAATTCGCCGATGATGATGGCGCTGAAGTTATCTCTGGTGATGCGCTTCGGGCGTTAGTCGAGCCCATGGTAGTGGAGTCGGATGTTCCGCAAGTTGAGTTTGTCGAGAGCAGTGTTGTGGCTCCGATTGATCAACAGTTGAGCGAAGTGTTTACTACTGATGATGGGTCGACAGTCGCTGATAGTGGATTGGTCTACGGAGATTCTATTGATCTAAGCGGTGTGATGCCTGATTCTCAGCCAGTCACTGAGGCGACCGAAGACAGTTTTGTTGTGCAAGTGGATGACTCTGCTCGAGACACTGGCACTACTGCAGCAATGGAGGTTTCCGGTAACACGTATCGCATTCAACCCTCTGACACATTGTGGCGTATATCGAACCAGGAAAAAGCCCGTGGTGTGACACCACATCAAATGATGGTGGCACTTCTTAACGCCAATCCGGATGCGTTTGTCGGCGGGAACATGAACCGAATGCGACGAGGTGCAGTGTTGGAGATTCCAACGGTTACTTCGCAGAACTCAATTGATCCAGCTAATGCGCTGGCGATAGTTCAGTCCTGGACTCGTGGTAATAGAGGCATAAACCCTTCAACGGTATCTATCAATTCAACAAGCAATGACACAACCAGTAGCTCCAGCACTATTGGTGATGCAGTGGTAATCAGTTCTGATACCGATGCTCCAAGCGTAGAAATAAATCGCAGTCTTGACGAAGTGAATCGTCGAATGGAAGAGGCGCGTAATGAATTGGCGTCTGAGACGCTTGAGCGTGATGAATTGCAAGGTCGAGTTAATGATCTTGAAAACAATATGTCAGAGATGAAGAGCCTTATCACTGTTCGTGAGAGTGAGCTGAATAAGCTGCAGAATGAAGTGGCATCAGTAGAGAGTGAAGCAGCAACTCTGGATTCGCAATCCAGTGATTTAGCAAATGCAGCAACCGCTGTTGGTGAGATAAAAGAGACCTTAACCGGAGATCTCGCTAAAGCGCAAGAAGCTATCGAACGTCGTGCTGATGCTGATAAAAATCTGGCAACTGCCGAAGCGCAGGCCCAATCTATTCGCTTGTCTTCAGAAGAAGATGCGCTGAGAGCACAGTTAGCAGCTTTAGAGATTGAAAAGCGTGAGCTTGAGGCTTCTTCTCAACTTGAGAGAGCTACTTTAGTTCGGCAGTCAGAGGCTGAGAAAACTCAACTTCTACAGCAGGCTGAAGCTGAGCGTGCGCGTGTGATGTCTGAGCTGGAAAGCGAGAAGGCCCGAATAACGCAAGAAGCCGAATTGGAAGTGGCACGTATTAGAGGCGAGGCCGACACAGATAGACAGCGACTCCTCGCCGAGGCTGAAGCTGAGCGCGATCGGGTTGCGAAAGAGACAGCGCAAATGCAATCTCAGTTAGCAGAAATGGAAGCCGAAAAAACTCGTTTGCTCGCAGAAGCTGAGTCAGAGTCATCAAGACTTCAACAGCTGGCAGCTGATGAGCGGGCGCGTTTACTTGCAGAAGCCGAAGCAGAGCGAGTCAGGTTACAGGAAGCCGCTGAACAGCAATCACGTATGACAGCTGAAGCAGAGGCGGAAAAAGCGAAGCTTCAAGCTGAGGCTGATGAGCAAAGTCGACTCATTGCAGCAGCAGAATCTGAGCGGCAGCGCGTGTCTGCTGAATCTGCGCGGGTTAAAGATCGACTCGCAAAGCTACAGGAAGAAGGTGCGGATAAACTTGCAGGAACGCAGGCGGTAGTAACGGACACTGATGCTGATGGCACAGAGCTGACAGAGACAGGTAAGAAGCTTGCCGCCGGTGGTGCAGCAGCTGTGGGTGGATTGCTTGGGTTTGCACCGTTGCAGGAGACGGTAGGCAATCGTAAGAATGTGCTTGGTATTGGTGCGGGTTTGTCGTTACTGGGGCTATTGGGTGCGTGGGGTTTTCGACGCCGCAACAAGCCGACAGTTGATGAGCGTGAATTACGGCCACGGGCGATGCAACCTGGTTTCACCACACGAACGAATTTTGATGACCGCCAGGCGATGCAAGATGAAGACATGATGTCCCAACCTCAGAATCGGGTCGCTGAGCCTCAAGGTGCAGGAACTGCTGCAGCCGCTGCGGCAACTGCGGCACTGGCGGCAGCCGGTACAGCAGCAGTCGTGTCACGTGATACGCAAGCTGACGAAACGGTAGGTGACGGCCCTGGTGAGCAGGCGAGCAGTTCTGCAGGCGCTGAGGTAGCAGCCACTAATACAAATATAGAGTCTGTTGCTGCAAAAGTGGAGACTCAGTCTTCAGATGCCGAGCTTGATGAAGGGGCGCTCGACGATACCATCACTGAAGCTGAAGTGTACTTGCGCTATGGCCTTCACGGTCAAGCGGAAGACCTGCTGAAAACAGCGATCGAGCGATCTCCTAACAACGAGGAGTATCACTATAAGTTGCTGGAGAACTATTACGATCAGAAAAATACCGGCGCATTCAATGAGGCAGCGGCAACGTTTAATGAGAAGTTCGCCAGCTCGAGTCACCTTGGACGGGTAGCAGAGATGGGGCGCGATCTTGAGGCAAGCGCGCCTGTTGCTGATAAGCCTGACGATTCAACAGGCGGTGGATTAGGCGCTATAGGGATGGCAGCGGGTGCTGGTGCAGCCGGCCTGGCATCGTTCAAAGGCACTGCCGAGAGTGGTATTGATTCTGCCCTTAAAGGCATCGGTGGTGTAGATGAGAAGGCTGATCTGCAATCTGACAGCATGCTTGATCAAACGATAGATCCCGGTTCGGAGTTCAGCGTTGATGAACTTCAAGCGACAGGCAATCTGAGTGCAATGGATCTTGATCCGCTTGAGTTTGATGATCAGGGCAACATGTCACTTGATGAGGTTGATCTTGCGTCATTGGATGATGACGGCACAATGAATCTCGAGGCGGTGGCCGGTAACCAGATGTCTGGTTTGGACCTGGGGACACTTGATCTGACTAATCCAGATGTGGACAGTACGTTTGATAACCTGACTCTGGACGATGCTGATATCAATTCACTTGGAAATGTTACTGGTGATATTCGAAGTGGACTGGAATCTGATATCTCTGTTGAAGGCGATGCCGGAGCAAACCTTGGTAGCTCAGATGAAATGGAGACGATGCTTGATCTTGCAAAAGCCTATCTGGACATGGGTGACAATGCCAGTGCAGAAAAAGCACTGAAAGACATCGTAGCCAGGGGCAACCCGCTACAGCAGATTGAAGCGAAAGACCTGCTAAAGAAGGTGTGATGTAGTCATACTCAAAGCAGTAAATCAGGCGCCTGAGTGGCGCCTTTTTTATTTGTATAGCACTGAACGATCGGGTAACCCGCAGCGTGAGCAAGGCCGGATGCCGCTCGTCCAACAGATCAATAGCGTAAGCGTTGATCCCTGCTCACGCAGAGGCTATCTGCATTCGATCTACGCTGGACTTCCTGACCATGGTTCCGTCGCGTGGTGAAAGGAGTCTGAAACAGTAAAATGCCTCATCAGTGGTAACGATCAAGGTGACCTGCCGCATGAGCAAGCTGGATACAGCTTGTCCAACAAATCAATAGCGTAGCGCTTGATTCCTGCTCCCGCAGCGGGCTATCTGCATTCGATCTATGCCGGACCTGACCATAATCCTACTTGCGGCTAAAGAGTTGTAAAACTAGACAAGCATCATCAGTAATAACGATCAAGGTAACCCGCAGCGTGAGCAAGACCGGATACCGCTCGTCTAACGATCAACAGCGTAATAGCAGTTCCTGGCTTACGCAGCAGCCACACAGAGATTGCACCACAGTTATCTTCTGCTTCTTTAGACGGCGCTTTAAGGCGGTAAGCTGCAAGCCCGCACGACTCATCTACGATAAGTGGGGTACAAATTACCCCGGTAGTTTTTCGCCGCGAGAGATAGCTGCGAAGTTATAATTGCTGAAACTGTTAGCTGGAGTTTTTGTGTACATGTTATTTGTTGCTAGTGCGGTAGTATCGTCTAATGACTGCAATGGATAAATTTGCGCTGGGCGTTGAGTACGATGGCAGTGCATATTGTGGTTGGCAGCGGCAAGATCATAGTCCGTCGATACAGCAAGAGCTTGAAGATGCGCTGAGCAAAGTCGCAGATGAACCAATCGCTGTGGTTTCAGCCGGGCGCACTGATAGCGGCGTTCACGCCTGGCAGCAATGTGCTCACTTCTCTACCTCAAAACCGCGAAACTTGAAAGCCTGGGTACTGGGAGTGAACGCCCATCTGCCGCACGATATTTCTGTGCGACATGTGACTCCGGTGGCAGACGACTTTCACGCTCGTTATTCCACGCTTGGCAGGTCATATCGATATGTGATCTTTAATCACCCGGCCCGATCAGCGCTGATGCACCAGCGCGTCAGCGTGATTTTCCAGCATTTGGATGAAAAACGGATGCATCTGGCGGCGCAGTGCCTGGTAGGCGAACACGATTTCACCAGCTTTCGCGCGGCGGGATGTCAGGCAAAACATGCTGTGCGTGAAATCACTAATGTTCAGATCAGACGGATCAACAGGCATGTCATTGTGCAGATAGAGGGAAATGCATTTCTGCACAACATGGTGAGAATATTGGTGGGCAGTCTCATCCAGGTAGGGAAGGGCGAAGAATCGGTCGACTGGATGGCTTCGGTGTTGGCTGCCCGTGATCGGACGCTGGCCGGGCCGACATCGGTGCCACACGGGCTCTACTTTATGGGACCTCATTACAGTGAATCGTTTGGTATACCTGATTGGCGTGAGAGCCTGCCCTACGCATCTGCTGGCGTCGGCGTCGGATTGCTTTAGCCTTGAGCCGCGACGCCCGTTTCGCGCCAAAGCGCGCGCACTTGTGGTATCGTCTCTGGCAATGAAAGTAGACACATCGGCCGGTGAAGATTCATCCGCCAACACACAGCAGGTATCCATCGGTACCACCCATACACAAATAAAAATTTGTGGCTTTACGCGTGCCTCAGATGCAATCGCCGCGTGTGCGTGTGGAGTGGACGCTATCGGGCTGGTGTTCTATCCACCCAGTAGCAGAAATATTGATGTTGAACATGCAGCAGAGATACTTCAGGCGTTGCCGCCTTTTGTCGCTGTGACTGGTTTATTTTTAAATGCTGAAAAAAGTTTGATAGACAAGGTGCTGCAGAAAGTCCCTTTGTCGTTGCTGCAATTCCATGGTTCAGAGACAGCAGATTTTTGCGAATCTTTTAATCGGCCGTATATTAAATCAGTGGCAATGAAGTCGGTGGCTGATGTTCGACAATATGCTGAGCAGTTTACTCAGGCGCGTGGCTTTTTACTTGACAGCAATATGGAAGGCGCAGCCGGTGGTAGTGGTGAAACTTTTGATTGGCGTTTGGTGCCGACAGACTTTCCAGCGCCGTTAGTGCTTGCCGGTGGTCTCGGGATTGACAACGTTTATGACGCGGTGAGTCGGGTGCGTCCCGCTGCCGTCGATGTGAGTAGTGGTGTTGAGTCGGGTAAGGGATTAAAAGATCACGCAATGATGCTAAATTTTATTCAACGGGTGCGCGCTGCAGACAGTGCCATCAATCAGTCCGGTGCGGGTGATCAATGAGCTGGTTTGACAAACTAATGCCTTCTCGAGTGCGAACTGACAGCCGCAACCGCGGATCGGTTCCTGAGGGGTTGTGGGTGAAGTGCGATAGCTGCGCTAACGTGCTCTATTCCGGAGATCTTGAACGCAACAACAGTGTCTGTCCGCGCTGTGGTCATCATCGACGAATTCCTGCAAGGGCGCGCCTTGAAGCGTTGCTTGATGTTGAGCCGCGTAGCGAAATCGCACCCAATCTTGAGCCTGTCGATTATTTAAAGTTCAAAGACAGCAGAAAGTATAGTGAGCGTCTGACGCAGGCTGCCAAAGCCAGTAACGAAAAGGATGCACTGGTTGCAATCTATGGTGCGATCCATGGGGTGCCGGTCGTGGCCGCAGCGTTTGAATATAAATTTATGGCAGGTTCAATGGGTTCAGTGGTAGGAGAAAAATTCGTCCGTGCTGCTGACACCGCACTGCAACATAATGCAGCGTTTATTTGTTTTTCCGCCTCCGGTGGCGCACGTATGCAGGAAGCGCTTGTCTCTCTTTTTCAAATGGGTAAAACCAGTTCAGCGCTGGCACAACTGTCACGCAGAGGGGTGCCCTATATCTCGGTGCTAACTGATCCGACGATGGGCGGTGTATCAGCGAGTTTTGCCATGTTGGGTGACATCATCGTTGCAGAGCCTAGGGCGTTGATTGGCTTCGCCGGACCGCGCGTAATTGAGCAAACTGTGCGAGAGACATTGCCGGCAGGATTTCAGCGTTCCGAGTTTTTGCTTGAGCACGGTGCTATCGATATGATTGTTGATCGTCGTGAAATGCGCCCGAAGTTTGCCCAGATAATTGCCCAGCTTACGGGTCGACAAACGCCTGATTTAACATCTGATGTAGTTGAGGATGATGAGCCTGCTGCTGATGCAGAGTCCGTTGACTGACAGGTTGCAGCACTGGTTGCATCGTCTGGAGCGAATGCAGCCAGACAAGATTGATCTGGGTCTTGGCCGCATCAAACAGGTGGCAGTGGCGCTCGGCGTTGACGAGCCGGACTTTCGTATCATCACCGTCGCAGGGACCAACGGCAAAGGGTCAACCGTCGCATACGCTGATGCGATTCTGACAAACCTTGGCTACAGCACCGGGGTGTACACCTCACCGCATTTTATTGATTTTAATGAACGGATAGTCGTCAACAGCAAGCGTGTGACAGATCAATTGTTGTGTGATGCTTTTGATGAGATTGACCAGGTTCGCGGTGACATCTCACTGACTTACTTTGAATTTACAACGCTTGCAGCGATCGTCAGTTTTGGCCGGGCCAATATTGACGTTGCAGTACTTGAAGTCGGGTTGGGAGGCCGGCTTGATGCGGTGAATGCCTGGGATTGCGATGTCGCTTGTATCAGTTCCATTGCGATTGATCACATCGACTGGCTGGGTGATGATCGCGAGTTGATTGGTCGTGAAAAAGCAGGGATTGCCCGCAAGGACAGACCACTGATTTGTGGTGATGTTGATCCACCCGCGAGTATTGCGGAAGCATCAGCAGACGCGGGCGCCACTTTGTTCCAGCGTGGTATCGACTTCCATGTTGAACGTATGGGCAGTGATCAATGGCAGTACCGTGATGCGCTGCAGACGGCAACGTTACCTCTACCTGCAATAGAAGGGGACTGGGCTTGTGACAATGCCGCTGTATCTATTTGCGCAGTCGGACAACTCCTGGGATCCGCGCCTTCTTTGCAATCGGTCGAGCAGTCACTGCAGCAAGTGACGATGACCGGGCGCATGCAAACGCTTGAATTAAAAAACACGCGGGTAATTCTGGATGTAGCCCATAACCGTGCCGCCGCTGAAAAGCTGCATGACTATCTGAGCGAACATCCTGTCGCGGGGATCACGCGCGCTGTGTTCGGGTGTATGCAAGATAAAGACATCACAGCTATTGTCGATGAAATGGCGCCGGTGATCGATCATTGGTGCATTGCCAATATTGACTATCCTCGCGCAATGGATGGTGCTGAGATTGAGCGTGAGGTGGCAAAACACGGTGCAGCAGAGGCCGAGATTTTCGCTTCCGTAATTCAGGCCACCACCGCTGCTATTGCACAATCAGGGGTTGCAGACAGAGTGGTCGTGTTTGGTTCATTTCATGTGGTGGGGCCAGCGCTCGAAGTAGTAAGTTCGTCACTCTAAACTGCCTGAATATCAGGCAAGACCGCAGCGGGCTTATTGAAAGCTGATGCCGCACAACTGGGGACGAAGAAAATTACACTAGTTTTCGACAATGGGGCAGTGACTTGACTGATACTTTGATTGTGGAAGGATCAAGAGCAGGGCACAAACCGGCGCGCAAAGAATATCGAGACGAGCAATTGTTTGCACGATTGATCGGCGCGGCGGTATTGCTGGCAATTGCTGTTATCGTGTTGCCTTTTGTGCTCGATGGCTCAGGTTCGCAAACTGAATACGAATACGCTGAGACGATGCCAGTTGAGCCGCCGCGCCCTGTGATAGAGAAGTCTTTTTCGTCACGCCAGAAACTGCCACCCGCGCCTGCGCCGGAATCATTTGATGTTCGTTTGCCTGAAACCACCTCATTGGCGCCACTTGCACCCGCTGAGGTAACCCGGGGAGACGTTCAGACCGAGGAGTATGTGGCGACAGTGGTGCAGCAGACCGGTACAAAATCTTCGCAGCCGGCTATGCAATTTGAGACGATCGGTAACAATCGCAGCGCTTCTGTTAACAACAGCACCCGGCTTGAGTCTTTGCCCCTGCAGACGGGCTGGAACATCCAGGTGGCGAGCTTTGTGCGCGATGAAAACGCAATTAAGCTTATCAACAGGCTGCGGAACCAGAATATGGCGGCTTACGCCAATAGGGTAGAGGGTAAATCCCGAACGATGATCCGCGTACTGGTGGGCCCGTACGGCAATCAGATTGATGCATTGGCGCTACAAAATCGAATTGATCGCGACTATCGCGTAGAAAGCATCGTTGTCCGGCGTAAATAATTGCAACCATTTGCCCCTCAACGGCAGATCATCCAAAAATCGGGGTGTGCTGCTACAATAGTGTTAACCGGCAGAGACAGTAATAAATGACTTTTAACACCCTGGACATGTTCATCGTTGGCGCCGTGGCGATTTCGGGCCTGCTCGGGCTCTATCGTGGCTTCTCAACTTCGGTAATGTCTCTCGCCACCTGGCTGTTTGCACTCTGGTTGCCGTTCCGGTTTACTGACGAGTTCAGCGAATTCCTGCCCGCTACGGTCGAAAGCCCGGCTGCCAGATCAATTATTGCTGCTGGCTGCCTGTTTTTTGGTGCGTTCTTCCTGTTGAGCTTTATCTGCTTTCTCATTCGAAAAATACTCGGGGCAACCGGCCTTGGGTTTGCCGACAGGCTGCTTGGTCTGGGACTGGGTGCGGTACGTGGGATAATTATTGTCGCGTTGTTGGCGATGCTCGCCACCTATAGTAACGCGCTGCCAAAAGAGCGCTGGTGGAACGAATCGAGGTTGATGCCGGTGGTATTGAAGGTATCGAATGTTATTCGCAATAAAATGCCATCGGATTTGTCAAAACTATTTGTTTTTAACCGAATCTAGATCGCCGCGTGGTACCCGGCGCTCAAAACTATTCACTAACGCTGAGCGCAACGGTTTACAATCTTAACCTGTGAACATCAGGTAATAGCATGTGCGGCATCATTGGCATTGTTGGCCACGAAGCGGTAAATCAGCAAATATATGATGGCCTGACTCTGCTTCAGCATCGCGGGCAAGATGCTGCTGGTATGGCTACCTGCGACGATCGAAAACTCTTCATGCGCAAGGCTCCGGGACTCGTCAGAGAGGCCTTTCGCACCAGCCATATGTTGCGCTTGCAGGGCAATATGGGCATTGGCCACTTGAGATACCCGACCGCTGGCGGGTCACGTATCTCAGCTGAGGCGCAGCCCTTTTACGTCAATTCGCCGTTCGGCATAGTATTGGCTCACAACGGCAATCTCACCAATGCAGAATCGCTTCAGAGCGAGCTGTATCGCACCGACAGACGGCACATAAATACCAGCTCAGATAGTGAGGTGCTGCTGAATGTGTTTGCTCACGAACTGCAGCGAGCTGCCCTAGCAGACAAATTGAGCCCGGAGCATTTGTTTGCAGCGGTCTCTGCGGTGCACCGTCGCTGCGCCGGTGGATACGCAGTGATTGCGATGTTGGTTGGGCGCGGTGTTGTAGGATTTAGAGACCCGTACGGTATAAGGCCCATTATTCTGGGCAAGCGTGATTCCCCCAAAGGAGTTGAATATATCCTGGCTTCCGAAAGTGTTGCATTGATCGGACTTGGTTATGAACCGGTGAGAGATCTGGAACCGGGTGAGGCAATTTATATTACTCAAAGCGGCGAAATTTTCAGCCAGCAGTGCGCGGAAAAAACACAACTTACCCCGTGCATCTTTGAATATGTTTATTTCGCCCGACCCGACTCTGTGATCGATCAGGTATCTGTATATAGTTCGCGATTGGCAATGGGTAGAAAGCTGGCAGAAAAGATACAACGTGAGTGGCCGGATAACGATATTGATGTCGTCATACCCATACCGGATACCAGTAATACTTCAGCATTGGAGCTCGCCATGAGCTTAGGTGTGAAGTATCGCGAGGGGTTTGTAAAAAACCGCTACATCGGTCGAACGTTTATTATGCCCGGGCAAACCATGCGGCGTAATGCGGTGAGACAAAAACTTAATCCAATCGGTTCTGAATTTAAAGGTCTGAATGTTTTGCTGGTTGATGACTCTATTGTCAGAGGCACCACGTCTGAGCAGATAGTAGAGATGGCACGTGAAGCGGGTGCAGCTAAAGTCTATATGGCCTCCGCGGCGCCGCCGGTTAATTACCCCAATGTGTATGGCATTGATATGCCAGCAGCCAATGAGCTGATAGCACACGAACGAAGTGTGGAAGAAATTCGCCAGGCGATTGGTGCAGACGGTCTGATCTATCAGGATCTTGATGATCTCATTAGCTGCGTTCGTGAGTCACGGCCTTCGCTAAATGAGTTTGAGACCAGTTGCTTTAACGGCATATACATCACTGGCGATGTCGACGATAAGTATTTGGAGAAGTTGGAAACTGCGCGTGCTGATGCCAACAAAGACACCAGCAGTGATGAAGAAATGGTTGATGTTGGTGTTCAGTAGTGATGACATCACCTGGCCAATCAAATGCTTCACCAGGCAGTCGGCAGGACTCCTTTCGCCACCTCGGTAAAGCGCTCTTTGGCAGTCACATCCGATCATTGAAATATATTTCAATTGAGCTTCAACAACAGCGTTTGCGTGTTATTGATCAAGGCACAGAGCGTGCGAATTATGCAGTGTCGACGGCGGCCAACGGCGCTGGCAATCGTGAGGGGACCGGGTGTACTCCATTGGGATGGCACACAGTGTGTGAAAAGCTTGGTGCGGATATGCCGATAGGTACGGTATTTAAAGGCCGTGAGCCTGCTGGCCTGGTGACAAATCTCTGTTCACATACAGATGATGATGTCATTACCAGTCGTATTCTCTGGCTGGCGGGTGCACAGGCGGGGTACAACGCGGCGGGCAGTGTTGATTCGAAATGCCGATATATTTATATCCACGGCACGGCACAGGAGCATCTCATTGGTCTGCCGGTATCGCATGGTTGCATCCGTATGCGCAACGATGATGTGATTGAATTGTTCGCGATGATTGAAGTGAACATACCCGTACTGCTGTCACTGCATGCAGGTTAGTTGCCCTTGCTTGACTTTGAAACTGTAGATAGAAGCGGAAGCGCAGAGCAAACTCGACGCGTTTGCGTGTGGGCCTGCAACATGCCACTTCTTCAGTACGCGTTTTTATAGATCGGCGCGCAGTGACGTTAGCCGACTGATGGCGGAATCAGATCTCGCGGCAGAATGCTCACTCGCTCACTCGCCGGGATTTTTTTGCTCACAGCAATTCATGCGCAAGACAGAAATGATGTTTGCTTGACTCCGATCTGCACAAGTGCATAATTGTGGTGCGCCGATTTGGTTCAGCTTGCGGGCGCTTAAAAAATACAGCTAAATCGAAGCGCGGCGCTTTTAATCCCACCTCGCCGTTGTTACGTAGGCAGTCTACACGATGCCCGTCTGTAGGTTTTAAGCGCGCAATTCCCTAAGCTCAAATCGCCGCATGTTATCAATTACTGCGGAAACTATCATGAGCGATACCGACTGGAACGAATACGATCTTGCCACTACCGCGGTGCGTGCAGGGCAAGCTCGCACTAACGAAGGCGAACATTCAGAAGCGATTTTCGCCACTTCAAGCTTTGTGTTTGAAAGTGCTGCACAAGCAGCAGACAGATTCCAAAACAAAGTGCCAGGCAATGTGTATTCACGCTTCACCAATCCGACTGTGCGTACTTTCGAACAGCGATTGGCGGCGATGGAAGGCGGTGAGTGTTGTGTCGCGACGTCATCTGGTATGGCCGCTATTATGGCGACTTGCGTGGCATGTCTGACGCCTGGCGATCATGTGCTCGCAGCCACTGGAATGTTTGGCTCGACCACCCAGTATTTTAATAAATACCTAACCCGTATGGGTAATCCGGTAGATTTTGCGCAAATAGACAATGTTGATGATTGGCGCAATAAAATATTGCCTGAAACAAAAATGCTATTTTTAGAAACACCCACCAATCCGCTAACGCAGTTAGCAGATATCCGTGCGCTGGCACAGTTGGCAGACGAACACGGTGCATTGCTTGTTGTGGATAATTGCTTTTGTACCCCGGTGCTACAAAGGCCTCTGGACCTTGGTGCAGACATTGTCATTCACTCTGCTACTAAATTTATTGACGGACAGGGGCGTTGCGTTGGCGGCGCTGTGGTGGGTGATAAACAACGTGTAGGTGAAGATGTGTATGGTTTTTTAAGATCAGCCGGCCCGACCATGAGCCCTTTTAATGCATGGGTTTTTAGCAAAGGATTGGAAACACTTGAGTTACGAATGAATCGTCACTGCCAAAGTGCCGCAGAGGTTGCACGGTGGCTGGAACAGCATCCGTCAGTAAGTAAGGTGTACTACCCGGGCCTTAAAAATCACCCGCAACATGAGCTGTGCAAGCAGCAACAAAGCGACTTTGGCGGCATCGTATCATTTGAGGTGCACGGCGGTCGGGAGGCTGCATGGCGCGTGATTGATTCGACGAAGTTACTTTCGATCACGGCTAATCTGGGTGATGCAAAAACTACTATTACCCATCCTGCCACGACGACTCACGGTCGAATTAGCGAGCCTGAAAGGCAAGAGGCGGGTATTGGACAGTCGCTGTTGCGGTTGGCTGTTGGGTTGGAGTCGCCTGTTGATATTATTGCGGACCTGGAGAGGGGGTTGTCTTGAGGTTTGTTGTTTTGTTCTTTGGTCTTCTCTCTTGAGGTTCTTGAGCGGCATCGCTGCTGCGGTCTATATTTTTTTAATGCCCCACACAGAAGCAAAAAGTCTTCTTGCGACTTGCCTTGCCCTGCGGGTGTCAGAGGCATTTTGAATCTCTCGCTACAAAGGCCTGCTCAGATAGCGTATCCATATATCGGCTTCGTTAGCGCGGTATTCTGTCGCCCATTTCATACACAAATGTAGACGGTCTCCACGAGGAGATTTAAAACCGATCAAACGCGCGGGGGTAAAGCCGGTGTGGCTCGTGTCTTAGGCACATTACCAGGGAACAGGGACCAGTGACCAGTGACCAGTGACGCGTGACTTTGATTGCGTGTAAGTGGCGTCGCTGCCAGCCGGAACTTTACTGGCTTTATTCAGCGAACGGTGCGTCATGCATCTGTGTTTTCGATACAGTCCTGGTGCTTCGTTGATGTTCCTCAAGCGGCACGCAAGCGACAGAACCGCCAGGGCCCGCGTGCAGATGTATGTGAAGTACATGCTATATGAGCGCTTAAACGTGCGATCGGTTGCATTAGTCTTGCGCTAAGCCAACTTGCTTGCGAATGTTCTCATCTCTTAAGGAGACTTCCTGGCCTGCGTATTCTGCGGCGCCGCCTTTGCATAGCCAGGTGATGGTTTTGGCAGGCCACTCTGCATCAATGTGGTCTGTGGGTTCCATTTGGCTTACCGGGTTGATACCGGAGGCTTTGATTAGTACCTGCATTTCGGTGGCGACGGTGCCGGGGCTCAAGCCAACAACGTTGACTCCCGATGACGCAGCTTCTTTATGAGCGCATAGCGTGAGCATGTGGGCGCCGGCTTTAGCTGCGCAATAGTGACTCCAGCCTTCCAGAGGGCTATGCGCCGCGCCGGAACTGACGTTCACTATTGTGCCGTATTGTTGTGCCATCATAATGGGCAGCGCGGCTCTTATACCGTGGTATACGCCTTTGAAGTTAATGTCGGTGGCGTGGCCCCAGGTTTCCGGGTCTGAGGTGGCGAGATGGCCGATAGGTTCGATGACACCTGCGTTGTTGATCAAACCGTCAAGTCTGCCGAAGGTGGATTCGCAATGTGAGATTAATGCCTGAACATCTTTGTATTTGCTGACATCGCATACCACGGCTTCTGCTTCACCGCCGTGGTTTCTAATTTGCTGAGCGTTATGTTTTATCTCTGAATCAGTGCGTGCTGCGAGAATCACGCTGGCACCGGATTGCGCCAATTCAAACGCAGTGGCGGCCCCAATGCCACGGCTGGCGCCGGTGACTATTATCGCTTTTCCGCTCAGGTCGGTCATGCTTACTCTCTATATGTGTCTGATAGGCTGAGTGTACCATTGAAGGGTTGGCTTTCTGTAATGGCAGGCATTGTCGAGGTGCCCGTCTATGCAGCTGGCGAGGCTGTTATAATGGGGCGTTAAGACACGATTGCCCTGCAATGGATTCTTCCTTACTGCGACTGTTACTTCACCCGCGCCACTGGCTGGCGGGGCTTGGGTTGGGTTGTCTGTATCTGATAAACCTGCTGCCTTACCCGGTCAAAATTCGTCTGGGTATTGGTATAGGTAAGCTCACTTATCTGTTGATAAGACGGCGCAAGCACATTGCTGCGGTCAACATCAAAATTTGCTTTCCGCAATTAAGTGATGCAGAGCGGCTGCAGATGCTGAAGCGTACTTTTGACAATTTCGGTGCCGGGCTTATTGAAACGGCCATGGGGTGGTGGACCGATGAGAAAGTAGTCCATGAACTGGCGGAGTACGATGGTCTGGAGCAGTTGCATAATGCGGTGGCACAGGGCAAGGGAGTGTTACTGGTCGGGGCTCACTTCTCCAGCCTTGATCTGGCGTCGAAATTACTCAGTAAACACTATAGAACTCACGCGGTTTATCGAGTGCAAAAAAACCAGTTGGTGAATCATGTGCTGGTGAAAGGTCGTTCGTCATCGCTGCGTTCGCTAATAGACAATCGCGACGGTCGAAAAATTCTGAAGACTATTCGGTCGGGTGAAATTTTGTGGTTCGCGCCTGACCATGATATGGGAGAGCGTTTGTCTGTATATGCGCCTTTTTTTCATCAGGATGCTGCGACAGTTACTGTCACTGGACGCTATGCAAAAATGACCGGGGCGCCGGCGGTGTTTTGCTCGCATCATAGAAACCCGGGTAATGATGGCTACAGGATGCGGTTTAAATCACTGCCTGATAACTTTGGCAGCATGGATGATATGGCCTGTGCGACCATTGTAAATCAATATATTGCCGATCACATCCTGATTGACCCGGCTCAGTACTACTGGTTTCACCGGCGTTTCAAAACCCAACCTAGTTTGCCACAGGCGTCATTTTATTGAATAGCCAATGGTGTTGCCGGAGTGAAGGTGCCCGGTATGAAGCAAACTTTTACCTCCAGTGGTTGTGCCGGATTGTGGAATCGGTGCAAAATGTCGGCCCGCTTTGTGCGGTCGAAATGTTTGACCCAATTAACCCTTAAACCAGAGAAACTATCCCGTGAATATCGATGCGATACCGGTCGGCAACAATCCGCCCGAAGATATCAACGTTATCATCGAAGTGCCGATTGGTGGTGAGCCGATCAAATATGAGATGGATAAAGCCTCAGGAGCACTTTTCGTTGATCGATTCCTCTACACGCCAATGCGCTACCCCGGAAATTACGGTTTTGTGCCGCATACTCTTTCTGAAGACGGCGATCCGATTGATGTGCTCATTTGCAACACGCGGCCATTAATGCCGGGTGCTGTGATGAATTGCAGAGCGGTTGGTGTGTTGGTGATGGAAGATGACGGCGGGCAGGATGAGAAGATTGTCGCTGTGCCCGCGGACAGTATCTCTCAGCGCTATATCAAAACCAGAAACTATACCGATTTGCCTGAAATTACCCAACATCAGGTTCAGCACTTCTTTGAGCATTACAAAGATCTTGAAGAAGGTAAGTGGGTGCGTATTGATGGCTGGCGTGACAGTGCCACTGCCAGACGTTTAATTCAGGAAGCCGTGCAGCGGGAGGCACAGCAGAAAGCCGCTTAATCTGTGAATTATTGAGCCACGGGTTTATCAGTACGATAAGCCCGCAGCGACCAAAACCGGCGCCAGTTCCCGGTGACATAGAGAAGTACGCGCGCTGTTTTTTCCGCCTTTAGCCGATTTTTTCGGTGGAGTGCGCAAATCGAGTAATAGACACAGGGGTTGCGTAACAACTTCTCTGCTGTTTTATGCCCGAGCTATCAATTTTTTTCTGTTAATGCCGTTCTCAGTTACTGAGCTGTCCATTTTTAATGACTGCCAGTAATTACGGAACGCCACCATGTATTCACCAAAATCTTCGACAGCCAGACGGGTTCGTTTGTCGGCTTTGCTATTGTCGGCTGCAGTGGCTGTGTCACTTGCAGGCTGCTATGGCGAAAGCGAGTTTTCCTACAACGAGGAACTGGCGAATGAAGGGGAGGCGGAATCAATTCAATTTGGTGATGCCTACTGGTCGGAGCTTGCTCAGGAATATGATGAGTATGTTCCAGAGCCCGGGATTGGTGCAGCCATTGATGCAAGTGAGTGGATCAACAAAGGCCGCTGGGGTGATTTGATTGAGTGGCCCGAGATTGCCGTTGGAGCGGCCAATATGCTCGATGGCAGAATTGTCACCTGGGCCTCTGAAGTTGATGATTTTTTTGGCGATACGGCTGAAGTTACTACCGCCTCCATATTCAATCCATTAACGGAAACGTTCGAGGATGCTGGCTATTCCGGTCACAACCTTTTCTGTGCGGGAATCTCTATGCTGCCGGACGGACGAGTATTTCTTGCCGGCGGGGGAGTGTCTGTTTCCACCGTCAGCGTTTTTGAAGACAATCAGTTTCGTGAGATTGATTCAATGGCGATGGCGCGCTGGTATCCTACCAGTACAACGCTTCCGTCAGGACAGGTGCTGACATCACTAGGCACCACAGTGTCTGGTTATTCAGAGTTGTGGACCGATGGCTATGGTTGGCAGGTTCTGGACAATGTTGATATTCAGTCAGCCCTTGAGTTTCCTTATTATTATAAAGACTGGTATCCGGCGCTGAATGTGGCGCCTGATGGTAGCTTGTTTCACCCCGGGCCCAATAATGAACTGTTCTCTCTTAACCTTGAACAGGACAATGCTTATACAGGTCATGGTGAACGCGAAGTAGGTGGTAAAGACAGGTTGTACAACACCACTGTTGTTTACGATGTTGGAAAAATGTTGATCGCAGGCGGTGGCCAGCTTGATGCAAAGAACACCGCCATTACCATTGATCTTAATGGCACAACACCGGTCGTCAACAACACGAGCTCAATGCAAAATGCCCGCACGATGCAAAACAGTGTGGTGTTGCCTAACGGTGAAGTGCTGGTAATTGGCGGTAATAGCAGTGGTAAGCAATTTAGTGATGATGGTTCGGTAGTGACACCTGAATTATGGAATCCGGATTCTGGTCAGTGGAGTGAGTTAGCGCCGCATCAAAAACCCCGCAACTACCATTCGACGGCTTTGCTGTTGCAGGACGGTCGGGTTATTTCAATGGGCGGTGGTTTGTGTGGTGCTTGTAGAACCAATCATCAGGATGGCGAAATTTTTGAACCCCCGTATCTCTTTACGGCAACTGGTGAGAAAGCAGCCCGACCAATAATAAGTACCGCCCCCGGTAGTGCATTTGCAGGTGACAGTCTTGACCTGGAGGGGTCGGATAACATGGTTGAGTTCAATATGGTTCGATTGATGGCCATGACTCATCACCATGCGACTGATCAACGGTTGGTGCCGGTGGAGTTTACTAAGGTGGCTGCGGGAAGTTACCAGTTGCAACTGAACGCCAATGCCAATGTGTTGATCCCTGGTTATTACTGGATCTTTGGACTTGATCAGAATGGTGTGCCTTCAACGGGGCATCAGATTCAGGTAAAGGTGTCTGGTCCGTCAGTGAAAACCCCTGCGACTACAGAGACAAATATTAATTACGCCTACTATGAAGGTGGGTGGGAAACGCTGCCCGATTTTGGTACGTTAACGCCGGTAGCGGTAGGAACACAATCAGACTTTTCATTGAACAATCGTCAGCGCAATGGAGGCTATGGGTTTGTATTTACCGGTTCAATCAGTGTTCCAACAGATGGTATTTATACTTTCTACCTGTCTTCCGATGATGGTAGCCGGTTAAGTATTGACGGCCGGATGGTGATAAACCATGACGGTAAGCATCGATTTGAGTTGGAGAAAACCGGTACTACCTTCTTATCAGCAGGGCAACATGCGATAAAACTGGAGTACTTTGAGAACAACGCGGCTGATGGTTTGTTGCTGTCATGGTCCGGGCCGGGTGTTGCAAAGCGTCCGGTGACGAAGTTCGACCTTGGCAGCGAAGTGGTAGAGATACCGGTGGTGACACCGCAGCCGGATACAGAAACGCCCACAACTTCGCCTGATGGGTCGACAGGCACGACGCCTGACACGGGCGCTGAGGCGCAAAACCATGTTGCTTATCGCTACTATGAAGGTAACTGGAATCGGTTGCCGAACTTCGAGAGTCTTGTGCCGGTGAAAACCGGACAGCTGGACAATATATCTTTGTCTCCAAAATCGCAGGCCAACTACTACGCGTTTCAATTTGATGTGAGAGCGTCTATTGAAGTGGCTGGTGCTTATACCTTCTTTACGCGTTCAGATGACGGGAGTCGCCTGTATGTCGATGACCAGTTGGTGGTTGACAACGACGGATTGCATCCGGCAATAGAAAAGGCTGGGGTGGTAACGCTTGCTGCCGGTGAGCACGACATTCGAGTGGAATACTTCGAGAAAGCCGGCGGGGATTCGCTTGAGGTGCTTTGGAGCGGGCCCGGTGTTGTTAAAGAAGTGTTGCCGGAGGCGATATTTGTACCCCCCGTGGCGCCACAATTAGCGGCTGCACTGTCTGTCGATAAAATGCAGTTTGAACTCTTTGAGGGAACATTTTCCACAGTGGCAGAGATGAATGGGCTGGTGCCTGATACCGTAGGGGCGACTGATGTATTTGACTTGGATATTGCAGCGGGTGTGAATCGGTACGGCGTTAAGTACAGTGGAAAGTTGCAGGTAGATGTCGCTGATACTTACAGTTTTTCTGTCGCATCTGACGATGGTGCACAGCTATTTATTGATGGTGCTATCGTCATTGATAATGATGGCCGGCATCCGGTGATTGAAAAGCAAAATGTGGTGGAGCTCAGCGCTGGTCTGCACGATATAAAACTGGAATATTTTCAATCGGGGGGTGGGGCCGACTTGCAAGTGCGTTGGTCAAGATCGGGGCAAGCTGACTCAGCGATACCGGCAAGTGCTTTGTATTCTCCCGCTGCAACTGCGGCGGATGTTACACCGGCAGTGGACGTTGCCGGTGCTGCCACCGGTTACTCTGTAGCGCCGGTGTGGAGCTATGACCTGTACGACGGTAGTTGGCCCAACCTTCCGGACTTTGAGGCTTTAACTCCTACATTTTCAGCTACTACTTCTACCCTCGATCTATCAGTAGCGCCAGAAACCACTACTTTCGCATTGCGGTTTCAGGGCACAATTGAAGTCAATGAGGCGGGCCTCTATACGTTTTATACCTCGTCTGATGATGGTAGTCGGGTGGTAGTGAATGATCAGCTAGTGGCTGATAATGATGGTCGGCATGCTGCTATTGAAAAGCAGGGTCAGATAGCACTTGATGAGGGTGTGCATGATATTGAGCTCACTTACTTTCAAGGCTATGGCGGACTCAGCTATGCGCCGTTCTGGTCGGGTCCGAGCTTCGCTAAAACCAGGATTCTGCCCGGTGACACGACTGCGTCGACCGTTTCTCAACCGTCTACCGGGCAGCAAGGTAGTCAACCTGACTTGCCAGCATCGCAGCTCAGCTACCAGTACTTTGAGGGGGCCTGGTCAGCGCTGCCTGATTTTGGAGCGTTGCAGCCGATAAGAAACGGGCAGATAAACAACTTTCTTCTGTCGGTGAAGGGGCAGGTAAACCAGTACGGCGTTCGTTTTGACGGGTTGGTTAAAATCGATACCGCTGGCACGTACCAATTCTATGTATTGTCCAATGATGGCAGCCGTTTGACTGTTGCTGGCGAGGTGGTGGTAGACAACGATGGTCGCCACGGGGCAATTGAAAAGCAGGGTTCCGTAACGCTGCAGCCCGGGTATCAGGCGCTCACACTGGATTATTTCCAGAATGGCGGTAGTGAGGCGTTGAAGGTTTATTGGTCGGGGCCCGGGTTTTCGAGGCAGTTGATTCCCGACGGAGTGCTTTTTGATCAACCCTAGTGAGCGTGTGTAATAAAAATGTAACAAGCATTTCAATTAATGGACGAAAGAATTGTCTATAAAGACGAATTCCCTCGGTTGCTAACTATCACACGGTAAACTCCTGCCTTAGATGCATATACTTTATGCAAATGCTTAGCGTACGGGTAGAGAGAAGACTTGTTTAAAAAATGGAGCCTGACGCTTTTGTGCGTATTGTTCTGCACATTGTCGCAGGCGCAAGTGCAATACAAAAAACCTGTCGTCTACCTGACTTTTGATGATGGGCCGTCTAGCGACGGGGTCACTGAGCTGATCCTTGATGTGCTGGCACGTCACAACGCCAAGGCGACTTTCTTTGTGACCGGCGCGCGTGCTCGGGCTAACCCTGAAAAAATTCGCCAAATTCTTGATGGTGGCCATGCTCTGGGCAACCACACGTTGAGCCATGGTCGTCTGACGTCCTTATTTGATCATCAAGTCGCTCAGGAGCTTATTGATACCAACACTTATATTCTTGCTGCCGGTGGCCCGATAATGAATTGCTTTCGCGCGCCGTTTGGAGACACGAACAGGCGGGTAAATGATATTGCCTTGCGTCTGGGTTTGCGTAAGGTGGGCTGGACCATTGATACGCGTGATTGGGATGTGTTTGTTGACCCTGAGCAAATTGCTGTGCAACTTGAGGACAGCCAGAATCAATCGATCGTACTGATGCATGATGGCCCTAAATCAAGGTGGAGAACGCTTCAAGTATTCTCGCGTTGGATGGAAGACACGGGCCACACGTATAGTTTCGAAGCACTGCCAGATTGTGCGCAGCCAGTGATTGAGTCATACGCGTCAAATGATTTACCACCACGGACAGAAAGTGTGGCCAGTACCATAAAGACTGCTGTACCGAGCCCTGTGGTGGTGCAAACCATTCCTCAGCTGCTAGCGAAGCTTAAGGCCTATAAAATTTCACTGCTGCCCGAAGTGGTTGCGCAAAGCAGTATTAAAAGCTCAAATCAATTCTAATGAGTATCACCAATAAACGACCGCTATCGCAAGTATGCGAGCACGTACGTGTGTTATGTAAAGAATGATGCAGATGAGACAGTCACGCTATTACTCAGTGGCTTGTTTTTGTTGTTCTACGAGTTTTAATTCTGTTTCGGAGAGTGTTTTATAGCCTCGCGGGTAGTTCCAACCGTATCCCCACCGAAATGATGTTGGCAGGTACGGTGTGCCCCCGACTCGAACACCCGCTAGCATCAATGTGGCTATTTCCGGTTGGCCTGTCTGTGCAACACAAGACCGCAAGGCTTGGTCTGCCTGTAGCCTTTGCTGGTAGTTTCCACCCTGCCAATAAGCTTTATCATGTGCGGTACAGCAATCGAGCCATAGGGTTTTCTGCTCGAGCGTCCCGTCTGGAAAGGCGCTGCATCCATCACTGGTAAAGGGTGATAGCGTCTGTGCGCTGCCGTTCGTTGACAGGATGTAAGTGGCGAATGTTAATGCCACTACAGCCAACGATTTTCGGACAACAGTCTTCATTTTTTTCTGCCTGCGATTGGTGTGCGTTGCAAGGCGGTTTAACCTAACGAAGCCTAATGATGCAACACTAAAAATTGTAAAGAGAAGTGCTTGCCAGCCAACGTGATGAAGGATTCATAATGGAACAAGTAAATCCGGGGCGTCCGCTGCATAGTATATAGAAATATATTGAACCACTGACCAGGCTTGTGTGCTTTTTCCGTGGAAGAACAAAATAGCGGTGGGCCTTGTTGCTCTATTTTCAGCCTATCGCTTGATTTGAACTATTCAGAACGGTCATCGTCGCGCTTGTTTGGATCGTTTTTCATGCTTTGTTTGGCGGTGGTTATGATGGTGTCACGTAGTCGTTTTGCCGTGATAACCTGGCGTCTCCCTAACGTCCATTTTCTGTGCATGTACCAACTATGTTGAACGGGAGCAGGAATGAGGAGCCTCCAGAATGTTTTCAACAGGTGAGTAACCCCCGTCCTGTTGAGAATGCTTACTAGAAGGTTTTTCAGCCAGGTGAGTATGGGCTGGGGTATGATCAGTAGCGCGATGATCACGTACGAACTACTTGCAGTGACAAACAGTAACCCGATGGCGATGGCGGTTCTCACCCACAGCGGAGATTGTGTGTACAGCTGAATTGCTTTCAGTATAGATTTTGCGCTACTTACCTTTATCCACCGCATTCGATGTCGCCACGGTTTGTGTGATAAGACTACGAATCGTGTAGAGCTTTTGATGAGAAATTGTTTTAATTTTAGAAAGAGGGAGTTCTTAAAAAACAAGATTACAAATTTCGGTGTGAGTAGCTTTAAGGTCCCCTTAATCGATGCAGACATGCCAACGAATAGTGGCAATAGAAATGTATGTTGATAGTAGGTGATAAGTAAGACAACCGCGGCAAAGAGTACGCCTAGCAGGGTGAGTCGTAGTCGGCTGGCTGGAGGTTTATCGATCAGAGTATTTCAACAGTAGTGATACCGTTTCGCAGTGTACCAACAGCAGCGTTGTATCGCACATTTCCGGCGCGTTGTTGTTATTTCGAACGGATCCTGTTTTCCCCACTATAATTTGACCACCTAAAGAAGAGTTTCTACCAGAGAATATGGTGCTGTGTGACGAAAATTCAACCGATTATGGCGTGGAGAAGCCGCATTTTGTGATCGACTCACAGAGTGAATTGCAGCTTTGCGCTGATGCTCAAAAAGCCATATTAGCGAGTGACTATCGGCAGGCTGAACAAGGGTTGCTTCAGGCGTTACTTGCGCGGCCGAGCAGTATGCTGGCCTATCATTTGTTGTCAGAGCTAATGGTTAAAGAAGGCAGGCCAGATGATGCCCCTACGTGCCGCAAAGGGGTATTGCCAATCCATTTATTAGATCAATTACCTTTCGCGGAAAGCCATGTACAGATAAATGCTGAGGCTGCCTGTGTTAATCGGCAGCAGTTGTATGCCGTCGCGAAAGTATCTCTGCCGGTGCCAGGTGAGTTAGAAGTATCCGGTGAGCAGATAGCCGCACCCAAATCAGTCTTATTTAAGCAAAAAGAAATTGTCTCCAGAGAATGTTTTGTTGATCAAGTCAGTGGCGCTCGATTCTGGCATGACGCGCAACACACGTTAGTGCTGGACGCGCACTTTGCCGAGGTGATTGAGCATACGAATTCTGATCGTGCTTTGATTATGAATATGATAAGCAGACACAAGCCTCTCTATATTGAAGGCCGAGTGTTTTTAATTGGCGCGCGAGGAGCGCATAACTTCTATCACTGGTTGCTGGATATTGTGCCCAAACTCGCTGTGTTGATAGAAGCCGGCTTTACGTTCTCGGCGGATGATAAATTTATTGTGCCGTTTGCTAAGGCGGAGTATTGCACAGAGATGGTTGCGCAGTTTGGCATCGATCCGAAACAGCTGATTGAGACCGAAAAACAACACCCGTATTTGTGCACTGACGAATTAATTATTCCACTTGTAGAAAATAAAATGGGTCTGACTATGGGGCCGTGGCTCCCCGGGTTGATGAAAGAACAGTTCATTCTGCCTGGCAGTGAATCGGCCGGTGGCAGGCGACTATTTATTATTCGTGAAGCACAGAATTCAGACGGTCGGCAAATTAAAAATCAAAACGAAGTGATAGCTCGTTTAGAGCAGCATGGCTTTGATTGCGTCCAGCCTGAGAAGTATTCAGTGGCGCAGCAGGCGCAGTTGTTTTCAGAGGCCAGTGTGATTGTGGCGGCGCATGGGGCGGCGTTAAGCCATACTATCTTTTGCAAGCCCGGTACGACGTTAATTGAGTTGTACGCAAATCATATCGCGCCGTGTTTCTGGGCAATTAGTGCGCTGTGTGATCTTGAGTATTACCATCTCTATTGTGGTGGTGTCGGTGATCAGTATTCGCACGGCACCGCAGCCGGTCGCTCGGGTGTGCTAACGGTGGAGCTTGAAGCGCTTGATGCTTTGTTGGTAAAGGCGGGACTTGTATAGGCAGGCTATACCGTCGACGTGTTTGGTGTTTTTTATAGGGGTATGAGCCCGCGTCGCATCCACTAAGAATCGATAGTGACGATTAAGGCAGCCCGCCGCGTGAGCAAGGTCAGACGCACCTGTCGATCAGATCAACAAGCTAAGCGCTGAACCTTGTTCAAGCAGCGGGCGATCTGAAAGTGATCCTGCCCCTTACTTGATGTACGTAATTGCATTGTTACGAAAGCCGTTTGCTTAACTGCCGGTCCAGTTAGGTGGACGCTTTTCGGCAAAAGCTGTGGCGCCTTCTTTTCCGTCGTCGCTGTTAAAAACAACATCAACCTGAGCTTTCTGGTAGGCCCAAAATTCTTCCTCGGTGCGTCCCTGCATCTCACTGATAAGTTGTTTTGAAGCGATTAATCCGAGGGGAGCATTCTTGGCCACCCGTTGTGCCAGATTCAGTGCGGTTTCAAGTGCCTCGCCTTTTTCTGCAAGCTCCGCCACCATGCCGAGTTCGTAGGCTTCTTCAGCGTTGATGAATTCACCGGTGAGCGCCATTTTCATTGCGCGCCCGTAGGGAAGAACACGTGGCAGTCTTAAAAGCGCCCCAGCGGCTGCAAATAGCCCGACAGTGACTTCTGGAATGCCGAACTTCGCACCTTTTGAAGCGACGATCAGATCTGTTGATAGTGCCAGTTCTAACCCGCCTGCCAACGCGAACCCTTCAACAGCGCAAATCAATGGCTTTTTACAGGATCGTTCAGTGATACCTCCAAAGCCACGGTCGCCCACCACAGGCAAGCCTTTAATCACAAATTCTTTTAGATCCATACCGGCGCAAAATCCACGGCCTGCACCGGTTAAAACACCAACGCTTACTTCGTTGTTACTGTCGAGCGCGTCTAAACTTGCTGCCAATTCATTTGCGAGGTCCTGGTTGACTGCGTTCATCGCATCAGGTCGGTTGAGTGTGATGATCATTACCTGATCACGTATTTCTGTGGTGACTTCGTTTGCCATGTCTGTTCCGTTGTAATGTGTGTTAATAGTGTGGCATGGGATTCGTTACTGCGGCAAGGCGATAACTATTTAAAATCTGTTGCGTGGGTTGTCATGAGCTCGTAGTGCGGGCGGCATTGATCTGCAATGCGCTGTTGTTTGTCGTCAAGAATTATCTCGCGCTTTTCAGGCGCTGGTGCAAAGCCGGTTGACTGCTCTACATTGCTGTACCAGTAGGGCGCCCAGGCACCGTCTGAATCCCGCTTCCCGGGAGGCCAGTGCAGCATCTCTTCGTCGAACGATGTGCGGCAGTGCTGGCATAGCGCGGCCAATGCCACTTTCGGGTTTTCTAACAAGGTGTCTGATGCGATGACCAGTGGTGCATCATCAAGGTGATTTTTGACGTGCTCGAATAGTCGCGCCTGTTGTTCAAAGCCCAGATCACGGGCTTCAAGTTCCGGTCGTGATTTTGAATAAGAGGCGACTACCGATTCTGGTGATCGAATTAAAAATACATTGGTAAGCGATGACAGCCAATCAAGCTGCATATGCGGCAGAATATGATGGGTCATGTGCTTTTGATAGTGAATAGTGCAGCCGGGCTCTGTGCTGGTAGTGCAGGCTGTAACTACCTTTCGCCAATCAGTTGATTGGCTTTTGATAATGCTATCGAAGCCCGGATGCTGCACGCCGGTGTGATCTAGATAGTGAGCATAGAAGGGCTCATCAGTGACAAAGGTGTCGCTGCGGTTTTCCCAGGCACGCATCATGGCGGTAGAGATATTGCGCGGCCCGGACCACATGGCTATTCGAAGGGGAGAGTCCATGAGCGTTGTTGTCCTTTGGCCGCGCTATAAGCGTTGTTATGTAAGCTGACTAAATGCTTTTGCTGCTGCAGCGACGGTGGTATTGATGTCATCATCACTGTGCGCAGTTGATATAAAGCCTGCTTCAAAAGCTGAAGGGGCAAGATAAATACCCTGTGATAACATATGGTGGAAAAAAACTTTAAAGCGTTCTGCATCACAGGCCATCACATGATCGAAGTGTGAGACTCTATCGAGCTTGGTGAAAAACAAACCGAACATGCCGCCGACTCTGTTGTGGGTAAATGCAATGCCTGCGTCTGTTGCTGCATTTTGCAGCCCGTCTGTTAATTTGTCAGCCTTTTGTGTCAGTGTTTCATAGAAATTATCTGCACTGACTACATCAAGTGTTGCCAGACCTGCAGCCATGGCGACCGGGTTGCCTGAAAGTGTACCTGCTTGATACACCGGGCCAAGTGGCGCCAGGTGATGCATGATGTCTTCTCGTCCACCGAAAGCGCCAACCGGCATGCCACCGCCGATAATTTTACCTAATGTGGTGAGGTCTGGTGTGATGTTATAGAGTGCCTGAGCACCGCCTTTTGCCACTCTGAAGCCTGTCATTACTTCATCAAAGATAAGGACGGCATCGTGTTCCGTGCAGCAGTCGCGCAGGCTTTGGAGAAACCCGGGTTCTGGCGGAATGCAATTCATGTTGCCTGCTACGGGCTCAACAATGATGCAGGCAATTTGATCGCTGTAGGTTTTGAACAGATCACGAACACTTTGCGGGTCATTGAAAGTCGCCGTTAATGTGTGTTCGGCAAAAGAGGCGGGTACACCGGGTGAGCTGGGTACGCCTAGCGTCAGTGCGCCTGAGCCTGCGTTAACGAGTAGTGAATCTGAATGGCCGTGATAGTTGCCTTCAAACTTGACTATTTTATCGCGTCCGGTGAATCCACGGGCCAGGCGGATGGCGCTCATCGTCGCCTCTGTACCCGAGCTGCACATGCGCACCATATCCATGGACGGAATCATGTCGCAGATACGTTTCGCCATGGTGGTTTCTATTTCGGTGGGTGCGCCGTAGCTCAAGCCTGACTTCACGGCTTTCAATACGGCATCGATGATTTTCGGGTGTGAGTGACCCGCGACCATCGGGCCCCATGAGCCGACGTAGTCGATCAGTTGTCGGTCGTCACTGTCGTATAGATAGGCGCCCTGTGCACGTTTGATAAATAAAGGTGTTCCACCGACGCTTTTAAAGGCGCGAACAGGCGAATTAACTCCGCCCGGGATGTGTTTTTTTGCTTCTGCAAACAAGGATTCAGAGGGGGCCACCGAAGCGCTCCTGGGTGAGAGATTGCAAATTGCGTCTTACTAATTTGATCCGACGCGGTATAGGCACATAATAGCGTGACGCTTCTGTTTTTGATATCGGGTCTTTGTTGTTTGGCCCGGGATCTCATCCTGTTTCTTTTTGTGAGTATCTTCTTCATGGCATTTAAAAAGTACATGTGTGTGGTGTGCGGTTGGATTTACGATGAGGGGCAGGGCGCGCCGCAAGATGGATTGGCACCGGGTACACGATGGGCGGATGTACCGGCGGACTGGGTATGTCCTGATTGTGGCGCCGGGCGCGAAGATTTTGACATGATCGAGATCGATTGATGATATCGGGGGTGTGCGAAAGTCGTACTTACAGCCATTTGGCGTCACAAGCCCTGTTGTAATGGAATGTTTCTTGTTGTTCTTAATGATTCTTGCCGCAAACTGCCTGTCGCGGTCTACGTCTGCAGTCTGCAACCGATTGGCAATCAGCCAATTTAACTCGAGGTAGCCAATGTCTCAGTACACGTCATTCTATAAATTCATCTCTGAAGAACAAAGAGAGCACCCATTTTCCAGCGGCAAACTCACCGGTTTGTTGCTTGAGGTGCTATCTGCCTGTAAGAAGATTGCATTTTTAACGGGCCAGGGGCAACTTGCCAGTCAGGCAATGGGTACAGCGGGTACTGAGAATGTTCAGGGTGAACAGCAGAAGAAGCTCGATATACTGTCCAACGAACTCTTTATAGAATCGACCCAATGGTGTGGATATCTGGCGGGTATGGCATCTGAAGAGATGGATCATTCGCTGCCGGTGCCCGATATTTACCCGCGCGGTAACTACCTGATCACCTTTGATCCGCTGGATGGCAGCTCAAACATAGACATCAATGTGTCGGTCGGGACCATTTTTTCAATCCTTGAGCTTACTGAGGGGGTAGGCAAACCAGGAGACGAAGACTTCCTGCAGGCTGGTGTAAAGCAGGTGTGTGCTGGTTATTGTCTGTACGGCACCTCCACCATGCTGGTATTAACTACCGGTCGTGGTGTTAATGGGTTTACTCTTGATCCCGGTACGGGAGATTTCTACCTGACGATGCCGGACATCAAGATTCCGGAGGAAACCAGTGAGTTCGCTATTAATACATCTTACAGCCGTCATTGGGAGCCACCGGTAAAGCGCTATATTGATGAGTGCCTGGCGGGTGAAGAAGGTCCGTTGAAGAAAAACTACAACATGCGTTGGGTGGCATCGATGGTAGCTGACGTGCATCGGCTGCTGTGTCGAGGTGGGATCTTTATGTATCCGATGGACGCGAACATGGTGGCCAAAGGTGTGTCTGGCAAATTGCGTTTGTTATACGAGGCCAATCCAATGAGCTTTATTGTTGAGCAGGCGGGTGGTGTTGCCAGTACCGGTAGTGAACGTATTATGGAAATTCAACCTAGCGAATTACATCAGAGAGTGCCTGTGATTATGGGCTCTAAAGTAGAGGTTGAACGTGTTGTCGGGTATCACCAGAATAGTTGAATAAATCAGCGCCATTTTGGGAAGAAAAATCTCTTGAAGAGATGTCCAAAGAGGAGTGGGAGTCTCTTTGTGATGGGTGCGGGCGCTGTTGCCTGCAAAAAATACAAACCGAACATGAACATTTGGTTAGGTATACACGTGTGGCGTGCCGTTTGCTTGACGTTAATACGTGCCAATGTACAAATTATTGGCGCCGTAAGAAGCTGGTGCCTGAATGTGTAACGCTTAACCCTGATAATCTGAAGGAATTCACTTGGTTACCTTCCAGTTGTGCATATCGGCGTATTTCAGAGAAGCGGGGTCTTGCTGAGTGGCACCCTTTAGTTTCCGGTACTTCTGATTCTGTGCATAAGGCGGGTATATCGGTAAGCGGCATGGTGATTAGTGAAAAAAATGTCCACCCTGACGATTTTCCGTCACTTGTGATTGAATTCCGAACTGATTAAAAAATGTTTAACGCTGTTGCCAGTGGAGCGTTCCGATGTAAACTGAGCGCAGAATAGTTTGAAAGTTATATCGCCCGAACAGATTGTTCAGTTAATAAAAAAAGAAACAATCGTTCGTAATATCCCTTTATTGACCCCTGTTGGAGTACGAAGATGACAGCTGCCCTAGAAACGCAAGAACGCAGACGCGACCTTGGCGAAACAATAGAAGCGCTAAGAGCGCAAAGACAAAACACTTTAAGCACCTTTTGTAGCATGACGGGTGTAAGCACTCCCGGCCAAACCTCTGGCCAGTTAGCAGACATCACACCTGTTGCGCTGCAGGAATTCCTGAACCATATGGTCGACTACCTGGCGACCGGGCACTTCACAGTTTATCAACGCATTGTTGAAGGCAAAGAGCGTCGTGGTGCTGTAAAAGAAGCTGCACAACGAGTTTATGCCGGTATTGGTGAAACCACTGATGTCATGGTTGAGTTCAATGACAAGTATGAGCATTTCGATGGCGCTGACAGTGATCAGGAAGGGCTAAAAGAAGATTTGTCGAAGCTTGGTGAGATGCTGGCCATTCGTGGTGAACTCGAAGACGACTTGCTTGACGCGCTCATCGGCTAGTATGCCGGTCGATCTGTAACGCGGCTGGTAAGGCCGTTACAGCGATAGCGCACTCGTAGCTCACACTGAGCGCGAGATAGCATAGGCAATTTGCTATGAAAGATCTCTACGCTACCGCGACAAGCTATCTGTTAGAACACAATGTATTAAGTCTGGCCACCTGCGATCAATCTATTCCGTGGGTGGCTCCGGTTTTCTACACTGTGTTTGCCGGCAAGATAATATTTCTTTCGGCACCGCATACCCGTCACTGCAAGAATATTGCTCTCAACCCTAATGTTGCTGCCTCCGTTCAGGAGGATTATCGCGATTGGGAAGATATCAAGGGTTTTCAAATGCAGGGTGAGGCGCATCAGCTCAGTCAAAGGGATGTGCCAGATGCGTTAAGCACTTATTCAGATAAATTTCCCGTGACTGGTGAGGATGCACCCCCCGAGATTGCCGGTGCGCTTGAGAAGATTGGCTGGTACGCCCTATCTGTCACCACTATTTACTTTATAGACAATTCCAAAGGCCTTGGGCATCGAGACAAACTTGATCCAACGCGGCTTTTGTCAATTTAAAAGTCTTTGGCTCTGAACTGATGTGATCGATGCTTGTCTAGTATTCTGAAGATCATTTAGGGTGAAAACGTGATTAAACGAATTCTTTTTACTGCCTTTCTGGGGTGCTCTGTTGGCGCACTTGCGTTGGGTGAGCGTATAGATATTGGTAAGTTTTCCGATGCCAGTCTGGCTGGATGGGAAAAGAAAGCTTTTGTAGGCGAAACTCGATACACCTTTGTCGAGGAAGATGGACGCCAGGTGTTGCGTGCGGACAGTTCCGGTAGTGCGTCGGGAATGGGTCGAAAAATAAAAATTGATCTAACTAAAACACCCTACGTGAACTGGAGTTGGAAGGTTGATCGAGGTCTGCCCAAGCTTGATGAAGCGAGTAAGGGGGGGGATGACTATGCCGCCCGTTTATACGTGGTGAAGTCAGGTGGAGCACTTATCTGGAATACCAAAGCATTAAACTATGTGTGGTCCGGCAGCCAGATGCGTGACAGCAGTTGGCCGAACGCATTCAAACCGAAGAATGCCATTATGTTAGCAGCCCGTGGTATGGATGATCCCACCGGGGTCTGGGTTACTGAAAAGCGCAACGTACGGGAAGATTTTAAAGAAATCTTTGGTAAAGATCTAAAATCGATCGATGCGATTGCGATTATGACTGATACTGATAATAGTGGCTTAAGCGCCAGTGCCAGCTATGGTGATATATACTTCACGGCAAATTAGCGGGCTTAGCTGCAGGCATGTAGATAGCCATGGATGTACAGAGACTGCGTCAACCGGTCTCTTTATAAAAGCCCGGCCTGATATAGGCCCGGCTTATGTAGACTGAGGTTTATTAGACCCCAGGTTAAGATCTTCTCCCCAGCGCTTGATCTCTTTGCAGTCAATATCAAATAGATCCAGTGTGCGGGCTACGGTTTGGGTGATCATCTCATCAATGCTGTTTGGATTGGTGTAAAAGGCGGGAACCGGTGGAGCAATAATCGCCCCCATCTCGGTGACGGATAACGCGCTCTTTAAATGGCCTGCGTGGAGTGGTGACTCGCGAAGCATGAGCACCAGGCGTCGGCGTTCTTTTAGAACAACATCGGCTGCACGGCTCAGTAGATTTGATGTCACGCCACTGTTGATCTCTCCCATGGTTTTTATAGAGCAGGGTGCTATCAGCATGCCGCGGGTTTTAAATGACCCTGAAGAGATGGCAGCACTGATATCCGGTGCCTGATAGACATGATCTGCGAGTTTTTTTACATCATCAAGGGTGAAGCTTGTTTCACTGCCAATGGTCAGTGCTGCTGCCTTTGAGACGACTAAGTGAGATTCTATTCCGGTTATTTGCAATAGTTGCAAAGCCCTGATGCCAAGCATGGCGCCGGACGCACCGCTAATGCCTACAATCACTCTATCTGGTGTGGATGCCACACGTATTCTCCTGTATCAGTGATGATGTTACCTGTGTCATTGTAAGCTGGCCAGTTGGTATTTCTCTATTCTGATCATGGGTATAATTTGACCAGACTTTCGCCGGTGTGTCTCATCGGTATATCAATTCAAGTATAGGCACATACCGTTATAATTTAGGATAAAACAAGATGCACTCTGTTGTCACGGTATCGCAGGCGGATGAAATTGCGTTCGATAATTTCGCCGAGCTGCATGAGTTTCTTATGTCTGCTTTTGCCTATATGGATGATCGAATTGATCCTCCGTCATCAATTCACAGACTCAATGCGGAGTCGCTGAGGGAAAAATCGCATACAGAATCGTTAATACTGGCATTTAAAGATCAGCAACTGATTGGTTGTGCCTTTGCCAGGCCGGAAAATGTTTCCTGTTATCTTGGTAAGCTTGCTGTGCGGGCAGATTGCCGTGGCGCGGGTGTTGGGCAAAAACTGATCGAGAAGGCGCAACATATAGCTCGAAAGCACGGTTGTGGAACGCTTGAGCTTGAAACCCGTGTAGAACTTGCCGAAAATCATAGATTCTTTGAGCGGCTCGGGTTTGTAAAAACTCGGGAGAATGCCCACGAGGGCTATAACCGTCCCACTAGCTATGTGTTTTGCAGACAAATCAATTAAGCGCATTACGCGCTGTTTCTGGACGGATTGCGACAAACTGACCGGTCTCTATTGACCTGTTTTCGCTATCGCCCTAGTCTCAAGTCAATGTTCTACCATTCGTAAAATCATTTTTAATACGCAGCATCTCAAGTGCGCCGGGGCAATTATGAAAAACCAGCAAGACTCGATAGATCAGCAAGAAGCAGAAGTGGTTGACGGCTTGATTCAAAACGGTGCGTTGGCGATGGAGAAAATTGCCGGAGCCTCACAGCAGGAAATAGATGAAATCGTGACTGCTATTGCCTGGGCGTTATACAAACCTGAGAATGCTCGCGCGATGGCAGAGCTTGCTGTGAAAGATACCGGCATCGGAAATGTTGAAGATAAGGTGATCAAAAATACGCGTAAAACGTTTGGAACGTTGCGTGATTTAATGCGCGTGACAACAGTCGGCAAGATAGATGAAGCGAATGGGATGGCGCGGTATGCGAAACCTGTTGGAGTGGTGGCGGCTATAACGCCGTCGACTAACCCTGCTGCTACCCCGGTGAATAAAAGTATGATGGCGCTTAAAGGCGGAAACGCGATCATTGTTGCGCCGTCGCCCGCGGGTTGGAGTGCCACTTCAGCTACCGTTGACCTGATGCGACATGCGCTTGCGACGGTGGGAGCGCCAGAAGATCTGGTACAGATTTTACCAGCGCCTGTTACACGTAGTATGACAACGCTGCTAATGCAGAGGTCAGATTTGATAGTGGCGACCGGCTCTCAAAATAATGTACATAATGCCTACAGCAGTGGAACGCCTGCTCTTGGTGTGGGGGCTGGTAATGTGGCGGTCATCATTGATAGCAGTGCTGATCTAAAAGATGCCGCTACCAAAATTGCTGCCTCTAAAACGTTTGATAATTCGACGTCTTGTTCATCTGAAAATTCGCTGGTTATTCTCGATGATATTTACGATGAGGCAATCAGTGCTTTAATTGAAGCTGGTGCTTATCAGTGTGAGCAAGCGCAAATTGATCACATACAGGCAGAGTTGTGGCAACAGGGGAAGCTTAATCGAAAGCTCATTGCGACTGATGCAAGTATTTTTGCAGAGCGACTTGGATTTTCTGTCGAGGCGCAGCAGGCGAAATATTTTCTGGCGGAGCAGGCGCAGTTTGATCCAACATCACCATTCGCAGATGAAAAGTTAAGTCTTGTGCTGACAGTTTATCGTGCAGCTGATTTTGATCACGCAGAGCAGTTGGTGCGTGACATTATGGAAGTTCAGGGTAAAGGGCACTCTTGCGGCATTCATACCAAAGAGTTTACGCATGCTGAGCGACTTGCGGAAGGTATGGAAGTGGTTAGAGTGTTGGTGAATCAGGCGCACACATTTGGCAACGGTGGCAGTTTTAACAATGCGCTTAACTTCACCTTAAGCATGGGGTGTGGCACCTGGGGTGGCAACAGTATTTCCGAAAACTTAAATTATCGTCACTTTATCAATATCACTCACCTTGTCACAGAGGTTGCGGAGGACAAGCCCTCTGAAGATGAATTGTTCGGTGCTTATCTTTCGAAGTATGGTAAATAAACATGAATACCATTCGAGAGTATATTGATCACCATGCGGCTAATACACCTGACGATGTCTTTCTCATTACACCTTCCGAGGAAGATAGCTCGTTTGAACTGCTGAGATTTCAAGCATTAAAAGAGGGTGTTGATTTAATTGGGCGGCAGTTGGCGGCGCACGATATCAAGCCGCAAGCGAAAGTGGCTTTCCTGATGAATAATGGTCAATGGGCAGCGATGCTCTTTCTGGCAGTGATGGCGAATCGCCGTGTGATTGTCCCTTTGAATGCGGTCGCTGGTGAGACGGCCATGCTGCATGTGCTTGGTCACTGCGATGCAGATATTGTATTTGTGGCCCCTGAGTTAAAAGCGATGCTGGACTCACTGATTCCTCAGTTGGGCCGGTCTGTCTCAGTGGTTGTGGTTGATGAGATTGACGGGCCTTTATGGGGTGACGTTAAACCAGCCAGAGACTTAACAGACTTTGATGAATCATCAGTACCAACACCAGATGACAAAGCCCTTCTGTTATATACATCCGGCTCTACCGGGTTGCCGAAAGGCGCGATCCTCTCTCAACTTGCGATTGTCAGCGGTGGTCGCAATGTAATGCTTGGTCATGACTTGACCAGTGATGATCGAGCGTTGTGTGTACTACCGGTTTACCACATTAATGGTGCAATGGTGACTGTTGCAGCGCCATTGGTCAGTGGTGGTTCTGTGGTGATGCCGAAGAGGTTTAGCGTGAAGCAGTATTGGCAGTTAGTGTCTGCTTTTGAGTGTACCTGGAGTAGTATCGTACCGACGATCATAAAATACTTGCTGGATAGGGCCGAGAGTGAAATATATGACTTTGGCAACGAGCCGTCCCTTGAGCAGTTTCGCTTTGCACGCTCGGCCTCGGCGCCGCTCCCGGCTGTTGTGCTTGAGCAGTGGGAGGAGACATTTTACATTCCGATGATCGAAACGCTAGGGCTGACAGAAACCGCCGGTACAGTTGCCTCTAACCCAATGCCACCGAAGGCGAGAAAACCCGGTTCAGTAGGTTGTGCTGTGGGTAATGAAATTGCAATAGCTGATCCAGAGGGTAAATTACTGCCGGCGGATACAGTGGGTGAGTTACTTATTCGTGGCGATAATGTTTTGAAGGAATATTATAAAAACCCTGAGGCTACGTCAGGTGCGTTTTATGACGATTGGTTTAAAACGGGTGATCTTGGTATCAAGGATCAGGACGGTTATATTTTTATCACCGGAAGGCTGAAGGAATTAATTATTCGTGGTGGTGAAAATATCGCCCCCAGAGAAATTGATGATGTGCTGTACAAACATGAAGCGATTTTAGAAGCTGCCGCCTTCGCGATGGATGATGAAAACTATGGTCAGGAAGTGTATGCCTGTGTCGCGCTTCGTGAAGGCTATGACTGCACTGAAGCGGAGCTTATGCAGTTCTGTGAGCAATCGGTTGGAAAGGTAAAAACGCCTAAGAAGGTGTACTTCTATGACGAATTACCAAAAGGCCCGTCTGGAAAAATTCTTCGATTGAAGCTTGCTGATTTGGTATTGCAAGGTGATGCCAGATAGAGTGTGAGGAAGCCTCCAGGTAACAATTGGTTTAGTGCACTAGCCTTAAGCAAGTGGTTGGGTTACTGTCTGTTGCAACACGGTAGCGGATCTTTAACGTTGTGGTTGCTTGCACCTATAGGTGTTGTAAGGCATTGTTTAATTTACCTGAGTCCTGTGGATATAGCCTATATCACCAGTCGATTTGACTTGAATTTTAACCCACTCTCCTTGTGTTTCAAGCGGTTCTACTAGAGTCCCGTGCTGAATAGGTGTTTCTGTTGCGTCTGTATTCGTCGGGTGAGAAAACATGGTTGCTTTGTAGGTTTGTACTGTGAGCAACGCGGATGTTGGGGTTTCTTGCTCTATGATTTGCGCAGTCGCAGTTGTTCCGATCTCGGCAGTCGCTTGTGAGTTTTGGAGTTTCCGTTCCGCCGCCCAGCGTTTCGTCACCGCTTGTTCTTTGGTTGGAAGTTCAGGCACCTTATCTAGTCGAATTTCGTTTGAGTTAGAAGAGTTATGTTCATTGGTTATTGAGGAACTAATGAGTTCCTGCGGAGCAGCAGTAATCGGAGTGGCTGCGGCGGTGCTCTCACTGGTGGGCTGAGCTATCACACCCGATGCATCAGTTTTGATGGCGACTGTTGAGTCTTCGCCATTGAGAAGTGTAGTTGGCGGAGAGGTGGTCCAATATAGAGCCACGGCCATCATGGCAATGGTCAGTAAGCCTTTAGCCAATGAAAAAATACCACGTGTATTTTTGGAGGGATTGACGAAAGGTTTTTTGAATTCTGAGTGTTTGCGGTTAGGCGAGGAGTCTCTTGAATTGTGAGTAGTGCTTTGCTCGTGCTGCCTGATTGCCTCGGTGTTGTCAGAGGAGCCGACTTGCCCAGCTTCAGAGGCGTGTGACCTGACTTTTAATCGGGATTGGCCGGGCGGTGGAGTTTTTCGCGTATTACTCATTATAGTAGCTGCCATCTTTCCCGATGGGTTGCCGATAATATACCATCCCGCAGCAGAGGTATCTGGCAAACATCAAAGCCTTTCTCAGACAAGTGTTACGCAGCGACTTTGATGTCTTCTGCGTTAAGTAAGTTTTCCATTGGTGCCGGTTTGCCGACGTGATATCCCTGTGCATAGTCTACATTAATGTCGCTAAGTGCTTGCATGATGTCGGCGCTTTCGACGAATTCTGCAATCGTTTTGATGCCCAAAGCTTCACCTACATTGTTCATTGACCGAACCATCTCATAGTCTACTTTGTTTGAGGTCATCTCTTTTACGAATTGACCGTCAATTTTAAGGTAGTCGACTTCAAGATTTTTAAGGTAGCCAAACGAGCTGGCGCCAGCTCCGAAGTCATCGAGTGCTATGGTGCACCCGCGTTCGCGAAGGAACGTTATGAGCTTTTGAGCTTGAGTGAAGTTGCTGATGACCGCTGTCTCAGTCAGCTCAAAGCAAATGTTGGATGATTTTATTTTGTATTGATTCAGCATGCTTTCGATAAAATCAGGCATGGTGATGTCAATAGCACTTTGCCCGGACAGGTTGATACTGAAGATAGTATCTTGCAGTGGTGTATTTTTGAATGCTGAAATTTGACTGAATGCGTTTTCTATTACCCACTTATCTATGTCTCTGATAAGGTCGTAGCGTTCTGCGGCTACAATAAATTTATATGGAGTAATGATGTCACCGTTGTCATCGATTAATCGTAGCAGGCATTCGTAGTGATGAGAGATGAACTCATTTACGTTGTCTGTCGAGACAATAGGCTGTGTATAAAGTACAAACCGATCATTTTTCATTGCTGACTGTAATATCGGCAGATATAGCATTTCGCCTTCTCTGTCTTTAGTGTCCTGATCTTCTGAGTCATAAACAATGAAATTGTTGCGGCCGGCGTCCTTTGCCGTGTAGCAGGCGATATCGACTTCACTCAATACATCATTGATGGTCACGTGATGTGGTTTGATTGTTGTCAATCCGATGCTTGCACGAATTGAGAATATATTATCTTGCGTTTGGTAGAAATATGATTGAAAGAATTCATGGAATAGGTTTGCTATTTCTTCTGTGTGGCTGCGTTCCATGTGAGAGCAGAAAATACCAAACTCGTCACCGCCAAGGCGCGCAACTTCAATATTTTCCGGTGCATATAATAATAGGTCTTTAGCTAGTTTCTTTAACAGCTCATCCCCCGCTGCATGTCCGGCGGTATCGTTTACCAGTTTGAATTGATCTAGGTCAATGTAGGCTATTGTGTGGTAACTGACTTCTCGCGCCTCTGGGTCTTGAAGTATTGCGTTGATGATTGATTCAAACTTGCGTCTGTTCGGGAGTCCGGTCAATGCATCATGAGTCGCCTGGTGCGCTAACTCGGTAGTCAGTGCGTGCTCCTTGCTTATGTCCCGCATAGTCAGCACAGAGCCAATTTTTCCGTTGGAGTTATTGGTGATCGCTGATGATTTACAGTTGAAGACAATTTCATCGTCTGTGTCTGTGATAAGTCGTTTAATTGAGCTGATCGCGCTGATACTGTGATGATTTTTCTGCGCGTCGGCGTCGTCGGGCTTGGCTGAGTTATCACTATGGAAATAGGTTTCAAGTACTTCATGCAGTGGCTTGCCCAATAAATCGATACGACTCGTCTTAAAAGCACGCAGCGCAGCAGGATTCAGGTAGTCTATTCTGTCCCCGGAATCGGTAGTAATTACTGAATCCTGAAGTGAGTTTAGGGTGACAAGTGCTCGCTCTCGCTCTCTTGCCAGGGCTTTCTCGTTTGCCAGTATTTGGGCCTGAGAGGCGCGGTGAATCAGAGCAATAGTGCCGAGGATAGAAAACAGGAAAAAAGCGCCAAGCCCTTTGCCGATAGCGGATCCAATCTGAGAGCGGGTAACGCCCGCCGGCGTGCCATAGATGATAGTGGCCGATCCGTTGCCGATAGCGAGATTGTGTTCGATAGTGTGTGATGTAAACAAGCTGGATATGAATCGCTCGTCCAGAATTCTGGGTGCCTGGTTTACGATCAGTTTGCCGTTGCTGGCAGAGTGCAGCGCGATACCGATCGTCAGGGGAAACATGACCTCAGTGCTTTGATTGACAATCTCCACCAGGTCCATTGTTATGAAGTATCCGCCATCAGTTTGAAGCTGACGATCCTGCATGTTATCGGGTATGTAGTGTCCAAAGTAGGACGGAGCAAATACATTGATTTGGCCTTTCGCAAACCATGGAGTTGGTATTACGGTAGCAACCGGGGAATAGGTTTGAACACTTTTGACAATGGCATTTTGTGTGGCGTCAATTTCACTCAAGTCTAGTCCGATGAAGTTAGCCGATACGGGGTCCTGTGGAAAAAAGCTCACGAGGGTGCTGTATTGTTGCTTAGTTCCAAGTGGCACGATGTTGCCATTGTCGGTAATTGACTTGGGTGTGAACATGAACATGCCATGCAGTTGCAATTCTGATTTGAAGTAATCAAGATCATCATGCAGCAACATGTCATATCTGCCAGTTGCAGTAATTGCAGATTGATTGGTCACCAGGTTGTCAGCGAACATTTCAAATTGACGATGGTCAAAACCGTTTGATGATGCCTGGTGCGCAGCACCCATTGAGTGCAGCGTGCCAATTGCAAGGGTCACCTTTTCGTTTATCTGCTGTGTCGTTCGTAGAGTCTGCTTCTCAAACAGGCGCGTTTCTGCAGAAAAAGAAAACCACAGTGCTGCAAACGTGACCATAACGAATATAAAAACTGCAATGGTTATAGCAGCAACTTTTGAACGACAGATTGATAAACCACTAGTGATTTTAGGGTCCATTTCCTTCCTGTACCTGTTGCAACTTATACGTTGCTTTTAGTATTTTTGTTTTTCCAGGCAAGTGGTGACTTGCTTTGATTTGAAGACTGTCGGTTGGTTGTTTCCCGTGTAGAGTTTTGGTGGCAGTGTCCGTTGCCCAATCCAGTACGCTTTGTTGACTCATTTGGAATAGTCCTATGACCTAAGTAGTATCGCCTGCTATGGATACACCTTTAGTCTCTTGGCCATCATTTAGGGATTGCGAGTGTTATTACAGCGTCGGATGCATCTTTTTGGCTTTTCTCATCAAGCCTCGCGATGGCCTGACACCTATGCTTTCCAGCAGGGATTCGTTCACCCAAAGATCCCACTTTTTGTTCGAAGCCAGTGGTACTTCCCCGGGTGAAGTGCCGTTGAGTATTCTCAATGCTACTTTGGCAGCCCAGTCACCTTGTTCGCTTGCTACCTTGGTGAAGCCGAATGCCGAATAGGGCATCATCCACTCATGGTTGGTGACACTGATCTTTGTGCTTAATTCCAGTGCGGTCTCGATTGCCTGGATTTCATCCCAGCCATCAATGCCTGCGTTGCTTCCCATGACAACAAAGTCGTACTCTGAAGATTTCTTGAGTGCATTCTTCCATTGTGAGAAATGCGACGTATGGATTGCCTCTATTTCAATATTTAAGTGATTTGCATCAATCTTGATTCGTTCGAAATTCTTCTTTTCGGATAATGTACTCGCTCCGATATAGAGCGCTTTTCGACCTTGTCCCGAGAGATCAAATGCTTCTTCCAGCATGGTCTTAACAGGCGCAACTTCGACAATGCCAGTGACGTTTGAGAAGGGAAAGCCGTACTCATCGACGGTCCAGTTGATGCCACAGAAAACGAACGGTATTTTATCGTCTTTATAATGTGGGGTAATGAGATGTTTGGCAGCGTTGTCATCAGAGGTGATAACAATATCGGGTTGCCAGTCATTAATGGTTTTGATGATGTGATTGAGCACGCCGAAGATATGCTCCGGGGATTTGTTGCGTTTCGTGTCCATGTCTATTTGGCGTAATTCGCACTTTCCAGTGAGATTTTCGCGGATGCTATTCTCTATGGCATCAGACCATGCGTATCCCTTGTGGTAAGACGAAACGTACAAACACTTTTTTAACAGGTCAGGTTGGGGGTTTACCGCCTCCGAGGACATCAGAGTGTTCGGCATGACGAGTACGAGCAGAAACAGCGCTGATCGGACACGGCTCGATAGGAGGGTGAGCATGTATCTGGCTTCTTTTTCGTCGGTATACAGACGGTATCGCCAGATACATCCGGTACCTTGAGGACCAGATTAGCCTCAAGGGGGTGATATTAGTTAATTGGCATTTGTGTCACAGAGTGTGACATTGAAACAGTGGTTGTCAAAGCAACCTAGCAGGTTGCCGAAAGCGTAGTCTCTTCAGTTTCTTCTTGCTGTGAGGCTATTCGCTGATAAATCTCTTCCCGATGGACAGCGACTTCTTTGGGGGCATTTATTCCTATTCGGACCTGGTTGCCTTTAACGCCAAGGACAGTGACAGTGACTTCATCACCGATAGTCAGCGTCTCGCCGGTTCGTCTAGATAAAATTAGCATTCGTAAATCCCTTAGTTACACCAGTGAGGCGCAAAGATATAACTTTTCCAAGAGGAAGTGTCGTTGCAAACTGCATCTTTACAAAGCCTGACATTTGTAGCGATAAGATGATATGGCAACTAAATGCCTTTTGGTGGTCGCGTCAGACCATTTCTCTGACATTTACAACCATCGGCCTGCGCCAGCAGTTGTAGGCCATTGCCTTTGAGTAGTAGTCTGAATCCTGGGTCGAAGCGCCCTTCGAATATGCGTGACTCTGCCGTGCGACTCACCTGGAGCAAAAAAAATATGAAAACCGGATCCGTAATCAAGGCCGATGTAGCCGGTGCGCTGTTGCCCGTTAACCCGCAGGTTGGTGAATTGTTCCTTGGGTAGTGTATTGGTGGTAGGCATGGCGGTGGTCGACTTCCTGTTTGAAGTTTCCGAGATGCCGAGCGCAGCGAAAAAATATATCGCCCACAATGCACAGACTGTAGGGGGTGGGGGTGCAGCCAATGCGGCTTGTGCGATTGCCAAGTTAGGTGGCAGAGCCTCGCTGGCGGCGCGTGTAGGTAGAGACACGATCGGTGATCTGATTATTGCGGATCTCAAGCGTCATGCTGTGGACTGTTCATTGATTATTGCCACGGATCAGGGCAGATCGTCTTACTCCTCTGTATTGCTTGATGCTAAGGGTGAGCGACAAATCGTTAATTTTCGAGGGAGTGATCTCTCTGACGATACACGCTTGATTGAAAGTGCAACGCCTGATGCCGTGTTGGCAGATACACGCTGGAGCGCGGGTGCGGTAGCGGCAATGCGTCTGGCGCGGGACAGAAATATTCCGGGTGTATTAGACGCGGAAGCGCCAGTTGATTTTAAGGCGATGGAGCTGGCATCGCATATTGCATTCTCGCGACAGGGTCTTGAATCCCTGGCAGGGCCAATTAATGGTGTCGCTGAAGTTGAAACCGCATTGCGTAATGTTGCAGAGAGCTTTCCTGCCTGGCTTGCGATGACTGACGGTGCTGATGGCGTCTACTCCTTGCACAAAGGGCGGTTTTCCCACGAGGGTGCTGCGGCGGTTGATGTGGTTGATACGCTGGGTGCGGGTGATGTTTGGCATGGTGCGTTTGCTTATTCGCTCAGTGAAGGGGCCAACGAGGCAGGCGCTGTTAAGTACGCCAATGCGTCAGCCACACTTAAATGCTCTCGGCCAGGAGGTGGGCGTGCTTGTCCAGACAGTGAAGAAGTGCGACTATTTTTACGTGACCATGGTGGTTAGTCGTTTTTTAGGGGTGGGTGAATACAGCGTTTGCGAGCGGGTAAGTCTGAGAATATGGCGAGTATGAAAAGAAAGCGGCTAGCGGACAATCAACACTTGGTGTTTGAATACAGAAGCTGTTATTCGGTAGGTTGCAATCGAAAGTGATACGCCCAAGGTTGAGTTGTGCATTGTATGAGTTTGCACCCTTGATGCACTATTGCTGGAATGGTGCGTAACGGGAACCAATATAAATCAGTACGAGTCAGATAGTGTTCTGATAGCTTCCATTTATAAATTGTTGGATAACGGTTAATGACAGGCAGAACGAATCGCCTTTACAAGCGCAAGGACAACAATAAAGTGATCACTGATGAAGACATTTATCACATGTTGATGTTGCATAAATATCAGCGGGCCAGTTTGCGGTCCATAGCCCAGAAATTTTCTCTGAGTGTAGGTGAGGTCAGGACGATCATTGGCAGGCGATCAGGTGGTAGCTGTTGCGGGTGAGACGGGTGATCAGATGGGTGTTGCCTGCAACTCAAGTCGTCGACATTGCGTGATCATGACTATGGGGCGGGTTGTATAGGGTAATCGCGAATATACTGCAGCGCTCAGTCTGGAGCTTCAGCGATTACACGATCAGAAGTTGATCGTGTAACGCATAGTATTGACAGCCAGTACATGCCAACCGGCAACATACAGTGCGACTAATGAGTGGAAAAACCTATTTTGGCGCCACTGTAGAGCGATGCATGAAACCAGTGATGAAGTTTCTATCATTCAATGATATCTCATACCACTCACCGGATTGGCTTAGCATTGTAACGTCAGTGCCGATCGCTAATGATGTGATAATCGCGCCGTCGGTGTTGGGCTCACGTCTTACGTTGCTCCATTGCTGTAAAACCTGTAGTGCCTGATTTTCGTCTGTGCCTGTCGAGTAGGTAGTGCTATCGGACTCTACTGTGAAATCGCTATAGGTGGTGTTAGCCGCTGGTATTTCTTGCAATTCGATGTAGTCAGAGTTGGCGTTGGTAGGTATAGGGTTCAGTATCGTTGTGGTTTGTGCGATCGGTATTACACCGGTTTCAGCGGTAGTTTGTGAGGTCAGGTCGGCATTCGACGTTATGGCAACTGTTTCGCCTGTGGTGCAGTCAGCCTGATTATCGCAATCTCTCAAGCTTGCCAGATTAAATGGCGTTTTGATTGGTTGTTCGCCAGCGTAGCCCTGCATTGCGATGATTTCTTCCGGGGTAAGATCCGGCGCGCTCGATAATGCTAAAAATCCAATCAGTCCTAACATCGCTGCGACCCCGGCAAAGCCTGCCAGTGTCGTTCCATAATTACTGATTTTTGTTCGATCTACATCGCGCAGGTCGGCGTCGTTATAGCTAATTCGATTTTGTGATTCTTTTATCCAGACTTCCTCGGTATGAGGAGCATTGGCCGGGTGGTGACTATATCCAGTCTCACTCAGAATGTTGTCGTAGAGGGGTTCCACCGGTGCTTGTTCGTAGTCTGAGTCAGAGAAGTGCGGTTCTGTGCGATGGTCGTAATGATGATCGTCGAGAAATTCTCTACCCGGATACATCACGTGTTCAGACACGCTCCCGGTATAGTGGTCGTTGTAGTCATCTTGCGCATGTAGCGTCTCACCTTGATATCCACTGTTGTGCGAGCTGGCAGTATCATCGTAGTGACGTGTGTCGGGTCTGTAGTAGTTGGCGTCCGCGTGCCTGGTGTCATAATGCTCGGCCTCGGCAGCGCGATAGGGGGGATCGTCGTGGTAACGTTCGCTCTCTCTGCGCGGTGATCTGTCACTATAAGTGTATTCGCGCTCGCTCATGGGTATAACAATCCTGCAGTGGGTGGTAACACCGTTGTTTTAGTCGAAGTGTTGAATAAAGCCACATCCAATAGCTTCTTGATTTGTAGATTTACAATCTGTTACTGGATGGGGTATTTAAGGCGTGTTTCCCGTACTTTTTCTAACCTCGCCAGAGGAGTCTACGGCGTGTTGTGGCTGAAGCTTGAGCGAGTTTGAGTATCCATCTGCTGCAAGGGCGGATTGGATTTTAATAAGCGCTAGCTCGTCACGAAATACAGGCTAGAGACCCGGGAGTAGTATGTTGAGGTCAAGCGATTGACGGTGGCAGCATAACGTCTCAGTGTTCTCGCAACGTGGATGTAGACTCTTGATGCGAACACCTAATGTGAATAGTGGTAGCTGAATGAGTTGATTATTCGATAGAAGTGCTTGAAAGTTGGTCAGGTTTGCGACCAATCTACTATTATTTATGACTTCATACCTGTGAGTTCGCGTTATTAATATCTCCGATGTTAAAACCCCGGTGAATCCCTGGGTGAGTGTGTGGTTTCAGCCGCAGAAAACCGCATTATGGGTGAAGAATACGCAGCCGTTTTATGGTGTGGTAGCCGTATTGTGTTTATACGTTGTGATGTCGTTTATTTCCGCAAGAGTGGGTACGGCTATCGACTCTGAGGCGTTATCTTCTGTTGAGGACTTGTCTGGTAAGCATCGTCTTGGCAGGTTGATAGACACCTGGTTGATGCCTGTGATGTTTTTGGGGGTTCTCTATTTAGTCGGGCGCTATCTTAACGGGCAGGCGACCATAAAAAATATTACCTGGGTGCTGGTGTGGAGTCAGCTGCCTGTGATATTGCTGTTAATTATTGCACTTGTTTTACAGTTGGCAGGCTTTGAAATACACGAACCGGTATTTAATAACAAGATCTCAAGTAGTAACGGGCAGGTAGTTATTGATCCTCCACAGCTGCAAGTGAATGCACACGGATTCTGGTACTTTCTGGTCAGTACCCTGTTTTTGTTGTGGTCGTTTCAGATACTGTTGTCTGGTACAGCGGCTATTCAAGGAATCACAGTTAAGCAAGCGCTTTGGTGGCTTACTCTGGCGATGATCATTCTGATGGTAGTGCGTTTGCCCGTTACGTTGGTGTTGGGTGATCGCGATATATTAGATGTGTTTGGATTGAAAGGGGTTGTGGAGTTGGGGTAGGGGCTGGACGAGCGTTTTCGGCCTTGCTCACTAGGCGGGTAGCCTCGATTGTTATTCCTGATGATGCGTATTCACTTTCATCTTTAAGTTATGCAAACCTGATGAGTGTTAATACAATTGTGCCGATTGCGTTGCAGCTTTAAGCGGGCTTATAAGTTGTGCTTGAAATCACTGATATCAATATCGATAGCGCGGCCTGTTTTGATGGACTCTTCTGCGGCAAAGCCGATTGCTACGGCGATTGCACCGTCGGAGACGGTGACTTCCACTTCGGTGCCAGTGCGAATGGTTTCAGCAAACTTCTGATGTTGGTAGTAAGTCGCACCGTGATGATCGCCGGCTGCCAGTAGTTCCTCGTCTACTTCTATGGCCTCGACAACGGAAGGTGCAGCCTTGCGCGGCATGTAGGCCAGTTCTGCATGTCGCGGTGGCGCGTCCGGCCAGAAGCGGTCCGGGCCGGGTAGTCGTACTTCCAGTTTGCCGTTGTCGCCAAGTACTGTGATGATCTCTTGCGGGTCTGAGCCTTCGGCGAACATGCATAGATCCATGGAGCAGCGCATGCCGTTGTCAAACTCCAGGATCGCAAAGGCGTTGTCGATGATGTCAGGAGTTTTCCCGTCATAGCTTTCATCGAGGTGGTTTACATCACAGCCCCCTGAGGCGTAGATTCTGATCGGCGTGGCATCGGTAATCAGGCACATCAAATCAAAATAGTGACAACATTTTTCAACCAATGTGCCGCCGGTGTTTTCAGAGAAGCGATTCCAGTCTCCTACTTTCGGTAAAAATGGGTAGCGATGTTCTTGAATGGAAAGCATCTGCACACGCCCTATACGACCTGACTGTATTTCCTGTATTAGCCGGCTTGTGGGGGGCATGTAGCGATACTCCATGGCTACCCACACAGGGGCTTTGCGCTTCGTCATGGCGCTGACAATTTCTTTGGTGTCATTGAGGGTTGTGCAGAGTGGCTTCTCCACCAGTATGGGAATCTCCAGTGGCAACAATTCGGTCAGTAGTTGGTGGTGTGTGTGGTTGGGGCTCACGATGACCAGTGCGTCTGCCAGTGTAGTCAGATCGCATTCCTCGGGTGTTGTGACCACTGTAATGTTTTTGCTGCCCAGCGCTTGTGCCAGTGCCAGTGATTCATCACGCATGGTCTGGTCAGGGTCGCTGATGACGGAGATCATTGTGTTGTCTAACAAGGCAATGTTGCGAATATGCTCTTGCCCCATCATGCCTGCGCCGATGATGGCGTATCGAATCAGATTGTTTGGTGTTTGGTGTTCGGTTTTAGTCATGTGCGTACCTTACCGATGTGGTGCTGTATCGCCAAGCAAAAATGCTGACCCGATGTAAACTGTATCAGGTCAGCAATGTCTCATTGCCAGCTAGTAGGCTGTTTGGAAAGTTCGGTAACACTTTGCTTTTGCCACAGCCACCATAGCGGCGTAAGAAAAATTCGACGTAGATTCTGCTATACCTGCATTTTTCCGCCGTGCTCTGACGACTGTGGCTGTGAAAAGGTTGCTACCGAGCTTCCGCACTTCCCACTACTCTTGAGTTTCAGTAATTACACCACGCTCGCGCAAGATTCTTATGATTTGCTCTGCACATTGTTCGGCAGACATGTTTGATGTATCGACCAGAATCTCCGGAGACCTGGGTTGCTCGTAGGGTGAGTCTATACCAGTGAAGTTTTTAAGGTCACCTTGTCGGGCTTTCTTATACAGGCCTTTTGGATCCCGTTCTTCGGCAATGGCCAGTGGGGTTTCGACAAAGACTTCAAGAAACTCATTCTCGTCCAAAAGATTGCGCGCCATTTGCCTTTCCGCTCGAAAAGGTGAGATAAAAGCAGTGAGGACAATTAAGCCGCTATCTACCATTAAACGTGCAACTTCGCCGATGCGCCGAATGTTTTCAACGCGATCGGCATCAGTGAATCCAAGATCCTTATTTAGACCATGGCGAACGTTGTCACCGTCAAGCAGGTAGGTATGTCGACCTTCCTGTGCAAGTTTTTTCTCAACCAGGTTGGCAATGGTTGATTTTCCAGAGCCGGAAAGACCTGTGAACCAGAGAACACAAGACTTCTGTGTTTTCATTTTTGATCGCAACTCTTTGTCAACATCGACTGCCTGCATGTGGATGTTTTGCGAGCGGCGTAGGGCAAAGTTTAATGTGCCTGCGCCTACTGTCTCGTTGGTGATGCGATCGATTAGTATGAAGCTGCCAGTTGTGTGGTTGTCTTCATAATTGTCGAAGGCGATTTGGCGATCAAGGTTAATATTGCAGTTGCCAATATTATTGATTTCGAGATTTTTAGCAGCATTCTGTTCAAGTGTATTGACGTTAATCTCAAACTTGATGTCAGTGATTGTTGCGGTTGATGTGCTGGTACCGCACTTAAGCAGGTATTGGCGACCTGGCAACATGGGCTCTTCGGTCATCCAGACGATGGTGCTTTCAAATTGATTGGCTGAACTTGCCGGGGTTTCTGTGGTGGAGATTACGTCTCCTCTTGAAATATCAATTTGATCAGCAAGCGTCAGGGTGACGGCCTGACCTGCGACCGCTTGTTCCAGGTCACCGTCTTTTGTCACGATTCTTTCTATAGTGCTGGTTTTTCCGGAAGGCTGTACGCGTATCGCATCTCCCGGTTTTATCGAGCCGCTGGCAATTGTGCCGGCAAAGCCGCGGAAGTCGAGGTTGGGGCGATTAACCCACTGCACTGGTAATCTGAATGGTTTGCTCAGCCCGAGTTCTTCATCAACTTTAACCGTTTCAAGATACGAGAGCAGAGTGGTGCCGTGGTACCAGGGCATATTGATGCTGCGAGTGGTGACATTGTCTGCCAGAAGGGCTGACACCGGGATCGCTGTGACATTGTCAATATTGATGAGCTTTGCAAATTCGTTGAAGTCTTCAACGATTTCGTCAAACGCGTTTTCTGCGTACTTAACAAGGTCCATCTTGTTAATTGCCAAAACAAGATTCCGGATTCCGGTTAGTGATGCCAGGTACGCATGTCTTTTGGTTTGTTCCAGTACGCCTTTTCTGGCATCGACCAGAACGATAGCAACATCCGCGGTGGAAGCTCCTGTGATCATGTTGCGTGTGTATTGTTCGTGGCCCGGGGTATCGGCGACAATGAATTTACGTTTGTCAGTGTTGAAGTAGCGGTAAGCCACATCAATGGTGATGCCTTGCTCGCGTTCTGCGGCCAGGCCATCTACTAACAGTGCGAAATCAATATCATCACCTTGAGTGCCATGTTTTTTCGAGGCTGACTTTACCGCGAGTAACTGGTCTTCATTGAGGGCTTTTGATTCAAACAGCAATCTTCCGAGGAGCGTGCTTTTGCCGTCATCCACGCTTCCGCAGGTGATTAGTCTGAGCATGTCTTTGTGTTCGTGAAGATCAAGATGCTTCTGGATGTCTTTTTTTACTGTTTCGTTTGCAGCGACCATTAGAAATAGCCCTCCTGTTTTTTCTTTTCCATGGATGCGGCACCATCGTGATCAATCATGCGACCTTGTCTTTCAGATTGATTGGAGGCAAGCATCTCTGTAATAACTTCCGGTACTGTAGTAGCGCTGGATTCAATAGCGCCAGTCAGCGGGTAGCAACCGAGTGTTCTAAATCGTACTCGTTTCATCATCGGTACTTCACCCATGTTCATCGGCATGCGTTCATCGTCAACCATAATCCAGGTGCCATCTCTAAGAACCACCGGGCGTTCGGCGGCGAAGTACAGAGGGACTACCGGGATTTGTTGCTGGTGTATGTACTGCCAGATATCAAGCTCAGTCCAGTTTGATAGCGGGAAGGCTCGAATAGATTCGCCTTTTTTTATTTTGGTGTTGTAAAGGTTCCAAAGTTCAGGGCGTTGGTTTTTAGGGTCCCATCTGTGTTGTTCGTTGCGAAACGACAGGACGCGCTCTTTAGCCCGCGACATTTCTTCGTCGCGTCGTGCGCCGCCAAATGCTACGTCAAAACCGTGCTTGTCGAGTGCCTGACGTAAGCCCTGGGTTTTCATGATGTCAGTGTGTAATGCCGAGCCATGAGTAAATGGGTTAACGCCTCTTTCCACGCCTTCGGCGTTGGTGTGTGTGATGAGTTGAAGCCCGGAGTCTTTGACTACCTTGTTTCTAAACTCATACATTGCCTGAAACTTCCAGCCGGTATCTACGTGCAATAGCGGAAATGGTGGCTTGGCGGGGTAGAAGGCTTTTTGTGCCAGGTGCAGCATGACTGCGCTGTCTTTACCGATTGAATAAAGCATGACTGGTTTATCAGCCTCTGCAATCACCTCTCGCATAATGTGAATGCTTTCGGCTTCCAGCCTTTGTAGATGGGTGAGGGACATGGTGTTTAAGTTCCGTTGTTTTGTTGGTGATTCTAAGGAGTCGTTATCTGATTTTTCTGGTGTCGAGTTGTTCAGTTGGGCTGCCGGTGTTGCTGTGTTTTTATGGTGTGTGGCAGGTGCTGAATATTGGTCAATTATTTTGCCGGTATCTATCCCCGACGATTTAGGCAGGTCGGGATGTTGGTAAAAGCGAATGTGTGTTGATTGCTCTAACCATTGATTTAATTCTGGATTAAGGTGTGGGTCCTGGCCTTGCCAGATGATGGCAAGTTTTGTGTTGTCCGGCGCGTTGTCTGACGGGCGTGCGAGTCGAGTAAAAAACTCGATAAACCTTTCAACGTCATTGGCGTAGTCACCCGCCAGCCAGTAGTACTTGCCGCGTGTGGTGTGGGCATAGATATATTTCTGTACCGAGCTGCTTTTGTCTTGTGTGTTGTGCCCTGCGCTGCAAGTGTTTGCACCAGCCCAGTAAGTGACTGCATGGTTCGTTCTTGCATTGCTGCAGATATCTGCATAGCGGGTGTTGAGCCAATCGTTTTGGCGGCCTTCTTCTTTACATTGTTTGTACAGATTGGGGCTGGTGAGGTCCCATTGATCGATGTACTTGCCGACACTCCGGACGCTTGTCTGTGTGCCGAGGTGTGTACTGATCTCTGATAACAGTGCAAATGTCCATGGGGAGGTTGTGCCAACCGGTGTGTCTAGTGCGTGCCTCCGCAGCTGTTCTGCAATTTCTGCCGTGGCGGCCCGGTCGCCGGTTGGTCTTCCGCGCGGGTTCACTTCTACCGCATCCCAGCCGCCGGCAATGAACTGCTTGTGGGCGGCAATAATTGTTGGGGGAGATAAGTCAACCAGCTTGCTGATTTCTTTAAGCTTGCGCCCTTCAAGCCTAAGCTTGACGGCAAAACGTCGCCGTTCATTTAATGATGTGGAAGGGGGAGGATCAGTTTTCATAAGGCTTATAACGGATAAAACATTAAACAATTAAGTTAAATCTACAAAGTTAAATAATTAATTGCAAGAACTATGCACACAAAATGTGTGCGTCGTGGCATCTCAGTGTGTAATGGAACTATTGCGGGCTGTTTCACCGTAGAAACACCTGGGTGATAAGTCGTAAAAGATTGGGAATTGATAGAGATTTTGTTGGTAAGCGGAGAGTGTTGGCCTTAATCTAGGCGGTCTTAAGCACTGTTTTAGTGCCACTAGCCAATTTGGCTTACCCCGAGGATTTTATAAATGAGTTTTGTGGATAAATGTCCAGACAAGTCACTGACGGCAATCGCCGCTGCTGTGGCTTTAGCCACTGGTATTGCATTGTCTAGTCCAGTTTATGCCAACACTGACACGGATCAGGATGGTCTCTCAGATGCTGAAGAGGCGGTGATTGGAACAGACGCCAATAATCCAGACACCGATTCCGACGGTCTGACGGATGGTGACGAGGTAAATCTGTACCGTACTGACCCCACCTGGCCGGATTCAGATAACGATGGTCTGTCTGACAGTCGCGAAGTGTCTGACACACTGACTGATCCTAATCGCACAGACACCGATAAAGACGGTTTGACAGATGGTGCTGAGGTTAATCAGCACAATACCGACCCGCTGCTTGCAGACACAGATGGTGACGGCATCAACGACGGCCAGGAGGTTTCCGTCGGTGGAGACCCGACCAATGGCGATATGGATGGCGACGGTCTCACTGATGCTGCAGAAATCCTGGCTGGTACTGATCCGAACAACCCGGATACAGATAGCGATGGCCTGTCTGACGGTCGCGAAGTGACAGGTGGAAGTGACCCTCTTGATCCCGATATGGATAGTGATGGAATCCTTGATGGTAGAGAGATTGTGAACGTCAATGACAGTGGTGCGATGACGGACGTTGACCGTGACGGCGTCGCGAATTTTGCCGATATTGACAGTGACAATGATGGCTTGCCGGATAGTCTTGAAGGGTTTGTAGACTCGGATGGTGATGGCCTTGCCAATGCCTATGATCTTGATAGTGACAATGATGGAATTGCAGATCTTGTAGAAGCGGGCGGTGTTGATGCGAACAATGACGGCCGCGTAGATGATTCAGCTGATACCAATAACGATGGTTTGGCGGACAGTCTGGCGCAGTCGCCGCTCACTCCGCCAGATTCGGATGCTGACGGTACTGCTGATTATCTGGATCTAGATTCTGATAACGATGGCGTTCCCGATCTTGTTGAAGTCGGTGGTCCTGATACCAATGGTGATGGCCGGGTAGATAATTTCTCAGATAGCAACTTTGATGGTTTGTCAGATTCACTTGGCGGAGTCGCGCTTGCTGATATTGACACTGATGGTGACACCATTCCTGATCGCATCGATCCTGATTCAGACGGTGACGGGATATCTGATCTTATTGAGTCTGGTGGTGTTGATACTGATAATGATCAGATGGTTGATGACTTTATTGATGCCAATGGTGATGGCTTCGATGATGCACTGAGTGGCATTCCGCTAGATGGTGGTACCAGAGATCCGGTCGATGGCGGCGGTACTGTAGTTGTTCCCACAGGTCAATCGTCGAGCAATGTTCGCACAGGCCTTGAAGGCAATGGTTTCGGCTGCGTGCTTGGCAGTTCAACTGCTGAGCGTGCTGATCCATCGCTTCCATTGCTGGTCTTTGGTGCGCTGTGCGGTTTGTTATACAGTCGCAAATCACATGGTGCAAAAGTCAGCTAAGTATTCCTAGCTGTGTCTTTTACTGTGTGAGTTTTTAAAAAACGCTGCAATAGTATTTGCTATTGCAGCGGAGTTTGTCGGTTTTCCTTCTTTTACTGAATTAGTAGCTGCCTCAATAGCGGTCTCTGGTAGCGCGTTTTTACGTGCGTTGAACAACGCTGCAAAATATCCTTCTGTGAATTCAGGATGTGGTTGAATAGAGTAGGCCTTGTCACCATAGGCAAGTGCTGCGTATGGGCAAAACCGTGTTGAGCCAACGACTCTTGCCTCTTCAGGGAGTGAGACCACCTGGTCTTGATGCCAGGCGTAAAGAGGTACTGGTTCGCTGTGACCTTCCAGTGTGTATTCCACCCGTCCGACTGACCAGCCTTTATCGTACTTCTCCACGGTACCGCCAAGTGCTTTAGCCATAACCTGATGTCCAAAGCATATTCCGACAATAGGAACATCGTTGCTGTAGGCGTCGCGTATGAAATGTTCTAACGGCGCAATCCACGGTAACTTTTCATAGGCGCCGAATTTTGACCCTGTGATCAGCCAGCCGTCAGCATCATTTATTGAGTCCGGAAAGACTCCGTCAAGACATGCCCATGACTCGAACGTAAAGTCGTTGCCGCTCAGCAGCGATTGGAAGGCGATGTCGTAGGGCTCGTGTTCTTCAACTGTTTCTTCTGGTGGATAGCCGGTGACAAGTATTCCGATTTTCAATTGCTGCGCCCTGAAAGATTTAAGCGCTATTGTAAGTCGCAAATGTTTCTGGGGTTGATAATTGTTTTGAAAAAAAACCACCTGCCGGAACTGGCAGGTGGAAAGGTTGGCAAATTGACAATCCAGTAATCGAGGGGGTAGACGATTACTGGTCAGGATGGTTTGTGTCCTGACATTTAAAATTTTGTCATGACACCTGTCGATTGTCAAGTGACAGCCTGCTGCAGCATCAGGTATAAGGTGTAGGCGCTTTCATGGCATTTGCAGATGGCAATTTCAGGCTGACGTTTGCTTCCTTTGAGGTTCATTTGTTTTCTGTCAATTCAATTGCAGGCTACTCGTGATGGTGTCATCGACGGACGTGCTGTCTAAGTAGATGATATTCTGGCTCTCTTTATCTTTTACGTTGCGTTTTTTTGCGCTACCAATTCTTTATGACGCAACCGTACGATCTTTTAAAACAGCTTGTCGCGCTTGATGCGCATTTCAAATACCAAGCGCGTGCGCCGGCAGGCGAGACCTGGTTTGATACTGTTGTTGGTAGTCATCCGGTTTTGGTATCGGCGCCCCACGCTTGTGCACATTCGCGTAATGGTGAGTTAAAAATGCAAGAGGAATACACAGGTGCGATCGCTCTGTATCTTGCTCAGGTATGTGATTGTCATGCTATCGTTGCCAGGCATCAGGCCGACGAAGACCCTAATTGGCATGTAGAAAGTGAATATAAAAATGCAATTCAATCTCTGGTTGAGCGGCATAACATAGGGTTTTTAATCGACTTGCATGGAATGATGAATCGATACCATATGGGAGTCGCCATAGGGACAATAAAAGGCGGGTCCTGTGATCCGTCTATGGTTGAGCCGCATTTTATTGATGCCGGATTTGTTTCTGCAGAGGTGCATGGTCTTCAGCAGTCAGTGGAAGCATGGCGCAATGTCGTCGTTGATCACCCGCGGTTTACTGGCGGTGTAGTTAATCACACGGTGACCCGCTTTGTAGCGCAGCAGTTAAATATTCAGTCTGTTCAAATTGAACTTGCCTCCGAGGTGCGGGTAGTGGAATCTGCCGCTACGCAGGATTGGCCTTGTGAATATCGTGGTAACCCTGAGGCGATTGTTGCTTCTGTTCACTCCTTGCAATCCCTGATAAGGAGTAGTGGATGCTAGGTGAGTTCGTCACGGTTGAGTTACTGCTCCTGGCGGCAGCTGTATTCCTGCTGGCGGGTACGGTAAAAGGTGTACTTGGCATAGGTCTGCCAACCATGAGTATTTCTATGCTTGCGCAGTTTGTTGAACCTCGTATAGCAATCGCTTTCTTATTGTTTCCCGCCGTTATCACCAATGCATGGCAAGTTTACCGTGGCGGCAGCGTGATGCAATCTGCGCGCAAGCTGTGGCCATTTGTAGTCAGCATGGCAGTGGTGATGTTCATTGCGTCTTTGTTTGCTGCACGTGCCAGCACTCAAACATTAATAGCTGGAATCGGCATCATGGTTGTGCTGTGGACAATCAGCAGTTTTATTAGTGCTCCGCCGCAGGTGCCGCCACAATTTGATCGATCCGTGCAGATATTTTTTGGTGTGGTATCCGGAGTGATGGGCGGTTTAACCGCTATCTGGTCACCGCCGATGGTGATGTATCTGGTATCGAGCCGATGTGAAAAGAATGACTTTGTCCGTTATACGGGCTTCATTGTTCTGTGTGGAACTATACCTCTGACAGTAGGCTATATCATTGGTGGTTTATTGGACCGTTCTCTGGCGATTGCGTCTGTACTGATGATCGCACCGACGCTGTTGGGTTTTTCTATAGGCGAATACTTACGCGAATTCCTGGGCGGGCAGCAATTTCAAAGGGCCGTATTAATTGTTTTTTGTTTGATGGGAGTTAATCTGATTCGACGTGCCTTACTTGGCTAATGGGTTGTCCTGTATGTTCGCGCAAATTTATGCGCCTACCTACCTACCTGCATGCAAGGGGCTAATCAGGTTTAGCGGTACACTCCGTCCCATGGTGTTGTGTCTAAAGTGGCAGTCTTACCGTCATCAGCAACAGCAGGTCGATTCAGCGTGAGCATATTTTTTTCATTAATTACCGCGTAATCCATGTAGCCCAATCTTGCCAGTGGTTGCATTGATGCGGTGTCTACTCTGCCGTCTTTGATAAATTGATCATCAATGTAAACACCAACGACCGATAAAATAACTGTCGTGTAGCCCTGGTTTGAATCGCCAGGGGTGGGTAGTGGCACTGACTTCCATAGCTGGCATTCAAAGGCAGCAGGGCAAAGTGCAACCCGTGGCGGTGCAACGTAGGTGGAGGCTTCGGTGTCCAGCTCGGCCAGCGTGAACTCATTGACTGAAGTATCTACCGAGGCGCTACTCATATTCATGCTGTCCATCTGCGCCATGTTTGATACGCAGACCGTGCACTCTTTTGTCTCGAGTATATTATTCAGTGTGTCTTTGCCGTTGGCGATGGATGCCGCCAATATAGGCGGTCTGTCTGAAAGCGCATTGAAAAAACTAAACGGTGCCAGATTCGGTTTGCCAGCGTCCGAGAGGGTTGAGATCCAGCCTATCGGCCGTGGCACCACTAACGCTTTGAACGGATCAAATTGCATGCCGTGGTCTGGATTTGAAGTGTCGTAGTGCATGGTCACTCGCAGGGGTTTGAACCATGGTGAGAATACCATTCTTGCCTTCGCGCTGGGAGAAGCTTTGTGCATTTTCGTGTGCTTTAATCCGCTGATTGACAGTTACGTAAGAGCAGCCTTATGCACTCAACAGAATTGGTATTGTCTCCGCGTCTTCGCAAAACAGCCTTTGAGGAGCGCGTGTTTGACCTGGGAATCCAGAGTTTCACTATTTACAACCACATGACGCTGCCGGTGTCCTTCAGTAGCAACCCTGAGGCCTACGAGCATCTCTGCGAGCACGTGCAAGTGTGGGACGTCGCGGCCGAGCGACAGGTGGAGGTGATAGGGCCTGATGCACTGCAATTGGTTGAGCTGATCACGCCGCGGGATATTTCAGCTTGTGCGGTCGGGCAGTGTGTTTATGCGCCTCTTGCAGATGAAGATGGGTTGGTGGT